>NZ_VFVN01000009.1:0-257849 GCF_006442185.1 Mesorhizobium sp. B2-4-1 | reverse complement strand
ACCTACGAGGATGCGCTCATCGCGTTGATCGACGCAAAACGCAAGGGCAAGCAGCCGCCCAAACCGGTGCCCCCGCCCAAGGAGAACGTTATCGATCTGGCGTCGGTTCTCCGCAAGAGTCTCGCCAAGGAAGGGATCAAGGACCGCCCCAAAGCCAAAGCCGGACGCAAATCGGCATAGTCGCGGATCTGGTTGTCTGCTTTCTTCGAATTATGACCGAAAACGATCCTGTGCCGGGATCAGAAAAGATCGATTGGTCGCTCGGGCTCGGGGCTTCCGCCCGAGTCATTCGCGCGGTGCAGGGGCGCGTCGCCTTTAACCCCAAGATGCACGTCCCATCGACTGCGAAAAGGCGGGCTTTGCAGACAGGCGGTGACGGCTGCCGCCCCTCCAGTCAATAATGTGCTTCTTTTCACATGGAGATACTCACCGAAAGATACATTGATCAAATCATATTGTTCGATTTTGGGGTCGAAAGGGGAATCGCCAACATATGCACGTCGCAATAAGGAGAATTGGACGAGATGCAATTCATTGGGATAAATTGCACATAACGCAATGACTCGATGAATTGTAGGTTGAGCGGGCAACAAAGGCATTGCGAACATCTGTCGTCTTGTCTGTGATTTAACCATAGCTGGTACACGAAAAGGCAATTGGTGATCGTCGGGCCGGGCTAGCGCTATTCCTCCGCGGTTTGGAGATGGTGCGTCCGCTCCCGAATGTGCCCAGCGTCGCGATACAATCGGCGTGAGTTGGATGTCCAAGAGAGGGCTTGCAGTGCACCAACGTGCATATCTCGACGAGTGTTGGTGTTGCCGGAACCGTGGTCGACCAGGCAGGGAGAACTCAGATGTACACTCATATCCTCGTGAGCACGGATGGCTCCGACGTCGCCAGGAAGGGCGTTGAGCAGGGGATAGCCCTGGCGAAAGCCTTGGCTGCCAAGGCGACAGTTGTCACGGTCACGGAGCCAATGCTGATTGACTATGGAACCGGATTTACCTCCGGGTCTATTCCTTCGCAGGAGGAGGTTGATAGTTTTGAGGCCGCGAGCAAGGAATTCGCAGGGCAAGTCCTCGATCAAGTCAGGGAGGCAGCCGACCGGATGGGGGTTTCCGCAGAATTTCTACATGTCCCGGATACCTACCCGGCCAAGGCGATTATCGACACCGCCAAGTCACGAGGCTGCGACCTGATTGTGATGGCTTCCCATGGCCGTCGTGGCATCAGAAAGCTTTTGCTGGGAAGCCAGACGTCGGAGGTTCTCGCGGATGGAAGTGTGCCTGTATTGGTCGTGCGGTAGCCAAACGAAACCGGAGAAGCGCCGGCTTCCTTTACGCTCAACCTTCCAGAGAGACGGTGTCCTGTGACGAGGATGTCTCCACGCGTCGGCCTCGGCATTTAGAGGTGCCGCGCAATGGCATTCATGATTGCCGCAGGCTAGACAACGATAACGCGGGCACCGTTGCGCACCGTTCCGAAGAGTTCAAAAATATGCTCGTTCAACATCCTGATGCAGCCGGATGATGCAGCTTTTCCAATGGTCCACGGCTCATTGGTCCCATGAATGCGATACAGCGTGTCCTGGCCATTGCGATACAGATACAGTGCCCGGGCGCCGAGAGGATTGTTTGGGCCTCCCGGAACGCGCTGCGGCAAGGTCGGATTACGGCGTCGCATCTTGGCGGTGGGGGTCCAGATCGGCCATCGGGCTCTTCGTTCAACGATGGCCTCTCCACCCCATCTCTGTCCGTCCCGACCGACTGCGATGCCGAAACGGATCGCCCTGCCGGCGTCTTCGACATAGTACAGGAAGCGCTCCTGCTTGTTGATTAGGATTGTTCCGGCGGTTTCCCTACCCAAGTAAGGCACCGTTTGCCGACGGAATTGCTGGGGATGCGCGTCTTGTCTACGAGAGGGATGTCAAAAGGGTTTATCCGGAATTCTCCCGATATACCAACTCTTTTGGGAAGCTTCCGCATGCCCGGACAGCGCCAGAAATGATATTCCCCCAACGATCACGGATCGTCTGCTCAAAGAATTCACCAAATGAACCTCCGAAATTTAATGACTTCTTGGCTGGTATTTTATGAGCTTCGATGAGCCTGCGCTATCGGGACCAACATTTCTGACATCGGCCTCTCCGCTGAGGGTGCAATCTCATGCCATACGAGCGCCTCGTCAGACTGCGGGGTGTTCCCGGCGGGCAGTTCGAACCGGCGTCCAATCTCCAGCTTCGCCAAGGAATGGGTTCACTCTTGTCTTCGACAAGATTACCTCAGCCGAAGATTCCAATCACGTACTCGAAAGCTGATGGCTGAGAAGGCAATTGTTGGCCAGGAGGCTGTTCAGAGAAGGTTTGCCGTTGTTCGACCGCTCCGCCAACGGAGGGTGCTTGAGGCCCAGCCAGCCCGCCTCCCGCGCCTCTTTGGGCGAGATTCCGAACTCGCGCCTGAATGTCCGGCTATATGTCGAGGGATCCATGAAGCCCCACTCCTCCGCAATGCTCGAAATCGGGCGTCCATCCGCGATGTTTCCGAGCGCGTCCCTCGTTTTCAGCAGCCGCTGTCGCCGGATATAGTGCGAGATTCCTCCGGCTGGTTCGAAAATCCGATAAAGTCGAGAGCGTGAAATGCCGAGGTCTTGCGAGAGCTTTCCCGGTGTCAGATTCCGGTCGGCCAGATTGGCTATTATGATCTTGTTCGCGCGGGCCATGATGACCGCGTCGATCGGCTCCTGTGCTTCGAAAAAGTGATCCCGGGACGGGGAAATGCACGCGGCAAGCAGGCTGGTGGTCGCCGATGCGACATACGGGACGTCGCTTTCCGTGCGATGGGGGAAGGAATGATAGAGCAGCAGAACATAGTCGGCGACGAATGCGGCCATCTCGGGCCGGATATCGAGCGTGAAGGGTTGCGAGAAGGCGAAATCCCGCGGAAGGAATAGCGCAAGGACACCGTCATCCTCACCCTGGTCTTCATGGGGTGCACCCAGGCATTGCCAGCGCAGCTGTCCCATTCTTGGCGTGCCGCCGCCCGCGGGGATTGTCTGGGGCACCGAAAGAGCCCAGTGGTCGAACACCGGACTCTTTCTGCTGCGCCACCGCCGACGGTACCCCATCCCGGGATATTCGATGAAAGCCAGCACGAGGCTCTCCAACCGCCACGCCCGCTCGCGCGCAGAGAACGAGCCGAACTCGTCTCGCAGCAATTCGACGTCGGCTATATTTGAGTGCCAACTCCGGAAAAGGTCGAATTGCTCGGGCGGTGGCGCCTGCGAGGTATCAACGTCTACGACGCATCTTAGAGGTTCTGGGGTCCCGATCGTTTCGCTTTCGCTGACAATTGATGGCTTGTCTTGCATTGAGGCAAACTCATTGCTTGAAAGAGGGTGACGGCAACCCCATGGAATTCTCGATCAAGAGACCAGACGTATCGGGCTCATCCCCGGCGGATGTAGCCGCGGCGAGATCGAGGTTATGGGACTTGAAATCCCGACACCCGCACCTGCTTGGGTGGTATAGAACCAGTCGACAAGAACATCTCGCCCAGCCAGCAGAATCGATGATGTGCGGATGTCGGCAGCGTGTATGGCAACTGCTCCAGCGATCGGCTCGCCAAGAGTATCGCTTCGTACTGTTACCTCCATCACAAGCTCCTATCGAGCTAGTAGATCAACAATGAACGATGTGCTTTTCGCAAGGAGACGGTCCTGACAATTAAAAACCCAGAGTGGAGTTATCGAAAATCGTGATGCTAATGACGAGGACACGGCCGAGCTTAAACGGTCATCGATTTTTGAAAAATATGCGAGGAATCCATAATATGGGTTTGACGTATATTTCTTGTAGCTTGTGGGATGATCTCCAGGCGCCCCGACCTCTGCCAGGAATCCGTCACTGTCTTGAAGAAAGGGACAATCCCAATGAATTGTTGATCAGAAGGTTGCTCAGGATGCCAGCATCCGCGAGGGGCTCATCCACAGTCAGCCAGGTCGAATGCTTGACGCCCTGCCACCCGAGTTCGCGCGCTTCCCTTGGAGAGATGCCGAACTCTGTTTTGAACATCCGGCTGTAGGTAGACGGATCTTGGAAGCCCCATACTTCGGCAATGCTGGAGATCGTTCGCCTGTCCGAACTGTCCGCTAGAGCGTCGCGCGTTTTCAGCAGCCGCTTGCGCCGCACATAGTTGGACACACCGCCCACCGGCTCGAAAATCCGGTAGAGACGGGAGCGTGAGACACCGACCGCGCGGCAGAGTTTGTTGGGCGTCAAGTCGGGATCGCTCAACCTCTCTGCGATACGCTTGGCAATCCGAGCGGCAGACACCGCGTTCACAGGCCCTTGCGCCTCTGCCAGATGATCTTTTGTCGGCATAAGAGCAGCCGCGGAAATGTTGGCAGTCGCGGTGACGATATGGGGCAGATCCGCTTCTCTCAAATGAGGAAGTGAGCGGTGCAGCAGAACGGCGTAGTGCGCAAGAAAATCCAGTGCCTCGTCGCTGGCTTCGATTTTCGATGATCTGGTTGCCGGCCATGTGCGGGGCAGAAACAGTGTGATGAACAGATCATCGTTGCTCACTCCAACATCGGGCAAGGCCAGACACCTCATGCGGGGCCGACGAGATATCATCTCGCCGGCAGCAGACTGCGAGAACGGCACGGACAGCATCCAGTGATCCAACAGGGACCGTCTGCGATGTTCCCATTGTATCTCGTAGCCGGAGCCTGGGATTTCGATGGAACTCAACGCCAGATCGCCCAACTGCCATACCTGATGACGAGCCGGGAACACGGCGTGCTCGGCCCGAAGAAGCTGTATTTCGGCAACCCCGGCAAACCATGATCGATAGAAATCAAACTGTTCGGCTGGGGGTGCCGACAAGCTATTTACGTCGATGGCGCATCTTAGAGGCTCATCCGCAAAAGGGTCGGTGGGAATGCCGGCAGCGGTTACTCTCGCGTCCATAACAAACTCCTGTCGTACATGAGACGCCGAAGTATAGGCAGATCAAGAGGTCGGCAGGCCGTTTCCCGCAAGGAAACCGACAATAAAACACACCCTCAACCTGCCGCCGCGGATGAGATTGATTTTGAGGCAATCTTAAGCCGGAGATGCTCCCCTAGAGTGGGCTAGGAATCCCAAACGTAGACAATGCGTTTATTTCTCGTGAAAGCTGGGACAGCGTTTTCGCATCGTATTTACCCTTGCGACTATGGCCATTCTCATCGGCGCCGAGCGCGCCATGTGGAGTGACCTTGCGTTTCTCTTGCTTGCGACCAACCGGTCGGAAGGTTTGTTGCGGCCCCACTGAGGTCGCGCCATCAGAATCTCCTGACGGCCAACCAATTTCTATCCACTTTCCGACGGAGTGCCCGAAAGCTCTCGGAAAGGGGTGGTTCAGTAGGCAACTAGGCCGAATGCGGGCTGCACATAGCTGTGATGAGGCCCTACGCGTAGGTGTGTCGTTGGCTTTAGGATTCGCCGACCGCGGGGATCCGGCATTTCTGCCGACTGCCTCCGTCCACAGGAGCCGACGGCTTCATCGTCTTCCCATCCTGATCAAAATGCCTGAGGCACCGCGTTAACCAGCCTCGGATCGGCAGGTTTGAGCATCCCATCAGTCTGGTGCTGCGTGTCTCCAGAAGCGCCGACGCGCCTCACTGGGGGAGCATCCGAAGATTGACGTATAGGCTCCAGCGAAACGGCCCAGGTGCCAGAAACCAAAGCTCATGGCGATGTCGGTGATCGAGAGGCGATCGCCCTGCGTCAGGATAAGGCCGTGCGCGGCCCGAAGCCGCCGCTCCCGCTCGTAAGCTCGAGGGCTGACTCCCAGACGTTCCTGAAAGGCGCGCTCCAACATTCGCTCGCCAATGCCCAGTACCTCGCAGACTGCACTGACGGAAACAGGGCTATGAGGCCTTGCCTCCAGAATGGCCAGGGTGGCATCAACGATATCGCGCCGATCGCTGGAACCGAGGGCGCGGGGGGATGGTTGCTCCGTGAGGGAAAGCACCCGCGCGAGCGCGGCGCCCGCTTCGCTCGCCGCAACGGCCAGGCCGGCACTTAGGTCATAGCCACGCTGTGCTGCAGCTTCCGCGAACCCGACGGTTCGCAGCAGCCTCTGCTGAAGCTCCAGCTCGGCTCCTGCCGTGAGGCGTTGCTCATGTATCCCTGGCATCAGCGCGGTCCTCTGGCCCAGGTGGGAGGCTGATGCCGTGCGCAGAGACTCGAGCGCGGACCCACGCAGACCGATCCGCATGAGGCGATAGCTTCCTGGCATCTCCAGCTTGAATTCTGTTCCCGGGCCGATGATCCGCAACTGCGGTACTTCACTCCGTTGTCCGTTGAAGGTCGTGCCTTCGCCCCAGAGGAACACCGCCGTCAACGCATCGTCATTGATCGCCCCGGACATGGCGATGCCACCCTTGTCCCGCAAATCGAGGACGAACGCGTCGCCATAGTCTATCGTTGCAAGGCTCGATGCATGGCGCTGCTCGCCAATCTGCTGGATATGGAATTCCGCGTCGGGATCGGACTCGCGGGTGCGCGCGACCACGGAATTATACTGGCGGGCGTACCAGTTAGGAGCCTCCAACAACGAGGGCCTCTCCAAGTCTTTTGTCCGGACTGGAGTTGGACGCGATCGCTTTCGTCCAACTCGATAAGTCAAGCAACCGAGTCCGGCTTGTTTCTGCGGGCGATCTTTATAATCAGAAGAATGATTCCGATAGCAAAGAGAAGACAGCCAACCATGATGCTCGATGGAGAGCCATAGCGATAGCCCGATGCAAAAATGAGAAAGCCTATGAGCAAGAGGCCGATAGCTATCAATTTGTTTGCCAACAAGGCCTTGGTGTTTCCTTCCATTGTAGCAGCTCCTTAAAATTTGACGTTTCGAGGTGGTGTCGAGGGTCTTTCTGGCTTTCGCTCTATTCGGTCTTTTCTTCCGGCTCCCAGGAAGCCGACTGAACATTCGAGTCGAGCGCGAGGTGAACGACGACGCGTTCGACTGATTGCGCATCATCACGGTTGCTGAACAACGTTGCTTCTATTCTCATGGCGTCGCCCTCATTGATGGGATGGCTGTTAAGGGAGCGTAGGCGGAGGAGGTTTGTATTGATGGTCTGAAGCAGAATCGATCTGAGCAAATAAACATTATCTCGTGAGCATACGATCTCTATAGTGTACGTGTATTCGACGGCAGGTTGTTCCTGAGAGTGCCTTCGAAAGAATCTTGAGAAATTAGGAAGAAGCGAATTGAGTATAATAATGAGCATTGCGGTTTCCGCGGCCAGCAGCAGAAAGCCAAAGCCTACGAAGACCCCGACAGAGCCAGTGCTCCAGATCGTCGCGGACGTACTCAACCCTCTTATGTTGGAACCGTCCCTGATGATCAGGCCGGCGCCAAGGAAGCCAATGCCGGTTACGACCTGAGCCCCCATTCTAAGATCGAGACCTGAGCCAAGAGCGCCCGGCAGCGAGGAGTATGCCGCCGCGCCCAGTGCGACCAGCGCGTGCGTCACAAGTCCTGTATATTGTTGCCGGTACTGGCGTTCCGCACCGATCAGCGCGCCGAGCAGCAACGCAAGCACGAGCTTCAGCAGGATTGATTGAGTTATCGCGACTTCAGCTTCCAAATGTTCATTCCGTCTGATTCAAAATGCAGGGGCTTTCATCACATGGCGCCGATCTCGGACGCCGGCTGCTGGGACACGGATTGCCGGGATGCCGACCGCTTCAGGATTGTGAGCGGCAGATGGAGAACGAGGGAGGCGTTATCGAAGATGATCTGCCGGGTCTCTTCGGCTTTGTCTTCGACCGGCATATCTTCGTTCACGATGAGACGGCGCAGCAGGGGCCCGGACCTCAACAGCTTCATCAGTGTTTCCGACGTTGCAAAGCCGCTGTGGCCGCCGCCGTCCACGTCGGAAATGTCGATAACCTGAATGTCCTTTTTCTGGAGGAGCGGGATATCGAAGCCACTGCCGACTCGTGGCTGGCCACCTGCAATGCGCCGCGACAGGCTCAAGGCGCGATCTCGCCGAGAGACAACGATCGTGAAGGGGTGCGGCAGTTGGGGTATGTCCCTGACTTGGCTGCTGAAGACATCTGGATCGATATCGGGCGCGGCAAGCAAGACGCCGCGGATTCTTGAGGTAACCGCCGCCTTACCTTGCAATACAAGGGTGCGAAGCGCCTCCATTACGACATACGCGCCCATGGAATGGCCGACGATGAAAACACCGCTAGCGTTCGATCGAGCTGCGATTTCGATCGTTTCGGCCAAGCCGTCCCGCGCCTGGAGAGCGCTATCGCGATCGAAAAGATAGGCGCCGATAGATCCCGCCGACGCCCAGGAGAAATGAACCGGAACCGAGGAGATGCGGTAGTCGTGGACGACTTGGGCATTACGAAACAGGCCTTCGGCAAAATTGTTGTTGTAGCCGTGCACGAAGATAAACACCTCGCGCTCCGAAGGCGGACGCTTCGCCAGCATCCCGTTCAACCGACCTGCGAAGGATGCTCTGTTCTCGAAGCGGACAAGATCACGAGCGGAAAAATGGCGCTTCGGATCGGGTGATGTCGATGACGTCTCGACGACGCCCGGCCGGTGTGTGGCCGGCACGACGACAGTCAACTGCGAAAAACTCAACGTCGGGGAACGATCCCGCGAATAGGGCGGTTCGGAGGTGGGGAACCTTGTGCGCGTGGTGGCAATCAGGAAGGAAATAGCCGACATTTCGTTGCTAATTTGTACAGGCGAGGCAAGGCCCGTCACGGCTCTTGGACCGGCGCAGCTTTGCACCAGCAACGCCAGCGAGATAACCAACACAAATCGTCCTGCGGGGTTCTGCATGCTGCTGGCCGCGCCGGCTTATCTTCGTAAACTCACCAGCGTTTGGCCATCCTTGTCCAACAGTTGCACTCGTCCTGTCTGTGGGGCTTCAAAACGATGGACGGACCCGAGTGCCTTCAGAAGACTGCGCTCTTGATCCATGAGGGGCTGATCGCAGATCATCCTGGACGAGCCGGTTTCCGAGATCGTCAGCGCTTCTCCGGTCAAGGCGAAGCCGCCAAAGAACCGATTGCACGAGCCATTCCCATGGATGCGTCCATCTGGCTCGAAGGCAAGGGTGGGTTTCGAATCGGAGACCGTGGTTTCTTCTCGAATTTCGTCCACGAGCCAATCTCCGTGAAGGAGGTCGCCCGGCTCTCCGGCGCAGCCCCCAAATTTCCGGTCGCCAAGGATGACGGTCGCGGTTTGGGGGTATGGCATTCCGCTCATGGTATCGACGCATATTTTGGCAGCGATGGTCAGCGCGAGTTGCCGGCCGTCTACCGTCGCCAGATAGGTGTCGGCGTCGCCTTGCCTTGTGGGACGCGGAGCCGGCTGAACTGTGAAGGTCTCGCCCCCTAAGGCGTTAAAGCTGAGCGCGGTGTCCGAGATGCTGATTTGCCAACCGGGTTCGTTGCCGCGTGCAGCCAACGAGGCAGCCTCCGCATTGCTCGTTGCGGTGGCGTACAGCGACAACACCGCGAGCGAAGCGGCCAACGGCAAGGATGAGCAGGACTCTGGACTCACGGTTGCAGCCTCCAGACGATGCGTCACTGAACTCGAAGGCCGCCCGGAAACCGGCCTCTGGGGGCAACTTCGCCAAATATTGCGCCGAATGTACTTGCATCCGGCCGTCAGTCCATCGCCGCGGTTCGGAGAACGAGTCCATTCGGCGAAGAAATGGACGCAAAGCCAAGAATTGAGATTCCAAGAACATAAATGGTTGCCGCGGGCCATCTCGACCGCCCTTTGGCGAGAACGAACCTCAATGTGATGGTTCGATCGTGTCGAGGCGTTCCGTACGATCTCCCGGACGCCGGGACGACAGATACTCGGTTGCTTTCTGGACGACAAAATAGACGGAGGGGATGATCAACAGGCCAATCGTCGTAGCCGCGGCCATGCCCCCGAAAATTGTGACGCCAACAGCCCGCCGCGCGCCCGCGCCGGCGCCAGTCGACACGACAAGAGGAATGATCCCGAGGATGAAGGAAACCGCGGTCATCATGACGGCCCGGAAGCGCTGCTCGGCCCCGATCCGCGCCGCCTCCATTACGCTTAGTCCCTCATCGCGCCGCTCCTTGGCGAATTCCACGATCAGGATGGCATTCTTCGCCGCCAGTCCGATCAGCAGCACGATGGCGATCTGCACGTAGAGGCTGTTCTGCATCCCGAAGACCTTCAATGCCGCTATGGCGCCGAAGAGAGCCGCTCCGAGCGAAAGGATGACGATCAACGGAAGCGACCAGCTCTCGTATTGGGCGACAAGGAAGAGATAGGCAAAGAGGAACGCCAGCGCAAAGACCAGCCCCTCCTGGCCACTGCCGCGGCGCTCTTGAAACGACAGGCCCGACCACTCGAAGCCATAGCCATTCGGCAACAGCTGGGCCACTGTCTTCTCCATCGCGTCCATGGCGCCGCCGCTGCTGCTTCCAGGTGCGGTAATGGCGTTTATGGGAGCGGCGACCGAGAGATTGTAACGCTGGATGGCGAATGGCGACAGGATCGTCGTCAACGACGCCAGATTGTTCAAGGGCACCATGGTGCCGTTCCGGCTACGCACATGCAGGTTCAAGATGTCTTCCGCATGGGCACGGAAATCGGCATCGGCCTGCAGATTGACCTGGAACACGCGGCCATTGAGCGTAAAATCATTTACGTAGCGCGATCCGAAGGCCGCGCCGATGGTGGAATAGACGTCCGACACGCTTACCCCAAGCGCTTCGGCGCGCGTTCTGTCGACGTCGACATAGACCTGCGGGACATTGGCGCTGAAGGTGGTGGCGGCCCCGCCGAGCTCCGGCAGATGATTGAAGGCGCCAAGCAGGGCGCCGACGACCTGCGCGATCTCTTGTGGCGGCTGTCCTTCAAGCGCTTGCAGGCGGAAGTCCAGGCCACCGACCGAGCCGATGCCGGCAATCGCCGGCGGCGCGAACACGGCGACGTTCGCGCCCGGAATTTGGGAGAACTTCACCCGCAGCGCCTGCAGGATGCCGGCGAGCTGCAGTTCGCTGGACCTGCGCTCGTCCCAGGGCTTCAGCGCCGCGACCGCCATTGCGCCGCTCGGCGAACTCGTCGACTGAAGGATGCTGAACCCCGCAACCGTGATGACGTCTTGCACGCCTCCGGTGTCGGTCAGAATCTTGCGCACGTCCTCCACGATGGCTTTCGTGCGGTCGAGCGAAGCGGCATTGGGCAACTGGATGTCGACGAACAGCGCGCCTTGGTCCTCGTCGGGCAGGAAAGTCGACGGTAGCCCGGTGAAGATCAGATAGGCGGCGGCAAAACAGGCAAGCAATCCCGCCACCTGCACGTACCAATGCCGCACCAGAAACCCGACGAGGCGTCCATAGCCGTCGCGCGTCTTGTTCATGAATGCCGTGAACCAGGCCAGCGGGCCACGCTTGAAATGGCCCACATCGCGCCGCAAAAGCAGTGCGGCCAGCGCCGGGCTCAGGGTCAATCCGACAAAGGAGGAAATCACCAGCGCCGAAGACAGCGTCACGGCGAACTGCCGGTAGAGCTGGCCGCCTATGCCGCCGAGAAACGCAGTCGGCGTCACCACGGCAAGCAGCACCAAGGTCGTGGAAATGATCGGCCCGGTGATCTGGTGCATCGCCTTGCGCGTGGCGTCGGCGACCGCGATGTCAGGGGTATCCTCCAGCACATGCTTGACGTTCTCGACGACAAGGATGGCATCGTCCACCACCAGGCCGATCGCCAGCACCAGCGCCAAAAGAGAAATCATGTTCAGCGAATAGCCGGCGGCAAACAGCACCGCCAAGGCGCCGAGCATGGAAACCGGGATGGCAAGCGCCGAGATGAACGTGGCGCGCCAATCCTGCAGGAAGACGTAGGTGACTGCGAGAACGATCAGGAACGCTTCAAGCAGGGTTCTGGCCGTCAGCGAGATGCTGGCATTCACGAAGCGGGTCGCATCGTAGACGATGTGATACTGCATGCCTTTGGGAAAACGTGACGAGAGGCGCTCCAGTTCGGCGCGGACCGACGCCGCGGTCTGGATGGCGTTGGCGCCGGGCGACTGGTTGATCTGCATCATCGCCGAGGCGTGTCCGGCAAAGCTGGCGCTCGAAGCATAGCTTAGTGCGCCAAGCTCGAGCCGCGCGATGTCGCGCAGGTAGACCTTGGCCCCCGCCGAGCCCGTGCGCACGACGATGTCCCCGAATTCCTCGACGCTTCTCAGCCGCCCCTGCGCGACCAGAGTGTATTGCAGCTCCGAGCCCTGCGCCTGCGGGGGGGCGCCGGCCTGTCCGAGCGTCGCCTGGATGTTTTGCCGCTGGATGGCGGCCGAGACATCGTCGGGCGTCAGGCCAAGCGCGTCCATGCGCTGCGGGTTGAGCCACACCCTCATCGAGTATTCCGAAGCCCCGGCGACCGAGGCCTCGCCGACGCCCCGCACGCGCGATATCGTGTCGGCGACGGTCGTGGTGATGAAATTCGTGATCGCCAGCGCATCGAGGCTGTCGTCCGGCGAATAGAAAGCGATGCCGAGGATAAAATCCGGCGAGCGGGCACGCACGGAGACACCTTGCTGCGCGACCGCCGCCGGCAGGCGCGAGATCGCCAGCTGGGCGCGGTTCTGCACGTTGATCTGTGCTGTCTCGGGATCGGTTCCGACCTCGAAGGTCACCGATAGCGTGTATTGGCCGGCATTGGAGCTGGTGGACGACATGTACATCATGTGGTCCACGCCATTGATGGCCGTCTCCAGCGGGCCGCCCACCACGTCGGCGATGACTTCCGCGCTTGCTCCCGGATAGGAGGCCGACACCGTCACCGTTGGAGGGGTGATCTGCGGATACTGCTGTATGGGAAGGGAAAACACCGCGATCCCGCCGGCGATCGAAATGATGATCGAGACGACGATCGCGAGCCGGGTGCGGCTGATGAAGAGGTCCGAGATCATTGCGTACCCTCCGCTTCGCGGGGGGTGACCTGCTGACCATCGGAAACGCGTTGCAGGCCCTCGACGACGATCGTTTCGCCGCCTTCCAATCCGCTCGTCGCCGCCCAGCGATTGTCGATGCGCGCACCGGTCGTGATCGCCTGCCTGGTCACGGTATTGTTGTCGTTGAGCACGAAGACGAACTTGCCCTGGCGGTCTTGAAGAACGGACGCCATCGGCACCATCGGCAATTTCCTGGCTTCTTCGTCGACGATTGTTAGCCGGACGAACTGGCCAGGCGCCAATATGTGGTCCGGGTTGGGGAACAGCGCGCGGACGGCGACGGTACCGGTCTGCTGATTGACCTCGTTGTCGATGAACTGCACCCGCCCCGGTGAAGCAAATTGTGTGCCGTTGGCGAGAGACAGACTCAGGTGGAATTTGTTCGCATCGATCTTCTGGCCCCCGGCGAGTTTCTGCCTGATGTCGACCAAAGTGCTGTCAGCGATCGAGAATGCGACGCGGATAGGATCGAGCTGGACGATGCGCGCCAATGATCCGGAGCCGGGCCCCACGAGATTACCGCGCGTCGCCAGGGAGCGGCCGATGGTCCCATTGATGGGAGACTTGATCTGAGCATAGGAAAGATTGAGTTCGGCCGTATTGAGGGCTGCATTGGCGCTTTGAACATCCGCCGCGGCGACATCGAACGCAGCCTGCGCGTCATCCAACGTGGCCTGAGCAATAGTCCTGCGGCTGAGCAGGTCCCTGGCGCGTGAGAGGCTTTGTCGCGCGGCGTTGCGGGTGGCTTCGGTCCTGGCCACTTGCGCCTGTGCGGACATCACCGCCGCCGACAGTTGATCCGGCTCGATTTCGAAAAGCAGATCGCCCTCCTTCACGTGCTGGCCTTCCGAGAACCTGATCTCCTTGAGCAGGCCGGACGCGCGCGCCTGAATGTCGGCCGCATCGATCGCCTCGACCTGCGCGTTGTATGTCAGCGGCGCGTTTGCCGGACCGGACTGGACCTTCTGCACGACCACTGGCACCGTCGCCGCGGTCTGCGCACGTGCCGCTCCCGCGAAGCCGGCCACGCCGACTAGCAATGCGGCCGCCACGACCCTGGCTCGAAAGTCAAAATTGCTTTTCATCATCGTCGGATCCTGCTCTCAAGACAAAATCTTCGTCCTGCGCACGCTCAGCGCAATGACGAGATACGCCAGTCCAGCAATCATCATGGAAAATCCGGCCACCAAGCCAGTCGGCATCTCTCTGACGATCGGCCACTTCAGCAGTATGGAGAAAGCAGCGAATATGGCCACGATTCCGGAAACGGCGAACCAATACCAGCCGCCGACTTTCCTGACTTCAGCGGCGATGATTAATTGAAGAACACCGTGGACAAATAGTACAAACGCTATGAACAGTGATATTGCGGCCGATGCTTTGATAGGATTGAAGTAAATCATGATGCCGCCGATGAGCTCGAAGAAGCCGGTCAGTTCCTGCCACACGAAGCCCACCCAACTTTTGATCCAGAGCGATTGGATGACCTTGATGACGCCGACTGCCATCAGGGCCACGGCGAACACGACGTTGGATGCGAAATTGGAAACGCTGGGAACTGCGACTGAAAACACGCCGCCCGCAAGCAGGAGGAGCCCAAAGAGCAGAAACCTGCGCCACTTGCCCTGCTCGATTTCGGCCCGTTCATATGGCGTTGCAGGTGGGTGATCCGATTTTTCTGGCATGTCCCCGTTCCATGCAGGTTCTAAATATCGATCTCGCACCCTGCGGGCAGAGAAGAGAGCCGAGAGCGCTCAATGGAAAGTATCAGGAAGAAGTCTGCCGGACGGAGCGTCAGGAGCCTGTCTGGTTGCCTCGCGGCGAGATTTCCCGATGACGACGACTGCCTAGTCGAGATTTTCTCGCGGCCTTGCTTCGTCAGGACCATGAGGCCGTGTCGGATTAACTGATTGCTGGGAAGTGAAGGCGGCATACGGTTTTCCGCTGACTCTCAAAGGGTGCTCTTGTGAAGCCGGCCGTCCTTCATGATGACGACGAAGTTCTTATTTGGATCCTCGATCAGCCGGATGTCGTCGAGCGGGTTGCCGTCCACGACTAAGAGGTCCGCGAAAGCTCCTTCTTCGATGACGCCGAGCTTGCCCGGATAAGGGTTGCGCAGATTGGAGAGTGCGAGCAGTTCGGCATTGCCGGAGGTGGCCATCTGCAGGACTTCGGCGTTCTTGTACCAGTTGGCCAAATGCGTGAGCATCATGCTCTGGCGCGGACCCAACGCAGGCGAGAACAGCACGTCGGAACCCCAGGCCGTCTTGATGCCATGTTTGCGAGCAAAGGCATATATCCTCGGCGTCCCTGAGAAAAGCTCCTGGGCGCGGTCGGCGCTAGGTCCCGTCAGCGGGCCGGTGTCCTCCGCCGTCAGGAAGGGCTGGGTGCTTAGCCATGTGCCCTTCTCGGCGATCATCGCCGCCGTGTCCTCGTCCATCAGATGCGCGTGCTCGATCGACTGCACCCCAGCTGCCAGCGCGCGTCGTATCGCGCGAGACGTATAGGCGTGCACGGTAACGTAGGTGCTCCAATCCTGTGCCACCTCGACGCCTGCCCGCAGCTCTTCTTCGCTGAAGGTGACGATGTCCAGCGGACTGCGGGGCGATGATACGCCACCGCCGCCCACCAACTTTATCTGTGACGCGCCTTGGAGAAGCTGCTCCCGGATCCGCATCTTCAGGTCGCCGATATCGTCGACGATGGCCGCTCCCCCCAGGAGTTCACCTTTGCTGAGCTTGCCGCCGTCGCGCGGAATCTCGCTTGGCAGGCGAAGATCGGCGTGGCCCCCGGAGGTCGTGATCATCGCGCCGGAGGGATAGATGCGCGGGCCAGGGATCAGCCCGGTGTCGATAGCCTGCTTGAAGGAGAAGGAGGGACCTCCCAGATCGCGTATGGTGGTGAAGCCGCGACTGAGCGTGCGATCCGCCTCGGCGGTGGACGCTGCGAAGATAATCCCCGGGTCGCCGTTAAGCAGGATGTTGACCGGGACCGCCGCGAAGATCGCATGCCAATGCGCGTCGATGAGCCCTGGCATGAGGACGCCATTGCGGCATTTGATGACGGTGGCGTCCTCCGGGGGAGGGGCGTTCGTCATATCGATTCCGGAAATCCTGCCGCCCTCCACCAGGATTTGCGCTCCGTCCTTCACCGTACCCGACTTGCCGTCGAATAGCCGGACTTCGCGAAACAGGATCTTGGAAGGGGGCGCGGCCGTCTGCGCGAAGGACGGCTTTGTCAGCACCCCGGCGATGGCGGCAGCCCCGAAACCGGAGAGAAAACTACGCCTGGAAAAGGCCTCCAGACGACGAGAGACTCGTTGAAGATCGGGATTGAGACAACCGCAACCAGAACTGTGAACGAGGTGACCGTACTTCGAGCCTAGCCGCAGCATGTCTTTTGCTTTCGGTTGAGCGACACTGACACCTGCCGGACGGCGCTTCGTGTCGCGGTTCTTGTCATTTCAGGTCCCGTTACTCGACCAACACATCGCCGCCGACAGGATTGGCGCTGTCAAAGATGAGGAATACGATCGGAGTCCCCGATTCCGCTGTTGCATCGGTCCGCCTGGCGCCGACTTCGCCGCCGAGAGGCACGGAGTATTCCGCGACGATTTCCCCGAAGGTGTTCCTTTGGACTGCAATTTTCTGTCCGGGCCGAACGGTCTCATTGAGTTCGACCAACAATTCGATGAAACCGCCATGCGTCGCGGTGACGGGAAACATGCCGTCCGCGACGAAAACGCTCGAATCCTTGCTGGTTCTGCCGATAGGGCCTGAAATTATTCCGTGGTGCTTGATGACGTTCATCGTTCCTTCGACGAACAGGGCGATCATGTCGTGATCGAAGATCCGCGGCTTGCCGATCTCGGGCGTGAAGGCGGGAATGCCGGCATCGATGAGGGCATTGGCGAGAAGACCTCGCTCGCCAAAGTTGTCGAAAATCTGATCGACCGGATAGAGTTCCGCCATCGCCCGCACTTCGGGGAGATCCATGCGTGCAAGGTGGAACGCCGTCGCGTCCATGCCCGTGGCGGCTGTATGAAAATCGATCCCGTAGTCGAGGTTTGACCGCAGAAGCCGGTTGAATATCAGGCCGGCGTGGCGCGTCGGCGCGTCGGGAGCGTCCTCGTTGCCAGGGAACAACCGATTGATGTCGATCAGGTCGATCCCGCGCCCCGAATTCGGCCATCTCCGTTCCATGCCTTCCATTGCGGGGCGCGAAATGTCGAGTACCGCCATCACCGATCCCGACATCGCGGCCGGATCGAGCTCACGCATTACGGATTGCACGGTTTGAATGGGGCTCATTTCATCGCCATGCACGCCGCTCATCAGCCCCAGTCGTTTGCCTGGGGCTGCCCCCTTGGCGACCATCACCGAGACGTACCAGTGCTGGCCCGTCGGCATCTGTACGCCCTGGAAATAAAAGCTGTGCTTGCCTGGTTCCAGATCCGAGATGTCAAGCGAACTGATGACCTTCTTTCCGTCGATGACATCGCCGGTATAGACGGTCCCCGACGTCCCTGCGGGAGACGCGTTTGCAGGTGCCGAGCCCGTTTGCGCCTGCGCCGGCCCGGCCATGAGCGCAGCGGCAGCGCCGATGGTAGCGACCGATGCGATCATGAAGTCGCGACGTCCGAGGCCCTCGCTGGTTTCATGCGCCATGGCTGTGTGGTCCCTGCCGATGAGGATCATGCTGCAGATCTCGCGGTGACGCCTGCGAGGGCGGCTAGATCGTCCTTACCGATTCCCGTTGTGCGCGTGGTATCCGGGCATTAGTCCCACAAGACATTTCAGGGAGTACAGCCTCCAACAAGAAAAATGGACTGGTGGTCTATGATTGGGATGCCTTGCATACTGAGTTGAGAGCCACCACAACCGGTGTGATAAGCCTCGGATATCACGCAGCCACCTCCACAACTTCCGTCGGGTACAATTAAGCCCAGTTCGCGAATTCCTGGTGGATACCTCAAATGGGCCGGATGGCATGTTAACGATTGATTAACATGCTTCTATGCTGGTAGTAGACAGGGTATTACATCCACCTTCAACATTGCTTGCCGGAGTTGTATATATTAGAATGAACTAATGTTCTTGCAATAACCCGTGTTGCACCAACAAAGACGGATAGTTGCTATGGATGCTATGGTTCATGCCGCCGGGCTATCTGGAGGAGCAGGTGCCGAGAAGTCCCTGCAATGCGCCGTCGACATCGATACCTCCACGGCACCACCTGCTAAGCAATTCGACCTGTTTCGAACCTGGTATCAAGGCGTTGCCGACACTGAACTTATGCAAGAACGGAGCCATTCATTTCCAGCACATGAAACAGTGTGGGATCTGGGAACGTTGGCTGTCATGTTCCTCGAATTGCCTGGCAGTGGCTACCGCTGTCGCTGGCGGCATTTGAAAAACCCTTCGGTGGACAATTGGTATTTGAGCCTGCCCTTGTCCAAGGGCAGGCTTCCTGGAAGTTGGCAGGTCGTGAGAACGACCCTGCAATCTTTTGCAGAGCCCTACGAATGCGTGATGGAGAACGACGCCCTCCTTGCCGTTTTCCTGCCACGCGACCTGCCTTTCATCCAATCGTCCAGGATTGAAATACGTGAGGAGTCGAAAAGACTCCTGGCAGACTACATGCTTCTGCTGCACCGTTCCTTTTCCGATCTGAGGGCCGTGGATGTGTCGCACATTGCCACTGCCACCACCAATCTGCTGGCTGCGTGCGTGTCGCCATCACATGACCGCATCACCGAGGCGAAGCGTGTGATCGACGCCGTGATCGCCGAGCGCGCTGCCAAAATCATTGCACAAAGTTTGAATGATCAGTCCTTGGCATCCGACAGGCTTTGCCGCGAACTCGGTGTGTCCCGCTCTCGCCTCTACCGGATATTCGAACCGGCCGGAGGTGTTTCGAATTATATTCGCCACAAACGCCTGCTCAAGACACGCGATATACTTTCCGACAGCTTGGATGGGCGCCCGATCTCCGCCATTGCCGGGGATTGGGGCTTCACGGATCCATCGGCGTATAGCCGGATGTTCAGGAAGGAATTCGGCATTACGCCAAAGGAGGCACGCGTGGAAGGCTGGCAAGGCGCCCAGGCCACGAGCTCGCAGCAGATCAGCCAGCCTGACAGCAGGGCGCACACGCTGAGTGGTCTTCTGCTGCGAAACAGCTTTGGGCCCTAGACTGCGATGGCGCCGGCAAGGATGCCGTAGATTGCCGCGACCGCGCCAAGTGCGGCGACGACGAACATCCCCATCTCGGCGGGAGTAAACACCCTCTGCCCCCGCTCCTTCCGAGCCATGACGAAGAGGATCGTGCCCGGTCCGTAGATGACGGCC
Source organism: Mesorhizobium sp. B2-4-1 (assembly GCF_006442185.1). NCBI lineage: Bacteria > Pseudomonadati > Pseudomonadota > Alphaproteobacteria > Hyphomicrobiales > Phyllobacteriaceae > Mesorhizobium > Mesorhizobium sp. B2-4-1. The sequence continues at coordinate 238,470 of NZ_VFVN01000009.1, read as the reverse complement.
GAGAGCAGCAGGTGCTTGGCGCTGGCGGCGTAGATGAGACCGGCCGTATAGATCAATGCTATCGCCGCCCTTGCGAAGTCGACACGCCGCGCTACGGGGTCGTTCTCGTAGCTCTCGCCGCCCCATGCGAGCTTGACCCCGTAAGCGGCGACAAGAAGATATGGGATGAGGATCATGGAACTGGTCAGCTCGAGAGCGAGCCTGAAGGCCTGTTGAGCAAAGAGCGTCAGGACCAGAAAAACCTGCACGACCGTATTGGTCAGCCAGAGCGCCCGCGACGGCACGCCATGCTTGTTTCTATACGCAAGAAAACGCGGCATGGTCTGGTGATGTGATGCGGTGAACAGGATTTCAGCGGCCAGCAGCACCCAGGACAGATAGGCACCGGCAACGGAGATCAGCAGGCCGAAGCTGACGAACTTGGCGCCCCATGGCCCGACCACCGCTTCCAATACGCCGGCCATGGAGGGATTGCGCAGCGCTGTCAGTTCAGGACGAAGCATGATCCCGTAGGAGGGAATGGTGACCAGCACAAGCAGACAGAGCACGCCGAGAAAACCAAGGAGCGTCGCGACCCCGACATCCCCGCGGTTGCGTGCGTAACGCGAATAGACGCTCGCGCCTTCGATTCCGACAAAGACGAATACGGTCACCAACATGGTCCCGCGAACCTGGCTCGCGATGCTGCCAACGCTGACTTCTTCCCCGCCCCAGAAATTGGCCGTGAAGACATCGGCGCTGAAGCCGTAGATAACGAAGATGATAAAGAGAAAGATCGGAATGATCTTGGCGTAAGTGACAATGGTGTTGATCGCCGCCGCTTCCTTGACGCCCCGCAGGATCAGCGAATGTACGATCCACAGAAGCATCGAGGAAATGACGATCGCCGTGATCGTATTGCCATCGCCGAACACAGGAAAGAAAAGCCCCAGCGTCGACTTTATCAGCACGAAATAGGAAACGTTGCCGAGAACGGCGGCAGACCAGTAACCGAGGGCCGAGAGGAAGCCGAGATAGTTGCCAAAGCCAGCCTTGGCATAGGCATACACGCCCGCATCGAGGTCCGGCTTGCGAACCGACAAGGTCTGGAAGACGAAGGCCAACATCAGCATTCCGACGCCAGCGATGGCCCAAGCGATCATGGCCCCGAACGGCCCGGTCTCGCGACCAAAAGCCTGCGGCAAAGAGAAGATGCCCGCGCCGACCATCGAACCGACGACCATAGCCGTCAGGGTCCATATCGAGAATTTTTGCTGAACGGTCGAGTTCATTGAATTTGGATCAACAATTCCTTGGCGGACGGCGGTCCAGCGGCCTCATTGTTACGCCTGCAACCTATCTCGAATCTAGCGCCCACGTGATTGGCATAAAATCCCACTAGTATACCTGACGTCCAAAACCTTTGCCTTGGCTCGTTTAACCGGTTGCCGACATTCGCATTTACTGCTTCTGATCAGACCTAACCTTGCTGGACCGAGACGTGTCGGCGAGGCGTCTGATCGCGAACTCTGGTTCGCGCAGCCAGGAGAGCGGTTTATGACTTCAAACGAAAATCAGAAGCTTTCGCTGTTTGCGCTGACCAGCATGGTGGTGGGATCGATGGTCGGCGCGGGCATCTTCAATCTGCCTGGCCGGTTCGCGACTGCGACAGGTCCGTTCGGCGCAATCATTGCCTGGGCAATTGCGGGAACCGGCATGTACATGCTGGCGCGGGTGTTCCAGGCGTTGGCCGAGAAGAGGCCAGACATCGACTCAGGCGTCTTCGCCTATGCCAAGGCCGGCTTCGGCAACTACATGGGCTTCCTGTCCGCCTTCGGCTACTGGCTCGGTAGTTGCCTAGGCAACGTCTTCTATTGGGTGCTCATCGGCTCGACGCTGGGGCGGTTCTTTCCCGGGATCTTTGGGGACGGCAGCAGCGCCATCGCCATCATCGTCTCGTTGATCGGCATCTGGGCTTTCCACTTCATGATCCTGCGCGGCGTCGAGCAGGCGACCTTCATCAATACTGTCGTGACGATCGCCAAGATCGTGCCGATCCTGGTCTTCATCCTGCTCCTGATCTTCTTCTTCCATTTCGGGCAGTTCCGCGAGAATTTCTTTGGCGGCTTGGACATGCCGCCAAAGTCCCTGATCGCCCAGGTGCGCGACACAATGCTGATCACGGTCTTCGTCTTCCTCGGCATCGAGGGCGCTAGCGTCTATTCCCGCTTTGCCAAGGTGCGTTCCGACGTCGGTACGGCGACGATTCTCGGTTTCGTCGGCGTCACAGGCCTGATGGTAGCGGTCACGCTGCTGCCCTACGCGGCTCTGCCGCAATCGGCTGTCGCCGGTGTCCAGCAGCCGTCGATGGCCGGCGTTCTCGAAGCGGTCGTCGGTCACTGGGGTGCGGTCTTCATCTCGATCGGCGTTCTGATCTCGGTGCTCGGCGCCTATCTCGCCTGGTCCCTAATCTGCGCCGAGGTGCTGTTCGCGGCGGCGAAGTCGGAGGACATGCCAAGGCTCTTCGCAGCGCAGAATGGCAACAAGGTTCCCGCTAACGCACTCTGGCTCACCAACATCGTCGTATCGCTCTTCGTGATCTCCACCTACTGGTCGCGGGACGCGTTCAACTTCATGCTCGACATGACGAGCGTCACCGCGTTGCTGCCCTACCTGCTCGTGGCCGGCTACGGCATCCTGCTCGCTCGTAGCGGCGTTGGCTACGAAAAGACGCCGGATCAGCGCGGCCGCGACCAGATCTTCGCCTGGATCGCGGCGATTTACACGGTCTTCATGTTCGTCGCCGCCGGGCTCAAATACGTGCTGCTTGTTGCCGTCCTCTTCGCGCCCGGAACTATCCTCTACGTCTGGGCGCGGCGCGAGCAGAAATTGCAGCTGTTCACGCTCGCCGAACTCTTCGTGTTCGCCGTCACGCTCATCGCTGGCCTGATCGGAGCCTACGGGCTGCTGACGGGCGCCATCGCACCTTGAACAGAAAGAAGGAAGGTCATGACAAACAATACTTCATTCGGCGTTCATTCAGAGGTTGGTCAGTTGCGCAAGGTCATGGTGTGCGCTCCCGGCCGCGCCCACCAGCGGCTGACACCCAGCAATTGTGACGCACTCCTCTTCGACGACGTGCTCTGGGTAGACAATGCCAAGCGCGATCATTTCGACTTCATGACCAAGATGCGCGACAGGGGCGTCGAGGTGGTCGAGATGCACAATCTGCTCGCCGAGACGGTCGCCATTCCGGAAGCCAAGAAGTGGATCCTCGACCAGCAGATCGTACCGAACCAGGTCGGCCTCGGCCTCATCGACGAGGTCCGCTCCTATCTCGACGGCCTCTCTAATCGCGACCTCGCTGAAACACTGATCGGCGGGCTGTCGACCTTCGAATTCCCGGAAAGCATCGGCGGCGAACAACTGGCGCTGATCCGTGACGCGGCCGGCGTCAACGAATATCTGCTGCCGCCTTTGCCCAACACGCTCTACACCCGGGACACCACCTGCTGGATCTATGGCGGCGTGACGCTGAACGCCCTTTATTGGCCTGCGCGCCACGAGGAGACCATCCTCACCACGTCGATATACAAGTTCCACCCGGACTTCGCCGGCAAGGTCAATGTCTGGTGGGGTGACCCGACCAGGGATTGGGGGCTTGCCACATTCGAGGGTGGGGACGTCATGCCTATCGGCAAGGGCAATGTGCTTATCGGCATGAGCGAGCGCACTTCGCGCCAGGCTATCAGCCAAGTGGCGGCGGCCCTGTTTGAGAAAGGAGCTGCCGAACGTGTGATCGTCGCCGCAATGCCTAAGCTGCGCGCGGCGATGCATCTCGACACGGTATTCACGTTTGCCGATCGCGACTGCGTGCTGATGTATCCGGACATCGTCAACGGCATTGACGCATTCTCCTATCGCCCTGACGGCAAGGGGGGCGTCGAACTCCACAAGGACAAAGGCAGTTTCATTGAGACGGTGCGTGACTCGCTTGGTCTCAAGAAGATGCGCGTCGTTGAAACCGGCGGCAACGACTACATGCGCGAGCGCACCCAGTGGGACAGCGGCGCCAACTTGGTTTGCGCCTCGCCTGGTGTCGTCTTTGCCTACGATCGCAACACGTACACAAATACGCTGCTGCGCAAGGAAGGCATAGAAGTCATCACTATCTCAGGCGCGGAGCTCGGCCGTGGCCGAGGCGGGGGTCATTGCATGACATGTCCCATCATTCGTGATGCGGTCGACTATTGATAGCAATCCGGCCAGGCTCGGTACAGGCGGCCGGTCGGCCCCCCAAATAGTCTGAAGGCCATGCCTGTCGGACGGCCTCCAGCACATAAAGACCGTCTACCCCAGAATTGCTCATAGAGCGTTGGAGTCGCTCCCAATCGTTTAGGAACCATCGGCACATTGTTTGGACGGAATGCTCGTTGTTGGCGAGTGGATGTAAATGTACCCAGGAGATGAAACCATGAGAAGTATTATATTCGTTTCTGCTTTGGCTCTGATGGCCGCGGGTTGTACTGCCACGGAACAGCGAACAGCAGGCACAGCGTTGGCAGGAGCCGGAACGGGTGCGGTCATCGGCGGCCTTGCAAACGGCAGTCGAGGTGCCCTTGTAGGCGCGGCGGTCGGTGGCGGCACAGGGGCTGTGGTCGGCGCTGCGACGGCACCGCGCGCGCATCATCGCGAATGCTGGGTTCGTGATCGCTGGGGTCACACGGTTCGCGATCGTCAGGGTCGACCCATCACAAAACGGTGCTAGGCGCGATGCGTAAGATCAGCTTTATTCAGCACGAATCGAGCTGGTAAAGCGATATCGATGAACATTGGTCTGGGCGCTGAGCAAGCTTCCGGACCAATTTCGGAGTTGTCTGTAACGCCATCCAGCCGGCCGGGAACAGACCATACCATGGCAAAGCGAACGCTCTTTGCGCCTACGTATATTCTGGCGGTTATCGCCGTCATATGGGCGCTGCAGGCCGCTGCCTCAATTTTCGCGCCAGTCGTGTGCGCTCTTTTCCTCATCGCGCTGGTGTGGCCATTGCAGCGCAACCTGCAGCGGCTTCTTCCAAAGCTGATCGCACTGGCGATAGTCGTCTGTGTCGTCGTCCTGGCATTCTTCGCCTTTGCATCGATCGCCAGTTGGGGTTTTGGCCGCATTGGCCGATCGGTCCTCGCCGACAGCGCCCGCTTTCAAGGACTCTATAGTCAACTCGCCGAGTGGTTGGAAGGGCACGGTGTCGTGATGGCCGGCGCCTGGGCCGAGCATTTCAATGTCGGCTGGTTCGTGCGGATAGCTCAGGGCGTGACCGCAAGGCTGAATACCGTGATCTCGTTCTGGATCGTTGTCGTCGTTTACGTGCTTCTGGGTCTTCTCGACGCTGAAGCGGCGGCTCGCAATGCTCGTGTAGCGCTGAGCGCTCAGGCGGCGGCCGCACTGATCAATGGCAGCAGTCAGACAGCATCGAAATGGCGACGTTACATGCTGGTTCGGACATTGATGAGCCTTGCGACCGGTTCGATGGTGTGCGCGCTTTCGGCGGCTTTCGGACTGCGGTTTGCCGCCGAGTGGGGCGTTATCGCCTTCACCTTGAACTATATTCCGTTTATCGGGCCGTTCGTCGCGACATTCTTGCCGACGCTTTACGCGCTCGCGCAGTTCGGATCGCCACAGGCCGCCGTCTCGATTTTTGCCGGCCTCAACATCATTCAGTTCGTCATCGGCAGCTACATAGAACCGCGGGTTGCCGGTTACGTGTTGGCGATGTCGCCTTTTGTGGTGCTGTTTTCGGTCTTCTTCTGGTCGTTTCTTTGGGGTGTGTTCGGCGCGTTCATAGGTGTGCCCATCACCATCGCGCTGGTTACTTTTTGCTCGCAATCGCCGGCGACCCTTTGGATCGCTCAGTTGCTTGGGTCCGCCGATCGGCGGAACGCGTGATTGCCGCCAGGAAATTCGATTGGCCGGGCCCCTAGCGACGTCCGGATCCCGCGCCCCGGACGAGGCCGATGATACAAACCGACAGGATGCCGCCAAGAAGGCCGGCAATGCCGACGCCAATCAGCACGCCGGGCGTGAGGGTGCCGACACCACGAGCGGTGGCATCGACAGCATTTTCGACGTTGCCGAGGAAGTTTGCCAAGGCGGGAATCCGACCGGCCAGCCCTGTCAGGGTCAGTCCTCCCACGACGCCAGCCGCCGCGACAGATTTCCAACCCAGCGCAGCCATGCGCCAAAACCAGGTCGTAGCGAAAGCTCCGCCCGCGCCGCAGATGGCTTCAATCAAAAGCAGGGCCGCTGTCTCAAGGCCGGACATGCTTGCATCGCCCACTTGCTATCCGGCCATCCATCGCTCTTGCCGACCAGCAGAGTTCCGATTCCGGGATGTTCCGTGACCGCGTCAGGCGGTCGCGGCCGCGCCTTGGCCGGCCATCGCCGAAGCGCGTTGAAGCGCATCGCGCAGAACCTGCTCCTTCGTCTCATCCAGCGACGTCTTAAGCACCACACCGCCAAAGGCCTGGATCTCCTTGAGCACCTTGTCCGCTGTCATCTCGTGCGCGAGCACGAATAGGGCAGCGTCCCCAGGCTGGATGCTGGCTGACAGATCGCGCATGAACGCATCGTTGATGCCCACGTCCGTCAAAGCGCCGCCAAGGGCTCCGGAGGTGGCGCCGACCGCAAGCCCGATCAGCGGATTCAGGAAGAGAACACCGATAAGCAAGCCCCAGAAGCTACCGGATACAGCGCCTGCCGCCGTCGTATTCACAAGTTGATTGAGCTTTATCGCACCCGCCTCGGTCTTGGTGGCAATAACCGCGTCGCCAAGTTTAATAACGTATTCCTTTTGAAGTCCTATGAGCCGTTGACGTACCTCTTCAGCCTTGGCCTCGTTTGGATAGACGATGACGATCAGATCGGACATGGGACCCTCCTAGGCTAAGACTTTCCAAGGGCACGTAATACACATCCTAGAAGGTGAAAGATTGAGCCGGAAATCCGAATAGTGTGCAGCACGTCTCATTTTGCTTGCCTGTCCGACTGGCAAGCCTGCGGTCTCGACATTGGTTGTCGGCCGCTTCGTCCGTTGCGCTCGGCTTTGTCGCGACGAATTCTCGTCCGGAGCCGCCCGAACTTCTCCTATGTGATCAGAGGCGCGCTGCTGGTCTCGAGGGGTGGCTGATCCCGATCATGCGGCATCGTGCGCATCGACGGGCCGTTCGCGACGTCCAGGACAAAATGAAACCCTACGCAAAAAGCTTGCCGCGCTTGGGAACCGTCGCGGCAGGACAGGAGCCAATGCCGCAAAGCGGGTAACGGTCACGGTGAAAATGGTTGGATCATCGGGTCGTATCCGTTGGCCGAAAGCCTGTAACGAGCCAGCCCAGGCCGTGAAGAACTAGGTCGATACCCATGAACGCCCCAATCACCCAAACCCCGGTCGATGGCCATCCGATGAGTATCAAGAAGCCAGCCGCGAGACCGAACAGGCCGGAAACAAGCATCATCCATCGGTCGGTGGACAGGTAGCGCAGGCTCAAAGACATTCTTCCGAGCCCAGATATCACGAGCACGACACCGAGCACCCATGTGAGGATGATAGATCCCAGCACCGGCAAGCTGATGAGCAGGCAGCCAAAAACGACGTACAGGATGCCGAGCATCGTCTGCCAGAGAAAACCACGCCACCCGCCGGCCCAGATGGCGAGGGCGATCTCGACAAAGCCGGCGCATACGATCGCAATTCCCAGGACAAGTGCGCTGATGGTCGTGGCCAGCGCCAGATCGCCCAACACGAAGATCCCTGCCAGGATAAAGACGATTCCGATCGCCGAGTTCGTCCACGCAGATCGTCTGGGTTGCTGGGTCTCGGACAACTGCGTCATTCCCTTGCCTCTCTGAGTCATCTACGAATGCGGTGGAAATCCACCACGCGGCCAGTACGGGCATTCAGCACTATTTCGAAAGTGCTGCCGCCAATGCGACGCGCGTGATAAACAAAATTGCGTCCCCGGCAGTCCACGCGACGCACGTCCCTGAAGCCTCTGCTCTGAATCAATCGCTGGCCTTGAGCGCAAGTAATCGCGCGGCCGTTGTTAAGGTTTGATCCGATATTTATATTTACGGTCACAGCTCCCGCTGGGGACACAGCGGCAAGAGGAATACCAAAGCCGAGTGCGGCACTTAACAGGGCAGCTAGTGCATATCTCCGCATATCTTTCGTCCTCTTTGGTGAATTAAGCCGACATCACGCGCATGCGAACACGTTGTCAATAATTCTGCATGGTGGCTCGGATATTTGGAGACACAATGCCTAGTTTCTGGATTCTTTGCATTTTATGCACTGCCGTCAGAGCGCGTGCGTTTTCGGTATTATTGTCGAAGCGCATCTCTTGGGATTAAAGCGTGTCGCGTCGAAACAGATTCAGGCGACTCGCTTTAAGTCTTTGTTTTGATGCATATCGTTGTCCCAGAACCGCTGCGCACTTCTGGGCGACATGCATTAACCGCTGGTTTGACGGATGGAGATTGCCATGGGTGCCATTGTTCCTGCCGCCGGCCGCGCCGAGGCACCAGGCGTCCAGAAACACTGCAATGCACGAGGAGCCGACGCGTATCTGGATCTCGAAAGCTGCGATGAAATGCGCGACCGAACTGAATAGTCTTCATCAGTTTTCCTGAGGTGGGAGGCTCAACCGCCGGCGCATAGAGATGGCACAGCTCGGCCAACACCCCAGGACAGGCGTCCCTGTATGATGGTCAGCGTCCACTGACCGTTCGAATACTTCGTTCCTTCCGGTCCCTTGGAGGGCAGATCGACCTCGGCCGCGTCGTTGACGGATACAGAAGCGCGATCCCCGAGGAGACGCACTGCCAGACGCGTGCCGTCCTGGCACTCGTAGTGACTGACCGGGTAGGGATTGCCCACGCCGATCGACGTGCCAAACGCGGAATGCTTGAAGCTTACAATCATGATGGCGCTGATTGCCGCGATCGATAGATTTTTTAGCACAATAGTCCTCCCAACTGGCGCATCGACGTGGATGAAAACAGAGAACCATGTCTTCCCTGCGGACCTGCGACTTTCGGACCGAGATTCGTCGCATCGACCAGAACGCCGGACATGTATCAATTGATCGGCAAACGCCTTCGCGGAGATGCTCTTTGAACAGGCGGGATACTTCCGCTGGCTCACGCCAATGGCCCCGCCGGCCTTTGCCAGGCTCGCTTTTGCTCCCGTCCAAGCTTGCATTCAGCCGTTTCAACAAATCCCAGTAGGCTTCCTAGCACCAGCGAGCCCAGAGCGCACTCAGAAGGGCGAGATGCACTGCCGGCGTGGGCCATTGTAGGGCTGCCAGCTATTGTCCGAGACCCGGTAGGAGCGGTACCGCTGCGAGCACCAGTTCACATGGTTGTTCCAAGCGCTGTGATTGTGCTGGCGGGCAGTCGAGATCGCCATCCCGCCGAGCAGCATTCCGCCAATGAGACCCGCGGCGACGGCGCCGCTATTGTTCCTCGAATGCCGGTGATGGCGTGGCGGACGCGAGGGCCGATAATGGGGCGGCCTGTGGTGCGGTGGCCGTACTCCATGTCCCGGTCGATGGCGGGAAGGCCTCCTTAGGTCGATGTTCGTGACCGTATCGGAAACCGACGGCCTTAGCGCTCCGACGGGCATTGCCCAGGTGGGGGCTGCCATGCTTGCGATGATCGCAGCGACGATGATGCGCCTCATATGCTTCTCCGTGGACTTCATCCCGCCGTGCGACCTGCTGCTGCGGATGGCATCAAAGCCAAGTAATTTAAGGCAGTACCTGGTTTTCTTGGAATATGCGGTGAATCCCAAACGTGGATCGAGCGTTTATTTCTTGCTTGCGGTATGAATGAGGCTAGTCGAACAGCATGTCTTTCCGCCAATGACGCCCGTCGCGACAGGCGCCACTAGTGTTGCTCGAATGCCGGTGGCGATGCGGGACGGAGGGCCAGTGGTATGGTAGCGGTGCGCCGGTCTTTAGCGAGCTAGCGACAGACCCTCTCGACGCCTCGCTTGGACGATAATCACCTCCTGGGGAGGCTCTCACCCTGCGGAAAATCACCGCCCGGAGCGGCCTCTTGGCGTCCCGGCGACAAAGGCGCGCCCAATGCCATGCGCGCTACCTTCAAATGGCCTGCCATGCAATCAACACATAGAGAACTCGCGATGAAATTCGATCTGAAATCGCCGCCCGGCAAGCCCCGGCCCAATGTCGCGTAAACTCCGAATAAATCGGAAGGCACATTCACTTTTTCTAGTGTCGATTTAGATTGTCGTGACATCGCAAATCCACCGAATTCGATGTCACAGAATTGAATAATAATCGAACGTGCAAGTTACAAATTTGCAATATTAGTGAAAATAACTATACATATCGTCTTTATAAATACTATGGAATGAAAATGACAAAACTTTCATGATATGGCAATGATGCCGTAATGTAGGTTCTTCTAACCATCCTGGCCAAGGATGCTCAGTGCATCCCACTCAAAAGGATGAAACCCCATGAATATTGTCCCCAATTCGCATTCCGGAACTCGTCGGCGCCTGGCGGCGGCTGTAGTGTCGCTGAGCGCTGTAGGCGCTGTAGGCGTCGGAGCTGTTGTTTCCGGCACTGCCCCCGTGCTGGCCGACGCGGTGCATGTCCAGGCGCCGCAGATGCCGAGCTTCGCCGATGTCGTCGAGCAGGTTTCGCCGGCGGTCGTCAGCGTCAAGGTCAAGTCCACGGTCCAGCCGGTCGCCGACGACGGTTCCGACGATCAGGATGGTTTCGAGAACCTGCCCGACAACCGGCAGCAGGGCGGCTTCAAACATGGTGACGGCAAGCCGCGCCCGGTGGCACAGGGTTCAGGCTTCTTCATCTCGGAGGACGGATATCTCGTCACCAACAATCACGTCGTCTCGGAAGGCTCGTCCTTCACCATCGTCACCAGTGACGGTAAGGAACTCGACGCCAAGCTGGTCGGCACCGATCCGCGGACGGACCTGGCTGTGCTGAAGGTCGATGGCGGCGGCGAGTTCACCTATGTCGACTTCGCCGACGACTCCAAGATCCGCATCGGTGATTGGGTGGTGGCAGTCGGCAACCCGTTCGGCCTCGGCGGCACCGTCACTTCCGGCATCGTGTCCGCTCGGGGCCGCGATATCGGCGCCGGCCCCTATGACGACTTCATCCAGATCGATGCTCCGGTCAATCATGGTAATTCGGGGGGCCCGACTTTCAATCTCAATGGCCAGGTGATCGGTATCAACACAGCCATCTTCTCGCCGTCGGGCGGCAGTGTCGGCATTGGCTTCGACATCCCGGCCTCGACCGCCAAGCTGGTCGTGAAAGACCTGATGAAGGAAGGCTCCATCAAACGCGGTTGGCTCGGCGTCCAGATCCAGCCGGTCACCGCTGAAATTGCTGAATCCCTTGGTCTGAAATCCGACAAGGGCACACTGGTCTCGAACGCCCAGGACGCTGGTCCCAGCAACAAGGCAGGCATTGCCGCCGGTGACGTCATCACCCAGGTCGACGGCAAGGATGTCGATTCGCCCAAAGACCTCGCCCGCACGATCGGCGCCTATGCGCCGGGCAAGTCGGTCGATCTTACCGTATTGCGTAATGGCAAAAGCCGGACGATCAAGGTCGATCTCGGCACACTGCCGTCCAGCGACAAACAGGCCTCCGGCGATGACGGCAAGCAGGTCGCGCCTGCCAAGGCCGACGCATTGGCCGATCTTGGCCTGACCATCGCCAAGTCAGACGATGGCAAAGGACTGGTCGTCACCGATGTGGATCCCAATAGCGATGCGGCCGATCGTGGCATCCAGCCGGGCGATGTCATCACCGCCGTCAGTTCGACCAAGGTGAACACCACTGATGACGTCTCCAAGGCCATGGCCGATGCAGCCAAGGCTGGCCGCAAGGCCGTACTGATGCAGATCACCCGCGACGACTCGAGCCGGTTCGTCGCGCTGCCCGTGGGCAAGGCCTGACAGAAGGCGGCCTGGAGCCTGTTGGTTTCAGGGCGCCCGCCCCAAATGCTGCCGCCGCGATAGCCGCGAACATCCAGCAATTTCCCGCGGCGATGTCTGCCGCCAAGCCGCTGCGGGAACAAGGAGCCGAGCACGTCAGTCCGTCGTCGTGCCTCGCTCCTGGCGGCAGCGGGCTCCCTACGCCCGCTGCCGTTTTCCGCCATTTACGTCAGTGGCAAATCGACTGCATCATGAGCCTGAACGGATGTCGGGGCTCGCGGTGTTTCTTCTGCTCACCATGTTCGTCAGCACGCCCACGCTCGGCACGGGCCGCACGACGAGACTCCAGGGAGTGGTCCATCTCGGCATATTCGCCATGTTCCTGCTGATTTCGGCCGTGCCCTGAAGCCCCAGCTAGCCGCCTCTGTCGGCCTGTGCTGCAACCTTGCTGGCAAGATGGGTTTTGAGGGCGGCGAGGTCCTGTCGCGACCAGTCCTTCACGCCCAACACCGCACTCCAGGCTTCCACATAGTCCTGCGGCGCGTAGACATGGCCGTAGCCGATCGGCGTGGTTGTCGCCACGGCCATATCGAGACCGAGCTGCAGCATGGTCACCACCGGGTACCAGCTCAGTTGCGGCGAGACGTCCGGCCCGCGCGGCGCCTTCATCCAATCCGGCTGCCGGTAGGCGTCGCGATAATCGAAGAATACGATCGGGTCGCTGGCATATTGCAGGTAGACGATCCTCAGCGGGCCCCAGGGCGTGTCGGGCGCCACCGCCGGGCCGCTTTGGTTCATGAACCGGACCAGGCTGCTATTGCGGAAGATCGGCAGCCACTGCGGCGAGCCGTTGTTGCGCGTATCGCTCACCGAGCGCCAGATGCGGCTTTCGAAGGGCGGGCCGCTCCAGAGTGCGCCGCTGATCGGATCGCTGAATATCTCGAACAGCCCGGCCGATCTTTCGGAGTTCATGGCGCCAAGGCTGAGCCCGTGCAGGTAAAGCCTCGGCCGCCACTGCTTCGGCAGGGTGGTCCAGTAGCCGTAGATTTCGAGGAACAGCGCCCGGGCCGTCTCGGCGCCGTATTCCGGCTGCGCCAGCAGCGACAGCGGACTGCTCAGATAGGAATATTGCGCGGCGACGCTGGCGACATCGCCGCGGCACAGATATTCGAGCGCATCCATCGAGGCCGGATCGATCCATCCGGTCCCGGTCGGCGTGATGACCACAAGCGTGGATTTGCTGAAGCCGCCCGCCCGCTTCAGCTCCTCCAGCGCGAGTTTCGCGCGGGCCTGCGCACTGTCCGCCGCTCCCAGCCCGACATAGACCCGGACCGGCTGTTGCGCCGGCCGGCCGGTGAAGGTCCCTATCTCGGCGGCGGCGGGACCGTCCGCGATGAACTCGCGGCCGGCGCGGCCGAGCTCGTCCCACCTGACCAGCGAGGCGGGGCTTCCGGTCCTGGAGGGTTCGCTCGGCTGCTGGCGCTCCGGTTCCATGAGTGCGTCGAACTTGGCGAACGAGGAATCGAGCGCGCCGAAGATCGCGCGGATCGCAACGTCGCTCACCAGCAACCAGATGAGCAGCACGGCGACAGCGGCGCCGGCGACATTCGCCAGGCGCCGGGGTATGTAGCGTCTCAGTGCCCCGGCGATGGCGCGCACCAGCCAAGCGACAAGGCGCGCCAGCGCGAGCACGACGATGAAGGTGCAAATGGCCAGGGCGCAGACATTGAGGGGATGAGCGCCATCGACAGCCGGCATGCCCATCACCGCGCGGATGGAGTTCTGCCACGCGCCGGATCGCCACAGTGCCACAACGGCAAGGCCGAGGCACGGGACCAGGATGATCGCCTTGGACAGCAAACGCGGCCGTGGCGGCAGTTCCGGAATCTCGAGATATTTCCACAGCCACCGCAAGGCGACGCCAAGGCTGTAGCCGATGGCGAAGCACGCGCCCGCCAGTACGCCTTGCGTCAGGTCGGTGCGGGGAACGAGCGTCGGCGTCAGGGCGGCCGCGAAGAACAGCATGCCGAGGGCCATGCCGACACCGGAGAGCGATCGCCAGATACTAAGGAAACGAGTAGTTATCACTTGGGTGTTACGCCTCGAGTTGGACCGCAGGATAACGTTGGCCTATGGTTTTTATATCTTCGGAGTCGCGCGTCCGCTATTGGCCTCCTAACCAGTCGGGCTCATGCCCTGGGTCAACATGCATCGACCCCTTTGCGGGACAAGACAGAGATACTACGCGTAGTAAAAACTAGTGCTCCCCCGGTTCCTTAGGTTCGCCAGACCATACCAGAGAATATGAAGGAAACGGGTTGCCGAACCGTCCGCTAACGTGTTGACTTCCAGTAGAAGACGTCGATCCTCCGGGCCGACCATTGTCGTTATCCGCCATTAGGCTACGAAGCGGTTCGCCAAGGCGATTCGAGGCGATGGTCTAGACACTCGCCGATCGCATCGTCTGCGGATGGCAGCTTTGCGCCTCCAACCCGCCGTTTAGCTCCAAACTGCGTGAGCTAGGAAGCAGACGTTGGACTAGCCCGGCCAAAGGCCCTGAAGCCATGTGGCACCGCAGCGCCGGCAATATTCGTGAACCGAGTGTTACGTTTACCCAGCGCGCTGCTTGAGTTCAGGAAAATCTGGTCTCTGCGCCAACCTTGGCCTCAGGAACATCCCCATCTACCGCTGCCTTCTCCGCCACCAGTCAAGTATCCGCAGGCTGTGTGCGCCAGTCATACTCTTGCCGGAACCCAAGGATGTCGCGCAGCTTCCGATTTGAGATCGGTCCCTCGAATACATCCAGGGCGCGTGTGACTGGTATGTTGGGTGCGTGCTTGCTGAGAAATTCCGCCGTCGGCATCTCGGCCACGATGTTGTCGTTGACTGCGTTGAATATCTGGAACCCCAAGCCGTCCTTCTCGATGCACAGATCGACGATCTGGCCGAGATCGCGCACGTCCATGTAGGTCCAGCCGTCGCGCCGCCGTTTCGAGGCGTCGGCCAGGAATTCCGGGAAGCGGCCATAGTCCCGCGGTTCGACGACTCCGCCGATCCGCAGGGCATAGACGTCGGCTCCAGTACGGGAGGCGAAAGAGCGCCCAATCTTCTCCCCCAGCACTTTGGAGAGACCATAGCTGTCGGTCGGATCGACGTCATAGTCCTCGTCCACCGGAAACGATGTGAAATCGCGGTCGCCTTCGGCAAAGCACACACCGTACACCGTTTCGCTGGAAGCAGTGACGATCTTGCGGATGCCAAGCTTGGTGGCGGCTTCGATCACATTGTAGGTCGACTGCACATTGGCGGCGAACATGGCGTTATCCGGTCGCAGGAATATCCGCGGGATCGCCGCGAAATGGACCACTGCGTCGACCGGGCCGCGGCTCCTTCCGCCGAAGTATTCGTTGAACCCGAAATGCAGCGTCAGTGCATTGTAGGTCTCGCCAGCGTCCGCAAGATTGGTGATGACGGTGTCGACGCCCTGCACATCGAGCGGCGTCAGGTCGAGATTCAGAACCTGATGCCCGCGCTCGAGCAGGTAGGGTATGACGTGACGGCCGATCTTGCCGCTGCCGCCGGTGAAGATGATCCGCTTGCCCATGGCTTCCTCACAACGGATTTGTTTGATCGAGCAGTTCAATCCGCCCGGCCCGGTCGTCAGCTATTCAAAGATGCCGAAGCCTGGCACGGCGCGCTTACGGACGCCTTCCATGTCGAGCTCGACGCCGATGCCGGGCACGTCAGGCACCACGATGTGGCCGTCTTCGACGATCGACTTCGCGCCGTCAGGAAGGCGCACATAACTGTCCCACGCCTCCCGCTCTTCAAGCGCGTGCCACTCCAGCACGAGGAAGTTCGGAACGCTGGCGCAGACATGGCATGTCGCCATCGTGCCCAGCGGTGTCGACACCAGGTGCGGCGCGAACGGCACGTAGTACATCTCGGCGAGATTCGCGATCTTGCGGCTTTCCGCAAGACCGCCGCATTTCGGCACGTCGGGCATGATGACGTCGGCGCCATAGTTCTGGAACAATTCGCGGAAGCCCCAGCGCAGGTAGAGATTTTCGCCGACGCAGATCGGCGTCTTGGTCCGCATGCGGATCTGCTTCAGGGCCTCGACATTTTCCGCCGGGATCGGCTCTTCCAGCCAGAGAAGGTTGAAGCGTTCCATCTCGGCCGCTATGCGGCTGGCGCTGAGCACGTCGTAGCGCGCGTGCAGGTCGATGCAGAGATCGATGTCCGGGCCTATCGCGTCGCGCACCGCTGCAACACGCTCGACCATGAAGCGCAGTTCGGCGCCATTGATGGTATGGTTCACCGCGTCGAACTTCGCCGGATGGCGCAGATTGTCGATGTCGAATTTCAGCGCCGTGAAGCCTTCCGCCACCATGCGGCGCGCGCGTGCCGCGCATCCCTGCGGCGATCCCGATTCCTCATCGCCGTCGCCGCAATCTGCATAGAGTCTTATCCGGTCGCGGAACTTGCCGCCGAACATGCGATAAAGCGGCTGCCCGGCGGCTTTCGCCGCCACGTCCCACAGCGCCATCTCCAGTCCGGTCAGCGCGATGAGAAAGACGCCGGCTTGCGCACCGGAAAACACATGGTCACGGCGAATCTTGTCCCAGCAATATTCGACATTGCGCGGATCCTGGCCGATCAGTTCCGACTTCAGTTCCGAAATCAGCCCGACGATTGCGGCGGCGCCTGCATCGGGATTTGCCTCGCCATAACCGGAGATGCCGGCGTCCGTATCGATGCGGATCAGGGTCGCCTTGCCGTGATAGGCGACGACCGCTGTCCTGATGTCCGTGATCTTCATCGAAACCTCCTCCCCGTGATGGCGCGCGGCGCCTTCAAATGCATATGGTCAGTTTACATCAACTTGTCCAATAAGCATACAAGATGAGAAGATGGGACGTAAACCCCCTTTGAACGATTTTGCGCGAATACACCTTGCAACGGCAGGTATCATTGAATCACTTGGAAAATTCGTGGCTCCGCACCAAGCGCCATAAATATGCCAGAACCTACTTGTTAGACGAGTATATAAGCGTATAAATTTGACTTTAGCAGGGTGATAGCCCTGCCTGCCAATCAGGAGGAACAGGATGCAACAGCGACAGTTGGGATCGTCGCCGGTCAGGGTATCGGAGATCGGTCTAGGCACTTGGGGTATGTCCGGCGCCTTTTGGGGCGCGGCCGACGACGAGGAATCGATCCGGGTGATCCGACGCGCCGCGGAGCTTGGCATAACGCTGATCGACACGGCCGAAGCCTATGGACATGGCCATGCCGAGGAGATCGTCGGAAAGGCACTGGCTGGCCGTCGCGACAAGGCTGTTATCGCGACCAAGGTTGCGCCCAATCACCTCGAACCCGCCGCGATTGAGGCGGCGCTCGACGGTTCGCTGAAGCGGATGCAGACGGACTATGTCGATGTCTATTTTGTCCACTGGCCGAACTCGGATTTTCCGATCGGCCCGACCATGGAGATGATGGAGCGGCTGCGGTCGTCCGGGCGTATCAAGGCAGTCGGCGTCTCGAATTTCAGCACCGCCGACATGGACAGCGCCCGTCAGCATGGCGTCGTCGACGTGCTCCAGCCACCCTACAACATGCTGTGGCGCGAGGTTGAGGCTGAGACGCTGCCCTATTGCCGCAAGCATAATATCGGCGTGATGCCCTATAGCGGTCTCGCCCAGGGTTTGCTTACAGGGCTGTTGTCGCCGGACACCAAATTCGTCGAAGGCGATGAGCGCCGCACCACCGTTCTGTTCCAGCCGGGCACCTACGAGCGCGCGGTTGACGCCGTCGACGCCCTGAAGCCGATTGCGGCGCGCTACGGCAAGACGGTTCCGCAGCTTGCGATCCAGTGGCTTACCAACAGGCCGGGCGTGAGTTCGCCGCTGGTCGGCGCGCGCACGGTCAAGGAACTCGAGGAAAATGCTGAGAGCACAGGCTGGGCGATTTCCGACGCGGACATCGCTGCCATCGACAAGATTACCGGACCGGTATGGGCGGAAATCAAAGACAAGGGCGACATGTTCGGTTTTCGCGCGCGCCAGCGCCAGGAACAGCAAGCAAAAAGCGCCTGATATCGGCCGCGTCCTCCCGGCGCGCAGCGGCGCGGCCAGCCCGATTGCTGGCTGCGCCGCTCGGGAGCATCGGCTGGCGATTTCTTATGGGGGCAGGCCAACGGCCGTGGTGATCTTCAGGTGCCGGCGCATCGCCTCTCCCGCCCGTTTTGCATCACGCGCCACGAGCGCCTCGTAGATCGCTCTGTGCATCTCAGTCGCCGAGGGCAGGGCATGAGGCACCTGGTTGCTGATGCGCCTGCTTGCCATCTGCCACCACCGGGAGGAGTACATGAAGCGGTCGAGGATCCTATTCTTGGCTGCCCGGCAAATCTCCATGTGGAAATCCAGGTCGAGTTTCAGATAGGCGTCCGCATTGTCTTCGCTGGCCGACATCGCTGCCAGCAGAGTGCCAAGACGCTCGAGGTTCTCTTTGGTCATATGCTTGGCCGCGATGGCGGTGATGGCCGGTTCGATGATTATCCGCGTTGCGTGTGCTTCCGCCAAGATCTCGCGGGTCTGCTCGGGCGGCAGCCAGTCGATAAGCAATGGACTGAGATAGTCCCATTCGTCTGCGGGACGCAGCACCACGCGTCGTCCCTGCGCGATCTCGATCATGTCGAGAGACGCCAGGATCTTGAGCGCTTCCCGTGCCACCGCGCGCGAAACCCCGAACTCCTGAAGGATCTGCTGCTCCGACGGTCCCTGGCCGCCGGCGACGCCGCTGCTGGCGATGCGGCGCGCGAGCACGCCGGCCACCTGCTTGGGCAAAGTTTGAAGCTTGACCTCCATGGCATCCATCATTAACATCCACTTGTCTGATAAGCTTATAGGCTGATAGCTAGATATGCAGTCAACTTATCTCATGGTGCTCAGTAGCCTATAACTCGGCCTGCGGGAAGGGAGGATCGAACGGTACCCGGCGGGCTCGCAAGCGTCGTTCGGGACGTAGTCCAGGCAGTCTCGCTGCGGGAGGAGCAAGCCGCCGCGGATTTGCCGGAAAGGTTGAAGTTATCGGCCGACCCTTGGATGGGCCGACCAATCAAACCAAGGAGGAGATTATGATGTCCGCAAACCTATCGAGACGCAAATTCCTGGCCGCGAGCGCGGCAGTGACGGCCGGCTCGCTAGCCGCGCCATGGATCGCCAGGGCAGACGCGAACGAGATCACCGCACTGCTGATCACCGGCGGCCCGCTCTATCCCAAATACTGGGAAAAGATCGTTCAGGATTTCACCGCCAAGACCGGTATCAAGGTTCGCTACGACTTGCTGGAATTCACCCCGCTGACCGCGAAGGTGGTCACGTTGAGCGCAGCGCGATCGAGCCAATACGACGTCTATAGCACCCATACGGCGCAGATCGATTCCTACTTCAACCATTTTGCGCCGCTGAACAGCTATTTCAGCGACAGCGAACTCGCGGAATTCTACCCGGTCGCTGTCAAGTATCTGCGCGATCCCAAGACTGGAAATCTGGCGGCCATTCCGCGCAACATGGATTCGCGCGTCCAGTACTACCGCAGCGACATCTATCAGGAAAAAGGCCTGAAGCCGGCTGAGACCTGGGAGGAGCTCGTCGACGTCGGGCTGAAACTGACCGGCAATGGCCATTATGGGCTGGTCGTGCCGGGGCAGGGCGATCCAGCACAACGCACCTTCAGCGATCTGCTCTGGCAAGCCGGCGGCGATTGGGTGGACCAGGCCAACAAGCCGGCCTTCAATTCCGAAGCCGGCATCAAGGCCCTGACCTTCTATCGCGATCTCATCCAGAAGCACAAAATCGTGCCACCCGATGCGGTCGGCTATCAGTGGAACGAGAATTCAACCGAATTCTCGTCCGGCACGGTCTATGCGAATTTCGATTGGCCGGGCGCCTTCGCGACCCTATCGAATCCGGAGACCTCACGTGTCGTCGGCAAGTGGTCGACTGCGCCCTATGTCAAGGACAAGGCCGCGATTTCATGCGCCATTTCGCATGCCATGGCGCTCAACGGACAATCCGGACGCAAGGACGCCGCCGTCGAATTCATCAAGTATACGGTCGGTCCGGAGGCGCAGCGGTTGCAGTTCGATCAATTCACCAACTTCCCCAGCAGCCAGGCGATCGCCAAGGAAGTGATATCAGCGGCAAAGGGGCCTCAGGCCGTGTGGCTGCAGCAGCTCGAGACGACGATAGCCAACGGCAAGGAATGGCCGAAGCTAGCCGGCTTCTCGAAAGTCTGCACGCTGATGTTTTCGGCCATCGAACAGGCCTTGACCGACCAGGTCTCTCCCGCGGACTCGCTCAACCAGGCGGCGACGGAGGCCGAGGAGATCATGCGTCGGGCCGGAGCTTACGATTGACGATGCCGTCCGTCGCGCAGCATACGGTGTCGGGGCGTCGGCGACGTTCCCCGCTGCCCTACACCTGGCAGAGAGGATACCTTCTGGCCAGCCCGGCGCTCCTCGTCATGCTGGCTATCCTGCTCTATCCGCTCGGATACTCTTTCACCATGAGTTTCTTCCGCTGGGATCTGAGCGGTTCGGCGCCCTTCATCGGGATGGCAAATTACACCGACGAACTCTTCGGCCGCCAGTTCAACCAGGCACTGCGAAATCAGACCATATTCAGCATCATTTCGATCACGATTGAAGTGGTGGCTGGAATGGCGATCGCCGTGCTCGTCAATGGCAAATTGCGCGGCATGCGGCTCGCGCGCACCTTGCTCCTGGTGCCTCCGATGATCGCGCCCGCAGTGGTGGGCCTGAATTTCCGGTGGCTGTTCAACACCCAGTACGGCCTGGTCGACGCGCTGTTGCGCATGTTCAACCTGCCCGACATTCCATGGCTCAACCATCCGACCTGGGCGCTCGTCTCCGTGATCGTCGCCGATGTCTGGCAGAACACGCCGTTGATGGTGCTACTGTTCCTTGCCGGCCTGCAGTCCTTGCCGCAGGAACCGCTCGAGGCGGCCACCGTGGACGGCGCGACGCCATGGCAGCGCTTCTGGCATATCGTGCTGCCGCTGATGCGTCCGATCATCATGATCGCCCTGATGCTTCGCATCATCGACACGTTCCGGACCTTCGACGTCGTCTGGCTGATGACGCAGGGCGGGCCGGGCGGCGCCACCAACCTGCTCACCGTCTATTCCTACCTGCTGGCGTTTCAGGCGGTGGATTTCGGACATGCGGCGGCCGTCTCCTACATTGCTTTGGGGATGTCGCTGTTCGTGCTCGGGCTCCTCTACGGAATACCGTGGCTGATTGCGAAACGGAGAGCGATATGAGCGAAGCCGCAATCGTTAGCGCACGTCCCAGGCCAAAGCGCCGGCGCCGTCGATTTACGGTGGGAACCGCCGGCCAGTATATGGCGCTGGCCCTGACCGTCGCGTTCACCGTCTTTCCGCTGGTATGGCTGTTCCTAACGTCGATCCGCAGTTCGGCCGACATCTTCTCGGTGCCGGTGCACATCATTCCCGAGACCGCGACGCTAACACAATACGTCTCCGTTTTCGCGGAGTACGACACGATGGACTATGTCTGGAACACCGTCATCGTCTCGGCGGCGACGGTCATCCTCGTCCATCTGCTGGCCATTCCTTGCGCCTATGCCTTGTCGCGTTTCAGGATGCCGGGCGCCATGCTGATTTTCGGGATGCTTTTGATCATGCGCATGATCCCGGTCATAGCGCTTGCCATTCCGCTCTTTGCCGTGTTTGCCGCCATGGGCATTCTCGACACCATCTGGGCGCTGATCCTGAGCCATACGGCGGCCAAACTGCCTGTCGCCATCTGGCTGCTTCTGGGCTTCATCCAGGACGTGCCGAAAGAGATCGAGGAGGCTGCCCAGTCGGACGGCGCCGGCACGGTGCGCACGCTGGTCCAGATCGTGACGCCGCTGATTGCTCCTGGTATTGGCGCCAGCGCGGTCATCACCTTCCTCTTCACCTGGAACGACCTGCTGCTTGCCCTGACCCTGACCTCCAGCAAGGCCGCGCAGACTCTGCCGGTCGGGCTCACCAACTTCGTCTCGCAATTCGGCATCGACTGGGGCGCGATGTCGGCAGCCGGCGTCCTGATGGTCATCCCGACCCTGGTGTTTGTCTGGTTTGCCCAGGGGCTGCTGGTCAAGGGTCTCACCACCGGTGCCGTCCGCGGCTGAATGGCGGACATGCACCCAGAACGCTCGACGGCTTCGACGACGGGATACGCAACTGAGTGACGATCGGTGGGGTCAGGGACCTCGCCGCGCAATCGGAGGATACGGAATGGCAGCTGATCAGATACCGGCGATATCGGACATTTCGCGGCCGCCGAGACAATTGGTCGATGCGCTTGCGGCGATCGGCTCGGCGACGCTGGCCAGCGAACTCTACCACAAGATGGGCATTCGCGACCCGCAGATACGGGGCCCGCGTCCATTGAGGCTGGGCCGCACGGCGGCGGGGCCTGCTCTCACGCTCCAGTGCATGCCGAAGCGCGAGGATCTCTACAACGAGACCGAATATGAGGAGCCGGAGCGGCAGTTACACCGTCACGTGCTCTATCCCACGCAGCCGGGCGACATGGTGGTGGTCGATGCGCGCGGCGATCTGGGAAGCGGCATCTTCGGCGAGATGATGCTGACCTATTTCGCCGGGCGCGGCGGGGCCGGCGTGGTTGTCGACGGCTGCATCCGCGATTCCGCCCAGGCGGCGGCTTTGGACATCGGCATCTGGGTGAGGGACGTCACGCCGAATTTCCACGCCAAACCAACATCGTGCCGTTCGCCGTCAACGTTCCCATCGCCTGCTCGAACGTGCTGGTCATCCCTGGCGATATCATCGTCGCCGACGATGACGGCGTGGTCGTCGTGCCGGTCGCCCTTGCTCCAAAATTGGTCGAGCTCGCCGGCGCGCATATTGAGTGGGAAGAGTTTTCGCGCTCGCGCCTGGCGCAAGGGGGAGACCTGCGGAAATACTATCCGTTGAGCCCCGAGGGCGAGGCCGAATACCGAGCATGGCGGCATGCTCAACAAAAATGAGTGGTGCCGGACGGGAGGACAATAGGTGTCTGCAATTGAGATAGAACAGCTCGGCAAGAGCTTCGGCGCCGTGGAAGTTTTGCGCGATGTCAATATCGAGATCGCCAGCGGCGAGTTCGTGGTGCTGGTCGGTCCGTCAGGCTGCGGCAAGTCAACGCTGCTACGCATGATCGCCGGGCTGGAAGAGCAGACGACCGGCGAGATCCGCATCGGCGGGCGTGTCGTCGACGAGATGCCGGCCAAGTCGCGCGACATAGCCATGGTCTTCCAGAGCTACGCGCTCTATCCGCATATGAGCGTGGCCGACAATATGAGCTTCGCGCTTCGACTGGCGAAGGTCCCTAGGGAAGAGATTGTCTCGAGGGTCAAGGCGGCCGCCAAAATCCTTGGCCTGCAGGATCTGCTTGGCCGCATGCCGCGGCAGTTGTCCGGCGGCCAGCGCCAACGTGTCGCCATGGGCCGCGCCATCGTGCGCGATCCAGCCGCTTTCCTGTTTGATGAGCCGCTCAGCAACCTCGATGCCAAGTTGCGTGTCAAGATGCGCGCCGAAATCAAGAAGCTTCACCAACGGCTCGGCCGAACAAGCATCTATGTCACGCATGACCAGACCGAGGCGATGACGCTCGCCGACCGCATCGTGGTGTTGAACAAAGGCCGGATCGAACAGATCGGCAGCCCCTCCGAGCTCTACGAGAACCCAGCCAATCTGTTCGTCGCAAGCTTCATCGGCTCGCCGGAAATGAACCTGATCGAGGGCCGCATCGACAACGGCGCATTCGTCGCCGATGACGGCTTGCGCTTACCCTTGCCGGCGGATGCTCGGATGGGCGACAGGGATGGGGTAGTCTACGGGATTCGTCCGCAGCACATTTCGGTTGGTGGCAACCACTCTCAGGCGAGGGTGCAAGTGGTCGAGCCGACCGGTGAGGCCCAGGAGCTTACATTAAGTGCAGGTGGAGTGGACCTCGTGGCCGAGGTGCGGGATCAGCCGCCCTTCAAACTTGATCAAGAGGTTGGGTTGGAGATCATGGTATCCAAGGTGCATCTGTTCGATGCTCGTAGTGGCACCAGGATTGCTTAGCGCGCGCTGACGGGCGAAAAACAGCCCATCCCATCATGCCCTTCATCAGTTGCCACTTGCTGCGAAACACCGGTGATCGCCGTTTACCCATCGGCCGTCACGGCAATCGCCCGCGGCGCTCCGGCATGACCAGGGATCTCGGCACCACGCGTTGTTAGGCCACAGAGGAACGGACCGCGTCAGACATAGTGCGGGCGTCGTCCTCGTTGCACCCCGGGCCATTCCGTGCTCCGTTAGCGCAGCGCCGCCGTTGCGGGCACCAAGCTTGCCGGACCGGCCATATCGTCCACACCGTTCGAGGCAATCATATGACCCAGAATATGGAAACCGATCCCTTCAACGTCTCGATGCGCAAGTTCCTGAAGCAGGTCGGCGTGACTTCGCAGCAGGCAATCGAGAAAGCCGTGGCGGAGAAGGGCCTGAAAGGACAGGGCCGACTGACCGTGAGGGCCGTCATCACCTCGGAGCCGGCAGGCTTGCGCCATGTCGTCGAGGGCGAGATCGATCTTGGATGAGAGCTGCGGCTTGATCGGGGTCGGCTGCTACTTGAAGAACCGGATCTGCCCGGCGGGCGATGGATCGTATCCGCCAAGCTCGGCGGCGCTGCTGGCGAAGATTTCCTGCCTTAGCAAACGCAGGAGCGCCTGGATCGGTTGCTGGAAGTAGGTCCGCTGCCGCATCAGGAGATCGAAGCTTTCCCAGGCCAATGGAACGAAATCGAGGCCAGCGGCGCGGGCGGCCGCGCGCGTGGCAATTCCGCAATCGGCCCTACCAATGCGCACGGCAGCCGCGAGATCGGGTCCGGTCAGGCAGGGCGGCTCCAATCGGTTGACGTCGTCCTGTTTCGCGCCGGAGTCCGCCAGCAATTGCGTGAGCAGCATGTCCGCGCCTGCGCCGCGTTGACGAACCGCGATGCGTGCGCCGGTCGCAAGTACGTCGGTCAGGTTGTTGAGCGATTTTGGATTGCCTGGCGCGAGCAGCAGGCCTTGCTCGCGGCGGGCGAATCCGACCAGCACCGCATCGTAAAGCCGCGGTCTGGTCGCAATCGCGGTGACATTCGGGTCCGGGTCGGGGCTGTGGAAATGAATCGCGGCGACAGACACCTCGCCGCGCAGCAGGCGTGTCACGCCGGCTTCCGTGCCTTCCGTCAGAAAGGCCAGGCCGGAACCTGATTGGCGGAGAGCCCATTCGAGCAGGTCGTCCTGGCTGCCACCGACGATCGGCGGCGGCTCGGATTGGGTCATTCCTGCAGGCCGGACCAACCCCGACATGACCCAACGGTCGAGTTCATGCCGCGGAAACAGCCACTTGCCCGCCACCTTGCTGCACGGGATACGCTCCTCCGCGATTAGCTCATAAAGCTTGCGCTCGCCAATGCGCAGATAGTCGGCGGCTTCGGACGTCGTCAGCAAATCCATCCTGCATTGATATGCATATTCCTGTGCAGGTTCAAGAATTTGACAGTGACGGAGGAGTTGCAGGACATTGACACGGGACAGGACTGCGAGGAGCAATGTCGGAAGGGCTGGGCACATGGCAACTGATCGCGAGCGGCGACGCCACGCTGTTTGCCATCGTGCGCCTGTCGCTCGCCGTGAGCCTTTCGGCTGTCGCGATCGCCATGGTCGCAGGCCTGCCGCTGGGCGCAATTATCGCGCTGGCACGTTTTCCCGGTCGTTCGGCGATCGTCGTGCTGCTGAACGGTTTCATGGGCCTGCCGCCGGTGGTGGTCGGGCTGACGGTCTATCTGCTGCTATCGCGATCCGGGCCGCTGGGTGAATTCGGCCTCTTGTTCACACCCGCCGCGATGGTCATCGCGCAGGCGCTACTGGTGCTGCCCATCATTGCCGCGCTGACTCGCCAGACGGTCGAGGATCTGTGGCGCGAGTATCGTGAGGAACTGACTGCGATGCAGGTCGGGCCGGCGGGCCTGGTCGCCACGCTTTTGTGGGACGGCCGCTTCAGCCTCGTCACGGCTCTGCTCGCGGGCTTCGGCAGGGCGGCGGCCGAGGTCGGCACCGTGATGATCGTCGGCGGCAACATAGATGGCTTCACCCGCACCATGACGACGGCAATCGCACTTGAGACCTCGAAGGGAAACCTGCCGCTCGCCATGGGGCTCGGCCTGATGCTGATTTTCCTCATCTTGCTGATCAACGCCGCCGCCTGGGGCGTGCGAGTTTGGTCCGAGCAACGGGCTGGCTAGGGATGCGGGCTGCTCAGAGCGATCTTCCACTTGTCTTCGATGACGTGTCGCTGGTCGCCGGTGCGACGACCATCCTGGACCGGGTGAACCTGACGATCGGGCCGCGCGCCCCGACTCTGGTCGTCGGCCCGAACGGGTCGGGCAAAACCTCCCTGCTGCGGCTCTGCATGGGGCTTGTTGCACCTTCTGCTGGAACCCTGACTTGGGGGGGACGAACGCTTTCCCCGCCGACACGGCGTGCAATCCTGTTCCAGAAGCCGGTGATGCTGCGTCGCTCGGCGGCCGCGAATGTCGCCTATGCACTGGCTCAAGCGGGCTGTCCGCGCCGGCTCCGGGCCCCGCGCGTGGAGGAACTGCTCGAGCGCGTCGGTCTTCTCGATCTCGCTGCACGTCCGGCACGGCATCTCTCCGGTGGCGAGCAGCAGCGGCTGGCCCTCGCCCGCGCCCTGTCGCGCCAGCCGGAAATCCTGCTGCTCGACGAGCCGACAGCCAGCCTCGATCCGGCGGCGACGCGTTTTGTCGAGCAGATCATCATCACGGCTGCCCAATCGGGCACGAAGATCATCATGGCGTCGCACCACCTCGGCCAGGTACGCAGGATCGCGGGAGACGTCGTCTTTCTGCTCCGAGGGCGCGTTTGCGAGCATGCCGACGCCGACGACTTCCTTGACCGCCCCGCGACCCCGCAAGCCGCTGCCTTCGTGCGCGGCGAGCTCGTGCTTTGATCAACTGGACCGAGATTGAGATGCTGACCCGCCGAATATTCTCTGCGCTTGTGGTGCTTCTGATGCTAGCAGGCGGCGCGCCTGCCCAGGACCAGTCGATCGTCGTGGCGTCGACGACCTCGACCCAGGATTCCGGCCTGTTCGATCACATCCTGCCGCTGTTCGAGAAGAAAACCGGCATCGGCGTGAAGATTGTCGCTCAGGGCACCGGTCAGGCGCTCGACACCGGTCGGCGCGGCGATGCCGACGTGGTCTTCGTCCATGCCAAGGCGCAGGAGGAGAAGTTCATCGAGGAAGGCTTCGGGGTGAAGCGCTTCGACGTGATGTACAACGACTTCGTCCTCGTTGGCCCCAAGAGCGACCCGGCGGGCGTCAGCGGGACCAAGGACATCGCAGCCGCGCTGATCGCCATCAAAGCCAAGAAGGCGGCCTTCGTGTCGCGTGGTGACAGGTCCGGCACCCATTCGGCCGAATTGGGTCTGTGGAAGACGGCCGGCATCGACATCGAGGCGGCCAGGGGCCCGTGGTACAAGGAGATCGGGCAGGGCATGGGGGCGGCGCTCAACGCCGCGGCAGCCATGAACGCCTATACGCTTTCCGATCGTGGCACCTGGCTGTCGTTCAAGAATCGTGGCGAGTTGGACATCGCCGTCGAGGGTGACAAGCGGCTGTTCAATCAGTATGGCGTGATGCTGGTGAATCCTCACAAGCATCCAAGCGTCAAAGTGGAGGCCGGCCAGCGCTTCATCGATTGGCTGATTTCTCCGGAAGGCCAGAAGGCGATCGGAGAGTACAAGATCGACGGCCAGCAGCTCTTCTTCCCGAATGCGCAGCGCGGGCGTTCCTGAAGCTGGTTGCAAACAGGCTCGCGTCTGCTTCAATATCGCGCCATGACGAGAACGTTTTCTTCGACGGGCCCGCTGACTCCCCTGGAAGCGGCGCTCGACGCGCTGCTCGATGGTGTAATGCCCGTCACCCCCCGCTGGGTGCCGCTTGAACAAGCCTTGCGCTATGTCGCTGCCGGGATGCCGCCTGTCGTGCCGGCTCAGCCTGCGCGAGATATCGCTGCCATTGACGGCTGGGCGTGTCGCGCCCTCGACCTCGTGGGGGCATCAGCCTATTCGCCCTTAGTTTTGCCGGTCGCGCCGATCTGGGTCGAGACGGGTGAGGCCATGCCTGAAGATCGCGACTGTGTGCTGCAGGCCGGCCTCGTCGATTGCAGTGGACCGATGATCCAAGCAGCAGCTGAAGCCGTGCCCGGTCAGGGTGTGCGCCGGGCGGGCGAGGATATGGCGGCGGCCCGCCCGCCAATGCTTGAGGGAAAGGCGATCGGCGTCGCCGACCTGCTGGTTGCCCGCAAAGTGGGACTGAGCCAGCTTGCCATACGGAGCCCGCGCGTGCGCGTGATCGATGTCGCTGCCGACAGCCACGAGACATTCTCCATGCGGCTCGTGGTCGAGAGCCTGAGTGCCTCGGGCGTTTCGATCGTCGGTATAGAGACCGTAGAGCG
This sequence comes from Mesorhizobium sp. B2-4-1, assembly GCF_006442185.1. Classification (NCBI taxonomy): domain Bacteria; kingdom Pseudomonadati; phylum Pseudomonadota; class Alphaproteobacteria; order Hyphomicrobiales; family Phyllobacteriaceae; genus Mesorhizobium; species Mesorhizobium sp. B2-4-1. The sequence goes on along the minus strand of NZ_VFVN01000009.1, from coordinate 209,892 downwards.
CGACGCGGCATCGATCATTGCCGCTCTTGATGGCGAGGCCTGCGATTTTCTGCTCCTGATCGGCGGTACTGGTGACGGCCACGCCGACGTGACCGCCGAGGCTCTTGTGCGGCGCGGGGTGTTGATTGGGCACGGCATTGCCTTACGGCCCGGAGGGACAACGGCAATAGGCCGGCTCGGCAAGACACCGGTGGTCGCATTGGCCGGATCGCCGCACCAAGCCTTCGCTGGGTTCCTTGCGCTTGTCCAGCCAGTCCTGGACCGCCTGTCGGGCAGATCTGAACGGTCAGGCATCATCTTGCCGCTCTCGCGGAAAATCTCATCCGCGGTCGGACTTTACGAGCTCGTTCTGCTCGGGAAGGAACGGGATATGTGGACGCCGCTCGCCGTCGGCGACTTTTCGCTGGACGCCATGCGGCTTGCCGACGCCTGGCTTGCGGTCCCGGGCGATAGCGAAGGGTATGCCGCCGGTACGCCCGTCTCCGCCTTTCCGCTCCGCAACTTTTGATCGAGTGAGCCGCTATGACGAATTCTCCATCATCGGCCCGGCAGAACAGCGGGCAGGAGCAGTTCCTGACGATATTGTCGCGCGAAGCTGCGCTGGCTCGCTTCGAGGCAGCGCTGTTTCCCCGCCCGTTGCCGACCGAGACGCGGACGCTGGCCGACGCGCTCGGGCTGGTTCTTGCCGAGGACGTGGCGGCGCCGGTCGACGTGCCGCCCTTCGACCGCTCCAATGTCGATGGCTTCGCGGTACGTGCGGCCGATCTGGCTGCCGCCTCTGAAACCCGTCCCGTTCGGCTTGAGCTGAATGCGGAAGCGATTGCCTGCGGCACGGTTCCGCAACTCCCCGTTCTGACCGGAACCGCCACGCCCATCGCAACCGGCGGGCCGCTGCCGCGTGGCGCGGACGCCATCATCATGGTGGAGCATACGCATCCGGTGGGATTGAGTGCCATCGAGGTGGGGCGCGGCATCTCGCCCGGCCAGTTTGTCTCCAATGCAGGATCCGACATGGCGCGAGGAGAGGTCGTGCTGCGCACCGGAACGCAAATCGGCTCGCGCGAAATCGGCATGCTCGCCGCGTGCGGAATCGCACAAGTGGCCGTGGCGCGCAGGCCAAGCGTGGCTGTGCTCTCCACTGGCGATGAACTCGTTCAGCCAGGCGAGCCGCTGCGGGCGGCCGGCATCTATGACGCCAACGGGCCGATCATCGCTGCGGCTGTCACTGAAAATGGCGGCGAAGCGCATTTTATCGGCGCCTTCCCGGACGACGAGGCAACACTTGAGACGGCTATGCGCGAGGCGCTCGCCGCCCACGACGTAATGATCCTGTCGGGCGGCACGTCCAAAGGAGCAGGGGATATCACGCATCGCATTATCGGCCGACTGGGCAAACCCGGCATCATCGCCCACGGCGTGGCGCTGAAGCCCGGAAAGCCGCTTTGCCTGGCGGTGTGCGGGGGCAAGCCGGTCATCGTCCTGCCGGGATTTCCGACCTCGGCCATGTTCACCTTCCATGACATGGTGGTACCCGCCCTGCGGCGCATGGCGGGGCTGCCGCCGCGCGTCGATGCTCAGGTCACCGCAAGCCTTCCGTTGCGGGTTCCTTCAGAACTCGGACGGACCGAATTCGCGATGGTCTCCCTTGTGCAAGGGCAGGGAGGATTGACGGCCTATCCGACTGGTAAGGGCTCGGGAGCGATAACATCCTTTACGCAGGCGGATGGCTTCATGCGCATCGAGGCCCTGGCCGATCACGTGCCTGCCGGTGCCGACGTAGCGGTGACGCTGTTCACGCCGCGGGTCCGCGTTCCTGACCTCGTCGTCATCGGCAGTCATTGCGTCGGCCTCGATCTGGTCGTTGACGAACTTTCGCGTCGCGGGATTTCGGTGCGCTCGCTTTCTGTGGGAAGCCTGGGCGGTCTTGCGGCGGCCAAGCGCGGCGAGTGCGATCTCGCTCCCATCCATCTCTTCGACCCGAAGACGCGGAACTACAACGCGCCCTTCCTCGGTGACGGTCTCGAACTCGTGCCAGGCTGGCGCCGCATGCAAGGTTTGGTGTTCCGCCGAGGGGACGAGCGCTTCGAGGGCCTTGGCGCGGAGGACGCGGTCCGTGCCGCGCTCGCCGATCCCGATTGCATGATGGTCAACCGCAACCAAGGCTCGGGAACGCGTATCCTGATCGACCAACTCCTCGGCGCGGAACGCCCGGACGGCTACTGGAACCAGCCGCGCACACACAATGCCGTGGCCGCGGCGGTGGCGCAGAAGCGCGCCGACTGGGGCGTCACCATCGCGCCGGTCGCGCGTGCGGCCGGGCTCGGTCTTATCCCGTTGACCGAAGAGCACTACGACTTCGCGCTGGTTTGCGCGCGAAAGGATCGGCCCGCGGTGCACGCGTTCCTCGAAGTCCTCCAGGCCGACGAGGTGCATTCGGCGCTGGAGCGCGCGGGGTTCAGCCGGCCGGGTTAGCGGCAAGCAACGCGGCCAGCCGCTCGGCTTCGGCGAGGTCATCGACTGTGTTGGCGTTGAAGAACGGGTCCACCGGCTCTACCGGCCAGGATACGGTGGCAAGGCCGTAGCGACTGGTCCACCGGTCGATCTTGCGCAGGCCCTCGTTGGTCAACGCATGCCGCAATTCGTCCCGCAGGGCGACTTTCCAGAGCCCGATGACCGGATGCGCCTGACCGCCGGACGCCGCCACCGCCAAATCCGCCCCCTCGGTCATGCGCGCCCGCTGGAGGCGTGCAACGAGGTCGCGCGGCAGGAAAGGACAATCACCGGCGGCGCTGACCACCCACTCGACGTCGGGCCTGTTGTCCGCCGTCCAATCGAGCGCGGCGAGCATGCCGGCGAGCGGCCCAGGATAATCCTCGATCGTGTCGGCAACGACTGGCAGGCCAAAACGGGCAAAGCGAACGGGGTCGCCATTGGCATTAAGCACGAGCCCGTCGCATTGAGGTCCCAGCCGTTCGATGACATGCTCGAGCATCGTGCGTCCGCCGATCACGCGCGTCGGCTTGTCCCCGCCGCCCATGCGCCGACCCAGACCGCCGGCGAGCACGACGCCCAGCGTCATGGGCCGCTCAGTCGTCATGCTCGGCACCCTTGCGGCGGTGGCGCGGCGCTTCCTCATCGACCGAAGCGATATCCTGGTCGAAGACGATCCGCTCCTGGCCCGAAAGTGCGGTGAAGCGCTTGCCGCGCGCCCGGCCGACCAGCGTCAGCCCCACTTGGCGGGCCAGCGCCACACCCCAGGCGGTGAAGCCGGAACGCGAAACCAGGATGGGAATGCCCATCCGAACCGTCTTGATCGTCATCTCGGAGGTCAGCCGCCCGGTCGTGTACATGATCTTGTCCCCCGGATCGATGGCGTGGCGGTACATCCAGCCGGCGATCTTGTCGACAGCGTTATGGCGGCCGACGTCTTCCATATAGCAGATTGGCGTGCCCTTCCTGCAAAGGACGCAGCCATGGATCGCGCCTGCCTCCAGATAGAGCGACGGCGTGGTGTTGATTTTGTGCGTCAGCTCGTAGAGCCAGGAGGTGCGAAGCTCAGCGGGCGGGAGCGTGATGTCCTCGATCGCCTCCAGCACGTCGCCGAAGGCAGTGCCTTGGGCGCAACCCGAAGTCTGCGTTCGCTTTCTGAGCTTCTGCTCGTAGTCGGTGTTGCGCTCGGTGCGAACGACCACGACCTGGAGGTCCTCGTCATACTCGACGTCCGTCACCACATCGGTGGGCAGAAGCATGTTCTGGTTCAGCAGATAGCCGAGCGCAAGATATTCCGGATAGTCGTTGACCGTCATCATCGTGACGATCTCCTGAGCGTTGAGATAGAGCGTCAGGGCACGTTCGATCGGTACGCGGACCTCTACCGCCGCGCCTGTATGGTCGACGCCCGCAACCAGCTCCGTCAGCCGTTGGTCTTGCGGATCGGGTGTGATGATAGCGTGTTCCGGTTGGCGTAGCATCAAAGGCATGGCAGTCTCCTGACGTCGTATTCTGGCTCGCGCCTGCGCTAGCTTGCCGTATCTTACAGGCTGTTCAACCGAAGCTGATTAAAAAAAGCCGGATTGATGCGATTACGAAGAAGCCGACACGCTCGTAGAGTGGGAATATAAATGGCGCAAATCTCGGATGACTGCTTCGCTTTCGGCGGACAGATGCGGCCCATCGACGAGACTGCCGCGCTGATCGCCTCGAAACTCAGCGCCGTACAGGAGGTCGAGACGGTCCCGCTCTTGCTGGCGGATGGGCGCGTCCTGGCAAAAAAGATGGTGGCATCGCTGCCGCTGCCGCCCTTCACGAATTCCGCGGTCGACGGCTACGCCGTGCGAGGGGCAGATCTGCCGCAGACCGTCGAGACGGCATTCGCCGTTGCCGGGAGGGTTCAGGCCGGCATGGCGGCGAATGAACCTGTGCGGCCGGGCCAGACGGTACGCATCTTCACTGGCGCTCCAATGCCCGACGGGGTCGACACGGTGTTCATGCAGGAAGACGTGAGCATCGACGGCTCCGGCAGGATCCTTCTCCCGCCCGGCCTGAAAAAGGGTGCCAATGTGCGCCCTGCGGGTGAAGATGTCGCATTGGGCGAGGCCGTCCTCCCGGCGGGCCATCGGATGCGGCCGCAAGATATCGCGCTCGCCGCCGCATTGGGGTTCACGGAACTCCAGGTTAGGCGCAGGATACGCGTCGCAGTGTTCTCGACCGGGGACGAAATCGTCGCGCCGGGAGACATGCGCGGACCGGCGCAGCTTTTCGACTCCAACCGTTTCATGCTGACGGCGATGCTCGCTCGACTCTGCTGCGACATCACCGATCTCGGTATCCTCGTGGACGATAGTAGTCTGATCGCTGAAAAGCTGAGCGAAGCGGCATTGAGCCATGACCTGATCCTGACTTCGGGCGGTGTGTCGACGGGCGAGGCAGATTGCGTGAAGGCCGCCGTCGAGAGTGCCGGAACCCTGGTGTTCTGGCGCGTCGCGATCAAGCCGGGCCGGCCGGTCGCCATGGGGGTGATCGATGGAACCCCGCTGATCGGACTTCCTGGCAATCCGGTGGCGAGCTTCGTCACCTTCGCGCATATTGCCCGCCCGGCAATCCTCGCCCTTGCGGGAGCCCTCCAGCAACCGCCGACCCCGATCGCTATGCGGGCCGCCTTTTCCTATAGCAAAAAGCAGGGACGGCGCGAGTATGTGCGAGCAAGCGTACGCGCGGCCGCGGATGGATGCTACGAAGCGACGAAGTTTCCCAGGGAAGGCGCAGGACTGTTATCATCCCTGGTCGCGACCGACGGTCTCGTCGAGTTGGGAGAGGAGATAGTCCGTGTCGAGCCAGGTCACACGGTCCAGTTCCTCCCCTATTCCAGTCTTATGTGAGCGCCGTCGGATCGCGTCCTCGAAACGAGAGCCGCAACCCAGGCTCGATTGACGCGGCCAGGTCCCGTCGGGCATCATGCCGACCATGATAACCACGACGAAGCTGGATCTGACCGGGCTTAAGTGCCCTTTGCCCGCGCTCAAGACCCGCAAGGCGTTGAAAGCCTTGAGGCCAGGCGAGCGGCTCGAGGTTCACTGCACGGACCCGCTGGCGGTCATCGATATCCCCAATCTGCTCAACGAGATGGGCGAGCGACTTGAAGCGACGGAGCGCGACGGCGATCGCGTCGTGTTCATGATCGAAAAGACGCAGCCCGCGACGATGTGACGAGTTGCACCCCGTCGGCGGCGGCCCCAAGATTTGCGACGCAATGCTTGCGCTAGTCGTGCAGGGGACATGTCGTGCCTCATAGTCGACATCCTGGTCCGCGGGGTATCGTTAAGAGGTAAGGGCGTTTCACTCGGGGAGGTGAGCACATGACGATCCAGGAACGACGGCCGCGTGATCGCGGACCAAAGGGCAGGCCGCTGGATGACGCTGCGCTCGCCGAGGTTCAGGCGCTCCTGGGCGCGCGCCAGCGACGGCGCGACTTGCTGATCGAATTCCTTCATCTGATCCAGGACCGATATGGCTGCCTGTCGGCGCGGCATTTGCGGGCGCTGGCGCAAGATATGCGCTTGTCGCAGGCCGAGGTCTACGAGGTGGCGACCTTCTACGACCATTTCGACGTTGTGAAGGAAGGCGAGATGCCGCCTGCGCCGTTGACAATCCGCGTGTGCGATTCAGTGAGTTGCATGCTGGCGGGCGCCGACACGCTCCTGGCTGAATTGCAAGCGGGCGCCGATCCAGCGGCGATCAGGGTCATGCGCGCGCCCTGCATGGGCCGTTGCGCTGGCGCGCCTGCCGCGCGTATCGGTGATCGCGAGGTCGACCAGGCAACCGCCGAGGGCCTGAGGCGCATGGCCGCGGCAGCGGAGACCGGTGTGAACGTGCCCGATTATGTCGGGCTGGAGGCGTATCGGCAGGCGGGCGGCTACCAGCTTTTGCAGCGGGTACGGATTGGGGCGCTGACCACGGACGAGCTCATCGCCACCGTGGGCGATGCGGGCTTGAGGGGTCTGGGCGGTGCGGGTTTTCCCGCTGGCAAGAAGTGGCAGTTCGTGCGTTCCTATCCGGGCCCGCGTCTGATGTCGATCAATGGCGACGAGGGGGAGCCCGGCACCTTCAAGGACCGCATCTATCTCGAGCGAGATCCGCACCGTGCCTTTGAGGGTGCATTGATCGCGGCGCACGCCGTCGAGGCGGAACGGATCTATCTTTACATGCGTGACGAATACCCTGCGGTGCTCGCCATTCTTCGTCAGGAGATCGCCGCGCTCGAGGCCGCCGGCATCGTCAAGCCGGGCTTCATCGAGCTCCGCCGCGGCGCTGGTGCGTATATCTGCGGCGAGGAGAGTGCGATGCTGGAAAGCATCGAGGGCAAGCGCGGCATGCCGCGCCACCGCCCCCCCTACATCGCCGAGGTCGGCCTGTTCGGACGACCGACGCTCAACCATAATGTCGAGACGCTCTGGTGGATCCGCGACATCGTCGAAAAGGGCGCGCAATGGTTCGCTGCGCAGGGCAGGCCCGGCCACCCTGGCATCCGCTCATGGTCCGTATCCGGCCGGGTGAAAAATCCCGGCGTCAAGCTGGCGCCGGCCGGCGTCACGGTACGCGAATTGATCGACGACTATTGCGGCGGTATGGCGGACGGTCATGAGTTCAAGGCCTATTTGCCGGGTGGCGCCTCAGGCGGCATCCTGCCAGCAGCACTGGGAGACATTCCGCTCGATTTCGGCGGCGATCTGGCCAAGCAGGGCGCCTTCGTCGGCTCCCATGCTATAGTCGTGTTCTCGCGGGCCGACAATATAAAGCAGGTCACGCTCAACCTCATGAAATTCTTCAAACATGAGAGCTGCGGGAAGTGCACGCCTTGTCGCGAGGGAACCGAAAAGTTGGTGGCTATCTTGCAGGAGCAGGGCCCGATGCCGGAAGATAAGATTCGCGACCTCGAAGCCGTGATGCGCGATTCGTCGATCTGCGGCCTGGGCCAGGCGGCGCCCAATCCGATCAACCATCTGCTGACGCATTTCCGGAGTGACCTCTGATGGCCGAGAGCGTGGTATTCACCCTCAATGGGCAAACCGTGAGCGCCGCCCCTGGCGAGACTATCTGGGATGTCGCCAAGCGCCAGGGAACAAAGATTCCGCATCTGTGCCATGTCGACATGCCGGGCTATCGTCCCGACGGCAATTGCCGCGCCTGCATGGTCGACATCGAAGGCGAGCGCGTGCTGGCTGCCTCCTGCGTTCGCCAGCCTTCCGCCGGCATGGTCGTGAAAACCGATACCGAACGCGCCCGCAAATCGCGCGAGATGGTATTCGAGCTCCTCGCAAGCAACATGCGACCGGCGAGCGACGGTCCAGACAACCAGTCGGCATTCTGGCAATGGGCCGGTTCGATGGGGATTTCGGGCAGCCGATACCGTTCCAAGTTCACCGAGGAGGGGCTAGCGCCAGAATTCGACATCACCAATCCGGCCATTGCCGTCAATCTCGACGCGTGCATCACCTGCGGCGCTTGCGTGCGCGCCTGCCGCGAGGTGCAGGTCAACGACGTGATCGGCATGGCCGAGCGCGGCAATCACTCGATTCCTGTCTTCGATATGCACGATCCGATGGGCCTGTCGACCTGCGTCACCTGTGGCGAATGCGTCCAGGCTTGCCCGACTGGTGCGCTCTACGAGAAATCGCTGATGGACGAGACCGGCAAGACGCGTGTCGTCCAGGCGTTCGACAAGGCCGTCGATACGGTTTGCCCGTTTTGCGGCGTTGGCTGCCAGACGCAGGTCGCTGTCAAGGACAATAAAATCGTCCAGGTTGACGGCCGTAACGGTCCGGCGAACGAGAACCGGCTCTGCGTCAAGGGGCGCTTTGGCTTCGACTATGTGATGTCGCCCGAACGGCTGACGAAGCCGCTGATCCGTCGCGACGACGCGCCGAAGGCCGGCGACATTGATCTGCGCAGTGTCGACCCGCTGACAGTGTTCCGCGAGGCCAGCTGGGAAGAGGCGCTGGAGCGCGCTGCCAGCGGGCTGAAACGCATCCGCGACCAGCATGGTGGCAAGGCGCTGGCTGGCTTCGGCTCGGCAAAGGGGTCGAATGAGGAGGCCTATCTCTTCCAGAAATTCGTCCGGCAGGGTTTCGGCACCAACAATATCGACCACTGCACCCGGCTCTGCCACGCCTCTTCCGTGGCCGCTCTGATGGAGGGCGTCGGCTCTGGCGCGGTCTCGGCGCCTTTCATGGACGCCATGAAGGCCGAATGCGTGATCATCATCGGGGCGCGGCCGGCGACAAACCATCCAGTGGCCGCCACCTATTTCAAGCAAGCGGCAAAGCGCGGCACCAAGCTGATCGTGATGGATCCGCGCGGCCAGGAACTGATGCGCCACGCCAGCTATGCGCTGCGCTTCAAGCCGGGCAGCGACGTGGCGATGCTCAACGCGCTGCTGCACGTCATCATAGAAGAGAGGCTCTACGACGAGCAGTACATCCAGGCCAATGTCTCCGGCTTCGAGGCATTGAAGGCCAAGGTGAAGGATTTTTCGCCCGAGGCGATGGCTCCCGTCTGCGGCATCGAGGCCGGTGTACTGCGCGAGGTGGCGCGCACCTATGCCAAGGCGGAGCGCTCGATGATTTTTTGGGGCATGGGCATTTCGCAGCACACCCACGGCACGGACAATTCGCGCTGCCTGATCGCGCTGGCGCTGATCACGGGGCATGTCGGGCGCGCCGGCACAGGCCTGCATCCGCTGCGCGGCCAGAACAATGTCCAGGGCGCCTCGGACGCGGGCCTCATCCCGATGTATTTCCCCGACTACAAATCGGTGGAGAATGCCGATATCCGCGGCCAGTACGAGAATTTCTGGGGCCAGACGCTCGACCCCAAACGCGGCTTGACCGTCGTCGAGATCGTCGACGCGATCCATGACGGCGAGATCCGGGGCATGTACATCATGGGCGAGAACCCGGCCATGTCCGATCCGGACCAGAGCCATGCGCGCGCCGCACTCGCCAAGCTAGAGCATCTGGTTGTTCAGGACATCTTCCTGACCGAAACAGCGTGGCATGCCGACGTGGTGCTCCCTGCCTCCGCGCATGCTGAGAAGCTCGGCACTTACACCAATACCAATCGGCAGGTGCAGATCGGCCGGCCGGCCGTCAACCTGCCGGGCGAGGCGCGGCAGGATCTCGATCTCATCATCGAGCTTGCCAGACGCATGGGGCTGGACTGGAACTACGGGCACGTTTCGGACGTCTTCGGCGAAATGGCGCAAGTAATGCCGTCGCTGAAGCACATTTCCTGGGAGCGCATCGAACGCGAGGAGTCCGTCGTCTATCCTGCCGATGGTCCTGATGTTCCTGGCAACGAGATCGTCTTCACCACCGGGTTTCCGACCGCGGATGGCCGCGGGCGCATCGTGCCCGCCGACCTCCTGCCTCCCGACGAGGTGCCCGACGACGAATATCCTCTGGTGCTAACCACCGGGCGCCTGCTGGAGCACTGGCACACGGGCGCCATGACACGCCGCGCCGGGGTGCTCAACGCGATCGAGCCCTACGGCATTGCTGCAATGAATCCCTACGAGATCAAGCGCCGCGGGCTGGCGCAGGGAGACGTGATCAACGTGGAGACGCGGCGCGGCATTGTCGAAGCCATTCTGCGGGCCGATCGAGAGGTCGCCGATGGCATGGTGTTCATGCCGTTCTGCTTTAACGAGAGCCCGGCCAACATGCTTACCAATCCTATGCTCGATCCTTACGGCAAGATCCCCGAGTTCAAATATTGTGCCGCGCGGATCGTGCCGGCATCGAGATCGGTCGAAGCTGCCGAATGACGTTTGGAAACTGCCCGCGGAGGTGGTGTTGGGCGATGGCTGACTTGAGGAAGTCCATTGTCCGACGGCCGCCGGAATAGTCGGGCAGGCCGTCGCGAAGGCTCGCGACAGGTGGGAGGGGCTCTGTCGGCGGCCAGATGTCAGCCATAGTTGTGCGGAACGCCTTCAACTCGGCGTTTTTCTCGCGAGGTTTGATTTGGCTGAAGGCGACGCGAGATGCGATCACCGGCCGACCAGCAGCAGCCTTCCGACGAGTGCTGCTGTTAGAGTATATCGTTAGGATAGATGCCCCAAAGGCGGGTTTGCCTGACGAAGCCTGCCAGCGAATTGACCGCGACCCTGCACCATTGGCCGTCGCAGCGCACCAGTTCGACAATTACTTCCGGCGCCAGCCATGCGGTGACGAGGCTGGAAACCGAAGGCTTCCCGCGCAGCGCGATCTTGTCCTTGCTCCATGGGGCGGTTACAGCGGTCCTTCGCCCCGAAAGAAGCGGACCGAAGACCCAGCCGGATGTTCCCTGCCAGTCTCGCACGCGCCGCCAGTTTCCATATTCCTGGTAGATTTCAAGCGGAATCCTGGGCCGGACATAAACCCATTCGACGTCATATTGGGTGCCCGGTCCGACCCGCATATTCACAGGAGAACTCTTCAACGACGCGAAGCGGGGCAAGGCAATCCCATTGGCGGCAGCTTGAGGGCCAGCCTTTGTGACAGTTGCAACACATAATGCAACGATGAGGCAACAACGAAGGACGCTACCCGTGACGAAAAAGCCGCAACCGGTGTCTTGATAAGTTGGCGAGACGACGTTGCTCCGAGGCGCACAACCGCGGCGTTTCACGGCGAAGCTCCATGCGAAGGATCGAAGAGGGCTCGAGGACATCTTTCGATATTGCCGCACGGTCCTGGTGATACGACGTCGGGAGAGGCGAGTTGCAGCGTTCGCATGGGCCTTCGGTCCCACCTACCGAGTGAGCGCGTAGCAATCGATGTTTTTGAGCGCCAGTCGCCCGCAAGCGCGCCACGCTTCCGACTTGTTGTCGAAGCCGGCATATCTGGCGCGGTAGTACACATCGCCACCTTTTTCGAATGCCTCGGTAAAAGCAGAAGTGTTCGAAAGCAGTTTTGGTGCTTTGCGAGCCGCGAGTGAAAGGATTTCACGAGCTGCGGCCTTGCTTGGCATCGATCCAATCTGGATGATCCATTGACCTTCGTGGGTGGAAGCGGTGCTGATCGGATCGGTGGCATCGGCAGACAGGGCCTGCTCCCTGGGCACATCGCCCATCGCCTCAGCGGCGAAAGCGGCTCGGGAATCGGCCACCTGGGCCGGCTTCCACGTCGGAGTGGGCACCGATGCGTTCGAAGCCGCGGAGGCGACCAATGCGCTTTCTCCGCCACGATCGATCCTGAACCGGTCCGGACCGTTGGAAGCCTTAGCCAGATAGCGGCTGATGAGACGCTTCATGCGTGCATCTCGGCTCCTGATCGTATGTCCGCCCATCACCACCGCGACGATGCTGCGGCCCTGCGCCTCGACGGAAGAAACCAGGTTGAAGCCCGAGGCATTCGTGTATCCCGTTTTGATCCCATCCACGCCCTTCACCCGGCCGAGCAGATGGTTGTGATTGCCGAAGCGCCGACCTTTGTATTTGAAGGATCGGGTGTTGAAGTAGGAATAATAGCCAGGGTGATGATCCCTGAGCGCCAGGCCAAGGCGTGCCATGTCGCGCGCCGTGGTCTTCTGGGCTGTGTCGGGCAGTCCGTTAGCGTTCCTGAACGTGGTGGAGGTCATTCCCAACTGTCGTGCTTTTTGCGTCATGAGACGTGCAAAGCCGACCTCCGACCCGCCGAGGAACTCGCCAATGGCCGTCGCGGCATCGTTGGCGGACTTCGTTACCAGCGCCAATATGACCTGTTCGACGGTGATCGTTTGACCCTGCTTCAGTCCGAGTTTGGAGGGAGCCTCGTTGGCAGCATTGGCCGATACCGGTATTGCCGTGCCTTTCGAGATCCTGCCGCTCTCGAGCGCGTCGAAGATGAGGTAGAGCGTCATCATCTTGGTGAGAGACGCTGGATAGCGCGGAGCGTCCGCATGATCTCTGTAGAGGGTCTTGCCTGTCTTGGCATCGATGACAATGCCTGAAAATCTGGAATTGGCCTGCACGGCGGAAGCAGAGGCGGCGCAAAACACGATGACGACCGAGATCCTCAAGGCGAATTTCAACAATGACGCCGGGAAGGCGACAAGCTTCTCCATTACCAGATACATCCGCCCGCCCGTCGCCGCTCCGTGTAAAATGTGGCCGGGCGAGCCGGCCATCGCATCACGAAGCTAGGCAGGCACCGTTACCAATTGGTTATCGCATTCTTAACGAGAGGCCTCAAATTGTCTCGGCTCTATCCCTCGATTCCGCACCAGATAAGGTCGGCCGCCGTGACGGTTCGCGGAACGCCGCACGGCTCGAGGCGCGCATCGATTGCGGCATCGACTACCAGGATGCTTCCGCGGAAGACAAGTCGATCTTGCTAGAAGATTCTATTCCACATCCTCAGGTCCGTACCCTAAGCGCTTGCTCCATCCTGTCGGCGATCTGTGTGACGATATAGGCAATCACCATGTAGATCACGACGGCAATCACGAAGGCTTCGAGATAGTAGAAATTCAACGCGGCGGTCAGTTGTGATTGCGCGAAGATATCGACAACCTCGATGGCGAATCCGAGTGAAAGCGCCTTCATGATAACCATCATCGAGGTTGTCAGATCGGGAATTGCTGTCAGGGCGACCTGGGGAAATAGCACCCGTCGAAACAATTGGCCCCTTGTATAGCCAAGCGAATAGGCTGCGTCTGCCTGACCGGTGTCAAAGGCGTTGAGGGCTCCTTTGATAATCTCGGCCTGGAACGCGGCGACACAGCCGGTCACCGCAATGACAAGGATAACCCAATTGGGCGTTTGGTGGGCGTTGAAGTCTATGCCAACCAATGAAAACAGAAACTGAAGCGCGGGGGGAAGACCGAAATAGGCGAGGAAGATCACGATCACCATCGGAACGCCCTTGAAGACGACCTTGTAGGCCATGACGAGCTCTCGCAGTGCGGGAATCCGTCTATATTCCACAAGCGCAAACAGGCTGCCGACCATCGTCGAGAGCACGAAGATCGTGAGGGCCATTGCAAGCGTTACGGGTACGGCGCCCAGAATTTCCCGCGAGTCCTGGAGCAGGATATCGGTCTCAAACATGGTCAAATACCCTTGTTAGGTCACACGCTCGCGATCAGTGTGTTCTTGATCTGAGCAGATGTCGTAGCCTCCGGTGCCTGCATCGGGGAACGAAGCTCGAAGAAGCGGACGATGAGCCATGCGATCAAGCACATCACCGAATAGATGACCGCCAGCACGAGATAGGTTTCGAACTGGTACTGATTATAGTCGCGCTCCATGATCAAATGCGCGGTCGCCATGACATCCGCCGCCCCGATGTACATCACCAGCGCAACGTTATGGATCAGGTAGATGACGGAGTTCCCGTAGCCCGGCAATGCGAAGTGCACTGCTTGTGGCCCGATGACGCGCGTGATTTTCTGGCGAAAGGTATATCCAAGACTGTCTGCCGCATCATGCTGGCCGCGATCGACGGCCAGATATGCAGGTCGCAGGACTTCTGACAGGTAGCCGCCGTGATAAAAGCTCAATGCCACCATCGCAGCGATCGTCGGCGAGAAAAAATCTTCGGAGCCGAACAGGATTACCAGCAAGGGAAGCCCGTAAAACGCAACGAACAATTGGAGGACGACGGGAACACTCCGGGCATAGGATACGTAGAGATCCGCCAGGTGACTGATCACTGGCACCCTGCGGACCCGGAGTGTTGTCGCAAGGAGAGCTAGGCAGAACCCAGCAATGAGGGCCGTAAAAGTGATGGCCAGCGTCAGCGGCAACGCCGAGAGCAACTCGGGAATCATAGCAGAAACGTCCACTTGGAACACTCCTTCTTGCAGTTCTGCCTCAACGCCGGCTATCCAGATGCAGCTGAGGACGCCTTGTTACTTCATGTATTTCACGATGTCCTCGCCGAACCACTTCTGCGAGAGCTTGTCGATCGTGCCGTCGTCCTTCAGTTCCTTGAGCACCTTGTTGACGTCCTCGGCCAGGATCTTGTTTTCCGCTGACCGGTGAATCAGCATGTACGTGTTGTTGCTGTAGACCGGATCGGATGCGACGATATCGAGCTTCTTGTTGTCGATGACCGCCTGCTCACCGAGGTTAGACGGTAGAACCAATGCGTCGAACTTGCCGTTCTGAACTTCATCCAGGCGGTTCGGGTAGGGGATCCCGGCGCTCGATGCCGTGACGTCGAGCTTATATTGCGGATTCTCTTTCTGCCAGTTCATGATGAACTTGTAGGTTCCGCCACCTGCCGTGGTCGGAACGATCCTCTTGCCGACCAGGTCCTTCATTTCCTTTATGCCGCTGTCTTTCTTGCTGTAGATTTTCATCAGACTGGCGCCCATCGGGTTCTCTGGAATGATGAATTGCTTCTCTCGCTCGGGCGACTTGTAGTAGCCACCTACGGCGATGTCGTACTTCCCGGTGGCAAGGCCGGTTTCCTGGGCGATGTCGGACACACCTTCCATTTCGAACTTGTACTGCGGTAGCTTCGCATTGATCGCCCTCAGAAGATCGGGCTCATAGCCTTGCGGTTCGACGCCGATGGCGCCCCAGGCCAGCGGCTTGGATTCGGCAGACGTTGCGATCTTGATCGTCCGGACGGTCTGACCATAGCTGGTCCCCGCGGTTGCAAGGGCAATTGCGATGCCACCAGCGACGGCCAGGACATAGCGGCGGGAAAAACCGGATGTGATTGCAGACATTTCTTGGGTTCCCTTCTTGTTGAGCTATTGAAAAGCGAGTTCTGACTGCAGGAATTGAGCCAGTCGTGGACTGGAAGGCGCGTCGAAGATTTCAGCCGGACTGCCGTCGGCGGCAACCACGCCACGGTCCATGAAGACGATCCGGTTCGAGATGTTCTTTGCGAATTGCATCTCGTGGGTCACAAGCAGCGACGTGATCCCTGACGACGTGACATCCTTGATCACCTTCAAAACTTCACCGACAAGTTCAGGGTCCAGCGATGATGTAGGCTCATCGAAGAGGATGACGTCAGGACGCACCGCCAGCGCGCGTGCGATGCCGGTGCGCTGGAGCTGGCCGCCCGAGAGCTGGGATGGATAGCTGTCTCGCTTCGACGAGAGACCGACCCGATCGAGCTCTCTGAGCGCGATTTCCCGCGCCTCTTCCTTGGATTTGCGCTGCACCACAACGAGCGGATCCATCACGTTCTGGAGGACCGTCATGTTCTTGAAGACGTTGAACTGCTGAAAGACCATCGCCGTCCTCAACCGGATCGCCTGGACAGCGGCCTTGTCGGCACGCTGGTAGTCCATCCGAATCTGATCGAACGCGATGGTTCCTGACGACGGCTTGGCCAGACAGTTGATGCATTTCAGCAGCGTGGTCTTGCCGGTGCCACTGGGGCCGATGATCGACACCACGTCACCCCGCTTTACCGAGAGATTGACGCCGTTCAGGACCTGCGTGCTTCCGTAAGACAGCTTTATATCTTTGAGTTCAAGCATTGCTGGTTGGCCCTTCGGAAAGTGTGGGACGGACTGGCTTGACCGGATGCAACGTCATCACCCGCTCTCCGCATGGCCCAGGACGTGCATCAGCCGGTTTGCCCAGCCGAAGATCGCTATGGCGTGGACGAGGTCGATGATCTCGGCATCATTCATGCCGACTGATCGCAGCGAGGCGACGTCGTCTGCCGTCGCTTCCGACGGCGCCGTCGACAGGCGGCGGGCAAAGTTGTAGATTGCCGCATCGCGCGACCCGAGCTTTTCAGGTTTGTCGAGATACAGCGCCGTGACCACTTCATCGCTCTTGGTCAGCTCTGCATGCCGGCGGGCGTGAACAACGGCACAGAATTTGCAGCCATTGACGATCGAGGCACCCAATGCGCCAAGCTCGCGGTCGGGACGGGCAAGCCCGCCCTCGACGTACATGATCGCGTTGAACAACACCGTGCGGGCAAGATAGCTCTCGGGATCATGCACAAGGGTGCGCACATATTCCGAAACTTTCTTGGCCGACGGCGTAACCTTCATCGCTTCGAGCTGTTCCGGCGTTGCCTCCGATAGCTCGACCGGTGCGATATAGGGATGCCAATTCAGCGGCTTCAGGCGCACCGAGGAAATCATGCCCGCCTCATCAATCGCAAGCCGGTTGCGACCCGGGTCTGGAAGTTGATGAAGGCAATCAATTCGGAGAGCGCAACGATCTGGGGATTGTTCAATCCGGCTTGGGCGAGCAGAGCAATGTGGCTCGCCTCCGCCTTTTTCGGCGTCAGGGTGATCAGGTCAACATGTCGGGCGATGGTCGCCAGAGGTTCATTCAAATCCGTTTCCCCCCGGGCCAAGGACAGAAGCTGCTCCGTGGGACCAAGCTGAGCCAGTTGCACCTCATATTCGGCCATCAGGACGGGATCGGCGTTCAGAGCTGCCATGCGACGGGCCAGAGCGACCCGCAAATTCGGCGCCAGCCCCTGGTCGTTTGCCGGCTGCAGGACGGAGAGGCGACATTCCTCGGCCCCTCGCACGAATTCGGGCCGAAACCGCCGTGCAGCAAAAAGGGCATCGTCCGGTGAAAGACCTGCAGCCTTGTCCATTGCGTCGATCACAGTACGGCCTCCTTATGCAACAAGGGTGTTGAATCGACCCATTCGTCGCCCAGAAGTTCCGGGGTGTCATAGGCGATCAGATTGGCGAAGTGGGTTTCGACGTCTTCGGCGAACAGCGACGCGGCAATGCCGCGGACCAGACGGTCGGCACCGGCGCTGACGGCCGGGATATCGCCGGAGACCTTACCATGGGTCAGCATGGCGGCGTCGTTGAAGCAGTGGACATGCGCCAGCATCGGGCAGGAACCGGGGACGCGCTCGCGGAATTCGAAGGCGGGGCCGAGATCCGGTGCCTCCAACATGCCTGCGCGCGGCGGCCCCATGTCCGGCGTATATCGACCATCCGACCAGGTGCGAATGTGTGGGGCGAGGGCAGCGAATTCCGGGCGACCACTGAAGTCATTTGAAAAGCCGGTCGCAGCGATCATGAAATCGTAGCGCACCGGTCCTTGCGTGGTTTCGACCAGAAGGCCTCCGGCATCTTCCTTTACCGCGACCACGCCGCAGTCGAGAAAGAAGCGGGCATTCGCATGACGAGACACGCGAAGCGTCGATGAACGCGGCGGCGGCGTCTGGGTCGAGGCGGTGTAGTCGAAGAATCTCCACTTCCAGGCGTCAGGCAAATGATACATGCCGAGGATGACACCCTGGCTGCCGATTCCGGTCAGCTTGTTGATGCGCGGCATTTCCTTGCGCCGGATCAACATGTCGACTGAACCGGCGCCCGCCTCGAGCGCCGTCGCGGCATTGTCCATCGAAGAGGCACCGGCGCCGATAACCGCCACACGCTTGCCCTTCAGTGCATCGAAATCGATATCGTCGGCAGAATGGGCCCAATAGGAGCGATCGATGCCTCTGAGGAAATCGGGCACGGCAAAACCGCCGAGACCGGACCGACCGGTGGCTAGAACGAGACGACGGGTGAGAACCCGGCCGGTTTCCGCGCCCTCGACATCGATCGCAATCAGATCGCCAACGGCTGCAACGCCTGTCATGCGCACGCTGTTGCGCACCGGCAGACCAAGAACGTTCCGATACCAGACCAGGTAGTCCATCCACTGGCCCTTGGGGATTTTGTCCAGCGACCGCCATGCCTCGACGCCCCATTGTGCCGTGAACCAGGCGCGGAATGTCAGCTGCGGCAGGCCGAGCGACGGACCGTGCAGCGTTTTCGGCGACCGGAGCGTTTGCATGCGGGCAAACGTTATCCATGGCCCTTCGAAGCCGGCTGGAGCCGCGTCATAGGCGACGACATTGGTTATCCCCGTCAGCACCAGCTTTGCGGTGGCAGCAAGTCCGCACATGCCGGCGCCGATCACAACGACGTCACGGACCGGCACGCCATCGCGCGAACGCGCGGGAACCCATGGCTTGGCAGGCAGTTCGAGAAAATCGAGGTCCTGAGCAAGTTGTGCTTCAAGCGCGGCTAGACCTCTCGGGGGGTGCGAACTGGGGGTGTGCTTCATATTCCCGTTCCGTGATTTGTGCCGGAGGCAGGATCGGCCACCAATTGGCCGGCCAGGGTCGGATCGAGTTTCTTGAAGCCAACGATCGACCGTTCAGCCACCGCCTCGACCGCATCCACCAACGCCTGCGCGACTGGACGAAGGGGGCGTTTTTCGCCAGCCACAACACCCCAATAAAAGAGGACGGTTACGTCGATCGGGCGGATGACGACCCCAGGCAAGCCCACGCCATAGGCGGTGAGGGGATCGATGACAGCCGCAACACCAGTCCGGCGTACGATCTGCAACGCGCCATAGGCGGTATTCGTGCGGATTACTGGCCCGGTGTCGATGCCCCTGGCCGCCAACGCCTTGGAGACATGCAACTGGAAACGCAGCGGGTTGAGCAACGTGGCGACGCGGCGGCCGGCAAAAGCGGAAAGCGGTATGACATCTAGTTCGGCCAGCGGATCATCCTCCCGCACGGCAGCAACATCAGGCGCCGAATAGAGCCGCAGGACATCCAGACCGGGCGTATCGAGCGGCAGGCTTGAAAACCCGACCTCGGCACGTCCGCTGCGCACTTCCTGAGCGACGGTCGAGGGAAGGAACTGCCCGAGATGCGTCTCGTGCGGAAGCTCGGCACCTTGGAGTTCAGCCAAGGCCGTAGGGATCAAGCCGGTGCCGATCGCGGAGGTGGTGACGATCTGCAGGATTCGCCCTCTGCCGGCGGCGATCATCTTGGCCCGCGCTGCGAGTTCGGTGAAGGACATCAGCAGGCGTCGTGCTTCCTCCTCGAACGCGACTCCTTCTTCAGACAACTGCACCCGTCGACCGATCCGATGCAGCAATTCGAAGCCAAGTTCGGCCTCGAGCTCCTGAATGGTGCGCGTCACCGCAGGCTGGGAACGCCCGAGCATGTCAGCCGCCCTGGTGATACTGCCGCTGGCAGCAACCGCAAGGAAGGTCTGAAGGTCCCGGGTTTCCATGTTTCTCCTACATGCGTAATCCGTATGATTGACATCGTCTCATTCGTTTTTGATATATGTCAAGCGGAAACGAATGTTCGTTACGGGCTTTGTGCATATGCCGGCCTCAGCGCCAGAATCCGGGTCGGAGGCGGACAGGGACGTCAGACGCGGCTCCAGCTTGCGAAGCCTCCTGAAGAAAAGAATTCAGGTGACGGCGGCAAGGATTCTCGAACCACAAAGCCTGCGACAGGAGGAATATTATGCGCGTGAGTATTCTGGGCGCCGGAGCAATTGCTTATGGCCTTGCCGCCTATTTGGCAGGATCGGGGCATTCGCCAATGCTTTGGTCACCGTCGGGGCAGCGCACCAAGGGGTTGGCTACCGGCGAATTGTTGAAAGCGACGGGGGACATCGCGGCGACGGTACCGGTGCGCATCGCCAAGGATTGCAAGGATGCCATCGCCAACGCGGACGTGGTGGTGATTGCACTTCCGGCTTACGGCCACAGGATGGTGATGGATGCTGCCGCCCCCCATCTGATCGATGGAATCCCGGTCATCATCAGTTCGCATTGTTCGTTCGGGGCACTGTATCTCTCCAGGCGGTTGGCGGAGCGCAAGGTCAGCTTGCCGATCGTCCTGTGGGGCACAACACTGTTGACCGGGCGGCAACTCGGGCCAACCGAGGTCCATGTCACCACCATTCGCCAGAAGCTTGATGTCGCGACGCTGCCTTTCAAAGCTCAGGATGAAGGATACGGATTTTGCACGAGCCTATTTGGTGATCGTTTTGTCAAGCGCGACGGCATGCTTGCGATCGCGCTCAGCAACCTCAATCCGCAAAACCACTTGGGAATTGCCCTCCTCAACTTGACACGCATGGAAAAAGCCGAGCAATGGAGCCAGGGGGGAAACGTCACCCCTGCCGCTGGCCGCCTTATCGAGGCTCTGGATGCCGAACGGCTAGCCATCGCGGCCCATTTTGGTATCGCGGTTCGCACCGTCCAGGAGCATTTTTCATTGTCGTTTCATGTTCCGAAGGGAACCGTTTCGGAGATGAACCAGGAGATGGATCGTCAAGGCCGTGGCGGCTTTGGTCCGACAACAATCGAAAGCCGCTACATTCTCGAGGATGTTCCGTTTGGACTGCTGCCGACCGTATTGTTGGGTAAGATCACCGAGAAACCGGCGACGCTCCACGAGTCTGGAGTTTCGATATTATCGGCGGCTTACGGTCGCGATCTCAAGGGGGATAACGATATTCTTCCCGCGCTCGGCCTCGAGGGAATAGCAAAGGCGGATCTTGAAAACCTTTGCCGCACGGGGTTTTGAGTGCGCCCGCAGCCGATACGGCATGATCACATTTAGGGGCGCCGCGCTACGTCATCGCGTCGGTGCATTTTAACAGTGGTGCGCAGCGTCAGGGCGATGTCGCTGGCGCCGCGATCGCCAGAACCAGCCATGCAACCGTCGAAAGTAGCGTTCGGGACGCCGCGGGGAATCGAGCATCCTGAATTGACAATATCCCCTCCGGGGGGATAGCACTTCAGAATGAAAGAGCGTCCCCACATTCACGAGACCCATCCCGACATCGTCAAACGGCTGAAGCGGGCCGACGGTCATCTGAGGGGCGTTATTGAGATGATCGAAGCAGGCCGGCCTTGCCTTGACATTGCCCAGCAGCTTCATGCCGTCGAAAGGGCTGTTTCCCAGGCCAAGAAGACGCTCATCCAGGATCACCTAAACCACTGCCTGGAAGATGTCGTGGGGCCGCTGCCGCGTGAGCAGCGCCGCTCGATCGATGAATTCAAGGACATCACCAAATACTTGTGAGACACGCTCCATGATGGACGGCATTCGCGGCTGGTTCGGCTTCGGCCCGGCAGCTCAAGGCTTCGGCGGGCATGGCCATGACCATGGCGAGGGCGGACACGGCCACACGCATGGCGTGGTCGATCCCACAATCGCGACGACCACACGCGGCATCTGGGCGATCAAATGGTCGTTCGTGCTGCTAGCCCTCACAGCGGTGCTGCAACTGGTCATCGTATTCCTCTCGGGCAGCGTGGCGCTGCTTGCCGACACCATCCACAATGTCGGCGACGCGGTCACCGCCATCCCGCTGTGGATCGCCTTCATGCTGGCGCGGCGCAAGCCCAGCAAGACCTTCACCTACGGCCTTGGCCGGGTCGAGGACCTGGCCGGCATCATCATCGTCCTGATTATCCTCTTCAGTGCCATCGTCGCCGGCTATGAGGCGATCGACAGGTTGATCCATCCCCAAGCCATCAGCTTCCTCGGCTGGGTTGCCGCCGCCGGCCTCGTCGGTTTCCTGGGCAATGAGGCTGTCGCGGTATTCCGCATCCGCGTCGGCCGCGAGATAAACAGCGCGGCCCTGATCGCCGACGGCTATCACGCCCGCACCGATGGCTTCACCAGCCTTGCGGTGGTGCTTGGCGCGGCCGGCGTCTGGCTAGGCTTCCCGCTCGCGGACCCGATCATCGGCCTTTTGATCACTGTGGCTATCCTCGCCATCGTCTGGCAGTCCTCAAAGGCGGTGCTGACACGCATGCTGGATGGCGTCGAGCCGGGCATCGTCGAGGAAATCCATCATGCGGCTGAACATGTGAGGGGCATCCAACGGGTCGCCCAGGTGCGGGGGCGCTGGATCGGCCACAGGCTGCATGCGGATATCGCCATCAAGGTGGCCGAGACAGCGAGCGCAAAGGATGTGGTCGGCATCGCGGAGGCTTTGAGAGGGGAGCTGTTCGACCACCTGCCGGCGCTCTCGGAGGCGAACATCCGTCTGGAAGGCGAAGGCGGATCCGTGGCTGGCGGTTCGGCCCACGCCGATCATGCGCCGGAGCCTTTCAAGGTCGTCAGCGACCTGGCAACGGGAACGCTCGAAATCGTCGATACGCCCGCTGGCGAGCGCTTGCGTCTCACCATCGACAGCCATGCCGACGATCTGGGGGCGACCGTGATCATCGACCGGTCCGAAGGTCCCGAGACGCTTTCGCTCGGGCCTGTCGCCGGCAATCACCACCGCCGTGAAAGCAGCGTCGCCCCCGCCGAGCCGCACGAGTTCGAGGCGAGGCTGATCCTGACCTCTAAGGGCAAGCAACAGGTCCTGCCGTTCAAGATGGTTGAGCCGGAAGGCCACCAACACTAGGACGGGGCAGACTTGCGCGACTTGACGCGTTCGCTCAATCGGTGTCGCGTGACGCGGGTCGATGACAGATCTCGCCGCTCACGCAGCTCTGTTCTTCTCAGCAAGGTCCGCCCCCGCTGGAGGTTGCCACAGGTTGGCCAAGTCCGAGCTCATTTAGGGTTGCGCCGCACAACGGTGCAGGAGCAGTACTGCCGGTTTGCCAGCCAACCTATTCGCAGACAGCGATCAAAGCCGCGCCTTGGTGCTCCGGGGTGTCGCCAACAACAGGCTGGTCTCGCTGCCGGTGATGCCGGGGATCAGGCGGATGCGCCGCAGCACGGCGTCGAATTCGGTCAGTGTCTGTGTCCCCAGTTCTATCACCAGGTCCCAGCGGCCGTTGGTGGTATGGATCGTCGAAACCTCCGAGAAGCCGCCAAGAGCGCGGATCACACGATCGGCGGCATGCCCTTCGATTTCCACCATCATGATGCCGCGTACACGCTGGTCGACGGCATCGGCTCGCAGGATGACGGTATAACCGATGATCGCACCGGCTTTTTCAAGGCGCTCTATGCGAGACCTGACCGTTGCCCGCGAGACGCTGACATCCATGGCAAGGTCCGAGATGCTGCGCCGCGCGTCATGCCGCAAAAGCGTGATGAGCTGTTCGTCAAGCTGATCCATGGCTCAGAATGCAATCAAATCATTCCATTTTGATAGCCCATTTCGACAAATTTGCCAATTTGATATGTTCATCCTGCCAGTTATCCGCGCTCCAATGAGGCATCGAAGACGCGCGAGGAAATACGGATGCATTGTACGATCGTCGGGGCACCGATCCAGGTCGGCTCGGGCCGGATGGGTTGCGAGATGGGGCCTAGTGCGCTGCGTACCGCAGGCCTGGCGGCAGCGCTCACTGAACTCGGGCATACGCTGGCCGACCTTGGCACCGTCGCCTCTGCCGATCTGCGCCCGATCAGCCACGGCAATGCCGCCTTGAAGGCGCTGCCGGAAATCGTCGCATGGACGGCGGCGATTACCGAGGCGGCCTATGCAGCCAGCGCCGGCGCCATGCCGATCTTCCTTGGTGGCGACCACAGCATTTCCGCCGGCACGCTGGCCGGTATCGCCCGCCGGGCGGCGGAAGCCGGCCGCCCGCTGTTCGTGCTGTGGCTCGACGCACATCCTGATTTTCACACGCTCGACACCACGACCAGCGGGAATTTGCATGGCGTGCCGCTGGCTTATGCCAGCGGGCAACCCGGCTTCGAAGGCTACTTCCCCAGCCTGGCGGCTTGCGTGGATCCGGCCCGTATCTGCACACTGGGCATCCGCAGCGTCGATCCGGCGGAGCGCGAAGCGCTACGCAAGGCGGGCGTCACCGTGCACGACATGCGGATGATTGACGAATACGGCATGGCCCCGCTGCTTCGCGCCTTTCTCGAGCGGGTCAGTGCCGAAAACGGCATGCTGCATGTCAGCCTCGATGTCGATTTTCTCGACCCTTCGATCGCGCCTGCCGTGGGCACCACCGTGCCGGGCGGCGCCACCTTCCGCGAGGCTCATCTGGTGATGGAGATGTTGCACGACAGCCATCTCGTCACCAGCCTCGACCTGGTCGAGCTCAATCCCGCACTCGACGAACGCAACCGCACCGCAACCCTTCTCGTGGACCTGACCGCGAGCCTGATGGGCCGGCGGATCATGGACCGTCCCACACGGAGTTATTGAACTGTGACCCCCCATCTGAACATCGTGCCCTTCGTCAGCGTCGATCACATGATGAAGCTGGTTCTTGCCGTCGGCATCGATCGCTTTCTCATCGATCTCGCTGCCTATATCGAAGAGGATTTCCGACGCTGGGAATTGTTCGACAAGACCCCACGCATCGCTTCGCACAGCATCGACGGCGTCATCGAACTGATGCCTACGAGCGACGGACAGCTCTACGGCTTCAAGTATGTCAACGGTCATCCAAAAAACACGCGCGACGGGCGCCAGACCGTGACGGCGTTCGGCGTGATGGCCGATGTCGGCAATGGCTATCCGATGCTGCTTTCGGAAATGACCATCCTGACCGCGTTGCGCACGGCGGCGACGTCGGCCGTCGCGGCCAAATACCTTGCTCCCAATGCGGCGGACTGCATGGCAATCATCGGCAATGGCGCCCAGTCGGAATTCCAGGCCATCGCCTTCAAGGCCCTGCTCGGCATCGACAGGCTTCGCCTCTATGACATCGATCGGTCGGCATCCTTGAAGTGCGCGAAAAACCTTGCGGGGTTCGGTTTCGACATCGCGATCTGCGCTTCGGCGCAGGAGGCGGTGGAAGGGGCTCACATCATCACGACGGTCACCGCCGACAAACGCTCCGCGACCATCCTGACGGACAACATGGTCGGATCGGGCGTGCACATAAATGCCGTCGGCGGCGATTGCCCCGGCAAGACGGAATTGCATCGCGATATTCTGCTGCGCTCCGCCATATTCGTCGAATACCCGCCGCAGTCGCGCATCGAGGGTGAAGTCCAGCAACTCGAGCCGGACCATACCGTGACGGAGTTGTGGCAAGTGATGACCGGCAAGGCCGTCGGCCGCCGGGATGCCAGTCAGATCACCTTGTTCGATTCCGTCGGCTTTGCGATCGAGGACTTTTCCGCGCTGCGCTACGTCCGCGACCAGCTTCAGCGCACCGGCCTCTACGAGGAGCTCGATCTGCTGGCGGACCCGGATGAGCCACGCGACCTCTTCGGCATGCTGCTGCGCGCCGACAAGGCCGCCCAGATCACGGCCGTATCCAGCTGAGTTTTCGCAGAACCTGCGGCCGAATGTCCGCCTCGCAATAGCTGCGGCGCCGAGCGGCGCGCGGCTCGATATCCTAAAGCGGTTCATCGTTCGATGGAAATGACGAAGCGCTCTATCACTTTTATGCAATTCTCCAGGGAAAGCGCTACACGCTTTTCCGGGAAGACCGCTCTACACTTTTCCTGGAATTGTTTTAGCTCTTCGGGCTCAAGCCCACTTCAAACCACTTCTTCGACATCTGCGCGAGCGTACCGTCCGCGGCCATCTCGCCGAGCGCCTTGTTGAGGATCGCCTGAAGCTCGGGCTCCTGCTTGCGGATGCCCAGGCAAACATTTGACGCCATGATGGCGCCGACGAGACGCGGACCGCTTGTGATCAGCGTGCCGTTGCTCTTTGCCGCGCGGTCCCTCGCGAAGACGACATTGTCGGTCAAGGCAGGCTGTTTCGTGGCTTGCGCGCCATTAGCAAGGCGGCGGGCGCTGGTGTGCGCCAGACGACTTGATAGGCTTCTACTACATTGCTGGCCGTGACACTGAGCCCGGGAAGCGCGATCCAGGCCGGCGGCTGGCGTTCGAGCAGGCCGAGAATTGTGGCAATGCCCGTAGCAACGCCCTGATCGTGAGGCAGTTGCGCGGCGATGCCCTTGATCAGGCCTCCACCAACGAGGTCCGTGGCGACGTCGTTGCCGAGGTCGACTGTCGTCACCGGAATAGCCTTGCCCGCATCGCGGATCGCCGCGACGGCAGCGATTGCCGGCACGTCCCAGACGGCAAACAGTCCGGCGAGCTCCGGATTGGCCTGCAGCAAGTCGGCGGTCGCGGCTCTCGCTTGCGACACGTCGGCAAACTTGCCGCGAACCAGCGTCAGGTCGGGACGTCGAGCAGCCATCCATTTTCGGAAAGCAATCTCGCGCTCATGCGTCGCGAAGAAATCGATGCCATAGGCCAGAACGCCGACCTTTCCGCCCTGTGGTATATGTGGCGCCAGGAGTTCTGCGCCGATCTGACCGAGACCGAAATTGTCGCTGGAAACAACGCTGACGTAATCCTTGCCGGGCAGCATGCCGGTTGGGGCATTGTCGAGCAGCAACAGCTTCTTTCCGGCCGCCGATATTGCACGATGCGCGTCGGCGGCACGGTTGCTGCCGATTGGAATGGAGACCACCGCATCCACGGCTTCGCCGGCCAGCCGTTTCAGTTCCGAAATTTGCCGCTCGATGTCGAAGCCGCAGTCGACGACCTCGACCACCGCCGCTCCGTAGCGGCCAAGCGTGGTGACGATCCCGGCCAATTCCTCCTTAGCCCAGTCGCTCTTGGTGGTGTGGAGAACGATGGCGACCGAGAAGCGCCGGTTGCGGGCGAGATCGGCGTCGGCATTCGACAACCCGACCTGGTCGGCTGGAACCGCCCGTTCGCCATGCGGCCCAAGGCCGGTGATCGCCATTCCTCAACCCTCCCCAGGTTCACGCGGCCCGGCCGACTTGGCGATGCTATGCAAGCGCTCCTCCCGGTGGCCGTGGCTTTGCCGGGCGAGCGCTGGTTCCGAGTGCGGCCCGCGCGAGAAAATCCTTGAATTCCGGATGCTCACGCGGTGAACCGAGCGTAATCCACCCCTGCAGAAATTTCGCATCGAACAGTGCTTCCGCAACGACTTGGGCGGCGCCGACCAGTCCGGCCGAGCCGCCCATCTGCGAACGGACGATGCGCAGGTCGCGGGTGACGATCGGATGCGACTGGCGATAGACCGCCTCGCGTACGGCTGCCAACAGTATGTCCCCGGTCTGGGCCACGCTGCCGCCGAGTACGATCAATGACGGGTTCAGCAGATTGGCCAATGGCGCCAGTACCTCGCCGACCGCACGGCCGCAACGCCCGAGAAGGTCGATACAGAACGGATCGCCCAATTGGGCGCCGTGGCCAGCGTCGGTGACCGTCACTTCGCCGGCGCGCGCAAGCATCTCGGCCAGATAGGGGCTGCTCCCGCTCTCGGCCGCCTGGCGGGCCTCGCGTCCGAGCGCTTCGCTGCCGGCAACAGCTTCGAGATTTCTGCCCTCGATGAAAGTATGACCGATCATGCCGGCAGCGCCCTGCGCGCCACGGTGCAACGCTCCCTCCGAAACCACGCCGGCGCTGATCGAGCGGCCGAGCTTGACGAAGATCATGTCGGCGAGGCCGCTGCCGGACTTCAGTTCGCCCATCGTCATCGTCTGGACGCCGCTTCGCACCCATACCGGCGCGCCGACAAGCGTGGCCAACTGCTCGACGAAAGGGAATCCATCCCAGTTCTGGAACGCATTCAGCGCCGGCGCGAACAGCCGCTGATCATCGCATTTCTCAACGGCTCCGGGCACCGCCAGCCCGATGCCCCAGATGCTGGCCTCACTGCCATGCTCTTCCAGCATCCAGGCAAACAGCGTTGCTAGCCGCTGGACCACCGGCTCGGGACCTGCGGCCAGTTCCACCGCTTCGTGATGTTCGGCCAGCAGGCGGCCGGACAGGTCTGATACACCGACTGCCAGCGAGGAATGATCGAGCACGGCGGCCAGGATCATGCCAATGCGCGGCCGGAAGCGGACATGGCGTGGTGCGCGTCCGCCGATCGCCGGGCCGAGTTCGCCTTCTTCTATCAGCCCTAGCCGAAGCAGCGTGGCGAGACGATCCGTGACGACGGCGCGCCCCAGTTCCGACTGGTTCTCTAGCTCCTGGCGGGTCGTTGCCGCCTCGGTCCGTATAAGGTTGAGCAGCGTGGCCAGGCTGCCATGCGCGGATTCGCTGGCACGCGGCCGGCCGGCGGCGCGGCGCGGTTGGTCCGACTGTACGGGGTCTGTGGCGCTGCGCTCGTCCATAGTCTTGCCGAGGCTCATCTCCCGATCTCTATCGCTGCCGGCTCAGGGTCATCACGCCGTTAGCCATGGGTACCGTGGCCTCATTTACGGATCAAGCAGGAACTTATGTATTTTACAAACAAAAGTATGCCGACTTTTGCATTTTAATGATTGACGAGCGGCGAAAGGCGGGCATAAGTATCAGCCAGGCTCGGAGGAGGGCTCCTAACGTCGACAGCCCTCGCGAAGGCGAAGGATGTCGCACGTCCGTTGTCCGAATTCTTCTCCAGCCAAAGATGCCGGCCCCGCGCTGCGCGCGGTGATGCATCGGCTACAGGCAGGGAGGATACGAGATGCCGGTGAAACTGGCCTATCACGCCAATTGCTGGGGTGCGCTCGGTGGCAACGCCGTCGGCGTCACTTCGATCACCCAGCTTACCTATCGCACCTTCGGTGACATGGAGCAGGCGATCCGCGACATTGGATCGGCCGGATATACCGGAACAGAACTCTTCGACGGCAATCTCCTCGACTATCAAGGACGCAATGGCGCGCTGCGCGCTGCCTTGGACCAGTCCGGCGTCGTGCTCGTGGCCGGCTACTCCGGTGCCAACTTTATCTTCGACGATATCCTTGGCGAGGAGTTGGCGCGGATCGAACGCGGAGCGGCTGCCGTGGCCGAACTCGGCGGCGAGCATCTGGTCGTCGGCGGTGGCGCCAAGCGAGCCAAAGGCCGGCAGCCAGATGATTTCAAGCGCCTCGGCGCGGCGCTCGACAAGGTCATCGACATCGCAGCCAAGGCGGGCTTGCGCGCGCACTATCACCCGCATCTGTCGACCATCGTCGAAGGTCCCGACGAAGTTCGCGAGATTTTCAAACATACCGCGATCGATTTCTGTCCGGACACCGCGCATCTGGCAGCCGCTGGCGGTGATCCGGCCGCGCAGATTCGCGAATTCAGCAAGCGCATCAGCTATGTGCATTTGAAGGGCTGGCAGCGCGATCCCTTCGCCTTCACGCCGCTCGACCGCGGCGACCTTGATATGGAGCCGATCATCCAGGCGCTCGAGGACACCGGATTTTCCGGCTGGATCGCAACCGAGCTGGATGCCTGGCCAGACCCCAAGCAAGGGGCGGAACTCAGCATGAAATATCTGAAGAGCGCTTTGAAGCAGAGTTGAACCGACAGGTACCAAGCCTGTCATCAGGGAGGAGACCCAAATGACACGTTTCAACACAATAGCCGGGACGTTCACGGCGGCATTGCTGGCCGCCAGCCTCTATACCGCAGCTCCCGCTTTCGCCGACCCCGATTCAGCACTCGCCGAACTGCAGAAGACAGTGCTCTCCAAGGGGCCGAACGGCGAAGCTCCAGCGTCGGCGGCGTCCGTCAATCTGACGCAGGAGGAACTGGCCAAGATCAAGGACATGAAGGCGACGGCGGCGATCGTCATGCACTATGGCGGCAATGACTGGTCACGCGCGCAGATCGCCGGCCTCAAAGACCAGTTTGGCAAGATGGGCATCGAGGTGATCGCCACGACCGATGCCGGATTCAAGCCGGAAAAGCAGGTCGCCGACCTCGAAACTGTGATGGCCCAGAACCCCAAGATCATCGTTTCGATCCCCACCGACCCGTCGGCGACGGCGTCCGCGTACAGGGCAGTTGCCGATAAGGGCGTGAAGCTGGTGTTCATGGACAACGTGCCGGCCGGCTTCGTCGCGGGCAAGGATTACGTCTCCGTAGTCTCGGCCGACAATTATGGCAACGGCGTCGCCGCAGCGCATCTGATGGCCAAGGCGCTGGGGGGCAAGGGCGACATTGGTCTGGTCTTCCACGCCGCCGACTTCTTTGTCACCAAACAGCGTTATGATGGCTTCAAGAAGACGATCGCCGACAACTACCCCGATATCAAGATTGTCGCCGAACAAGGCATTGGCGGCCCGGACTTCACCGGCGACGCCGAAAAGGCGGCATCGGCCATCCTCACTTCCAACCCTGCCATCAACGGCATCTGGGCGGTGTGGGACGTGCCGGCCGAAGGCGTCATCTCGGCGGCCCGCACCGCTGGTCGCGACGACCTTGTCATCACCACCTGCGACCTCGGCGAGAACGTCGCAATCAATATGGCGGGCGGGGGCTTCGTGAAGGGCCTGGGCGCCCAGCGTCCGTTTGACCAGGGCGTCACCGAAGCCCTGCTCGCAGGCTACGGTCTGCTCGGCAAGGAGGCTCCGGCCTTCGTCGCCTTGCCGGCGCTGCCCGTCACCAAGGACACGCTGCTCGAGGGTTGGAAAGCCGTCTATCACGCCGAGGCGACCGACAAGATCAAGGGCAGCATGTAGCGCGCCCTGCGGCCGGCGCACTCCCAGCGGCCGCACCTCTTCTCAATTCGACAGGAGACCATCATGACCAAGACGCTCAACGTGGCGATGATCGGCGGCGGCTTTATGGGTAAAGCCCATGCGCTCGCTTATGCGACGATGCCGATGTTCTTCTGGCCCGCCCCCGCCATCCCCGTGCGCAAGGTGGTGGTCGACATCACCGAGACACTGGCCGACGAAGGCCGCCGTCGCTACGGATTCGAGGAATCATCCGCTGACTGGCGTTCGGTGGTGACGCGATCCGACATCGACGTCATTGACATCGTCACCCCGAACGACAGCCATGCCGCGATCGCGATCGCGGCCGCTGAAGCCGGCAAGCACATCATCTGCGAAAAGCCGCTGGCGCGCGGCGGCGACGAGGCAAAGACCATGCTCGACGCGGTGAACAAAGCCGGCGTCATCCACATGGTTGCCTTCAACTATCGTCGCACGCCGGCAGTGGCGCTTGCCCGCCAATACATAGAGGAAGGCCGCATCGGTAAGATTCTCAACTTCCGCGGCACCTATCTGCAGGACTGGTCGGCCGATCCGGATTCGCCTCTGTCCTGGCGCTTTCAGAAGAAGATCGCCGGGTCCGGCTCGATCGGCGACATCGGCACCCATGTCGTCGACCTTGCCCGTTATCTGGTCGGCGAGATCGCCGAGGTCAGCGCGTTGGTGCGCACCTACAACAAAACGCGACCGATCCAACGCGGCAATCTCGACAGGCTCGGCGCGGCAGAGAGGAATACCGATACCGAGCGGGCTGAGGTCGACGTCGACGACGAGGTGATGACGCTGCTGAAATTCGCCGACGGCGCGATCGGTTCGCTGGAGGCGACCCGCAACGCCTATGGCCGCAACAATTTCATCACTTTCGAGATCCACGGCACCAAAGGCTCCATTGCTTTCAACTACGAACGGCGCGACGAATTGCAGGTGATGTTTGCCGATGATCCTGCGGATGCACGCGGCTTCAGGTCCGTCTATTCCGGTCCGGCGCACCCCTATGGGTCGGGTCTGTGGCCAATCCCGGCGCTCGGCATCGGCTATTCCGAAACCAAGATCGTGGAGTGTTTCGATTTCTTCTCGGCTATTGTTTCGGGCAAGCAGCCCTTGCCCAATTTCGAGGATGGCTACAAGACCGAGCGGGTGGCCGACGCGCTGATCGAATCCGGCCAATCCGGCCAGTGGACCAAGGTCCGACCATGACAATCGCGGCGCCTGTTCATGCGGTGGAAATGAAAGGCGTCACCAAATCCTTCGGCGGCGTCAAGGCGCTGGTCGATGTCGACCTGCGGGTAGAGAAAGGCGAAATCCACGCATTGCTCGGTGGCAATGGTGCCGGTAAGTCGACCATCCTGAAAGTGTTGAACGGCGTTCATGTGCCGGACACCGGTACCATTCTAGTCGATGGCAAGCCACTCGCCGAAATCTCGCCCGAAGCTTCAAGGCGGGCGGGCATCGCCATGATCTTCCAGGAAATGAGCCTCATCCCCACGCTGACCGTGGCGCAGAATGTTTTCCTGACCCGCGAAGCCAAGGTCGCGTTCGGCCTGATCGACGATCGCACCGCCGAAAAACGCGCCAAGGACCTGTTCGACATGCTGCAGGTCGAGGTCGATCCGAAAGCGACGATCGGCAATCTCGGCGCCGGCCAACGGCAGTTGACGGAGATCGTCAAGGCGATCTCGCAGAATGCGAAAGTGCTGGTCCTGGATGAACCGTCGACGGCGCTGGCGGTATCCGATGTCGAGCGGCTGTTTGCCTTCCTGCGCAAACTGAGATCGGAAGGCGTCGCCATCATCTATGTCTCGCACCGCATGGACGAGATAGCCCGCATCGCCGACCGCGCCACGATCTTGCGCGATGGCCGCAACGTCATCACCGCGCCGATGTCGGAACTGCCGATCGAAACGATGATTGAGCATATTGTCGGCAAACGCTCGCGTGGTCTGTCCGACGTGGTACGCGGCGAATCGAATGTCGGGGCGCCGCTGCTTGAGCTCGACGGTGTTTCAGGGGTGGAGAAACCGAAGAACGTCAGCTTCGTCGTCCACAGCGGCGAAGTGGTCGGCCTAGCCGGGCTGCTGGGCTCCGGGCGGTCGGCGATCGCGCGCGTCATCGCCGGCATAGATCCGATCGTCGAAGGCGAGATCCGCATTGCCGGCGAGCCGGTGGCGATCGCCAGACCAAGTGACGCCATCGAGGCCGGTGTGGCGCTGGTGCCGGAGGATCGGCTACGGCAGGGCGTCATCGCGGGGCATTCGGTCGCCTCCAACATGACGCTCGCCGTGCTCGACCAGTTGAGCAGCAAGGCCTTTGTGTCGACGAAAAAGATGCGCGAGCTGACTGATCGCCAGATCGCCCAGCTGCGGATCAAGACTGCATCGCGCGACAGCCCGGTGCGCACACTTTCGGGCGGCAACCAGCAGAAGGTCGTCATCGGCAAATGGCTTTCGAGGAATCCGGAGATCCTGGTCCTCGACGAGCCGACCTCCGGCATCGATATCGGTTCGAAGTCGGAAATCATCCTGCTGGTTCGCCAGCTCGCCAACGCCGGCAAGGCAATCATCATGATCTCGTCGGAGCTGTCCGAGATGCTGTCGGCCTGCGACCGTATCATCGTCGTCTCCGAGGGGCGCGTCGTGGACGATGTCAGCCGCGCCGATCTCGACGATCCCTCGGCGCCAAAGAACGATCCGGTTGCGCGACTCCAGGCGGCCGAGCGCAAGCTGCAGATCGTCATCCAGAAAGCGCTGAGCAAGAGCCAGGGAGGAATACATGTCCACTAGTCAGGCTGCCGCGTCCCAGTCCTCGCTGGCAGCGAGGCTTGGGCTCACCAACTGGCGGCAGAACATCATCTACATCGGTTTCGTCGTCATCTTCATCATTTTCGCGATAACGTTGTTCGACAAGGGCTTCCTCAACCTCAACAACCTGCTCAACATCGTGCGGCAGACGGCGATGATCGCGGTGATGGCGATCGCCATGACCTATGTTCTGTCGGCAGGCGAGATCGACCTGTCCGTTGGTGCCGTCGCGGGTCTCGCCTCGGTGACGACGGCGATGGCGATCGACGCCGGCGGACCGATCACCGGTGTGATGGCGGGGCTCGCCACAGGCGCCGTCGTCGGCACCTTCAACGGCCTGTTGACGACGCGGGTCGGAATTCCATCCTTCCTTACCACGTTGGCTATGATGGGCATCGCTACCGGCACCGCAATGTGGATCAGCGATACGGCTGCGGTGCCGATCATCTCGAAGAGCTACTCCTGGATCTTCGGCGGCGGCAATGTCGGGCCGGTGCCGGTGCTGCTGATCTGGATGCTGGTGCTGGGAGCCGTCGGCCACGTCGTTTTGAGGCGAACGAGCTTTGGCCGCCGCGTGCTGGCCACCGGCGGCGGCGAGATCGCGGCGCGTTATTCCGGCATCGACACCAAGTCGGTCAAGTTCCGCGTGCTTACCATCTCGGCCATGGCGGCGGCGCTGGCCGGAATGCTTTACGCCGGCCGGCTGCAATCGGGGCGCTTCCAACTCGGCCAAGGCGACGAACTGTCGGTGATAGCCGCGGCGGTGCTTGGCGGCACCAGCCTGTTCGGCGGCTCCGGCACGGTGATCGGGACAATTGTCGGCGCGCTGATGATCGGCCTCATCAATAACGGCCTGATTCTGATGGGGTTGGAGTTCAGCCAGCAGCTAATCGCGCGCGGCGCCATCATCATCCTTGCCGTTGCACTCAGCCAGGGGAGGAAATGAGATGACGGTTCCCTATACGGTCATCGGCACCGTGGTTGCCAAACCCGAAACCCGCGATGAACTGCAAAGAATCCTGTCGGGCCTCGTCGAACCGACACGTGCCGAGGAGGGCTGCATCAACTACGACTTCCATGTCGACCCGGCTGACCCCTGCGTATTCATGTTTTACGAGAACTGGCGTTCGAAGGACGATCTCGACAGGCACCTCTCCATGCCACATCTGATGCCGCTGTTCGGGAAGCTCGACGACCTCGTTGCGCGGCCGGTGGATGTCCGTCAATTCGTCATGCTCAGCCAGCTGGCGCTGGCATCGCATGAGCGATCGTTTCCAACCCCGCGCGGTGAGAGCAGATCCGATGGAGACAGGTAAAGCGCTCGGGACGCGGGTGACAGCTGAAAGTGCCAGCTTTTGACGGAACGCCAATGGCCTCAGCCGGAAACCAGGTTTGTCAGCATGGTTGCCGCCTCGGTGCCGGCCAAGCCGAGGTCGAGAACGCTGCTCATGTGATTGGCTCCAGGAAGGGCGGTCTGCGAGACCTGTAGTCCCTGCTCCTTCAGATGCCGCGTAAACGCCTCGGCCTGGCTGTGGAATGGCGGCGTTTCATCGGTGCCGACAGCGATCTCGACCGACACCGACGGATCGAAACGGCGGGTGAGCGGCGAGAACCTGGCTGCGTCCTCGTCCGTTATCGCGATCTCGGCGGCAAGGAAAGAGGTCTGAAGGGGCTTCAGGTCGTAGAGACCGCCAAGCAGCAACGCGCCTTTGATTGTCGAAGTCCGGCCGTCGTCATTGAAAAGCATCGTCGCAAGTTGGGCGCCGGCTGAATGTCCGCTCACGGTCAGGCGCTCGGTATCGCCGCCGTGATCGCCGATATGGTCGAGCACCCAGCTTTTGGCGCGCCGCACCTGGTCGACGATCGTGGCCATCCTCACAGCCGGCATCAGCGCATAATCGACGATGACCGCGATTGCGCCGGCGCGCGTCACCGTCTCGGCGACATAGGAATAGTCGCGCTTGGAGAACATGCGCCAGTAGCCGCCATGGATGAACACATGGACCGGCAGGCGGTCGCGTTTGCCCTCCGGAAAGAACAGGTCGATGGTCTCGGTGGCATCCGCTCCATAGGCGATGTCGGCAACCATCGGTATTGTTGCGCGCACCTCCGTGCTGCGACGAACGATCTCGGCGACGATGTCGTCGAACTCGGCGACGTGGTCGCGGATGCGGAAAGGATCATTCTGCATGGGGTGCCCGTTCACATGGTCACGGCGATGTACTTCGCCTCCATGAACTCGGCAATGCCGTGCTTCTGTCCGCCTTCGCGGCCAAGGCCGCTCTGCTTGACGCCGCCGAAAGGTGCCGCCGGATCCGACATCAGGCCGCGATTGAGCGCGACCATGCCCGTTTCGATCTTCGATGCCACGTGCATGCCCCTGGCCAGATCACGCGTGTAGATGTAGGCGGCAAGGCCGTATTCCGTGTCGTTGGCGCGCGCGATGACTTCGTCCTCGTTCTCGAAGCGGCTGATCGGGGCCACCGGACCGAATATCTCCTCCTGCGCCATCTCGGCATTGGCGGGCACGTCCCGAAGGACGGTCGGCGGATAGAAATAGCCCTTGTCGTCGGCGACCGCGCCGCCGCACAGGATCCTGGCCCCACGGGCGACCGCGTCCTTGACCAGCCGATCGATCTTGTCGACGGCCTTCCTGGTAATCATCGGACCGCATTCGGTGTCCGGGTCGGTGCCTGAACCGAGCTTGAGCGCGGCCATGCGTTGGCGCAGACCTTCGGCAAAAGCGTCATGGATGCCGGCCTGCGCGTAGATGCGGTTGGCTGCCGTGCAGGCCTCGCCGGCGTTTCGCATCTTGGCGACCATCGCGCCGTCGAGGGCCGCGTCCAGATCGGCGTCATCGAAGACGATGAACGGGGCGTTGCCGCCGAGTTCCATCGAGCATGAGATGACGTGCTTGGCGGCTTCGGCCAGCAGAACACGACCCACGCCGGTCGAACCGGTGAAGGATAGCTTCCGGACGCGCGGGTCGGCGAGCATGGCGGAGGTCACTGGTCCGGGGTTCGAAGTGGTGAGCACATTGACGACGCCGGGAGGCACACCCGCCTCCTCGTACAGCGCGGCGAGCGCGTAGGCGGTCAGGGGCGTCTCGCTGGCGGGCTTCAGAATGACGGTGCAGCCGGCGGCCAGCGCCGGCGCGATCTTGCGTGTCGCCATGGCGGCGGGGAAATTCCAGGGCGTTATGAGCACGCAGATGCCGATCGGATGATAATCAACGACGATCCGGTTGGCGCCTGACGGCGCCAGGCCGAACTCGCCGCTGATGCGCACCGCTTCCTCGGCATTCCAGCGGAAGAATTCAGCCGCATAGGCGACCTCGCCGCGCGCGTCCCGCAGCGCCTTGCCGTTCTCCAGCGAGATCAGCGCCGCCAGCGTATCGGACCGTTCGACCATCAATTCGAAACAACGCCGCAGTATTTCCGAACGCTTGCGCGGCGCGGTTGCGCGCCAGCCTGCCGCCGCCTTCGCAGCCGCCTCGACGGCAGCGGCGGCATCGGCAATCGTGGCGTCCGGGACAGCCGCAATCACGGCCTCCGTGGAAGGATCGATCACCTCAATGAGACGACCGTCGCAAGACGGTCGCCAGTGTCCGTCGATATAGAGGCCGTGCGAGAATGTGGTGTAGTCGAACATGTCCGGATCTTCGTTGAGTTGCCCTTGGGGTACGTTCATCTCATCACCTCTGGTCAGACTGAGCTTGCGGCCATGTCGCCGTCATAGGCGGCCCTCACCAGCCGCCGCATCGCGGCGATGTCGAAAGGACGAGGGTTGTTCTTGATCAGCCGATCGATGCCGAGCGCCTGCTCGGCGGTCCAGTCGATCTTGTCGTGTGGAAGACCCAGATCGGCCAGCGTGCGGGTGATGCCGATCGCCGCGAACAGCCGGGCCACCTCATCGATGGTGGCGCGCGCGGTCGCCTCGGCGCTCTTTGTCTCCGTCACCCCCAGAGCGGCGCCGACCGCCGCTATTTCGTCGGTTGCGGCGGGCAGATTGTAGCTCATCACGTAGGGAAGCATCGTCGCCACGCCCAATCCGTGCGGCGTGTGGGTAAGCGCGCCGACGGGATATTGCACGGCGTGGGCAGCCGCCGTTCCGGCCGTGCCGAAAGCGCAGCCGGCCGCCAGCGCTCCCATCATGACATCGGCGCGTGCGTCTTCGTCCGAGCCGTCCCTGTACGCCTTTTCGAGACTGCGGCCCAGGAGCTGGATGGCCAGCAGCGCGAAATGATCGGTAAGGGCGCTCTTGCCGACGAAGACATGCCGCTGCGGCAAGTGCGGATCGGCGCCGCGTTTGGCGGACGTAAAGGCTTCGATCGCGTGGGTGAGCGCGTCGGCTCCGGCAATTGCCGTGAGGGAGGGCGGGCATGTCGAGGTGAGTTCCGGATCGCAGAGCGCGACCGCGGCAATGAGATGGGGACTGGAAATGCCGACCTTAAGCGTCCGCTCCGGATCGGAGATCACCGCCACCGGCGTCACTTCCGAACCGGTGCCGGCGGTGGTCGGGACCGCGATTACCGGAAGCGTGGGGCCGGGCACCTTGAACTCCCCGTAGTAGTCCTGAAGCGACCCGCCGTGACTGATCAGCAGCGCGGCGCTTTTGGCCATGTCCAGGCAGCTGCCGCCACCGATCCCGATCACCATGTCCGGCTTGAAGTCCTTCGCATGGGCGGCACAGACGGCAACGCTGTCACGAGGGACATCCGGGAGGATGCGATCGTACACGAGCGTTTCGATCGAGCCTGCTCTCAGTGCCGCGCTGATCTGCGCGAACATTGGCGTCCCGGCGAAACGCTCATCCGTGCAGATGAATGCGCGCCGGCCATATCTGGCGGCAATATCAGGCAGCGCGTGGCGCTGGCCTTTGCCGAAAAGAATCTCATGCGGCAACCGGGCTGCTGCAAATAGCGTCATGAAGTGTGTCCTTCGAATATGGATTGGGGAGCGGGGGATCGGAGATCACCGCTTGCCCAGCGTGCGTGGCGTGGTTCGGGCAAGGCACGGGCCAGAGCCGTCGTCGAGTTTTCCTGCCTCACGAATATCCTCTATAAAATCGTATAGGATATAGGATTGAATTGCGCGGAGCATCGTGTTAGAGGTCGCCCCTGTCAAGAGGCAAAACATGCAGAATCCAGACCTTACCGTCGACAATGACGCTCGGTTGACAGGCCGCATCCAGCGCGCCAACAGCCTGTCGGGCGACGTCTACGAGGCGATCTTCCAGCAGCTGATGTCGCTGAAGATAGCTCCGGGATCGCGGATCACCGTCGATAACCTCGTCAAGGAGTTCAACGTCTCGCATACGCCCATCCGCGAAGCTCTTGGGCGGCTGGAAGGCGAGGGCCTGGTGGTGAAAACCCATCTTATCGGGTACCGGGCCGCGCCCCAGATCACACGGCGCCGTTTCGACGAACTCTATGAACTGCGCCTGCTGCTCGAACCCGCAGCCGCCGCCAAGGCAGCCGCTGCGCTCGATGAAGCCCGGCTGATGATTTTGCAGGAGGCGGCTGGCGTGATGGCCAGGCGGGTGGGCAAGGACGAACGCCTGCGTTATTCGAACTTCGCCCGCCAGGATGCCATCTTCCACGACAAGGTCATGGAGTTCGCGCAGAACGAGCTCATCCGCGAAACGCTGAACCACCAGCACACCCACTTCCACATTTTCCGCCTGATGTATCACTCGCGGGTCACCGAGGAGGCGCTCGACGAGCACGAAGCCATCCTCGCCGCTTTCGCGGCCAGCGATCCGGTTGCCGCCGAAAAGGCGATGCGCGTGCACATAGAGAATTCGCGGGACAGGCTCCTGCCTGCATTCGAGTAGGCCGCGATGTCAGTTGCCACTCGCATCGACGGAAGCCTCACCGCTTTGCCGCCGGAGCCCACACCGGCTGTGGCTCCGGTGCTGCGCGCGGAAGGGCTTTGCAAACAATACGGCCCGGTGACCGTGTTGTCGGACATCACGCTGGATATTTTCCCTGGCGAGATCCATGCCGTCATCGGCGAGAATGGCGCCGGCAAGTCGACGTTCATGCGCTTGCTTTCCGGTTACATCGAGCCAACCGCCGGCAGCCTGTCCATGGCCGGTGACCGCGTGAGTTTCAGGACACCTCACCAGGCGCAGGCGGCAGGCATCGCGCTGGTGCATCAGGAAATCCTCCTGGCCGAAGCGCTCACGGTGACCGACAATCTCTTTCTCGGCCGCGAGCTCTCCAGGCGCGGAATCGTCGATGATGGCGCCATGCGCCGCATAGCGGCCGCGAAACTGGCCGAGATCGGTTGCGAGGTGTCGCCGACCGCGCTGGTCCGAGACATTTCGCTGGCGGATCGCCAACTCGTGCAAATCGCCCGCGCGTTGCTCGGCGACCACAGGGTCGTCATCTTCGACGAGCCAACAGCGGTGCTGACCGGTGGGGAGGTCGAGCGTTTGCTCGCCATCATCTTCGGGCTCAGGGCGCGGGGCATCGCGGTTCTCTACATCAGCCATCGCCTCGACGAGGTGCAGCGGCTGGCGGACAAGGTCACGGTCCTGCGCGACGGCAAGATGATCGGCACCTATCCCGGCCATGCGTTGAGCCAGGCCGACATGGCGCAGCTTATGGTCGGGCGCGAACTCGCCGCGCTTTATCCTCACAAGCGCGAGGTCCAGACGAGCCGGCCCATGCTGACCGTCAGAAACGCGACTGTTCCAGGTTATGCACGGGACGTGTCCTTTACCGTTCACAAAGGCGAGATTCTTGGCTTCGCCGGCATGATCGGGGCGGGGCGAACCGAGTTGTTCGAAGGCAT
Organism: Mesorhizobium sp. B2-4-1; assembly: GCF_006442185.1. NCBI lineage: Bacteria > Pseudomonadati > Pseudomonadota > Alphaproteobacteria > Hyphomicrobiales > Phyllobacteriaceae > Mesorhizobium > Mesorhizobium sp. B2-4-1. The sequence goes on along the minus strand of NZ_VFVN01000009.1, from coordinate 169,663 downwards.
TGTGGGGCTTAGGCCGGCGACGGCTACGATCGAGCTCAACGGTTCGCCGATACAGATACATTCACAGCGCGAGGCCATAGAGGCGGGCATCGGCTATCTGACGGAAGATCGCAAGGGCAAGGGCCTGCTTTTGCAGGAGCGGCTGGCGCCGAACCTGACCCTCTCGTCGCTTGGCCTTCTGCATCCGGGACTTCTGGTTCTGCGCGGCCGCGAATCCGAGGCGCTCGCGCGGGCCGTCTCCAGCTACGACATCCGGGTGAAGAGCCACAACGCCAGGGCAGGGCAGCTTTCGGGCGGAAACCAGCAGAAACTTCTGCTGGCCAAGGTGCTCCTGACCAATCCTTCGGTCGTGATCATCGATGAGCCGACGCGCGGGATCGACATCGCCAACAAGGCGCAGATCTACGCCTTCATCCAGGAACTCGTGGGCCAAGGCAAAGCCTGCATCGTCATCTCGTCGGAGATGCAGGAACTGGTCGGCATCTGCGACCGCGTCCTGGTCATGCGCGAAGGCAGGATCAGCGGCGAGGTCTCGGGCGAAACGATGACCGAAAGCAACATCGCGCTGCTGGCGACCAGTGACAAAGGCCATGGCACGGCCCAAGGAGGAAGACAGTGACGGCGCTTACCCATTCCATGTCTGCCCGAAGCGACAGGCAGCACCATTTCTCGTGGACGGATGCCGGCCCTTTCCTTGCACTGTTCGCACTACTGGTGGCGGGATTCCTCATCAATCCGGATTTTCTTTCCGCGACAAACCTGGGCAACGTGATCACGCGCAGCGCTTATGTCGCCATCATAGCCGTCGGCGCCACATTCGTGATCTCATCAGGCGGGCTCGACCTTTCGGTCGGCTCGATGGTCGCCTTCATCGCCGGCGTCACGATCATGTTCATGAACATGATGGCCCCCAGCCTCGGCCTTTGGGCCATCCCGGCAGGCATGGTGATAGCAGTCGTCGCGGGGCTTCTATGCGGCCTCGCGAACGGTCTCATCGTCACGGTCGGAAGGATCGAGCCGTTCATCGCCACGCTCGGCACAATGGGTATCTTCCGCGCACTGATCACCTATATGACCGATGGCGGCACGATCCCGATCGATCGCTCGCTGCGGGACGCGTACCGGCCGGTCTATTTCGGCGCCGTCGCGGGCATTCCGGTGCCGATCCTTCTGTCGGCGCTCGTTGCGGTGGTCGGCGCATTTGTCCTCTACAAGACCAAATATGGCCGCAAATGCGCGGCGGTGGGCGCGAACGAGGACGTCGCCCGCTATTCGGGCATCTCGGTCGTCAAGACGCGCACCATTGCCTATGTCATCCAGGGTGCATGCGTGGCGGTCGCCGCCATCTGTTACGTGCCTCGTCTGGGAGCCGCCACCCCGACCACCGGACAGCTTTGGGAGCTGCAGGTGATAACGGCCGTTGTCATTGGCGGAACGGCGCTGCGGGGCGGCAAGGGCCGCATCTGGGGCACCATCGCCGGTGCGGTGATCCTGGAGCTGATCGCCAACCTGATGGTGTTGTCGGATTTCGTTTCCGAATACCTCGTCGCCGCGGTGCAGGGCGTCATCATCATCATCGCCATGCTCGTGCAAAGATTTTCGAAATAGCTCGTCTTCGGACCGGACGGGCGCCTGTTGTGTGGTCCATATCTCTGGGAGGTATTTATGTTTAGCAGGAAATGGGTTGCCGTCGCGGCAGTCGGCGCACTGATGGTGGCCGGCCAGGCGCTTGCAGCCGACAAGAAGGTGGTCGCGGTGTCGATCCCGGCGGCGGATCATGGCTGGACGGCCGGCATCGTCTATCACGCGCAGGCCGCCGCAAAGGAAATCAACGCGGCCTTCCCGGATGTCGAAGTCGTCGTGAAGACGTCGCCCTCGGCGGCCGACCAGGTAAGCGCGCTGGAGGATCTGTCGGCCAGCCGCAAGCTGGATGCGCTGGTGATACTGCCCTACACCTCCGAGGAACTGACCCAGCCGGTGAAAGCCATCAAGGAGATGGGTACGTTCATCACCGTCGTCGACAGGGGATTGACCGACCCTTCCATTCAGGACCTGTATCTTGCCGGCGACAACATCGCGGTTGGCACCAATACGGCGAAGTTCATGATCGACAAACTGGGCGGCAAAGGTGACGTCGTCGTGCTGCGCGGCATTCCCACCGTCATCGACGACGAGCGTATCAAGGGCTTCGAGGACACGATCAAGGGTACCGGCCTGAAGGTGCTTGACATGCAGTATGCCCACTGGAACAGCGACGAGGCCTTCAAGCTCATGCAGGACTACCTGGCCAAGCACCCGCACATCGATGCGGTCTGGGCCAACGACGACGACATGCTTCTCGGTGTGCTCGAGGCCGTCAAGCAGTCCGGCCGAACCGATATCAAGCTAGCGCTCGGCGGCAACGGCATGAAGGACATCGTGAAGAAGGTGATAGACGGGGATGCGATGACACCGGTCGAGACGCCGTATCCGCCGGCGATGATCAAGACCGCTATCTACATGACCGTGGCCAACTTGATCGGTCAGGCTCCGGTTCGCGGTGCCGTCAAACTCGACGCCCCGCTCATAACCCAGGCCAACGCCAAGGAATATTACTTCCCCGACTCCCCGTTCTGAGGCCCGCAATCCGAATGAGGCAAGGCGCGTGATGCGCCTTGCATGCCAACAACAGAGAGGAAGAGCTATGCCAGGCAAGAAGATATTGATGCTGACCGGTGAGTTCACCGAGGAATACGAGATTTTCGTTTACCAGCAAGCGATGGAAGCCGTTGGTCACACGGTCCATGTCGTCTGCCCCGACAAGAATGCGGGCGACCTGATCAAGACCTCGCTGCACGATTTCGAAGGGGACCAGACCTACACCGAAAAGCTCGGGCACTACGCGCTGATCAACAAGACGTTCTCGGATGCGGAAAAGCAGCTCGACCAGTACCACGCGGTCTACTGCGCGGGCGGACGCGGACCGGAATACATCCGCACCGACAAGCGGGTGCAGACGATCGTTCGACACTTTCACGAGACCAAGAAGCCGATCTTCACGATCTGCCATGGCGTGCAGATCCTGATCGCGGTCGACGGTGTCGTGCGCGGCAAGAAGGTTGGTGCGCTGGGCGCTTGCGAGCCGGAAGTCACTCTCGCGGGCGGAACTTATATCGACCTCTCGCCGACGGAAGCCTATGTCGATGGCACGATGGTGTCGGCCAAGGGATGGACGGCGCTGGCCGCCTTTATCCGTGAGTGCCTGAAGGTGCTCGGCACGGAAATCCGCCACAACTGACCCGCTAACCAAGGCGGAGGCCGGCGCGCTGCCGTGGCGTGTCGGCCTCCACCAGTGATGCCGAGACCTTCGCCGATGCGGACGACTGTATCGACCGTCGTGCAAAAGGTATGCGCGCGGTGCGTCCTGCCGGTTTAGCGGCCGCTGCGCCGGACAGGTCCAGCTTTTTCCTTACGCAATCGCGAGCGGAAAAACGTTACCCACTTTCCTGGGGTTGCTTCAACGCGCGGCGGCAATCCAGTCGGCAAGGCTGCGGGCGAAGCTTCGCGGCACGATCAGGTCGCAGCTGCTCTCGCCTGTTCGCAGATAGAGCGCCGGCACGTGATGGACGGACGTCTGTACGGCACGGCCGGGAGCCGAAGCGGCGGACGACCAGTCGACCGGCATGCAGGCAGAGAGAATGTCCTGAAGACGCGCACCCTCCATCCTGAATCGCACCCGGCCTTCGCCGAGCAGAACCGAGCAGCCCAATTCAGGATCGATCGCAATGGCCGGCGGTTCCGCACCTGTCTCGACGATCAGCCAAAGACGGCGGGGGGTGATCCTGACGATGAGGGCGCCAGCATGCCGAACCGTCTCGCCGACGTCGGCAGGGAGCCTCGCGCCCAAGGCCTGCGAGACGCTCGTTTCGAATCTTGTCAGCGTTTCTTCCCAGCCCTCGATCTGAACGATCGGGCAATCGGAGGCCCACAGGTTGAAGTCCTTCGACAGCACAGGCTCAACCATGCATGCGCTCTCCCTTGGGATCTAGGAAAACAGAAGGCACGACGCGGGCGCGAACCGTCTCTGTCCGCATCGGGTAGACCGCGGTGATCTCGTCTCCTTCGGCCGCGGCATTGCCGGCGAACAGCGCCAGTCCGACATAGTGGCCGAGTTCCGGGCTGAAGGTAACCGAGGTGATCCGACCGCGCCCGTGGCCGGTGACGGCATCGCCAGGCAGGAACAATATGGCGCCTCCGCGCAGCCGCTTGCCGTCCTCGATGCATTCCAGCCCGATGAGGCGCTGGCGGTCGGGTGCCTGAAAGGCCGGACGACGACGCAGGACGTCGCCGACGAATCCGCCGCGTTTGCCGGCCATGCGCCCGAGGCCGAGATCGTCGAGCGTGGTGCGGCCATCGATCTCGGGCCCGGCGACGTGGCCCTTTTCAACGCGCAGCGCACCAAGCGCCTCGACGCCATAAGGTTTGAGGCCGAACGGCGCGCCTGCTTCGATGAGACGGCTCCAGGCCTGTTCGCCGGCGCTGGCGCCGACATAGATCTCGTAGGCGCGCTCGCCGGAATAGCTGAGGCGAATAACGCGCAGGGCCCGTCCGTCGAACCCGGCTTCGATGACGCCCATATGCGGCAGCGTCTCGTTGGAGACATCGAGCGTCGGAAAGGCGGCGGCAAGGACATCGCGGCTTCGTGGCCCGGCGGTCGACATCGCCGCCCACTCGTCGCTTACCGAAGAGACCGCGACACGCAAATCCGGCCAGGCGGTGTCGAGCAGGAATTCCAGCCGCGACAGGACATCGGCGGCCCTGGCGGTAGAGGTGGTCATGAAGAAGCGATTTTGCGACAAGCGCGTGGTGGTGCCGTCGTCGAAGACGACGCCGTCGTCGCGCAGCATGACGCCGTAGCGCGCGCGGCCAACCGGAAGCTTGGCGAAACCGTTGGCGTAGACACGGTCGAGGAATATGGCCGCGTCCGGCCCCTGCACGTCGATCTTGCCGAGGGTGGAAATGTCCATCAGCCCGGCGCCGCCGCGCACGATCCGCATCTCCGCGACATAGGCTTCATTCACGTCGCGTCCGGCATCGCGATAGAAATACGGACGCATCCAGAGACCGACCTCGAGCATCTCGGCACCGTTTGCCAGGTGCCAGTCGTGCATCGGCGTGCGACGGACCGGCTTGAAGTGATGACCGACGGCGCGACCGGCCAGCGCGCCGATCGCGACCGCCGCGTAGGGTGGGCGAAAGGTCGTGGTTCCGGTTTGCGCAATCGTTGCCCGGCGCAGCGCCGCCATGGCCGAAAGTGCTGCGAAATTGCTGGTTTTGCCCTGGTCGGTCCCCATGCCGAGCGTGGTGTAGCGCTTCAGGTGTTCGACCGATTCATAGCCCTCGCGATGGGCGAGCTCGACGTCCTTGGTGGTCACATCCATCTGTAGATCGACGAAGGCCTTGCCGCGCCCCGCGGAAGAGATCGCACGAAAGGGAGCGGCCGGGGCCCCTTCGAGATCGAGTTCATCCGGCGCCGGCATGGCCGCCGGTTTTCCACAGAAGCATGCCGCTTCGACGCCGGCGCGGTGGCCGTCCTCGATCGCGTCGGCGGTCGAGAAGCGCCCCATCATCGCGCCGGCGCCGAACTGGCCTGCCGGAAAGCCGCCCGAAACGAAGCCGTCGATGTCGTCGCGATAGACGGGCCTGACGCCAAGATGCGAGGTGAGATGCACGGTCGGCGACCAGCCGCCGGAGACGCAGACGAAATCGCAGGCGATTTCCGATTTGGCGCTCGGGCCGGCAAGCCGTACGGCCTTCACCGCATGGCTGCCGCGCAGATCGGCGATCCGGGTTCCGGAGCGGATCTCTACGTTCAGGCGTCCGGCTTCCGCCGCCAGATCGGCGGGCGGAGCGCCGCGCTGGTCCGCGACCGTCACTCGCGCGCCGGCGGCGGCGAGGTCGAAAGCAGCGCGATAGGCGCCGTCGTTCATCGTGGCCACGAGGATATTCTTTCCCGGCAGCACGGCGAAGCGGTTGAGATAGGTCCGGGCGGCGGACGCCAGCATGATGCCTGGCCGGTCGTTGTTGGAGAACACCAGCGGCCGTTCGATAGCACCGGCCGCAAAGATGATCGAGCCGGCGCGAAGCACGGTGAAAACCTGCCGCGCAGCGCCTTGCGCGACCTGGCCGTCATGCCGCTCGATCAGCCCCAGCGTGTTGCCGTCATAGGTGCCGAAGGCCATCGTCTTGCGCATCAGGGTGACGTTGGGCTGGCCTGCAAGCTCCGCCTCGATCTTTGTCAGCCAGGCTGCCGCCTTGCCATCGGTGCGCTCGGCAAGAAGTTGGCCACCGAGCAGAAAGTCCTGTTCGACGAGGACGACCCTGGCGCCGCTGGCTGCCGCGGCGCGCGCCGCCGACAGGCCGGCAGGGCCGCCGCCGACGACTGCAACATCGGCAAATGCATGCCGGGTCTCGTAACGGTCGGGATCGGGTTCGGTGCCGGCCCGGCCCAATCCCGCGGCTTTACGGATGAAATGCTCGTAGAACATCCAGGCGCGGCGGGTCGGACCCATGAAGGTCTTGTAGTAGAAGCCGGCAGAAAGAAGGGGCGCAAACAGGCCGTTGACGCTCTGCACGTCGAAGGCAAGGGACGGCCAGCGATTCTGGCTTTCGGCAGTCATACCTTCAGCCAGTTCCAGTGTCGTGGCCGGAAGGTTCGGTTCGCGCCGTCCACCGCTACCGAGCGTAACCAGCGCGTTGGGTTCTTCCGGGCCGGCCGAGAAGATGCCGCGCGGCCGATGGTATTTGAAGCTGCGGCCTGTCAGCATGAGCCGATTGGCAAGCAGCGCGGAAGCAAGCGTATCGCCTCGATAGCCGCCCAGCTCGCGGCCGTCGAATGTGAAGCGGAGCGGCTGCGTGCGGTCGATGCGGCCGCCGGCGGCCAGACGATTTCCAATCATTTTCATGCTGGCATTTTCCTGGCGAAGCCGACCGATGCGATAGCGTGGTTCCTCGTGTCGCGCTCGATGACCAGCCATTGCCGGCAGCCGGTCACATGCTGCCAGAATTCACGGTGCGGTCCCGCCGGGTTCTTGCGCACGTAGACATAGCGATACCACGCCTCCGGATCGGGATCGTCATGCGCCGGACGCACCGCGGAAGCGTCGCCGCCATAGCGGAACTCGTCATGGTCGCGCAGGCCGCAGCATGGGCAGTCGATGCGAAGCATTTCTCTCGTTCTCTATTGCAGCCAGGCCGAGGGGCCGGCGCCGGCTTCGTCGAGCGTGTGGCCGGTCCGGAAACGGTCGAGCGCGTAGGCGGCGGTCAGCGGATGCGGCTTGCCGGTGGCCAGCATATGGGCAAAGCACCAGCCGGAGGCCGGCGTCGCCTTGAAGCCGCCATAGCACCAGCCGCCATTGAGATAGAGCCCTTCTATCGGGGTCGGGCAGATGATCGGACTGGCGTCCGGCGTCATGTCCATGACGCCGCCCCAATGGCGCAGCAGCCTGACACGCGAGATGCAGGGCATCAGGGCTATCGCCGCCTCCGCCACTTCGCCCACGACGCCGAGATTGCCGCGCTGGGCGTAGGAATTGTAGCCGTCGAGATTGCCACCGAAGACCAGCCCGCCCTTGTCCGACTGGCTGACATAGAAATGGTCTGCGCCATAAGCGACGACGTGATCTACCAGCGGCTTGAGCGGCTCGGTGACGAAAGCCTGGAGCACGTGGCTTTCGATCGGCAGTTCCAGGCCGGCCCTGGCGGCGAGGAGCGAAGTATGGCCTGCGACGGCGAGGCCGACCTTGCCGGCGCCGATGCGGCCCTTGCTGGTCTCGACACCGACGATCCTTTCGCCGTCGCGGACAAAGCCGGTCACCTCGCAATTCTGGATGATGTCGACCCCGTGGCCGTCGGCAACGCGCGCATAGCCCCAGGCGACGGCATCATGGCGGGCGGTGCCTGCGCGGCCTTGCAAGATCGCACCATGGATCGGAAATCGCGCGGTTTCGGAGAAATCGAGATAGGGTACCAGCCGGCGCACAGCGTCGCGGTCGAGTATGTCGGCGTCGATGCCGTTCAGACGCATGATGTTGGCGCGATGGCTGAATGTGTCGAGTTGATCGACCGAATGGGCAGTGACGATCTGGCCGCGCTGCGAAAACATCACGTTGAAGTTCAGCGCCCGCGACAAGCCTTCCCACAGCTTGACCGAGAATTCGTAGAACTGGGTGTTGCCGTCGAGCAGGTAGTTGGAGCGGATGACGGTGGTGTTGCGGCCGACATTGCCGCCGCCGACATAGCCCTTTTCCAGAACGGCGACATTGCGGATGCCGTGGTTCTCGGCGAGGTAGAAAGCCGTCGCAAGGCCATGCCCGCCCCCACCGACGACGATCACGTCATAGGCGGGCTTCGGCTCGGCCGCGCGCCAGGCGCGCCGCCAGTTCTTCTGGCCGGAAAGGGCATTGCGGAAAATCGAAAACGCCGAATAGCGCGCCATGTTCATGGTCTAGCGGACGATCGGGCCGGCCGGGGTGCGGGTCAGCACTTCGGCCCCCGCATCGGTCAGCAGCACGGTGTTGGAGATGAAATGGTCGCCGCGGCCGGTGCCCATCAGCCAGGACAGGATGTGGAAGCTCATCCCGGTCTCGATTTCGAGATCGGAATCGTGCCTGAGGCCCGTCACCGAATTGCCGCCGGTCCATGAGGGCGGCTGGCCGATGCCGACGAGATAGCCGCAATGATGGCGGCGATAATGCGACAGGCCGGCCTCGTCGGCGACGCCTTGCCAGGCGGCGTAGACATCGCGCGCCCTGGCACCTGGCTCGAGCGCCCTGACGACGGCCTCGAATGCCTTGGCCGTGACCTCGGCCATGGCGGCATCTTCGTCCTTGATGTTGCCGATGCGGATCAGCCGGCCAAGCGGCGCGTGATAGCGCGAGACACAGCCCGACAGTTCGACGAAGACCGGCTCGCCGCTGCGATAGATGCCGTCGCCCCAGGTCGTGTGCTCCTCGCCGAGCCGGGCGGCGGGCCGGATGAACGGGCCGAAGCCCGGCGCGTGGCCGCCGGCGCGCACCATCGCCGCCACGCATTGGGCGGCAACCTCCTGCTCGGCGGCGCCGTCGGAGATGGCAGCGATGGCGGCACCTGCCGCAGCATCCGTGACCTTGGCGGCGCGGCGCATCAGCACCTGTTCCTCGGCGCTCTTCACCAACCGCATCTTGTCGACCAGTCCCGAGACGTCGCTCCACTTGGCGTCGGCCTGCGCCTCAAGCTTCAGGGCGAGGCCGTGGCTGAGGCCGGACGTCCAGTTTTCGATGCCGATCCGTTTGCCGGCCAGGCCGAGTTCGGAAATGACGCGCGCGGCGAGGTCGGCCGCGGTCTCGCTGTCGGAGTGACCGCGGAATTCTGCTGCCTTCACCTGATTCTCGATCGTCACCTTCTCCATCGACCGGGTGACCAGGATAGGACGCCGGTCGAGCGTGACGATCAGGAGGTGCGGCGCGAAATAACCCCAATGGTCGAGGCCGGTGAGATAGAAAACAGTCTCCGGCGAGGCGAAGACGGCGGCGTCGAGCTTGCGCTCTGCCAATGCCGTGCGAACTTTCGACAAGCGGCCGGCGATCTCGGCTTCGGAAAAGGGATTGCGGTCCATTGAGGTGTCCTTGAGTTGCCGGTCCTGGGCTGATGGTCAGTCGATGAAGATGGGATCGCGGGTCACGTCGCAGAGCCGCTCGCCGCCGCCTTCGCTGGCGCTGGGATCCTGGCAGATGATTGAGATCGAAGCCGGCCTTTGCCATGCGTTGCTTCACGTCGGCCAGGCGCCGCGCGTATTCCGCCTTGGTGGGCCCGCCCGACGCGTCCAAAGCCGTTTTCCTTCCTGCCCTCATCCAAAGGCGGTTCGTATCGCATCGAGAAAGCACACCTTAATTGTGCACAACTTGCGCATCACAAAGCCGCACAATCAAGCCCAATGGCGATTTTTCCAGATTCGTACAGTGCGTCTTGCGATATGTCCAGATGAGTTGTATACGTCTTAGTGCGCTTGACGCGATGGTGGAGAAACATCGTTCGAGCCCGATAATTATCGAAGAAGAAAAGGGGAAAGCATGTTCACGTCACAGATATCCCGCCGCGCGCTCGTGAAGGCCGCCGCCTGTCTTGCGCTCGCCGCGACCGCATTCACGTCACTGCCGGCCCATGCCGAAACGACGCTCGAACGCGCCAAGAAGGACGGCTATATCCGCGTCGGCTTCGCCAATGAGGCGCCGTTCGGTTTCGCCACGCCTGACGGCAAATTGACCGGCGAAGCGCCGGAAGTCGCCAAGGCGGTGCTCGCCAAGATGGGCATTGCGCAGGTCGACGGCGTGCTGACCGAATTCGGCTCGCTCATTCCGGGTCTCAAGGCCGGCCGCTTCGACATCATCGCCGCCGGCATGTTCATCAATCCCAAGCGCTGCGCCGAGATCAATTTTTCCGAACCGTCCTATGGCATCGGCCAGGCCATGCTGGTCGCGAAGGGCAATCCGAAAGGCGTGAAGGACTATTCGAGCATCAAGGACAATCCCGATCTCAAGCTCGCCGTGATGGCGGGCGCCGTCGAGGGGGGATATGCGAAGGACGCCGGCGTTGCCCAAGGACAAGTCGTTTCCTTGCCCGACCAATCCAGCCTGGTCGCCGCGGTCCAGTCTGGCCGTGCCGATGCTGCCGCGCTAACCGCGCTCTCGATCGCCGACATGGCCAAGAAGGCCGATGGCGTCGAATCGACCAAGCCCTTCGGTGAAGTTGCCGGCAAGTCGGTGAAGGGCCATGGCGGCTTCGGCTTCCGCAAGGAGGACACCGATCTGCAGGAAGCGTTCAACGCCGAACTGAAGAAGTTCCTCGGTACGCCGGAGCATATCGCGCTGGTCGAGCCGCTCGGCTTCGGCAAGGACTATCTGCCGAACAAGACGACTGCAGAGCTCTGCAAGGGCGAATAAATTCCCAACTGCTGGGCGGCGTGAAAACGCCGCCCTCTTTTTTCCTCGGAGAAGCAGATGGGTATCCGCACGCTCGTTGCCATGCTGGTCGTTTCGCTGGCCGTGATCGCGGTGCTGGCGACGCAGGAAACATACAGGCTGTTCCTACCGGGACTATTGCAGGGTGCCGTCCTGACGATCGAGATCGCCGTCCTCGGCAGCCTGCTGGCGGTCGTGATGGGGGTGCTCGCCGCGCTGGCGCGCATGTATGGTCCAGCGCCCCTCAGATGGCTGGCGACGGTCTATGTCGAAATCTTTCGCGGCACCTCGGCGCTGGTGCAATTGTTCTGGCTGTTTTTCGTGCTGCCGCAATTCGGGGTCACGCTCGACGCGTTTCCCGTCGCGGTGCTGGCGCTTGGCTTGAATGTCGGCGCCTATGGATCCGAATGCGTGCGCGGCGCAATCCAGTCGGTCGCGCGCGGCCAATGGGAGGCGGGAACGGCGCTCAACATGAGCCGCGCGCAAATGCTGCGCCGGATCATCCTGCCCCAAGCCTTCGTAGCCATGATCCCGCCCTGGGGCAATCTGTTCATCGAGCTTTTGAAATCGACGGCGCTGGTTTCGCTGATCACGCTCACGGACCTCGCCTTCAAGGCGCAGCAGATGAACCAGAACACCTTCAAGACCATTCCTATCTTCACGCTGGTGCTTTTGATGTATCTCGCCATGTCGCTCACCGTTTCTATCGGCATGCGGCTTCTCGAAAGGCGGGCCTCGCTCGGTCTGGCGCGGGGGAGGGCGGCGTGATCTGGGATTGGAGTTTTGCCGCCGAGATCCTGCCGGTGCTCGCACGCGCCGCCGTCGTCTCGATCGAGGCGACGCTGCTCGGCTTCGTCATCGCGGCTTTGCTCGGGCTGGTCCTCGCGGTAATCCGTATCGCGGTGCCCTGGACCGGCTGGACGATCTCGGTGCTGGTCGAACTGATCCGCTCGACGCCGCTGCTCATCCAGATCTTCTTCCTCTATTTCGTCTTTCCGAAATTCGGCGTCGTGCTCGACGCATTCACGGCCGGCGTTCTGGCCATCGGCATTCACTACGCCGCCTATTGCTCGGAAGTCTACCGCGCGGGCTTCGACAACATCCATCGCGGCCAGTGGGAAGCCTCGATCGCACTCAACCTCTCCTCCTGGACGACCTTTCGCGACATCATCATCCCGCAGGCGATACCGCCGATCGTGCCGGCGCTCGGCAACTATCTCGTCGCGCTGTTCAAGGAGACGCCGCTGCTGTCGGCCATCGCCGTGCTGGAACTCATGCAGACGGCCAAGATCATCGGCTCCGAGACTTTCCGCTACACCGAACCGATCACGCTGGTCGGCCTGTTCTTCCTGGCCATGAGCCTGGTTTCGGCCGCGCTCATCCGTGCCCTCGAACGCCTGCTCAACCGAAGGACCGCGCGATGACCGAACAACCGATGGTCCGTTTCGACAATGTCTCGAAGCGTTATGGCGCGCTCACCGTGCTCGACGGGCTGAACCTTGAAATCGCGCGCGGCGAGAAGGTTTCCGTCATCGGACCGTCCGGTTCCGGCAAGACCACGGTCTTGCGCATGCTGATGACGCTGGAGACGATCAATGACGGCGTCATCTGGGTCGAAGGCGAGCCACTGACGCATATGAAGCAAGGCGGAAAGCTGGTGCCCGCCAATCTTGCCCATATCCGCCGCATCCGGGCGAAGATCGGCATGGTGTTCCAGTCTTTCAACCTGTTTCCACACATGACGGCGATGGCCAATTGCATCGAGGCGCCGATGACCGTGCTTGGCATGAAGCGGGCCGATGCCGAGGCACGGGCGGCCGAGCTTCTCGACATGGTCGGGCTGTCGCAGAAGAAGGATCATTATCCTTCCCAGCTTTCCGGCGGCCAGCAACAGCGCGTCGCCATTGCCAGGGCGCTGGCGATGCGGCCCAAGATAATGCTGTTCGACGAGGTGACGTCCGCGCTCGATCCGGAACTTGTCGGCGAAGTGCTGCAAGTGATAAGGCAAATCGGCCGCGAGCATGATCTGACGATGCTCATGGTCACCCACCAGATGGGCTTCGCCAAGGAATTTTCCGATCGCGTCTGCTTCTTCTACCAGGGCAAAATTTGCGAGCAGGGGCCGCCAGCAGAGCTTTTCGGCGCACCCAAGAATGAGCGGACGCGGCAGTTCCTGCACGCTGTCCTGGAGGCTGGATGACGCTTGATACGGATGCCTCGGCCAAGACAGTGCCGCCTTCGCGTCCGCTTTCGGCGCGCGAACGGTTCGAACGCATCTACCTAATCCTGCGCGACCGTATCTGCCTGCTCGATTATCCGCCGGGGAGCCGGCTCTCCGAAGAAGAACTCGCCCAGGAATTCGAGATCAGCCGCACACCGGTCCGACGCGTGCTGGCGCGGCTCGAGGCCGAAGGCCTTGTGCAATCGGTTCACGGCGTCGGTACGATCGTCACCGACGTCGACATCGAGGAGTTGCAGCAGGTCTATCATCTGCGACTGGAACTCGCGCTGCTTGTCGGCAAGCTTTCGCCAATTCCCCGAACGGCGGTCGACCTCGATCGCATCCGAGCGCTCATCGCGCGCTGCGATTCCGATATGCTCAACCCGGATCAGCGTGCCTTTCTGCAGCTGAACATGGACTTCTTCACTGAACTATCCGGCATGACCGGGAACCAGCCCCTGCGCGAAATAAGCGAAAGACTGTATTTTCAGGTTGCGCGCGTAGTCCTCAAGATGATGCCGCAACTCGGCCTTGTGGAGGAGTTCACGGCCTTCCGGCGCGAAATGGAGGAAGTGCTGGCCGCCGCGGAAATCGGAGACTGGGAATCGATCGGGCACATCAGGCGAGCCCATATCTCGATGAGCTTTCGGCGCATGGTGCGCCATGCCGGCCGACATGATGAATTTGACGGCAAGACCTGACGGTCGTCCTTTGTCATGGTGACGTAGCTTGCGGCGCCGAGAAGCGCTGCTGCTCCGTCCTCTTATTTAGGGTGCCGCCGTTCAGCCACGGCATCAGGCACCACCACCAGCTTGCCGACGAAATCCTTGGCGATGAAATCGGCTTGGGCGCGGTGGAAATCGGAAAGCCTGTAGACGCCGCCGACCAGCGGCCGGATCTTGTCTTCCTCGATATAGCGCACGATACGGCGGAAATCCGCACGTGTGCCCTGGCTCGAGCCGTGGAGCTGAAGCTGCTTGAGATACATGGTCCTGAGATCGAGCTGGACGACCGGGCCGGCGATGGCGCCTGCGGTGGTGTAGCGGCCCTCGGGCCTCAGGATGCGCAACAGATCGTTGAAGATCGCGCCGCCGACAAGGTCGGCCACGACGTCGATGGGCTGGCCGCCGGTCACCTTGGCCACGGCTTGCGGCAGGTCGGCCACGCCACGGGTGATCACGGCTTCGGCGCCGATGTCGAGCACCGCCTGCTCCTTGCCCTTGCCGACGACGGCATAGGGAATGGCTCCGCGCGCCCGCGCCAATTGCACGATGCCGGAGCCGACGCCGCCCGAGGCGCCGGTGACCAGCACGCGTTCGCCGGCCTTGAGCCCTGCACGTTCCAGCATCTGCTCGCCGGTGAGATAGGCGCAGCAGAAGGTGGCGAGTTCGACATCGCTCAAGTCAGTGTCGACGACATGGGCGTTCTCGGCCGGTACAGCCTGGTATTCGGCGTAACCGCCGTCGCGGCCGTGACCCATATAGTCAATGTCGGCGAGCGAATCGTCGTCGCGATTGTAGATCGAGAAATCGACCATCACTCGTTCGCCGATGCGTTCCGGCGAGACCCCTGCGCCAACGGCAGCGACGGTGCCGACCGTGTCGGTGCCCTGGATACGCGGAAAGGTCAGGGTGTTGCCCTGGCGCCGCCATGTCGACACGGCCCCTGCGTCCTCCTCCGTGCCATAGGCGCCCTGGCGAACCCAGACGTCGGTGTTGTTCATGCCGCAGGCGCTGACCTTGACCAGCACTTCGCCGGCGGCGGGCACAGGCACTTTCACGTCGGTGCGGTAGACGAGCTTTTCCGGGCCGCCGTGGCCGGTAAGCTGCACGGCCGCCATGGTGGCGGGGAGGGTGGGATGAGAGGTCATCGCGTTCACTTCCGAATACTTTGTAGGTGGCGCTGCCCCTCACCTTTACCCTCTCTCCGTGAACGACGAGAAGGTGCCGGCAGGCGGATGAGGGGCAGCGCCGATCTCGGCAATTAGAGATTGGCGAACACGCTCTTCACGGCATCGGCGGTCTTGGCCACCACGGTGTCAGCCTCCTCGCGCGTCAGGCAAAGCGGCGGGGCGAAGCCCAAAATGTCGCCCTGCGGCATGGCGCGGCCGATGACCCCGCTTGCGGCGAGGGTCGTGGCGATCTGCGGTCCGATCTTCTGCGCCGGATCGAAGAACACACGGTCGTCCTTGTCGGCGACGAACTCGACCGCCGCCAGCATGCCGTCGCCGCGCACCTCGCCGACGTTTTTGTGGCCGCCGACGGCCTTGGTTAATTCGGCGCGGAAATAGGCGCCGGTCTCGCCGGCATTCCTCACCAGATCCATCTCATCGATCAGTTCGAGGTTGGCCACACCCGCGGCGACGCAGATCGGATGCGCCGAATAGGTCCAGCCGTGCCCCAGCGAGCCGAGCTTGTCGGAGCCCTGCACCAGAACCTGCCACATCTTGTCGGCGACGATGACGCCCGACAGCGGCGCGTAGGCGGAGGTCAGGCCCTTGGCAATGGTGATCAGGTCCGGCTTGATGCCGTAATGGTCGGAGCCGAACATGGTGCCCAGCCGGCCGAAGCCCGTCACCACTTCGTCGGCGACCAGGAGCACGTCGTACTTCTTCAGCACCGCCTGGATTTTCTCCCAGTAGCCGGCGGGCGGCGGCACGATGCCGCCAGTGCCGAGGATCGGCTCGCCGATGAAGGCGGCGACGGTCTCGGGGCCCTCGGCCAGGATCATCTCCTCGAGCTTGTCGGCGCAATGCTGCGAAAATTGCTCCTCGCTCATCGAACGGTCGGCGCGGCGGAAATAGTAGGGCGCCTCGGTGTGCAGGATCGGCGCGCGCGGCAGGTCGAAGGCATTGTGGAAGAGATCGAGCCCGGTCAGCGACCCCGTCATGATGCCGGAGCCGTGATAGCCGCGCCAGCGCGAGATGATCTTCTTCTTCTCCGGGCGGCCAAGCACGTTGTTGTAGTACCAGATCAGCTTGATGTTGGTTTCGTTGGCATCCGAACCGGAGAGGCCGAAATAGACCCTCGACATGCCCTTCGGCGCACGGTCGATGATCATCTTCGACAGCGTGATCGAGGCCTCGGTGCCGTGGCCGACATAGGCGTGGTAATAGGCGAGGTTCGTGGCCTGGGCGGCGATGGCGTCAGCGATCTTCTGGCGGCCATAGCCGACATTGACGCAGTAAAGGCCGGCGAAGGCATCGATACTTTTTCTGCCGTTGCTGTCCCAGACGGTGACGCCTTCACCGCCGGCCATGATGCGCGTCGGCGATTCACCGCGCGCGTGGGTGCCCATATGCGTCGAGGGATGGAAGAAGTGATCACGATCCCAGGCGGCGAGTTCATTGGACTGGTCGAGCATTCTTTTGACTCCTTGAGGAACGTGGACGCGGCTTAAGCGACGTCCAGGCAAAGATATTTGAGATCGGTGAAAGCTTCGAGCCCCTGACGCGAACCCTCGCGGCCAATGCCGGACTGCTTGACGCCGCCGAACGGGATCGGCGCACCGGTGATCTTGACGCGGTTGATGGCGACCATGCCGTAGTCCAGCGCCCGGCCCAGGCGCTGCTGGCGGGCGCCGTTCTCGGTCACGACATAGGCGACCAGACCATATTCAGTGGCGTTGGCGCGCGCGGTCACCTCGTCCTCGCTGTCGAACGGCGTCACGGCTGCGACCGGACCAAACGTTTCTTCGCGCATGATCAGCGCCTCGTCAGGCACGTCGGCCAGCAGCGTCGGCTGGTAAAACAACGGGCCGGCCTGGTGCCTTATGCCGCCAACGAGGCAGCGGGCGCCATGGGCGAGCGCGTCGGTGACCTGCTCCTCGACCTTCTTGACGGCGCGCTCATGCATCAGCGGGCCGATGTCGCTTTCGTCGGCAAGGCCATTGCCGGTCCGCAGCGCCTCGATGCGCTTGGCGAAGGCGGCGCAGAAACGATCATAGATCGGCCGCTGGACATAGATGCGGTTGGCCGCGAGGCAGTCCTGGCCGGACGTGGCGAATTTGGCGTCGACGGCGATGCGCACGGCCTTGTCGAGATCGGCATCGGCAAAGACGATCAGCGGCGCGTGGCCGCCAAGTTCCATAACCAGCCGCTTCATCGTCGGCGCGCTCTGGGCCGCGATCAGCCTGCCGATCTCGGTCGAACCGGTGAAGCTCATGGCGCGCACGCGAGGGTCCTCGCACATTCGCCCGACAATGATCGACGCTTTGCCTGTGACGACATTGAAGACGCCGGCGGGCAGGCCGGCGCGCTCGCCGAGTTCGGCCAGCGCCAGCGCCGAGAGCGGCGTTTCCGAAGAAGGGTGGGCGACGATGGTGCAACCGGCGGCAAGGGCCGCAGCCGCCTTGCGGGTCAGCATGGCGGACGGGAAGTTCCACGGCGTCACGACGCCGACGACGCCGAGCGGCTCGCGCCGCACCGTCATTTCCGCGTTCGCCAGATGGCTGGTTACGCTTTCGGCGTTGAGGCGCTTTGCTTCCTCGGCATACCATTCGACGAAGGAGGCGGCATAATCGATCTCGCCGAGCGATTCCTTCAAGGGCTTGCCCTGTTCCAGCGTCATCAGCAGAGCGAGGTCATCCTTCGCGGCGGTGATGAGGTCGAACCATTTGCGCAGGATTTTCGAGCGCTCCTGCGGCAACAGCGCCCGCCAGGCAGGGAAAGCGCGCGCCGCCGCGTCGATCGCACTTGCCGTCTGGCGGCCATCGAGCGCGGCGACGAAGGCCACCGTGGCGCCGGTCGCGGGATCGGTGACCTCGAAGCTCTCCGCCGCCTCGCTTGCCGTCCAGTGCCCGTCGACATAGGCAAGCTCGCGCAGCAGCCGGCGGTCGGCGAGGCGGTCGAGCGCCTCATGGCGGTGCGAACGGGCAAAGTGCGCGGACATCATCGATTGCTCCCGATTGGGGTGACGCCGCAAGACTAGGGGCGTCGGCGCGAAGGATGAGGCTGTTTAGGTGCAGCTATATAGAGAGATTCTCTCTATTCGGCCGGAGAGCAGGACGATCTGTCTAGCCGCAGGGGTGGGGCGGGTGCTTTCGCGCGTTCTCCGAGCGTACGGTGCCAGATGAACGCTGGTTTCGATCTCAGGACTGCACCGGCAACAGATCGGCAAGCGGTAGCACGGTCTCGTCCTTCACCGTCTTGATGACGATGTAGGTGAAGTAGCGATCGATGCCGATTTCGCGTTCGAGCAAGGCATCGACCAGCCGCTGATAGGTATCGATATCGCGCGCCATCACCTTAAGAACGTAGTCGACGCCGCCGCCCACCGACCAGCAGGCTACAATCTCAGGTATGTCGCGGATGACACGCTCAAAGCGGTCGAAATCGGCTTGGCGGTGGCTAGCCAGCGTCACCTCCATCAGCACGGTGGCGACGGGTGCGACGACGCGCATGGCAATCGAGGCATGATAGCCGGAGATGATGCCGGCCTTTTCCAGCTTGCGCAGCCGCATCCAGCACGGCGTCGGTGACAGGCCGACCTTGTCGGCCAGCGCCAGCTTGGTGATGCGCCCGTCACGCTGGATCGCGTCGAGGATTCTGAGGTCGATCGGGTCGAGTTTCGCGGCGGCCATCTGTATCCACTTTTTGGTCCCGCCGTACCATGACGGCGCATTATTTCGATTGTCAATTGCACTGATTTCGATCTCTAATAAGTCATGACATTATGGCAACCTGATCCCGCGCTCATCCGGCGGCCCGCCTACCAGTCGCTGGCCGACCAGTTCGCACGCGCCATTCATGATGGGCGGCTCGCCAACGGCGCGCGGCTGCCGACGCATCGCCGGCTGGCCGACGAGTTGAAACTATCGGTGCAGACGGTCAGTCGCGCCTATGAGGAACTGATTCGCCGCGGCCTGATCTCGGGCGAGATCGGCCGCGGCAGCTTCGTCCAGACGCAGCGGCGCGAGCCGGAGCCGCCCTATCTGCCGGAGCGGCTGGGCGAAGTAATCGATCTTTCGATCCTGAAGCCGGTCTGCGAGCCGATGCATCTGGAGCGGCTGAAGCAGGCTCTGGGCTGGCTGGCCGACAACCTGCCGTCGAGCTCGGCGCTGTCGTTCCGGCCCAACATGGTGTTTCCCCGTCACCGCGCCGTGGCGGTCGAGTGGCTGAAACTGTGCGGTCTTGATGCGTCGCCGCAGAATATCAGCCTTACCAATGGCGCTACCGCCGGCATGACGGTGGCGCTGATGAGCGTGGCGCCGCCCGGCTCGACCGTCGCCACCGAGGCGATCGGCCACCATACGCTGGTGCCGCTCGCCCGCTATCTCGGCTTCAACCTCGAAGGCCTGCCGATAGACGGCAATGGCCTTATCCCGGAAGCGCTGGACGAGGCCTGCCGGATCTCCGACATCCGCGCCGTGTTCGTGCAGCCTTCGGTGATCAACCCGACGGCGACGCTGATGGATGCGGCGCGGCGCGAGCAGATTGCGGCGGTTGCGCGCAGGCACGACATAGCCATCATCGAGAACGATGTGCTGGGGCCGCTGGTCGAGGACCGGCCGCCGCCGGTCGCCGCCTTCGCGCCTGAACGCACGCTCTACGTCACGTCCTTCACCAAGATCGTGGTGCCGGGCCTGCGCATCGGCTATCTCGCCGCCCCCGACCGCTATGTCGCCGCGGTCGCCAACCGGCATCTGGTTTCCAACTGGATGGCGACGCCGCTGGTGGCGGAAATCGCCACCAAATGGGTGACCGACGGCACCGCGATGGAACTGGTGCGCTGGCAACGCACAGCATTGCGGCGACGCCAGGACATCGTCGCCGAGGTGCTGGCCGGCGTCGACTATCGCACCCGGCGCGACGGACTGCATGTCTGGTTGCAGTTGCCGGCCGACCGTGCCGAGGAGAGCTTCGTCGCCCAGGCGCGCCTGCAAGGCGTGGCGATCGCGCCCGGCGCTTCCTTCCGCATCTCGCAAGCGCCCTGGCAACCGGCGGTGCGCATCTCGCTGGGTTCGACCACCGAGGGGGAACTGCGCGCCGGCCTCGGCGTTGTCACCAAGCTGCTGCTTGGCGACCCCGAGCATCTGCTGCTCGCAATCTAGCGAGATGTGCCGCTATCCAGACGATGCCGACCGCCAAAGGTGTCCCCGGTGCTTGATTTCGATCTCGGCACATTGCTAGGCACTGAATGTCCAAGAATTGTGCGGGATCAGAATAATTGTCATGATATTATTTTCCCAATTGACATGATTTGGCGGGTTCCGCATCGTTAAGGGCATAGGCTTCTCCAGCACGGGAAATTCGTTTGTCCGCATCCGCGCCTATCATCAAGGTCGATGGCATTTCGAAAAGCTTCGGCACTTTCAAGGTGCTGGACGGCCTGTCCATGCAGGTCATGCCCGGCGAGAAGCTGGCGCTGATCGGTCCGTCCGGCTCGGGCAAGACGACGATCCTGCGCATCCTGATGACGCTGGAGCGCATCGATGGCGGCCACATCCAGATCGACGGCGAGCATCTCTATCACATGGAGCGAAACGGCCAGCTGCTGGCCGCCGACGAGCGGCATCTGGCCAGGATGCGCCAGAAGATCGGCATGGTCTTCCAGCTGTTCAATCTCTTCCCGCACAAATGCGTCATCGACAATGTCACGCTGGCGCCGATGCTGACCAAGGGCACGCCGCGCGCTGCCGCCGAGAAGCGGGCGATGGAATTGCTCGACATGGTCGGCATGGCCGACAAGGCCAAGGCCATGCCGGCACAGCTTTCGGGCGGCCAGAAGCAGCGCGTCGCGATTGCCCGCGCGCTGGCGCTGTCGCCCCGGATCATGCTGTTCGACGAGGTCACCTCGGCGCTCGATCCCGAACTGGTCGAGGAGGTGCTCAACGTGATGCGCAAGCTCGCGGCCGAAACCGACATGACGATGCTGCTCGTCACCCATGAAATGGGCTTTGCCCACGACTTCGCCGACCGGGTGCTGTTCTTCGACCGCGGCCGCATCGTCGAGGAGGGCAAACCCGATGAGATTTTCCGCCATCCCAAACAGGAGCGCACGCAAGGTTTCCTGAAGAAGATCATCGCGGCCGGACATCGCGTCTGACCGCCATGCCAGAGGCGGCGACACCGTCCGCAAGGGCGGTATTGCCGTCCTGAAATGACTGCAACCAAGAACACAAACATGGAGTTGGGAACAATGAAAAAACTTGGCATTCTGGCCGGCGTCGCCGGTCTTGCGCTGACCGCGGTGCTCGCGGCCTCGAACATCGGATCGGCCGACGACAGCAAGCTCGAGCAGCTGAAGGCGCAAGGCTTCGCCCGCCTCGCCATCGCCAACGAGCCGCCCTACACGGCGGTCGCCGCCGACGGCAAGGTTTCGGGCGCCGCGCCCGACGTGGCACGGGAAATCTTCAAGCGGCTGGGCGTCGCCGACGTCGCCGCGTCGATCTCGGAATATGGTGCCATGATCCCCGGCCTGCAGGCCGGCCGTTTCGATGTCGTCACCGCCGGCCTGTTCATGAAGCCGGAGCGTTGTGCGGCGGTTGCCTATTCCGAGCCGGTGCTGTGCGACGCCGAGGCGATGCTGGTGAAGAAAGGCAATCCGAAGGGCTTCAAGAGCTACGAGGATGTCGCCAAGGACACCTCCGCCACCATCGGCGCGCCCGGCGGCGGCACCGAGGAGAAGCTCGCGCTCAACGCCGGCGTGCCGCGTGACCGCGTCATCGTCGTGCCCGACGGCCAGAGCGGGCTGAAGATGGTGCAGGACGGCCGCATCGACGCCTATTCGCTCCCCGTCCTGTCGATCAACGATCTGATGAAGAAGGCCAATGACCCGAGCCTCGAAGTCATAGCACCCGTGCAGGGCGCGCCCGTCTATTGCGACGGCGCCGCGTTCAAGAAGGGTGACGAGGCGCTGCGCGACGCCTTCGACGTCGAGCTCGCCAAGATGAAGAAGTCGGGCGAGTTCGCCAAGATCATCGAGCCCTACGGCTTCTCGGCGGCGGCGGCGATGTCGACGACGCGCGACAAGCTCTGCGCGGCGAAATAAGCTCTTTTCCTTCTCCCCGTCCACGGAGAGAAGGTGGCCCGAAGGGCCGGATGAGGGGCAGCGCGCGTTTCTCCGAGCTTGGAGCCGCCTCTCATCCGCCTGCCCGTCCTTAGCGGCAGCTGCGCTGCAGCTAAGGAGGGTGAACCTGCATCTTCTCCCCGTGAGAGGGGAGAAGTTACTAAAACCAAACGTTGGAAGCCTCTGATACATGACCCAGTGGTCCGGCTATCTCGGCCTGATATTGCAGGGAGCGCTTGTCACCATCGAGCTGACGCTGATGGGGTCGGTGCTGGCCCTCGTGATGGCCTTCCTGGCCGGCATGGGGCGGCTGTCGCGCTTCTTCGCGTTGCGGGCGCTCGCCACCGCCTATATCGAATTCTTCCGCGGCACATCGATTTTCGTACAGCTGTTCTGGGCCTATTTCGTGTTGCCCCTGGCGGGCGTCGAACTCACTCCGCTGCAAGCCGGCGTGCTGGCGCTGGGCCTCAATGTCGGTGCCTATGCGGCGGAAGTGGTGCGCGGCGCCATCCAGTCGGTCGGCGCCGAGCAATACGAGGCCTGCACGGCTCTCAATCTCGGCCGCTGGCAAGGCATGCGCCATGTCATCCTGCCGCAGGCGCTTCTGGTGATGCTGCCGACCTTCGGCAACAACGCCATCGAACTGCTCAAGGCGACATCCGTCGTCTCGCTGATTTCGCTCGCCGATCTCACCTTCCAGGCGCAGGTGGTGCGCTCGCAGACCGGCAGCACGCTGATGCCGTTCACCACCATCCTGGTGATCTATTTCGCGCTCGCGCTCGTCATCTCCTGGGGCGTGCGGTCGCTGGAGCGGCGCATGGCGCGCGGCCTCGACGGAGTGCGCGTCTGATGGATTGGGCCCTGTAATGGATTGGGACTGGGATTTCGTCCGGCAGACCCTGCCGACGCTGATCGAGGGGGTGAAGATCACCATCCTGGCGACGGTGCTCGGCTCGGTGCTGGCGGCAACCGTCGGGCTGGGCATCGCACTGGCCCGCCGCTCGCCGAACAAGATGATGTCGCGCACGGTCGGCTGGGCGGCCGAATTCATCCGCGGCACGCCGCTGCTGGTGCAGCTCTACTTCATCTTCTACGTGCTGCCCGATTTCGGCATCCTGCTGCCGCCGCTGGTGGCCGGCGTCATCGGGCTTGGGCTGCACTACGGCACTTATACGGCGGAGGTCTATCGCGCCGGCATCGAGAACGTGCCGCGCGGCCAGTGGGAGGCGGCCAAAGCCTGCAATCTCAGCGCTCGGCAGACCTGGACCCACATCGTCATACCGCAGGCAATCCCGCCGATGATCCCGGCGCTGGCCAATTATTTCATCGCCATGTTCAAGGAGACGCCGCTGCTGTCGGCGATCACCGTGCTGGAGCTGATGAACCAGGCCAAGAGCGTCGCCAACACCTATTACCGCTATGTCGAGCCGATGACGCTGGTCGGCGCCTTCTTCCTGATCATCAGCCTTTTCTCGGTTATGCTGCTGCGCTGGCTGGAACATCGCTACGGCAAGATCGAAAGGTAGTTCCCATGAAGCCGCTTCCCGAAATCAGGCTGATGCCGACAAGGCCCGCACTCGAGGTGCGCCCGTTGGAAAAGCGCGTCGGCCTGATCATCCTGGCCACCGACCACACCAGCGAGCCGGACTTCCGTCGCATGGTGGCGAGTGAGAGGATCGGCATCTATGTCGCCCGCATCCCCTATAAGAATCCGACCACGCCTCAGAATCTGCGCAAGATGCAGCCCGAACTGACGGCTGGCGCGGCGCTGATCCTGCCGGACGAACCGCTCGATGCCATCTGCTACTCCTGCACGTCGGCCTCCGTGGTGATCGGCGATGCCGAGATCGAGGCGGCGGTCCAGGCGGCCAAGCCTGGCGTGCCCGTGGTCACGCCGCCGATGGCGGGCGTGCGCGGACTGAGGGCTCTGGGCGCGAAGAGGATCAGTATTCTCACCCCCTACACCGTCGAGACGAGCCGGCCGATGGCGGCCTATTTCGCCGAACGCGGCTTCGAGATCGCCGGCTTCACCTGTCTCGGCTTCGAGGATGACCGCGAGATGGCGCGCATTGCGCCGGCAGCCCTCGTGGATCTGGCGCGCGAGGCGACTGACCCGCAGGCCGAGGCGTTGTTCGTGTCCTGCACGGCGCTGCGCTCGGCGCTGGCGGTTGCCGCGATGGAACAGGCTATCGGCCGCCCGGTCGTCACCAGCAACCAGGCGAGCGCGTGGAATTGCCTGCGACTGTGTGGCGATGATGTGCCGCGTCCGGAGTTCGGGCGGCTGACGACCTTGCCGCTTGGACAGTAAGGTCATGTCCTGCATGCACGAGCGACCCATGACGCACGCCGTCGCCCTTTCAGACATCCGCGCCGCGCGCCAACGCATCACCAGCAAGGTCGAGCCGACACCGGTCGTGCCGTCCGAGAGCCTGTCGGAGCGGCTCGGCCTTCCCGTTCACCTCAAGCTGGAGCACCGCCAGACCACGGGCAGCTTTAAGCTGCGTGGCGCCTCGAACGCCATTGCTTCGCTCAATGCCGAGCAGCGGGCACGCGGTGTTGTCGCGGCCTCGACCGGCAATCACGGCCGCGCACTCGCCCATGCCGCCAGGCTCGAAGGCATGCGCGCGGTGATCTGCATGTCGCGGCTGGTGCCTCGGAACAAGCTCGATGCCATCCGCCGCCTCGGCGCGGAAATCCGCATTGTCGGCGACAGCCAGGACGACGCGCAGCAGGAGGTCGAGCGGCTGGTGGCGCAAGAGGGTCTGGTGATGCTGCCACCCTTCGACCATCCCGACATCATCGCCGGGCAGGGCACGCTCGGGCTGGAGATCATGGAGCAGATTCCTGACGCCGCTCTGGTGCTGGTGCAGCTCTCCGGCGGCGGGTTGGCCTCCGGGATTGCCGCAGCGGTCAAGGGCGTCAGGCCGAGCACAAAGGTCGTCGGCATCTCGATGGCGCGCGGCGCGGCGATGAAAGCCAGCCTCGAGGCGGGGCGCCCGGTGCAGCTGGAGGAACTGCCGACGCTGGCGGATTCGCTCGGCGGCGGCATTGGCCTCGACAACCGGCTGACCTTTTCCATGTGCCGAGACCTGCTCGACGACGTCGTGCTGCTTTCCGAAGACGAGATCGCCGCCGGCATCCGCCATGCCTATGAACAGGAGCGCGAGATCGTCGAGGGCGCCGGCGCGGTCGGTATCGCTGCGCTGCTTGCCGGCAAGGTGAAGCCAAACGGACCGGTGGTCGTTCTGCTTTCCGGTCGCAATATCGATATGAGCCTGCACAGAAAGATCGTTTGCGGCGAAGTAGTTGCGGAGCGCGCCTGATGAGCCGGATGACCATCCTTACCGAGAAACAACTACGCGAGATCGTAGCTCTCGATCTCGACGCCGTCGCCTGCGTCGAAAACGCCTTCCGGGCGCTCGCTACCCTGCCGGTGGCGATGCCGCCCATCCTGCGGCTCGACATCCCCGAGCATCGCGGCGAGGTCGACGTGAAGACCGCCTATGTGCCTGGCATCGACGGCTTCGCCATCAAGATCAGCCCCGGCTTCTTCGACAATCCCAAGCTCGGCCTGCCCAGCGTCAACGGCATGATGGTGCTGCTGTCGGCAAAAACCGGTTTGGTCGAGGCGTTGCTGCTCGACAATGGCTATCTCACCGACGTCCGCACCGCAGCCGCCGGGGCGGTCGCCGCAAAACATCTGTCGCGGCCGGATTCATCCATTGCCGCGATCTTCGGCGCCGGCGTGCAGGCCGGATTGCAGCTCGAGGCGCTGCGCCTGGTGCGGCCGATCGAAGAAGCTCGCATCTGGGCGCGCGACGCGGCCAAGGCGCAAGCCGCGGCCGGCGCCTTGAGCGAAAAACTGGGCATCGTGGTGCGCGCAGAACCGGATGCGGCCAAGGCGGCCGCCGGCGCCGACATCATCGTCACCACCACGCCCTCGACAGAACCATTGATCAAGGCCGGCTTCGTCTCGGCCGGCCAGCACATCACCGCCATGGGCTCGGACGCCGAGCACAAGAACGAGATCGCACCGGCAATCCTGCGCATGGCCGATCTCTATGTCGCCGACAGTGCAAGGCAGACGCGCCGGCTCGGTGAATTGCACCATGCCATCTCCGCCGGCGTGATGGCGGCGGACACGGAGGTGGCCGAACTCGGTCAGATCATCGCCGGCGAACGGCATGGCCGGCGTGCGGCGGACGACATCACCATCGCCGACCTGACCGGCACCGGCGTGCAGGACACCGCGATCGCCACGCTAGCCCGTGACCGGGCCCGGGTCGCGAAAGCCGGAACCATTTTTGAAAGTTGATGCTGGCCGCAAGAGCATGATCCGGAAAAGTGGGAACCGGTTTTCCGAGGAGATCATGCTCAAACAAAAAATTACCTGGAGCCAGATTCAACGGAAGTTGAAGCGGGTTCCAGGGCCCAACAAACGAGGACCAACAAAATGCAACCGAATTTGAAATTCTCGCGAAGCGAGTATGCGGATCGCCTCGCCAAAACGCGGAAAGCCATGGCGGCGAAAGGCGTCGATCTGCTTATTGTCAGCGACCCCTCCAACATGGCCTGGCTCACCGGCTATGACGGCTGGTCCTTCTACGTGCATCAGGCCGTCATCGTGCCGCCGTCGGGCGAGCCGGTCTGGTATGGCCGCGGTCAGGACGCCAACGGCGCCAAGCGCACCGCCTATCTCGCGCATGACAACATCGTCGGCTATGCCGATCACTATGTGCAGTCGACCGAGCGCCATCCGATGGATTTCCTGTCGAGCGTGCTTGCCGATCGCGGCTGGGGCAAGCTGACCGTCGGCGTCGAGATGGACAATTACTGGTTCTCGGCCGCCGCCTTCGCCTCTTTGCAGAAGCACCTGCCCAATGCCCGTTTCGTCGACGCCACCGCGCTGGTCAACTGGCAGCGCGCTGTGAAGAGCCCGACCGAGATCGACTATATGCGCAAGGCCGCCCGCATCGTCGAGGCGATGCACCAGCGCATCGTCGACAAGATAGAGGTCGGCATGCGCAAATGCGATCTCGTCGCCGAGATCTATGATGCCGGCACGCGTGGCGTCGACGGCATCGGCGGCGACTATCCAGCGATCGTGCCGCTGCTGCCGTCGGGCGCCGACGCCTCGGCGCCGCACCTGACCTGGGACGACAAGCCGATGAAGTCGGGCGAGGGCACGTTCTTCGAAATCGCCGGGTGCTACAACAGGTACCATTGCCCGTTGTCGCGAACAGTGTTCCTCGGCAAGCCGACACAGGAATTCCTAGATGCGGAGAAGGCGACGCTCGAAGGCATGGACGCGGGGCTCGCGGCAGCCAAGCCCGGCAACACGTGCGAAGACATCGCCAACGCCTTCTTCGCGGTGTTGAAGAAATATGGCATCGTCAAGGACAACCGCACCGGCTACCCGATCGGCCTTTCCTATCCGCCGGACTGGGGCGAACGCACGATGAGCCTGCGCCCCGGGGACCGCACCGAGCTGAAGCCCGGCATGACCTTCCATTTTATGACCGGCCTGTGGCTGGAGACGATGGGGCTGGAAATCACCGAATCCATCCTGATCACTGAGACGGGCGTCGAGTGCCTGGCCAATGTGCCGCGCAAGCTGGTGGTGAAGAATTGAAACCGATGTCCGACCTTCGTCCGTCGCCGGTCTCGCCCTCGGTCGATTTCGATCGCGACGGCGCACAGCACGGTTTCCTGCGCCTGCCCTACAGCCGCGACGATTCGGCGTGGGGCTCGGTGATGATCCCGATCTGCGTCCTGCGCAACGGCAAGGGGCCGACGGCCCTTCTGACCGGCGGCAATCATGGCGACGAATATGAAGGGCCGCTGGCGCTCTATGATCTGGCGCGCACGCTCGATCCCGCCCAGGTCAGCGGCACGGTCATCATCGTGCCGGCGATGAACTATCCGGCCTTCCGCGCCGGCACACGCACCTCGCCGATCGACAAGGGCAACATGAACCGCAGCTTTCCAGGCCGGCCAGACGGTACGGTGACGGAAAAGATCGCCGATTATTTCCAGCGGGAGCTGCTTCCCCGCGCGGATATCGTGTTCGACTTCCATTCCGGCGGCAAGACGCTGGACTTCGTGCCGTTCTGCGCCGCCCATACGCTGCCGAACAAGGCCCTGGAGCAGAGGGCCTTCGCGGCGGTCGAAGCCTTCGCGGCGCCGTTCTCGATGCGCATGATCGAGATCGATGCCGTCGGCATGTACGATACCGCCGCCGAGGACATGGGCAAGGTGTTCGTCACCACCGAGCTCGGCGGTGGAGGTACGTCGAGAGCCGAGACGGTGCGGATCGCCCGGCGCGGCATGCTCAACGTGCTGAGGCATGCCGGCATC
This sequence comes from Mesorhizobium sp. B2-4-1, assembly GCF_006442185.1. NCBI lineage: Bacteria > Pseudomonadati > Pseudomonadota > Alphaproteobacteria > Hyphomicrobiales > Phyllobacteriaceae > Mesorhizobium > Mesorhizobium sp. B2-4-1. The sequence continues at coordinate 141,101 of NZ_VFVN01000009.1, read as the reverse complement.
GTTGCCGGTGCGGTCGAAAAGACGCCAACCCAATGGCTCGACATGCCGTCCGGCGATTGCTTTGCCTTCGCGGAGGAAGACGGCATGGTCGAGACGATGGTCGATCTCGGCGAGCCTGTCGAGAAGGGCGCGGTGCTGGCGCGCATCCATTCCACCGGCCGAACCGGCATCGCCCCCCAGGAGATCCGGGCAAAAATGTCGGGCATGTTGGCGGCGCGGCATTTCCCCGGCCTGGTCAAGGCCGGGGACTGCGTCTCGGTGGTTGCCGCATTGGTCGACTAACGGAAGGGTCGGCCTGCACGGCGGGCAGGCTTGGACCTATCTCGCATTCTTCCACCCTGGATCCAGATAGCGGCCGGCGAGCCAGCCCGGCCGCGCTCACGGCTCCGGCCGGCGCGTCGCGGCGGCACGTGCCTTGCCATCGCCTCAGACATCCAAAGCCACCGTCATCGAAGAGGCGCCGGCGCGACGACTTGTTCCGGCGCGAACTCGGGTATCAAAGAGTATGACTTTGCTGCCATACTCGCGATAAAGAGGGTGTCGGAATGCAACAAAAATGGGATTTCTGGATCGACCGCGGCGGCACGTTCACCGATGTCATCGGCCGTGATCCCGAGGGCGGCCTGCATTCGCGCAAGCTTCTGTCCGAAAATCCCGAGGCCTATGCCGACGCGGCCATCCAGGGCATTCGCGACCTTCTCGGCCTGCGCCCCGGCGAGCCTATGCCCGCCGGGCTGATAGGCGACGTAAAGATGGGCACAACGGTCGCCACCAATGCGCTGCTGGAGCGCAAGGGCGACCGCGTGCTTTTGCTCATCACCAAGGGATTTCGCGATGCGCTGAGGATCGCCTATCAGGCGCGGCCCGACATCTTCGCCAAGGAGATCATCCTCCCCGAACAGCTCTACGAGCGCGTCATCGAGGTCAACGAGCGCGTGCTTGCCGACGGCTGTGTCGAACGGCTGCTCGACATCGCTGCCTGTCGCCCGGCGATCGAACAGGCAAAGGCGGACGGCATCGACGCGGTCGCCATTGTCTTCATGCACGCCTGGAAATATCCCGATCACGAAAAGGCAGTCGCAAAGGTCTGCCGCAAGCTCGGTTTCGGCCAGGTTTCGGTCAGCCACGAGGTGTCGCCGCTGATCAAGCTGGTCGGCCGCGGGGACACCACCGTGGTCGACGCCTATCTGTCTCCGATCCTGTCGAGATATGTGCAAAGGGTAGGCCAGGAACTCGGCGTTCTCTCCCCCCTCGAGGGGGAGATGTCAGCGAAGCCGGCAGAGGGGATCGCCGCAGAAGGCACCACCAAGACGTCGAACCCCGTCGATCCGACCCGACCCGGCGGCTTCGCCGCCACCCTCCCCTCGAGGGGAAGGGAAAATCCCCGCCTGATGTTCATGATGTCTTCTGGCGGGCTGACCGCCGCGGACCTGTTCCAGGGCAAGGATGCGCTGCTGTCTGGCCCGGCCGGCGGGGTCGTCGGCATGGTCGAGACGGCAAAGATCGCCGGCTTCGAAAAGGTGATCGGTTTCGACATGGGGGGCACCTCCACCGATGTCGCCCATTATGACGGCGAATATGAGCGCGCCTTCGATACCGAGGTCGCAGGCGTGCGCGTGCGCGCGCCGATGATGCGCATCCACACCGTGGCGGCCGGCGGCGGCTCGGTCCTGCACTACGAAGCAGGCCGCTTTCGCACCGGCCCGGACTCCGCCGGCGCCAATCCAGGCCCCGCCGCCTACAGGCGCGGCGGCCCGCTCGCCGTCACCGACGCCAACGTCATGCTCGGCAAGCTGCAGCCGGATTTTTTCCCGACCATCTTCGGCCCCGGCCAGAACGAGCCGCTCGATGTGGGCACCGTTCGCCAGAAATTCACCGCGCTCGCCGCCGAAATCGGCGACGGCCGCTCGGCCGAAGCGGTCGCCGAAGGTTTCGTCACCATCGCGGTCGAAAACATGGCGAACGCCATCAAAAAGATCTCGGTGCAGCGCGGCTACGATGTCACCGAATATCTCCTGAACTGTTTTGGCGGCGCAGGCGGCCAGCACGCCTGCCTGGTCGCCGACGCACTCGGCATGGAGGCGGTGCTGATCCATCCGTTTTCCGGCCTGCTGTCGGCCTACGGCATCGGCCTGTCTTCGGTCTTTGCCTCACGCCAGCAGGCCTTGCTTGCACCGCTGGCGGAAGAATCCAGACGGGCAATCGAAGGCCTGATCGCGGCCTTGCAAACCGCCGTTGTCGCGGAACTCGCCGCACAAGGCATCGCCGAGGACGCGGTGATCGCCAGACCGGCGCTGCAGATCCGTTATGACGGCACCGACACCGCACTTCCGGTGCATTTCGACCATGGCTCGATGTTGCGGGCGAGGGCCGATTTCGAGGCTGCCCACAAGGCGCAATTCGGTTTCGTCTATGAGGACAAGCCGATGATCGTCGAAGCTGTGAGCGTCGAGGGGACGGAGGCGGGCGGCGAGCAGAATACCGAAGCCTATGCGCAGGCGGGGCAGCCATCAAAAGCCAGGGCCGAGGAGGTCCGACGGATCTATACGGAAGGAAAATGGCACCAAGCCGACGTCTGTCGGCGCGAGGCGTTGCGGCCGTCCGATCGGGTCGCTGGCCCCGCACTGATCATCGAGCCCAACCAGACTATCGTCGTCGAGCCGGGCTGGCAGGCCGAGATCACGGCCAGGAATCATGTGCTGATGCGGCGCACCAGCAAGAAACGCCGGCAGGCGGCACTTGGCACCGAGGCCGATCCGGTGATGCTGGAAGTGTTCAACAATTTGTTCATGTCGATAGCCGAGCAGATGGGCGTGACGCTGCAGAACACCGCCTATTCCGTCAACATCAAGGAAAGGCTGGATTTCTCCTGCGCCGTTTTCGACCGGAACGGCGCGCTGGTCGCCAACGCGCCGCATATGCCGGTGCATCTGGGCTCGATGGACCGCTCGGTCGAGACCATCATCCGGCTGAACTCCGGCGACATTCATCCCGGCGACGTCTTTGCGCTCAATGCTCCCTATAATGGCGGCACGCATCTGCCCGATATCACGGTGGTGACGCCGGTTTTCGAGGAAGAGCAGCCGATTTCCCCGACAAGAGGGGAGATTGGCCAATCGCCCAAGATCCTCTTCTGGGTGGCCTCGCGCGGCCACCACGCAGACATCGGCGGCACCGCGCCGGGCTCGATGACGCCACTTGCCACCACGGTCGACGAGGAAGGCGTGCTGTTCGACAATTTCCGGATCGTCGATCGCGGAAAATTCCGCGAGACCGAGCTGCAGACGCTGCTCACCGATCACCGCTATCCGGCCCGCAATCCGCACCAGAATATCGCCGATCTCAAGGCGCAACTCGCTGCCAACGAAAAGGGCGTGGCGGAGCTGCGCAAGATGGTGGCGCATTTCGGGCTCGATGTCGTGGAGGCCTATATGGGCCATGTGCAGGACAATGCGGCCGAGAGCGTGCGGCGCGTGATCGAGCGGCTGCCGGATACATCGGCCTATGAATATCCCACCGACACCGGCCAGGTGATCAAGGTGAAGATATCGGTCGACCGGCAAAAGCGCGAGGCGACGGTCAATTTCACCGGCACGTCGCCGGTGATGAAGAACAATTTCAACGCGCCAGAGCCTGTCGCCCGGGCCGCGGTGCTCTATGCCTTCCGCGTCATGGTCGAGGACATGATCCCGATGAATGCCGGTTGCCTGAGGCCGATCAACATCATCATCCCGGACGGCTCGATGCTGAAACCCGCCTATCCCGCCGCCGTCGTCGCGGGCAACGTCGAGACCTCGCAGCACGTCACCAACGCGCTGTTCGGCGCCATGGGCGCCATGGCCAATGCGCAAGGCACCATGAACAATCTGACCTTCGGCAACAGCAAGTACCAGTATTACGAGACGATCTGTTCCGGTTCGCCCGCCGGCGAGATGAATTCCGGCCGCGGCTTTGCCGGCACGTCGGGCGTTCACACCCATATGACCAATTCGCGCCTTACCGATCCGGAAATACTGGAGCTGCGGTTTCCGGTGATGCTGGAGGATTTCCACATCCGCGAAGGCTCCGGCGGCAAGGGCAGGTGGAATGCCGGCGACGGCACGAAGCGCACCATCCGTTTCCTGGAGAAGATGGAATGCGCCATCCTGTCCTCGCATCGCAACCGGCCGCCGCAAGGGCTTGACGGCGGTGGCGATGGCGAGGCCGGCTCGACCAAGGTGCGCCGCAAGGACGGCAAGGTCGAGGTGCTGAAAGCCTGCGACCAGACGGTGCTTCAGGCCGGCGACGCCGTCATCGTGACGACGCCGACGCCCGGAGCGTTTGGAAGGCCGGAGCCAGGGCCGTCCAACGTTTGATAGAATCGCGGAACCGCTCTATCCATTTTTTGGAATCCGGATTTCCCTTGCCTTTCACACCGGGCCTTCGCCATGCCAAGCAAATCCCCATTGAAGACACTGGCGCCCGATGGACTCGGGCCGACCGTCACCGTCGGCGAGATCCTGGTGGAGATCATGGCCACAAGCCGTGGCAATGGCTTTCTCGAGCCCATCGAGCTGACCGGACCTTATCCGAGCGGGGCGCCGGCGATCTTCATCGACCAATGCGCCAGGCTTGGCGGGCGGGCCGGCATCATCGCCTGTGTCGGCGACGATGATTTCGGCAGGATCAATGTCGAGCGCCTGCGCCGGGACGGTGCGGATGTCACGGCCATCGCCGTCAGCCCCGACTATCCGACGGGCAGCGCCTTCGTGCGCTACCGCGAGGACGGTTCGCGCGACTTCGTCTACAATATCGGCAAATCGGCCGCGGCGCTGGTCGGCTTGACCCCTGAGGCCAGGGCGCTGCTGGCGCGTTCAGGCCACCTGCACGTCATGGGCACCGCACTCAGCATTCCCGCCATTTGGCAGGTGCTCGACCATGCCATCGATGTGGTCAAGGCGCGTGGCGGAAGCATCTCGCTCGATCCCAATCTTCGCAAGGAACTGCTCGGCCATGGCCAGACGCGCGAGCGCTTCGCGCGGCTTCTCGACATTGCGGATCTGATCCTGCCGTCGGGTGAGGAACTCCACACCGCTTCGGGCAACGACAATGAAGCCGACGCGCTCGCCTCGCTGTTTGCCCGCGGCGCCGGCGAGGTCGTCGTCAAGCGCGGCGCGTTGGGCGCGTCCCTGTTCGGCGCCGACGGCAGCCGCGTCGAGTCGCCCGGCTTCCTGGTCGAGGAGATCGATCCGACCGGCGCGGGCGACTGTTTTGGCGGTGCCTACATCGCCTGCCGCAGGCTCGGCATGCCTGCCGTGACCGCGCTCGATTACGCGAATGCGGCAGGCGCGCGCAACGTCACGCGGCAAGGCCCGATGGAAGGAGCCGGTACGCGCGCCGAACTCGATCTGTTCATTGCCAACACGCCGAGGCGACGCCCGTGACCGATCCATTGCTGAAACTTGCAAATTCCCGGCGGCGGGGCGCGGCGGAAGGCATCACCTCCGTCTGCTCGTCCCATCCGGTCGTGATCCGGGCCGCAGTGCGCGACGCCGCGCTGTTCTCGCGGCCGCTGCTGATCGAGGCGACCTGCAACCAGGTCAACCAGTTCGGCGGCTATACCGGCATGCAGCCCGCTGACTTCGTCGCGGCGGTGACCGCTATTGCAGGCTCCGAAGGCCTTGCCCCCGAGCGGGTCATCTTCGGCGGGGATCATCTCGGTCCCAATCCATGGCGAAAGGAAGATGCCGGCGCGGCGATGGCGAAGGCCGAGGACATGGTGTCCGCCTATGTCCGGGCCGGTTTCCGCAAGATCCATCTCGATGCCTCCATGGGATGTGCGGGCGAGCCGGCGGCGCTGGATGACGCTACGATTGCCAGGCGCGCCGCCCGCCTGGCGCGCAAGGCCGAGGACGCCGCCAGCGGGACCGACCGGCCACTCTACGTGATCGGCACCGAGGTTCCGCCGCCGGGCGGAGCGGATCATCTCATCGGCGAAATCAGCCCCACAAGCCTGTCCGCGGTCCAGCACACACTGGCGGTGCATCGGCAGATATTCCACGAGAACGGCCTCGCAGACGCCTTCTCGCGGGTCATCGCCGTGGTGGTGCAGCCGGGCGTGGAGTTCGGCAACGAGAACGTGGTCTTCTACGATCGCGCCAAGGCGCTGCATCTGCGCGAATTGCTCGAACAGGAAGCGGGCCTGGTCTACGAGGCCCATTCCACCGACTATCAGACGCAAGCGGCCCTGCGCGAACTGGTCGAGGACGGCTTTGCCATCCTCAAGGTGGGGCCGCAGCTGACCTTCGTCCTGCGCGAAGCGCTCTACGGGCTGGACCTGATCGCCTCCGATCTGTTGCCCGACTACGGCGCGCGCCCGCTTTATCAGACCATGGAAACGCTGATGACGGCCGATGCCAAGGACTGGCACAGCCACTACCACGGCTCTGCGGCGCAACAGCGCGTGCAGCGGCACTATTCGCTGTCGGACCGCATACGTTACTACTGGAACCATCAGGAGGCGATGGAAGCTGTCCAGCGATTGATGGCCGCTTTGTCCGGCAAGGCCGTGCCGGTGACGCTGTTCCATCAGCATCTGCCCGCGCTCGACCGCTTTGCCAGGCAGCCGCTCGATCCGGAGGCGGTGTTGGTGGCCGCGGTTCAGCAGGCGCTGGAGGGCTACCGCTTCGCCTCCAGCGGTTGAGGCGGACGATATCCGGGAGCGTGCAAACGGGGTCTGCGTCCGATCGTTCCGACGACTTGTCGGCTTCCTGCTTGAGGTGTGCCGGCGCCGGAGTAATAGTCGCGGCGGAATGGCGAGGAGGAGAAGATGACGCTGAACTTCGACCCGAGGGCGAAGGCCGCGACGCTCTACCATGGCGAATTCCGGCCGATGTTCATCGGCGGCAAGTGGGTCGCGGCGCAGTCCGGACAGGAGATGCAGGCGCTGAACCCGGCGACAGGGCAGGTGTTGGCGACGGTACCTCGCGGAGGCGTCGCCGACATCGACGCGGCGGTGGCGGCTGCGCGCACCGCTTTCGAAGGCCCGTGGTCGGGATTTTCTCCTTACGAGCGGCAGTGCGTACTGCTCAGGATTGCCGATCTCTTCGAGAAGAACTGGGAGGAGCTCTGCGTCTCCGACACGCTCGACATGGGCCTGCCGATCACGCGCACGCTCGCCAACCGGCGCCGCGTCATCGGCATGCTGCGCTTCTATGCCGGGATGGCGACCGTGCTGCATGGCGAATCAATCGACAATTCGATCCCGGGCGAGATCGTCACCTTCACAAGGCGCGAACCGGTGGGCGTGGTCGGCGCCATCATTCCCTGGAACGCGCCGACCGCCGCGTCGATCTGGAAGATCGCGCCGGCGCTGGCTACTGGCTGCACGATCGTGCTGAAACCTTCCGAGGATGCATCGCTGACGCCGCTTTTGATCGCGCGGCTGATGCAGGAAGCGGGCGTTCCCGACGGCGTTGTCAACATCGTCACCGGAACCGGGGCCGAAGCCGGCGCGCGGCTTGCCGAACATCCCGACGTCAACAAGATCGTCTTCACCGGCTCGACGCTCACCGGCCAGGCGATCGCCCGGGCGGGTGTTGCCAATCTAAAGCGCGTTTCATTAGAACTCGGCGGCAAGTCGCCGCTCATCGTGTGCCGCGACGCCGATATCGACAAGGCCGTTCCGATCGCGGCGATGGCCGTCTTCGTGCATTCGGGCCAGGTCTGCATCGCCGGTTCGCGACTGTTCGTGGCACGCGAAATCCATGACGAGTTCGTGCGCCGGCTCGCTGACTTCGCCGGCAGGCTGCGCATCGGCCACGGCATCGAAGCCGAAACCGAAATGGGGCCGCTCATCAATGCGCGGCAGGCCGGCAAGGTTGAGGGTTACATCAAGGCGGGCAGCGAGGAGGGCGCGGAACTGGTCGCCGGCGGATCGCGGCTGACCGGCGGCCTCTATGACGGCGGCAATTTCATCGCCCCAACCGTCTTCGGCGCGGTGTCCGACACGATGACCATAGCGCGCGAAGAGATCTTCGGGCCCGTTATCTCGGCAATGCCCTTCGATACGCTTGACGAAGCCGTCGCCCGCGCCAATGCGACGCCCTATGGGCTGGCCGCCGGCATCTTCACCACCCATCTCGGCACGGCGCACAAGCTTGCCCGCCGGGTCAAGGCGGGTTCCGTCTGGGTCAACATGTACCACGCCATCGACCCCGCCGTGCCGTTCGGCGGCATGAAAATGTCCGGGTATGGCCGCGAGGGCGGCATCGAACATCTGCACGAATATCTGGAGACCAAGTCGGTGTGGATCCAGACCGACTAAGGCTTTTGTCGGTTTGTCAGGCGAGCCGGCCTGCGCCGCCGGTTCTCACGCTGCCGCTCATGCACGCCGGCTGCAAATCAACCGGCGCCCGTTCTCAGGAACTTTTCTTTATCCGGCGATTTTTGGATATAAGATGAAATCCGGTTGGCCAGGAAGGTGTTGTCGATGACGACGAAACGCTTCGCGATCTGCGCTCTCGCCCTTGTGATGGGCTGCGGCATCGTCTCTTCGGCGTCCGCCGGGGCCAGGCACCGCCACCACCAGGGCGAACCCGAACGCTATGTTCCCGCTGACGGCGATATTATCGACATACTGTTCAGCGGCCCGCGCTACTATGACCGGCAGCTTGTCACGACGGCCGCCGGCGCCTGTTCCTACCACCGGGTGGGGCCGGATGCGAATGCGCTGAACAAGATCAACGATCACCATTGCGGAAAATAGCGGGCCGACCGCTCCGCAAGCAGGCTCATGACGCTTCCCATCCGGGAAAGCGGTCCGGCCGCAGCCATGTCTGGGCTGGGCTGCCATTGCCGGAAAACACGGCGTCAACCAGCCAGCGCGCGGTGGCGGGGGCGGCATGCATGCCGATGGAACCCATGCCGCCATGCACGAACAGGCCCTCGACGGCCGTCCTGCCAGCGACCGGCAAGCCATCGGACAGCATCGGGCGGTTGCCGGGATAGACGTTCCTGACCTGCGGCGCGCCGAGGCCCGGCAGCATGCGCAGCGTGCGGCTGGCGATGCGGCTCGCCATGTCGGTGTTGCGGACGAGATCGCGGAAGGCCGGCTGGACGGAGGCGCCAAGCCTGGCATCGCCGCCGCCCATCGGGTTGAGGCAGATGGCTTCCACCGCCGGCTGGTCGTCGCGCTGCGCGGCGACATCGGCAAGGCCGTCGAGCCTCATGCGCCGGCCGAGCTCTTCCTGATCCGGCCAGGTCAATTCCTCGACGATCCAGGGCAGCTCGAAGTCGAGTTTTCCCAACTGGATCAACCAGCCGCGGCCGGCGGTGAAGGCAGGCCGGGCAGCGGTCCGTCGCCGACGGTGCGGCGCAGAAGATCCGACATCCATAGACCGTTGGCGATGAAGATGAGATCGGCGGGAACGATGCCCTGGTCGGTCAAGATACCCTGGACCTTGCCGCCCCTGGAGAGATCTGGGCGACGCGCAGGCCAGTACGGATCGTCGCGCCGGCCTCACGGGCGGCGTGGGCGAAGGCATGTGTCGCGCCCATGGGTTCCAGCGTCCATGCACGGCCGACGGAATAGGCGCCTGCCACGTTGAAGCCGACACGCGGGTGGTCGCGCGCCAGTTCCTTGCCCGTGATCTTTTCCATTGCCACGCCGACTTCCCTGTAGCGGTCGGCCACGGCGGCAGCCGCCTCGAAACTCGCCTCGTCTTCGGAAATCAGCAGATGTGCGATGGAGGCGAATTCGAAGGGAACGGGTCCGTCGGCAAGCTCGGCATAGATCGCGACGCTGGCGTCCAGCAGTTCGACGACCTCTTTCTGCGGGCCGGTGAGCAAGGTGCCGGTGTTTCGTCCTGAGGACTCGGCGGCGATCATGCTCTGCTCGAGGATCGTCGTCTTGAGACCGTGGCGGGCCAGTTCATAGGCGAGCGTGCAGCCGGCGATGCCGCCGCCGATGACCACGGCATCCATTGGTGTCTGGACGCGAGTCGAGTTGAAGGACATGGAGCGCAGCCTCCTCCCGTATACTCGTATACGAGATGCTTTTCAAGTATGCCGCCCACGACTGCCGCAAGTGCCGCCACGATATCGTCTTCGGTCCGAGCCGGGCGCAGGCCAGTCGGCGATTTCCTCAGCAAAGGCGGGTAGCCTATTCAACGACTTGCGGCTGGATCCGCAAGTTCGGCACGAATCTCCGCACCATGTTCGTCGCGTGCCGGACTTTTCGCCGGTGCCTTTGCCGTCCGTTTGGAAAAACGGGGGGCGGAGGCAGCTTGGAGCGCGCCATTCTCGACCAACCAGGAGCCGCGTGCGGCCATGTGCGGATGCAGCGCCGCCTCATGCGGGCTGAGCACAGGCCCGACGCAGGCATCCGTTCCTTCGAACAATTTCATCCACTCGTCTCGGGATTTTTCGGCAAAGATCGCTTCCAGCCGGCTGCCGAGCTCAGGCCAGAGGCCGCGGTCGAACTGAGCGGCGAACTGCGGATCGCCGCCCAGACCAAGCCTGTCGAGGAACAGCGCATAGAATTTCGGCTCGACGCACTGGACGCTGATGAAGCCGCCATCAGACGTGCGGTAGACGCGGCACCAATGCGGTCCGTCCAGAAGGCTCCGGCCACGCTCGGCGGCAAGCCCGCCGGATGGTGCGAGCGACATCAACAGGTTCATCATATGGGCCGAGCCGTCGACGATCGCCGCGTCGACGACCGTGCCTTCACCACCGGCGCGGGCGTTCATGATGGCGGCCAGCATGCCGGTCACCAGATAGAGCGCGCCGCCGCCTATGTCGCCGACGAGCGTCGGCGGCGCCATTGGCGGCTCGCCCGGCAGGGAAGCATACCAGAGTGCGCCCGACACGCCGGTATAGTTCATGTCGTGGCCGGCGGTGCGGGCGAGCGGGCCTTCCTGCCCCCAGCCGGTCATGCGGCCATAGGCCAGGCGAGGGTTGGCGGCCAGACACACATCTGGACCAAGCCCGAGACGCTCCATCACGCCCGGCCGGAAGCCCTCGATCAGGCCGTCGGCGGTGGCGATCAGGCGCATCAGCACGGCAACGTCCCCGGCATCCCTGAGGTCGAGCGCGATAGAGCGCTTGCCGCGATCGAGCAGCGAGCGCTCGGGAAGGCCCGGCACGGATGCATGCTTGCGGTGGACGACGATCACGTCGGCGCCGAGATCGGCGAGCAGCATGCCGGCAAAGGGCGCCGGCCCCAACGCCTCGATCTCGACAATGCGGATTCCCCTGAGCATCCCACCCTCCACGGCATTCAAACTTTCGGTAAGGCACACTTTTGGTGTCACGCAGGGGCGACGGTGTGTAACCCTGCTCTTTTGGCATTGAAGCACGTGTCGCCGGTATATACGTCAGGGCCATGAAAAAAATCGGTTTCCTGTCATTCGGGCACTGGACGCCCTCGTCGCAATCGCAGGTGCGCTCGGCGTCGGACGCGCTGTTGCAATCCATTGATCTCGCCGTCGCGGCCGAGCAACTCGGCGCTGACGGCGCGTATTTCCGCGTCCACCATTTTGCCCGACAGCTCGCCTCGCCATTTCCGCTGCTGGCGGCGGTCGGCGCCAAGACCAGCCACATCGAGATCGGCACGGCGGTCATCGACATGCGCTACGAGAATCCGCTCTACATGGCGGAGGACGCGGGTGCCGCCGACATCATCGCAGGCGGGCGCCTGCAGCTCGGCATCAGCCGGGGCTCGCCCGAACAGGTCATCGATGGCTGGCGCTATTTCGGCTACGCGCCGCAGGAAGGCAAAAGCGACGCCGACATGGCGCGGCATCACGCCGAGGTCTTCCTCGACACGCTGCGCGGCGAGGGCTTCGCCCAGCCCAATCCGCGGCCGATGTTTCCCAACCCGCCCGGCTTGCTGCGCCTGGAGCCGCATTCTGAAGGCCTGCGCGAGCGCATCTGGTGGGGTGCCGCCACCAACGCCACTTCGGAGTGGGCGGCGAAGCTGGGCATGAATTTGCAGAGCTCGACCCTCAAATTCGACGAAAGCGGCAAGCCCTTCCATATCCAGCAGGCCGAGCAGATCCGGATCTATCGCGAGGCCTGGAAGGCGGCCGGCCATGAACGCGAACCGCGCGTCTCGGTCAGCCGCAGCATTTTCGCGCTGGTCGACGACCGGGACCGCGCCTATTTCGGGCGCGGCAATGAGGGCCGCGACCAGATCGGCTTCATCGAGGAAAACACGCGGGCGATCTTCGGGCGCAGCTATGCCGCCGAGCCGGACGTGCTGATCAAGGAGTTGGCCGAGGACGAGGCGATCGTCGAGGCCGACACGCTGCTGCTCACCGTGCCCAACCAACTCGGCGTCGACTACAACGCCCATGCCATCGAGGCGATCCTGACCCATGTCGCGCCGGCGCTGGGTTGGCGCTGACAGCCGAGCCGTGTAACCATCGCTGCTGCGGACAGTTCAGGAGGTTCACTGCATGGCAAAGAAGGCCTTGATTGCCTGGGGTGGGTGGGAAGGCCATACGCCCCAGCGCAGCGCCACTGTGGTGCGCGACATGCTGGAGCGCAATGGATACACGGTCACGCTCGGCGAGGGCACGGGGATGTTTGCCGATCCGGAGCTGAACTCATTCGATCTCATCGTGCCCGTCATCACCATGTCGAAGATCGAAAAGTCCGAGCTGCAGAATCTGACGCGCGCGGTTCGACAGGGAACGGGACTCGGCGGTTTCCACGGCACGATGGGCGACAGTTTCCGCAACGAGCCGGACTATCAGTTCATGACCGGCGGCCAATGGGTCGCGCATCCCGGCGACATCATCGACTATCGCGTGGTCATCACCAAACCGGACGATCCGATCACGAGAGGCATTAGCGACTTCGCCTACCGGTCGGAGCAGTACTACATGCATGTCGACCCGAGCAACGAGGTGCTGGCGACGACCACCTTCACCGACGAGCATTTCCCGGGCATCGGCGGCGTCGACATGCCGGTTGTCTGGAAGCGAAGATATGGCGCAGGCAAGGTCTTCTACAGTTCGCTCGGACACACGGCGGATGAGTTCGCGATGCCGGAAATGGCTGTCATCGTCGAGCGTGGTTTGCTCTGGGCCGCGCGGGGGTAGCTGCCCACTGAAACCGCGACAGCCTACCAATCGGCGACGCGATCGCCGCCTGTGAATTGCGCGCTCTTGCCGGTGTATTCGAACAGTTCGATCTTCACGCCGTCGGGGTCGCGCAGCCAAGCCTGATAGGTGTCGTCGCAGGCGAGTTTTTTCGCGGTGACCTCCACGCCCCTGGACGCGATATGCGTGATCGCGGCGTCGATATCCTCCACCTCCAGGCAGAAATGGTTGATCTGGTTCGTCTCGCTGAACCGCGCACCCTCTTTGTGAAAAACCTCGATATGGCTGCGGCCGCCGCAATTAAGGTAGAAACCGAAAATCTTTCCGTCGCGCAGGAAATTGAACTGGATATCAATGCCCAGGACATCCTCGTAGAAGCGCCGTGTCTCGTCCAGATCATTGGCGAAGATGCAGACATGGGCGAGTTGTTTGACCTTGATCATGGCTGGCTCCTCATAATTTCGCAGGTTCACATAGCCCGGCGCGAAATTGGCCCGCGTGGGCTCATCGTCATTCAATCCCGCCGGTGACCACATAGGCGCCCGCGCTGCGTCCATCCCGCAGCCGCATCACCGCCGTGACGATCGAGCCGTAGGGGCCGCGCCAGACGCTGTGGATCCGTTGATGCTCCGCGGCCGGGACAAACGCCCGGCCGGTCAGACGCGCGCCGGCTCGGCGCATCGCGACGGCATCTCCGTTGACGTGCACCTTGATGCTGGCGTGCTCCGTCTCGGTTGCGTCGACGGGGAGGTCGAGCGTGATGACGATCTCGTCCTGATCGCCGCTGTCGCGCGTCTCGGCCGCAAGCTTGATCGCGAGCGTAGGCGCCTTGCCATTGCCGGCTTGATTGGCCCGGCGCGAAAACACATCGTCTGCCAGTTCCGGCGTGCGCGGCGGCTGGGTGCGGCGCTGCGTGGAGCGTTCGAAGTCGCCGGCCATGCGCAACAGCCTTTCATCGTCATAGGCCTTGCCGGCGAAGGTCAGGCCGACCGGCATGCCGATGTCGGCCATGGTGCCCATCGGCACGGTAACGGTCGGGATGCCGAAATGCCGCCACACCAGATTGCCGTTGGCGACCCAGGTGCCGTTGCGCCAGGCAAGCGCCGCGGAGGCCTCAGTGATGTCGGCATCGGCGGGCCCGACATCGGCGACGGCAGGCAGCACGACGGCATCAAGCCTGTTCGCGTCCAGCCAGTCCTCGAAATCGAGCCGCCGCGTCGCTTCCAGCCCTTTCAGCCCGTCCTCCATCGTCGGAATGGCCCGGAACGGCGTGACGCCTGATTTCGCGCGCTCGACATACTGTGCCAAGTCGAAACCGCCTTCATAACGGTCGGGCAGCGTGCCCGGTGGCTGCGGAAAGATTTTCGGGCCGTCGACCGAAACGAGATCGGGAATGTTCAGATCATCGTTCGCGCGCAAAAAATCATCCCAGGCTGAGATGCAGAGGTCCCAGATCTCGCGATCGGCGAAGTCCGGCGGCACCAGAGCGCGGTCGACCATGGTGCGCGCGCCGGGGCGATCGCGCTCGTAGTTGGAGACGACAGGAAAATCGACCTCCATCACCTCGGCTCCAAGCCGTCTCAGGTCCGCCGCCGCTTGCTCCCAGAGATCAAGCACGGAGGCGCGGGTTTCGATCGGCCGGTCGGCGCCGCTGTCGCGGCCGATATACATTTTGGGCACGCCAAGCCGCATGCCTTGCAGCGACCCCGCTAGCACCAGATCGGTATAGCGCGGCGGTCGGATTTCGGAACTCTTCGGCAGCGCGATCCAGGGCTGCGCGCGCCAGAAATCGCCTCGCGTCTCGGGATCGTCGGCGACGATCACATCCAGCAATTCGAGCATGTCGGGCACGCTGCGCGTGTGCGGCACGACGACATCCATGGTCGGCACCAGGGGCCAGTTGCCGCGCACCGAAATGACACCGCGCGACGGCGTGTAGGCTACCAGCGCGTTGTTGGTGGCCGGCGCACGGCCGGACGACCAGGTTTCTTCGCCAAGCCCGAAAGCGCAGAAGCTCGCCGCTGTCGCGGTGCCCGAGCCATTCGAGGAGCCGGACGCGAAGGCGGCGGTCAGGTAATCGGCATTGTAGGGGCTTTCGGCGCGGCCATAGACTCCGCGCTGCATGCCGCCATTGGCCATGGGCGGCATGTTGGTGAGGCCGATTAGCACCGCGCCGCCGGCGCGCAGCCGGGCGACGGTGAAGGCGTCCTCGTTGGCGATGAGATGCTCGAAGGCCGGCGAGCCGGCGGCAACAGTCAAGCCGGACACCTGGTAACTGTCCTTGGCGGTGTAGGGAATGCCATCGAGCGGGCCGAGCGTCTTGTCCTGGCTGCGGCGCCGATCCGAAGCCGCGGCTTCCTCGAACATATCAGGATTGAGAACCGGCACCGCATTGAGGCTGATGCCGCGCCGGTCGAAATGCGCGATGCGCCTGAGATAAGCACCGACAAGTTCGACGCTGCTCACCGTGCCATCGTCGAGTGCGCGCCGCAACTGTTCGATCGTCGCTTCGACGATGTGAAAGCTGGCATCGGTCATCTTCTGGCCCCTGGCGATCGTTTCCAGGCATGGATGAGCGAGGCCGCCGGCTTCGGCAAGGGCCAATCGCGATTGACGGTGGTCCTGGCGCGGGTCAGGCGCGGTGCCGCGGTTGGATATCCTGGTTGGCAAAAAGCGGCTGACCGATGCAACCTCTAATAGAGACGGCGCGTCAGGTGCCCTCTGGAATGGCGAGGTCCGGATCCGGCAACGAGGAGTTGCGCCTCTGGTGTAGTCCTTGGGCAACTCTTCGCCAAATAGTGAATATCCGTCCCTCAAGGCGACTTGCAAGCTTAAGCTGAAGCTCGCAGAAGTTGCGGCAGAAGCATGCATTGAAGAAAACTCATGCCGCCGCCCCAGCATGAAAGGGGGATCATGCCTGACCAGAATGCCCTGATCCGCGCTGCCATTGGGCGGCTGCTCTCCGAAAAAACCGGGGTTGCCGCCCTTTCAATGAAGGAAAGCATTGACGAATTGCTGGAGCGAACCGGCGAGACGGTGACCGAGGACAGCCTGCAGGACCTGCTGCTCGAGATGGCCGAGGTCCGTGGAATGACGGTCGTTCTCGACGTTTAGCGAGCCATGCCACCACAGCCCGCGCGTGGCGTGCCGGCTCGCCCCGATCGGCCATCCGGCCTATTTCACCCCAGCAAGTTGCGCGCCGTGCGCATGAAGATCTTCGACCCGATCGGGATCAAATCGTCGGGGAAATCATAGTCGGGATTGTGCAGGGCAGGGTGGCGCTCGCCGGCGCCGAGGAAGAACATGGCCGACGTCGCGCTGTGGCCGAACAAGCCGAAATCCTCCGAGGCGCGCATCGGCAGGGCTTCTTGCGTGTGCGCGACGCCCTCTTCGTCGAGGGCGCGTTGCAGATGCTCCACCGCGTCCGGCGCGTTGACGCTGGCGACGAAGATCTCGTGGTAGTCCCAGCTTGCGGACAGGCGATGCTGGCCCGCGATTTTCGTGACCAGCGCTTCCGCGGCGGCGCACAGATCCGCCATGCGCTCGTCGCGCCTGGTGCGCAGCGTCGCCCATACCTCGGCATGGGCGGGCGCGATGCCGAACACGGCCTCGCCCATCTCGGCGTGGGTCACGGTGACCATGCCGAAATCGTCGTCGGCGAAAGTTCCGCGCCCGAGCGCGGGCAGGGCAGGCATCAACGCGCTGATCGCCGGCATCGGCGAAATTCCGGTCTCGGGCATGGAGGAATGCGCGGTCTTGCCCTCCAGCACGATGCGCATGCCGCGCGAGGCGCAGTTGACCACGCCGGGCTTGAGCCGCACCTCGCCGAACGGCACGCCGGGCAGATTGTGCAGCGAAAAGGCGAAATCGGGCGCGATCTCGCCGAAGCGGGGATCGGCGACGACGCCGGCGGCACCATTGCCGGTTTCTTCCGCCGGCTGGAACATCAGCACGACGCGACCGCTGGCGGGCCGCTCGCGCCCGAGCTGGCGTCCGAGCGCCGCCAGGATCGCGGTGTGTCCGTCATGGCCGCACATATGCGACTTGCCCGGCACGCGCGAGGCATGCGGCACGCCGGACAGTTCTTCGATCGGCAGCGCGTCGAGTTCCGAACGAAACAGGACGGTTGGTCCGTTTTTGCCGCTGTCGTAGACGGCCGCGACACCATGCCCGCCCAATCCGGTCAGCACCTTGTCGGGATTGGTATCGGCGAGGAAGTCGACGACGGCTTTTGCCGTCTTTTCCTCCTCGTTCGAGATTTCCGGCTGCTGGTGCAACTTGCGCCGCCATTCGGTCAGCTCGACGATGTCCCGGTTGGTGAGAGTCATGATTTTGGCCTCCGCTGTATCGCTCACGACGCGCCCGATCGACCGGGCGCGTCGGAAGGATAGCTAGCGGCAAATGGCTGAAACCGCCACCGTCTGGCCTATTGATTTATCTCGGGCTCGACGAGCTTTGCCAGGTTCCGCAGCGACTCCTGCCAGCCGAGATAGCAGGCCTCGACCGGGATGACGTCGGGAATGCCGGCCTGGGTGATGTCGATCTCGGTGCCGACAGATACTTTTTTCAGGGTTACGGTCACCTGGATCTCGCCCGGCAGATTGGGATCGTCGAACCTGTCGGTGTAGCGCAGGCGCTCACCGGGAACGAGTTCGAGATACTCGCCGCCGAAGGCATGGCTGTCGCCGGTGGTGAAGTTGCGGAACGACATCTTGAACGTGCCGCCCACCTTGCCCTCGAAGTGATGAACCGTGCAGGTGAAGCCGTTCGGCGGCAGCCACTTCGCCAGCGCGTCGGCCTCGACGAAGGCGCGATAGACTTTTTCCGGGCTGGTGGTGAGAACACGGTGCAAACGTACGGTGCCGGGCATATCATATCCTTTCATAATGCCTGTTCGATGCCCCAAGGACGAGCGGGGCCCGGCCAGTCCGACACCGGCTCCCGGAATTTTTTCAGAGCCTCGGCCGTGGCCTGCGCGATTGGCTTACGCCAGTTCAGCCTGGGTTGGGACTCGATTTTGCGGCGGCTGGCCCAATCGTCGAAAATGACGAACCGGATAGCCATTATGAGGAGACTGTTTATAACGGTCGCTGAGATCGCTGTGACCAAGGGGAGACGATGCGCTACATACGTCCACTTTCAATCGAAGATGCCGTTGGCCACTTGGCCGGATCGGCCGGAACGGCGGCCATTCTCGCCGGAGGCAGCGACCTGCTGGTGAGGATGAAGGGCGGCTTCATCGAACCCGAACTGATCGTCGACATCAAGGCGATCGCGGCCTTGAGCGAAATCAGGGAAACGGCCGACGGCTTCAGCATCGGTGCGGCGGTGCCCTGCGCGGTGCTGGGAGAGAACGCGGCCCTGAAGAAGGCCTGGCCCGGCGTCGTCGAGGCGGCCAAGCTGATCGGCTCGAAGCAGGTGCAGGGACGCTGCACCATCGTTGGCAATCTGTGCAACGCCTCGCCGGCGGCCGACAGCGTGCCGGCGCTGGTGGCCGCCGGCGCCAGGGCGGTGATCGTCGGGCCCGCGGGCAGGCGCACCATTGCGGTGGAGGCGGTGCCGACCGGACCGGGCAAGACGTCGCTCGCCAAGGGCGAGATCATCGAGGCGATCCTGCTCGACAGCCAAGCGCCGCGCTCGGGCGACGCGTATCTCAGGTTCATTCCCCGCACCGAGATGGATATCGCGGTGGTCAGCGCCGGCGTGAACCTGACGCTCGACGAGCAAGGTGTCGTCAAGGCGGCCCGCGTGGCGCTGGGCGCCGCCGCGCCCACGGTGCTTCTGGTGCAGGAGGCCGCCGAGGCCCTCATCGGCAGGACGCTGGACGAAGCCGCGCTCGAGCGGCTCGCCAAGGTCTGCTCCGGGGCCTGCCGGCCCATCGACGACAAGCGGGGCACGATCGAGTTCAGACGGAAAGTCGCGGGCGTGCTGGCCAGGCGGGCCGCCACGTCAGCCTACAAGCGTGCAGGAGGCAAGTGATGGCCGGTGTAGCAGTTTCAACCACGATCAACGGCGACAGCGTCGAATATCTCTGCCAGCCCGACGAGACGCTGCTCGACGTGCTGCGCGACCGGCTCGGGCTGACCGGCGCCAAGGAAGGCTGCGGCACCGGCGACTGCGGCGCCTGCAGCGTCATCCTCGACGACCGGCTGGTGTGCTCGTGCCTGGTGCTGGGCGCGGAGGCGCAAGGGCGCCGCGTCGAGACCGTCGAGGGCATGGCGCATGGCGAGCGGTTGCATCCGCTGCAGCAGAAATTCCTCGAGCACGCCGCGCTGCAATGCGGCGTCTGCACGCCGGGCTTCCTGATCGCGGCGAAGGATCTTTTGGCCAAGAACCCCGACCCGACCGAGGAGGAGATCCGCTTCGGCCTCGCCGGGAATCTCTGCCGCTGCACCGGCTATGACAAGATCGTGCGCGCCGTCCAGGACGCCGCAAGCGTGATGAAGGGAGCCTGACGATGAATTTCGATCCGCGTTTTTCCAATCGCAATTTCGCTTCGGTCGGCACGCGTCCCATCCGTCCCGACGGCGTCGACAAGGTGACCGGCCGCGCCCGCTACGGCGCCGACTTCAACATGGCCGGCCAGCTGGTCGGGCGTGTGCTGCGCAGCCCGCACGCGCACGCCAAAATCAGGAAGATCGACACTTCGAAGGCGGAAAAGCTCGCCGGCGTGAAGGCGGTGATCACCGCGGCCGATTTGCCCGACCTCACCGATGGCGATGCCGCCATGTACGACATCCTCGACAATTGCATGGCGCGCACCAAGGCGCTCTATGACGGCCATGCGGTGGCCGCGGTCGCCGCGATCGACGCCCGCACCGCCAGGCAGGCGCTGAAGCTGATCGAGGTCGACTACGAGGTGCTGCCGCATGTCACCGATGTCGACGAGGCGATGCAGCACCACGCGCCCCTGATCAACGACGCCATCTTCACCGAGGGGCTGGAGGAAAAGCCGGTCAAGCCGTCCAACGTCACCAAGCGCAGCCAGTTCGGCCATGGCGACGTCCATCAGGGTTTTGGGCAGGCCGACTTCATCGTCGAGCGCTCCTTCAAGACCGAGCAGACGCACCAGGGCTATATCGAGCCGCATGCCTGCGTGGCCAATGTCAGCTCCGACGGCACGGCGGACCTGTGGGTGTGCACTCAAGGGCATTTCGTCTATCGCCAGCATTGCGCCCAGCTGCTGGGCATGGAAGCCTCGAAGCTGCGCGTCACCTCCTCGGAGATTGGCGGCGGCTTCGGCGGCAAGACCCATGTCTGGGCCGAGCCGGTGGCACTCGCTCTGTCGCGCAAGGCCGGCCGGCCGGTGAAGCTGGTGATGACCCGCGACGAGGTGTTCCGCGCCTCGGGCCCGACCAGCGCCACCTCGATCGACGTCAAGATCGGCGCCCGCAAGGACGGCACGATCACCGCCGCGGAAGCGACGCTGCGCTACACCAGCGGCCCCTATGCCGGCACCTGGGCCGAGATCGGCGCCATGACGGCGTTTGCCTGCTACCGGCTGGAGAACGTCAAGACCGTCGGCTACGAAGTGCTGGTCAATCGGCCGAAGACGGCGGCCTACCGCGCGCCGTCGGCGCCGATGGCGGCCTTCGCGGTGGAAAGCGCCGTCGACGAGCTCGCCAAGGAGATCGGCATGGACCCGGTCGACTTCCGCATCAGGAACGCCGCGCAAGAAGGCACGCGGTCGTCCTACGGCCCGGTCTACGGCCCGATCGGCATCGGCCCGACGCTGGAGGCGGTGAAGAACCATGCGCATATGAAGGCGCCGCTCGGCCCGAACCAGGGCCGCGGCATGGCCTGCGGCTTCTGGTTCAATTTCGGCGGCCAGACCTGCACCGACCTCAACATCGGCATGGACGGCTCGGTCTCGCTTGCCGTCGGCACGGTTGACGTGGGCGGCTCGCGCGCGTCGCTGTCGCTGGTGGCGGCGGAGGAGCTCGGCATCGATTATGCCCAGGTCAAGGCCGTCGTCGCCGACACGTCCAGTCTCGGCTACAACGACATGACCGACGGCAGCCGCGGCACCTTCTCCTCCTCCATGGCGACCATCTCGGCCGCCCGCAACGCCATCAAGGTGCTGCGCGAGCGCGCCGCGCAGATGTGGGACATTTCCGTCGACGACGTGGTCTGGGAGCAGGGCCATGCGGTGGCCAAGGGCGAGAAGCACGGCAATCTCGGCAAACTGTCGCTGAAGGAGATCGCGGCGCAATCCGGCAAGACCGGCGGGCCGATCGCCGGCCATAGCGAGCTCGTCGCCGACGGCGCCGGCGTCTCCTTCGCCACCCATATATGCGACATCGAGGTCGACCCCGACACCGGCTCGACCAGGGTGATCCGCTATACGGTGGTGCAGGATGCCGGCAAGGCGGTGCACCCGACCTATGTCGAGGGCCAGTACCAGGGCGGTGCCGCGCAAGGCATCGGCTGGGCGCTCAACGAGGAGTATATTTACGGCAAGGACGGGCGGCTGCAGAACGCCGGCTTCCTCGACTACCGCATCCCGGTCTGCTCCGACCTGCCGATGATCGACACGCAGATCCTGGAAATCCCCAACCCCAACCACCCCTATGGCGTGCGCGGCGTCGGCGAAACCTCGATCGTACCGCCGCTGGCAGCAATCGCCAACGCCGTGTCGAACGCGGCCGGCGTGCGCATGACCCACATCCCGATGTCGCCTCCGCGCATCCTGGCGGCGATCGAGGCGGAACGGGAAGGCTGATGGTCCAAGTGACGCTCTGGGGGGCGCTTGCCGCGACCGCCGGAGGCCAGAGCAAGGTCGAGGTCGAGGCCAAGGACATAAGGGAACTGTTCAGGAAACTGGCTGAACAGTATCCCGGCCTCGAGCCGTTGATCGATAGGGGGATCGCGGTGGCGATCGACGGGGTGATTTATAGGGATACGTGGTCGAAGAAGCTGCCAGAGGGAGCGGAGATTTTTTTGCTGCCGAGATTGGCGGGGGGGTGAGGGGGACGGGCATCGCTTGGCCGATAGTGCGAACGTCTTTTTAGGGGCCGGGACCAGACTGTCAGGTCTTGGTAAGACTCGGCGATGAGCGGTCAGTTCGGCATGCACCCGGACGACCAGCTCGTCCGCCTTTTCGGCTCTCGAAGGAATCGCCGACATCACTCATATTCGGACGTCCCCACCCATGTTCTAAATCGGCTTTGGCCATACTTGTGCGCATGCTAAGCGTTGAAGCGCTAACGCCTCTGTTTATTGGATTTCGAAATAGCTTGCGGGAAATCATCGCTAGAATCCTTAACTTGCTTTGCCGCTCGAACGACGCGGTCGATGTACAATCAAAGTTTATCGATCTTGCGCCAACCGAGAAGGCAGACGAGGCAGGAGTATATTCCGATGCGCTCCTGTACGCGACGAGCAATCCCAGAGTTTCGAACATCGCTTTGACCGGGCCTTATGGCTCGGGAAAAAGCAGCATCATCAGGGCCTTCCTAAAAAAATACCGGCATCCAATTCTGCAGATATCGCTCGCCGCGTTCCTTCCTGAGGCAACCGCCTCCGGTGGCGCTGTGAGCAAACAGGAGATCGAGAGAAGCATCCTTCAACAGATGCTCTATGGCGCGGATGCGAACCAGCTGCCGCTCTCGCGATTTAAGCGAATTAGGTCGCCCAGTAGATGGTCGATCTTGCTTTCTCTGTACGTGATCCTTGGCGTCGTGGCCTGTTGGCATCTTTTCCAAAAACGCGATGACGTCATCAGTGGCAGCTTCTTCCTGCCTCTTTCGATAAGTAACTGGCCCACTTTTCTGTGGTTTGCCGTGGGAGCATCGTTCCTCTGGCTGACGGTCTACCAATTCTACAAGGTCAGCTTCGGCCTGTCTCTCAAGAGTATTTCTCTAAAAGATATTGAGATCACGCCTGTGGCGGCCAGCCAAGAATCGATTCTTAACCGGCATTTGGACGAGATTATATACTTCTTTCAGTCAACGAAGTATGATCTCGTCATTATCGAAGATCTCGACAGGTTCAACAACTCCGAGATATTCGTTACTCTCCGCGAGATAAATAGCCTCGTAAATGCGAATGCTGGCGTGAAGCGGACAATACGCTTCCTTTACGCATTGCGCGATGACATGTTCGCCAACACGGACAGAACGAAGTTCTTTGAGTTCATTATCCCCGTCATACCAGTCATCAACAGCTCGAACTCGATCGATAAAGTCCTGGAGCAGGGGAAGCGGCTTTCGCTGGACAGTCGACTTGATCGCCAGTTTCTGCGTGAAGTTTCGCGATATCTGAACGACCTGAGGCTCATACAAAACATTTTCAATGAGTATGCCATCTATGTCGCTAATCTGGAGACTGATGGCGACAATGTGCTGGACGCAAACAAACTCCTAGCGGTTCTGATATATAAGAATGTATTCCCGAGTGACTTTGAGAGCCTTCATCGTGGCAAGGGCAATCTCGCGCAGATCCTTGGCAAGCATGATGAGTTTATCGCTCGCGGTGAGGCAGAATATAAGGCCGCTATTGAGCGCATCGAGCATGAGGCCGACGTTGCCGAACGGCAAATTCCAGCCGATCTGCTCGATCTCCGCCGAATTTATGCGATGGCGTTGTTTGAGAAACTACCTGCTCAGGCGTCCCACATCGGTCAGAATGGACAGATCCAGATTGAGATTAGCACACTCGTGAGAAGTGAAAATTTCGACCAGATCATCAGTAGCCAGACTATTACCTATCGTAATCTCAACGGGTATCACCAGACCATCAACATCTCGAGCTTGCAGTCCGAGGTCGATAGTCTGAGGACGTTTGCGCAGCGCAAGGAAGAGGTTGAGCAGCGGACTGCTGAGTCTAGGAGCTCTACCTCTAGAAGGCTGCGAGCGCTGCGGGAGAAGATCGCCGCTCTGCGCTCCGCTAAATTCAATGAGGTTATTCGACTGAATGTAAAAGAAATGAGCGATCTTTTTGGCGCGTTCGGCGAAAATGGCGAGCTGCCTCGCTTTTTAGTAATGGAAGGCTATATCGACGACACCTACTACCAGTATACATCGCTGTTCCATTCGGGTCGACTGTCGCCCAACGACAACAAATTTCTCATTCAGATACGCGGCTTCATAAACCCGGACCCCAACTTCCTGATCGATAATGCGAAGGAAGTCGTGGCGGCGATGCGTGGCGAGGATTTCCGTCAGCACTACGTCCTCAACGTCAAGATCGTCGATTGCCTGCTGGGTGACGACGCCGCGTATGCGGACCAAGGGGCGAAGATGTTTGAGTATTTGGCTTCTGATTTCGAGAATTGCGGCGCCTTCTTCACTAGTTACTACGCAGCGGGAAAAGAAGTGCCCAAGTTGGTTGCAGGACTGCGAGCGGGGTGGCCAGGCTTCATTCCGGCTGTTCTTGCCAATCCCGGGCATCTCCCCCATGTTGGTCAGATCATCGCGCATTTGCCTGAGCCGGCCCTCAAAGCGCTGCCGGCCGCATATCCCGAGATTTCGCCATTCGTCTCCGAAAAGCTGGCTCAGATTCTCGCGCTCGGGACCAACATCGACCCGTCTCGTCTAAAGCCCCTTGGGATCGAGCTGGAAGACCTCAGAAGTATAGAAGGTTTTCCTGGAATTGCTCGCTTCCTTTTTGAAGAGGGTTCCTACACGCTCTCCGTTGAGAACCTAGAGTTCATCTTCCAAACCGTTCTAGGAGTTGACGATCTCGAGCCCTTGCGCACCCGGAATTACACGACGGTCACCGGAATCGGTAATGCGGTTCTGAGTTTAAGGATCGAGCGCGGCTTCGTTGACTATCTCAAGAACGTACTCCTGCGGCTTGAGGACAATTCGCGCGAGAGCGTGGCCACCATTCTGTCCATTATCGGTCGAGAGGATGTCGATTTTGACGATCTGAGTGCGTTCCTCGAAAGGCAGTCGGCTGCCATCTCTTCCCTCGGCGATGTGCCAGTCCGTTTTCACTCACTCGTTTTCCAGTTGAGCAGAATTGAGCCTTCCTGGGAGAATTGCCTCGCCTTCATGGGCAGCGAGGCCTTCGATGCGGCAACTTTAACCGGTTTTCTGGAGACGAAGGCAGCGCTGGCGGCACTTCCGCAGCAGGCTATTCCCTCCGACGATAAGGCAGCCGCCCTGCGCCAGTTCCTGATCAACGACGACGCCCTGCAAGACGCAACGTATCGAATCTATGTCCAAAGGCTACCGAGGACCTTCATTAAATTTCCGAGTAATCTTGGCCCTGGTAAATTGCGGGTACTGATCGAGAAAGCGAGGGTCAATTTTACGAAAGAGAATGTGGACGCGCTTAGAGAGCAAATTGACCTCCAAGTCCTATTCGTGGTCGAAAACATTGATGCATATTTACAAAACGAGGCGATGTTCGCCCTCGAAGACGATTTCCGTGAGTTGCTCCTAGGCGAGAATATCGGTGACGCCCGTAAACTGGCGATCATCCGGTCAATGGATCTCACCTTGCTCGGTGGCCTGCAATCTCGGGCGGGCAAAGTGGGCGCGATCTTGGAGAGGACTGGGGCGGACGTGAGCGCCCTGGGTGTCGAAGCCGCGCGCGCGGTCATCCTGAACTCGGCACCGATCCCGGTCCAGATTTCATTGTTCAACAAGTGCCAGAAAGTCTTGGGCGACGGTGATGTACGCGAGATCCTCGCCGCTCTCCCGGAACCATTCTCCGAGATCAAGACCGGCTATCATAGCCCGAGGATCGACAAAACAGACATCAACGTCGAATTTGTGAAGTGGCTCGATGAGCGCAACATCATTTCGTCCTGGGGCGAAACGTTCTTTGGTGATGCGATCCGTATCAACCTCTACCGCCGTGACACCAGCTCCTAAGTTATGTGGACAAAGATTGACGAGGTGATGCGCTTCTGCGCGCGTCCAACGCAGCCCGCGAACGAACGGCAGCTCTTAGGATGAAGTAGGAGTGCAGCGAACGGCCGAGATGAAGCGAAGAGGACTCACGCCTCGGCGATCATTGCTATCGAGACTTTCATATCCGGAATGCGGACCGGCATCTTCGCTCCCTGTCGAGCGGGTGGGTTGCTGGGAAACCACTTAAGCCACTCCTCATTGGCACCCGCGAAGTCTTCCTCGTCGGCCACAATCAGCGTTGCACTGACCGCCTTTTCCAAACTGCTACCCGCAGCCTCCAGGATAGCGGAGATGTTGCGAAGGCATTGCGCGACCTGGGCCTGAACCGGGCCCTTCACGAGTTGCCGGGTTGACGGATCAACGGGCGCAGTTCCGGACACGAAAACCAATCCTGCGGCCTTGACGGCTTGGCTGTAGGAAGGTGGTGCCGTTGGTGCGGCCCGCGTGGCGATGATCGTGCGCGACATAGGCCTATTCGGCGATCTGAGCTGTGCTGAGTAAGCTCGGCCAAACATAGCCAGAGTCAAGCATTTTCTCCACATGCGTATCAGTAGGCGCTTCGATGGTCGTACTGCTGTAGCTGTGGAGTCTCGAATACGTTTGCGGCACAAACGCGCCTGAAATTTCCGACGTAAGTAGACCGCTGCCATACATCGATCGGACGTCCGCTTGTGGAGCGAGGCCGCGATCAACTGAACGACCGACAAGCTGCGCATCTTGTCCATCAATCCTCAAACGACGAGGGGCAATGGCTGGCGGTGGGTCCACCCAAATTCGCAGGCCATTGCGTGCCGCCGCTCGGTGCGCTTCTATCCTGCCGGGTCATAACGGGGGGTAATCATTTGTCTGCCAGGAACCAAACGTCCACCGGCCACGAAGCGAGCGAGGCCGGTTGGCTCGACCTTCATTTCGAATCGTCGCGGCCTGAATATGAGGCGGCCTTGCTCGATGCAGGCATCCGCCCGGGCTGGCGCGTGCTCGATGCCGGTTGTGGCAGCGGCGGCTTCCTGCCGCTCATCGCCAGCGCCGTCGGCCCCTCCGGCTTCATCGCCGCGCTCGACCTCGCGCCCGAAAACATCGCCCGGGTCGAGGCGCTCGCGGGCACGCTGTCCGAGCCGCCGGAGATTGCCACGCATGTCGGCAGCATCCTGTCGCTGCCGTTCGCCGACGCATCGTTCGATTGCGTCTGGTCCGGCAATGTCATGCAGTATCTGACGCCGGCCGAGTTCGCGCTTGCCGTCGGCGAGGCCAGGCGCGTGCTGAAGCCGGGCGGCATCTTCGCGGTCAAGGACTTCGATTCGACCATCCTGCAGATCCTGCCGATGGACCGGGCGCTGCTGGCGCGCTTCATGGCGGCCAGGCTGCAGGGATTTCGCGACCGGGGCGTGCTCGGCACCGATTGCGGTTCGACCCTTCCGGCGCGCCTGCGCCAGGCGGGCCTGGAGGTCGTCAGCCGCAAGGGCTGGCTGGTCGAGCGCTGGGCGCCGGCGCCTCGCTTCACGCGCGACTATGTTCGCGACCTGCTGGCCTATTTTGCAAGCGTCGCGCCGGGCTATGCCCTGCCTGATGCCGACCAGGCCTATTGGCAGGATCTGAAGCAGCGGCCGGATCGCCTGCTCGACGATCCGGACTTCTGCTACCGCGAGTTCTTCGTCATGGCGGTTTGCCGGACATAGCGCTCCGCCGCGACGGCCGAAGCTGCGGCGCTGCGCGAGGCCCCAGGCAAACCCGGTTCCGAGAACGAGACTGAGCCAAGCCGCATTCGCCAGCCCTCCGCTCAAATGGCCGGCTTTCGAGCGAATTTCTTCGCGAACCGTTAATTCGGCCGTGCTGTTAATAAGCATCTGCTAATGAACTGGTTCGCGCGGGGGTACGCAATGACCAAGAATCTCGGCAATGCACGCTATATGCCGCCAAAGGAGCAGCAAGGCTCGGTCCTCGGCAAGATCGCGCCGGCCTTGTTCCCGCTGGCCGTGGTCGCGCTGGGCTATATGATCGGCTGGCAGTTCTTCGGCCTCTAGGCTCCGCCATCAGGCGCCGGTTTCGGCCGCGGCCTCGGGCCTTACTTCGGCGCGGATGCGGTCGCTTGCCACGAGCACGACCGGGCAGGGGACGGCGGCCAGCACCGCCATGGCGGTGTCGCCGAAGAACAGTTCCTCGCCCGGCCGCTGCGTGACGCCCATCACCACCATCGCCGCCCCCTTGGCCACTTCCCTGGCGATCGCCTTGTCGGGCGTGGCGCGGGCGCGGATGGCGGTGTCGACGGCGACGCCGTAGCGGTCGGCGAGGTCGACGACGTCCTTGAGCACCGCCTCCTCGCGGCGGTGCGAAACGGTGCCTTGCCAGGCGCCTTTGCGCGCCTGCGAGACATAGAGCACCTTGACCCGCGCCCGGTGCGGCCGTGCCAGCGCCAGGGCGAAATCGGCGGCGCGGCGCGACACTTCCGTGCCGTTGACGGGAACGAGGATGGTGGTTCCGGCGCGCAGCACCGGCATCTTGCCCCCGGCGCCGGCACCGTTCAGCACCAGGCAGAGCGGACCGTCGAAGCCGCTGGTCATGTCGTTCAGCGCTTCGGTGAATGATCCCTTCTCGGTCAACATGGCCTCGAGCCCGACCAGCAGCAGGCCATAGCCCTTGCGCGCCTCCTCGGCGATCGTCCGTGCGGTCGCTTCGCGTTCGCTGCGGGCGGTGAGATGCACCTTCTCGACCGGCGTGTCCTCGGCCTTGCTCACCGCCTTGGCGCTTCTGGCGGCACCCTTCTTGACCTCTTTCAGCGCGCGCTCCGGGCCCTTGTCGCGGGCCGGGCCGGCAAGCTTGCCGTCCTTGAGGTGGAGAAGCGTGGTCGGCATGCCGCTGCCGCCGCCGACCAGGCCGGCGAGATAGGCGGTGAACTTGCCGACCGGGCTGTCGTCGACCAGCAGCAGCAGCCGCTCCAGCTTGGAGACGAAGCCGCGCTCGTCGAGCAGCTCGCGGTCGACGCGCTGCTTCTCGGCGTCTTCGACGGGCAGCCGGCCGAGCGCCCAGCGCAGCATGGGCGGCATGGCGAGGGTGGTGATGACAGCCATGGTGACGATCATGGTGAACAGATTGTGGGAGAGGATGTTCATCGACAGGCCGATCGAGGCGACGATGACCTCGGTCGAGCCGCGCGCGTTCATGGCGCTGCCGACGGCGGTCGCCTCCTTCAGCGTCATGCCGGCGAAGCGGCCGCCGATGAAGGCGCCGCCGAACTTGCCGATGCTGGCGATGAGCACCAGCGCCAGCGTCAGCAGCGCCAGCGTCGGGTCGGCAAGCACGGTGAGGTCGGCCGAAAGCCCGGCCATGCCAAAGAAGATCGGCATGAAGAGCGCGGTGATGACGCCGCGCAACTGGCTCTCGATGTGGCTGGACAGGATCGGCGATTCGCCGACCAGTATGCCGGCGACGAAGGCGCCGAGCACGGTATGGACGCCGATCAGATTGGTGATCAGCGCCATCACGCCCATGATGATCAGGATGACCGATATGACGGCGTATTCGCTGCGGAAGGAATCGTTGCTCCAGCGGATCAGCGTGAACACCAGCCGGCGCCCGATGGTGAAGGAGAACACCATGAACAGCGCCACTTCGGCCACCGTTACCACCAGCGGCACGATTTGGAGGCTGCCATTGGTGGCGATGCCGAAGGTGACGGCGATGATCAGCCAGCCGATCGTGTCCTCGATGATGGCCGAGGAGATGATGACCTGGCCGAGATTGCGGCGCATGAAGTTCATCTCGCGCACCACCATGGCGACGATCTTGACCGAGGAGATCGACAGGGCCGTGCCCAGGAAAAGCCCGGCGACGACGCGCTCGCTGGGGTCGGGCAGCAGCGTGTCTGGCAGGAACTGCGCCAGCGCGAAACCGCAGGCAAAGGGCACGACGACGCCGGTGACCGAGATCGAAAAACACGCCGCGCCCACCCGGCGCACCAGGCGCAGGTCCGTCTCCATGCCGGTGAGCAGCAGGAGCAGCAGGACGCCGAGCTGGGAGACCGCCTCGATCATGCTCTTCTGCGCGGGGTCGGTCGAGAAGATCAGCTGCTGCGCGCCGGGCCAGAGCCAGCCGAACAGCGAAGGCCCGAGCAGGATGCCGCCGATCAGCTGGCCCATGATCGCCGGCTGGCCGTAGCGCTGGAAGATTTCGCCCAGGCCACGGCCGACCAGAAGCAGAAGCACGATCTCGGCGACGAAAACGCCCTCCGCCGAGCCGCCCATGCCCGCTGCGTGGCTGCTTGCCTGGGCGGCCCAGGCCGGGCCTGCTGAGGCAAGGACGGCGGAAGGGATGAGAATGGCAGGAAGAAATCTCGTTTGCGGCCAGTGCCTAATCATCCAACCCCTCAACGCGGATCAAGTCCGCTGCGCATAAACGTGCAATGCCGCGCAAGGTTGCGGCGGGTCGGGCCAATCTGTTCCGGCCGATCTGTTGGGGTAAGTGCCGACATAAAAGACAGCCCTCTTCTCCCCGTATAGTGACGGGGAGAAAGGCCCATACCGGCTGGGCGCCGCCCGCGGATTGCTTCGCCAATTGTCGGCGTAGCGGCCGCGATCGGCGATCTAGCCCGACTTCTTGGCGCCGCCCGGCAAAGCACCTTCAGGCGGCGGCTCCGGGCCGAAGACGCTGCGGCCGCCGAGCAGATGCGACTGGTCGAACTCGCCGGCGACGATCTCCTTCAGGCTCGGGCCGGTGACGTAGCGCTCCAGTCGCCGCGCCTGGCCGTCGAGCCGCTGCAAGGCGGCTAGCTCCTCCTCGCGGCCGAGCTTGGCCTTGGCGACTGCCGACTTCATGACGGCGATGGTTTCGTCATAGACCTTCAGCGGCACCGGAAAGGGATGCCGGTCCTTGCCGCCATGCGCCAGCGAGAAGCGCGCCGGGTCGGAAAAGCGGCACGGGGCGCCATGCACCACCTCCGCCACCATCGCCAGCGCCCGCACGGTGCGGGCGCCGACGCCCGGAACCAGCAGCAATTCGGGAAAGTCCGTCGGGCCGCTCTCGATGGCGGCGGAGATGTTGCCGTGCAGCCGGCGCATGACGATGTCGCTTTCGCGCACGTCATGGTGCGCCGGCATGACCAGATTGGGCAGCATTGGTTGTGCACTGTCGCGCTTTGCCGAAGCCGTCGCGGGCTCGATGGCGGCGAATTCGCGCACGATCCGGTCGGGACCAAGCTGGCGCAGAAGATCGAGCTGGCCGCTGCGCGAGGCCTCGGCGCGATGGTCGGTGAGGTTGACGATCTCGCCCTGCCGCTCGCCCTCGATGGCCGCGTGCGGCTGGTCGACGAAACTCTTCAACCCTTCCGACAACCAGTGGTAACGGCGCGCCTGCCTTCTGTCGCCGTTCATGCCTTGCTGGACGACCACCCAGCGGCTGTCGTCGGTGACGATGAAGCCGTGCAGATAGAGGTCGAAACCGTCCTGCACGGCGGCGCTGTCGACCTTGGCGACCAGGCGGCTGGCCGTGGCAAGGGCCGCGCCGTCGAAGCCCACGCGTTCGCCGATCATCTCCAGCTCATGCGGCGTCTTGCGCGAATGAGCGCCGCGTCCGCCGCAGACATGGATGCCGAGCTCGCCCGACAGCGGCGTCAGCCCGCGCTTCAGCGCGCCGATGACGCTGGTGGTGATTCCGGACGAATGCCAGTCCATGCCCATCACCGCACCGAAGGACTGGAACCAGAAGGGATGCGCCAGCCGGCGCAGCAGCTCGTCGCGGCCATAATGGTGGACGATCGCCTGGCACAGCACCGCGCCGAGCCGCGTCATGCGGTCGCCCAGCCATTTCGGGACCCGTCCGCCATGCAGCGGCAGGTCGGCGCTGCCGCTTCGCTGCGTCACTTGTTTCGATGCTCCGTGGCCGGCCGCCCGAGGACCGGATCTGTCCCTCTAGATGGCATCCATGCGGCTATTTTCCAAGCCGGCACGCAGGCGCTCATTCGCGGTTTGATTCAGGATGGCGCCTCACCCGGTTGTTCGCAAAGCGTTTTTGTCCATCGCGGACTAGACATGCACGTCTCCGAAGGAGAGTTCGCCGTTGTCGTCGGGCGTCAGTAAGGCGACGGCCAGCAGGCCGGCAAAGAGGATGGCGACCAGCGTGACGATGACCAGGCCGGGCACGGGACCCAGGGCGGCGGCGCTGACGGCCTCGCGCAATGTGCCGACGAAACCCACCGGCGCGGCCCGATCGAGCAGGCTCGGCGTCGATAGTTTGAGGATCCAGGCGAGCAGCAGGATCAGCATCATATGGATGTAGTTGCGGCGCAAACGGCGCGCCAGCGCCACCCGCTGCGAGACCAGGAATTTCGGCGTGCGCAGGCTTTCGCCGACGATCAGCAGCCAGTCCGAGGCGAAGTCCGGCTGCGGCGAGAAGATCTGCGCGAAATAGTGGCGCTCGAACTGGCGCACGCGGGCGCGGTAGACGTCGAAGAAGCGGTAGCGCCGTGCCTCGATCCACAGCAACAGCAGCACCAGCAGCATGGCGAACAGCAGCACGCCGTGATGGGCACTGGCCGTCGACAGCGACACCGACAGCATCGCGGCCACGACGGTGATCGCCCAATTGCTGGTCCTGTCGATACGGTCGCGCCATCCCGCCATGCGCGCAATCTCGGCGCGATGGAAATGCGACATCACGGTGACCATTTCGCTGGGCGAAAGCGTCCTGCCGATGGGCGTTGCCGGCGCATCGTTCATAGTTCCCTCCCAACCCAATGAAACGCGTGGAAGGCGATCTCGTTCCGCCGACGGCGGATGGCGCCGACCCAGGCGGACTTGCGGCCACTTCTGTCGCGACGGCGGTGCGCCGAGGCTTTTCAAACGCTTGGGCAGGTCCGCTCAGCTTCTGAGTCAGCGTCCGAGTGGCTCTGGCTCTTGAGAATCCCTTTGCCTTGGGCAACATGGCGGCAAGGCTGGAGTACGAAGATGAACAGTCCGATATCCGCCGCACGTTCACAGTCCACGTCGCGAACCGCGGCGATGGCGCTGACGGAGGCGCTGGTCGCCCGCACCTTGCGCGCGGTCGAGGATGCCGGGCCGACGCCGGGTATGGTCTACATGACCGATGCCGACTATGCGCGTTTCAGCGACGAAATCCTGGCCGATGCGCCGGCCGGGCCGCTGAAACTGTTCGCCTATGGCTCGCTGCTGTGGAAGCCGGCGGGCGAGGTGAGGGGAAGCGAGCGCGCGGTGGCGACTGGCTGGCACCGCTCTTTCTGCTTCACCGTGCAGCGGTTTCGCGGCACGATCGAGCAGCCCGGCCTGATGATGGCGCTCGACCGTCGTGGCCAATGCCAGGGCATGGTGTTCGAGATCGCGGAGCCGGTTGCCGACAATCTCGAGGCGCTGCTGCGCCGCGAGATGACCATCCTGCCCGCCGTCAACGTGCCGCGCTGGCTGCGGGTCAGGACCGAGGGCGGCATGTGCCGCGCGCTCGGCTTCGTCGTCGATCCCGCCAATGCGCGCTATGTCGGCAGGCTGGACAAACGGGCGATCGCGGCGACGCTGGCCCGGGCCGCCGGCCATTGGGGCTCGGGCGCGCAATATCTGTTCGAGACCATCCGCCACCTCGACGCCTGCGGCATTCGCGATCGCAACCTGTGGCAGTTGCAGGCATTAGTGGCCGAGGAGATCAACCGCGTCCACGCCCCGGTTTAGCGATCGGCGTTTCCAGCGCAGCGCGACCCGGAAGTTCCGGACGCTTTCCCGCCACTCCAAATCTTCCGCTTGACGAATACATATCCCGACGGTTATATGTTGATCAATAGCCAACGGGTTATCGATTAAATGCCGGATGCTCATGATGCGCTCTTCAGGACGCTCGCCGACCCGACGCGGCGCGCCATCTTCGAACGGCTGTGCCGCCAGGGAGAGCAGACGGTGGGAGCGCTGACGATCCAGTCGGGGGTCTCGCAGCCGGCCGTGTCGAAGCATCTGGGCGTGCTGAAGCAGGCCGGGCTGGTGCGCGACCGCCATGAAGGCCGCCAGACGCATTACAGCGCGCAGCTCGGCGCGCTGGCGCCGCTGATGGACTGGACGCGTGAGATGGCCGGGTTCTGGGAAAGCCGGTTCGACGATCTCGAGGATCTGCTCAAAAGGATGGACCAGTGAACGACAGTGCCGCCGACACCCGCACTGTCGTCGTCGAGCGGCAGATTTCGCATCCGCCGGAAAAACTCTGGCGCGCACTGACGCAACCGCATCTGATTGAGGAGTGGCTGATGAAGAACGATTTAAATCCGGTCGTGGGCCATCGCTTCAACCTCAGCACCGCCTGGGGCGGCGTGCTGGATTGCGAGGTGCTTGCCGTCGAGCCGCACAAGACGCTGTCCTACACCTGGAACCTCGCGCACCAGGACCCGGCCTTCGATCTCAGGAGCGTGGTGACCTTCACGCTCACCCCGACGCCCGCCGGGACCCATCTGCGCATGGAGCAGTCCGGTTTCCGGCCCGAGCAGAGGCGGGCCTACGGCGGCGCCAAGATGGGATGGCCGAAATTCCTGGAGAAGCTGGAAGAGCTCCTGGCACGGACGGACTGAGGTCGGTCGGCACGGTCATCGCAAGACTGTTCGAGGGCAGCCCGGAGCAAACGAACCTATGGAGGATATGCGATGAAGATCAAATTGACCCGCGTCTATGTGGACGACCAGGAGAAGGCACTTGCCTTCTACACCGACGTGCTGGGCTTCACCAAGAAGGCCGATTTCAGCAACGGTCCGTTTCGCTGGCTGACCGTGGCCTCGCCGGACGAGCCTGAGGGAACCGAGCTGCAGCTTGCGCTGAACGACAACCCCGCGGCCAAGGCCTACCAGCAGGCCCTGTTCAAGCAGGGCCAGCCGGCGCTGATGCTCTTCACCGACGACATCAAGGCCGATCACGAGCGCATCAAGGCGCGGGGCGGGGCCTTCGCCATGGCGCCGACCGAAGTGACCGGCTCGACAGTTGCGCAGCTCAACGACAGCTGCGGCAACCTCATCCAGATCACGCAGCTGGCGCGCTGGTAAGGCAGGCGTTCGTTTATTTCCAAGAGGAGGTATCATGGATTGGAACAAATGGGTCCGGCAAACGCATCGCTGGCTATCGATCATTTTCACGGGGACCGTCCTCGCCAACTTCGTCGCCATGGGCTTGGGACAGCCGCCTGCCTGGGTGGTATATTCGCCGCTGCTGCCGCTTTTCCTGCTGCTGTTCAGCGGCCTCTACATGTTCGTGCTGCCATACGCCGCCAAGCGGCTTAACGGGCGGCAGCGCGCGAGCCAGTAAGGACGGGATGGATGGCGAAGAGGCAGGGGCAATCAGCTAAAGGCGCCGCCAGGCCAGCAACCGCCGGTCCGGTCCTGCTTTCTGGCGGCAACCCGCAGATCGCCAAGGGCGAAGGCAACGCCCCCGTGCAGGCCTATATCGCAGCCATGCCGGACTGGAAGAGCGAGGTCGGCGGCCGCCTCGACGCGCTCATCGAGCGTGCCGTGCCTGATGTGCGCAAGGCCGTCAAATGGAACTCGCCCTTCTATGGCGTGGAAGGCGAGGGCTGGTTCCTCAGCTTTCATTGCTTCACGAAATACATAAAGGTAGCCTTCTTCCGCGGCATGTCGCTGGACCCGGTGCCGCCTGGCCAGTCCAAAAGCAAGGACACGCGTTACCTTGACATTCATGAGGACGACCAGTTCGACGAGGCCCAGTTCACCGAGTGGGTGAAACAGGCGAGCCGATTGCCCGGCGAACGAATGTGAGATTTGTACGCCGGGCCCGGATTTGCCGCCCGCGACAGAGCGCCTATGATCGGGCGGACGGGGCGGTGACCGCCCTCAAGCCTGAAGGAGAACGGACATGACGAAGAGCGGGTCGCCAGAAGGCAGGTCTCCTTCGCAGCTCATAGACGGCAGGATCGAGGAACTCGGCGACTGGCGGGGCGAGATGCTGAGCCGGCTGCGCGGCCTGATCCGGCAGGCCGACCCCGAGATCGTGGAGGAGTGGAAATGGCGCGGGGTCCCGGTGTGGGAGCATGCCGGAATGATCTGCACCGGCGAGACCTACAAGAACGTCGTCAAGCTGACCTTCGCCAAGGGTGCGGCGCTGCCCGATCCGTCGCGCCTGTTCAACTCCAGCCTGGAAGGAAACACCAGGCGCGCCATCGATTTCCAAGAAGGCGAGGAGGTCGACGAGGAAGCGTTCAAGGCGCTTATCCACGCCGCCGTGGCTCTGAACAAGTCAAAGGCCCGGCGATAGGCTCCGTGTGACTGGCATCGAAGAATGCGGCGGGCAGAACGAAGCCTGTCGCCTCCTTCGCGCCCTTCTGGCCTCATCCGTCCCTCAGCCACACCAGCATCTCGCCGGGCTCGCGGTTGTCCCAGGCGAAATAGGGGATGGCGGTCAGCCGCGTCTGTCTGGCAGCGGGCGGGTCGGTGCGGTAAAGCCCGTTTTGCCAGCCCTCATCGGTGTCGGCCAGCGCTGTGGTCGAAAGCGCCACCACGCCGCCCAGCAGGTCCGGCTCGTCATGCGCCTCGATGCTTGCGGTGCGCGGCAATGCGATGCGGTGCAGGCTGCCGTCATTGTCGGTCGCCTCGACGCAGTAGATCAGCGGGCCACGCGACAGCGCGACGCGGCCGGCGTCCTGGCGCACCTGCGGGTTGGCGTAGAGCCGTTCGATCGGCATTTCGAGATCGAGGCGGACGCTATCGCCCTTCTTCCATGTGCGCCGGATCGCCGCGTAGCCATCGCTGGTGACGTCCTCGAGCTTCACCGTCTCGCCATTGACCTTGAGCGCCGCGCCGGCGCTCCATGCCGGCACGCGCAGATGCAGGGTGAACGCGACCGGCGCCTGCGGCTCGATGGTGATGGCGACCGCGCCGTCCCAGGGGTAGCGGCTCGCCTGCGTCAGTGCCACCGGCACGCCCGCTATGTCGAAACGAGCGGTGGAATCGCCATAGAGATGGACGGCAAGCGCGTCGTCCGCCAGGCTGTAGAAATAGCTGCCGATGGAGGCCACCATGCGCCCGATATTGGGCGGGCAGCACGGGCAGCGGTGCCATTTCCATCTGTTGTGCCGGCCCCGGCTTTCCAGCGGGTTTTCGTAGAAGAACAGCGAGCCGTCGAGCGACAGGCCCGAGATCGAGCCGTTGTAGAGCGCCCGCTCCATGATATCGGCGTAGCGGGCGTTCGGCCCCATGCCGAGCATGCGGCTGGCCCAGAACACCAGGCCGACGGCGGCACAGGTCTCGGCGTAGGCGCTCTCATTGGGCAGGTCGAAATCGCTGGTAAAGCCCTCATTGTGCGCCGACGGCCCGAGCCCGCCGGTGATGTAGAGGTTCTTGCTGGTGAGATCGTCCCACAGCCGGTCGAGCGCCACCCGCAAGCTGTCGTCGCCATATTCGGTGGCGATGTCGGCCATGCCGGAATAGAGATACATCGCCCTGACCGCATGACCGACGACCTTGTCCTGCTCGCGCACCGGAATGTGCGACTGGCTGTATTCGTAGGTCTTGAAATGATAGGCCTTGGGATCGGTGCCGCGGGCGCGCGCCTCCTCGTCGAAATAATGCGGTTGCTGGCCGCGCTGGTCGATGAAGTATTTCGCCAGCTCCATGTATTTGTTCTCGCCAGTCACGCGCGCGAGCTTCACCAGCGCCAGCTCGATCTCCTCATGGCCGCAATAGCCTTTCTTCTTGCGCGGCTCGGGCCCGAGCACCGAGGCGATATGGTCGGCATAGCGGCACATGACGTCGAGCAGCTTGCGCTTGCCGGTCGCCTGGTAATAGGCGACGGCGCCCTCGATCAGGTGGCCGGCGCAATAGAGCTCGTGGCAATCGCGCAGATTGGTCCAGCGCAGGCCGGGTTGGATGCGCTGGTACCAGCTCGAGAGATAGCCGTCCGGCTGCTGCAGCTTTTCGTAGAGGTCGATGACGGCGTCGATCTTCTTCTCCAGCTCCGGGTTCTTGGCGCGGTAGAGCGAATAGGCCGCCGTCTCGATCGTCTTGCCCCAATCGGAGTCCCAGAACATCTGCGTCGTCACCGTCGAGCCGGTGAAGCCGGGGGAAGCCGCCTCGTCGGGCGATGGGGAATGGAACGGGATGACGACGCCGGGCGAGGGCCGGTCCGGATCGATCTGCTCCAGCATGCCCGCCTCGACGCAGCGGTCGTAGAGGATATCGGCGGTGCGCGCGGCGACGGCATCGGCACGGTCGCCCCAGAAGCCGTGCACGTCGACCTGCGGCACTGGTAGCGGCCGGAAGGCGAGTTTGGGCCTGGAGGCGCTGGCAGGCCTGGCGGAAGACGATGCGGTCATGAACTTACTCCATTCGGTCGATTACTTGACGGCCCCGGCCATCAGGCCGCGGATGTAGAAGCGCTGCAAAGCCAGGAACAGGATCAGGCACGGCACCATCATCACGGTGACGCCCGCCTGCACCGCGCCCCAGTCGATGGCGCCGAAGCGGCCGGACTGGAGTGCGGTCATCATCACCGGCAGCGTGAACTTGGACTGGTCGGTCATCAGCACCAAAGCGGCGAGGAACTCGTTCCAGGCGCCGAGAAAGGCGAACAGCGCGATGGTGACGACGCCCGGCCAGACCAGCGGCAGCATCACCTTCAACAGCATGGTGGGGTTTCCGGCGCCGTCCATGCGCGCGGCCTCCTCGATCTCGCGCGGCACCGCGTCGAAGGCGTTGCGCATCATGAAGATCGAGAACGGCAATTGCAGCGTCACATAGACGCCGACCAGCCCGGTCAGCGTGTTGTGCAGGCCAAGCTTGGTGAGCACCAGGAAGATCGGCGTCAGGATCGACTGGAATGGAATCATGATCGTCGACAGGATGAGGACGAAGAACAGGTCCTTGAGAGGAAATCGGAAGCGCGAGAAACCGTAGCCGGCGAGCACGGAGACAACGACGGAGACCAGCACCGTCATGACAGAGACGTAGATGCTGTTCTGCGCCGAGACCCAGAGCCCGTCGCCGAACGTGTTGAGCGTGGCGTAGTTTTCCAGCGAGAAGCCTGTCGTCGGCCAGGGCGGCAACGGCGGCTGGCGCGCCTCCTGCGCCGGCTTGAAGGCCGACAGCGCGGTCCACACGATCGGCGCCACGAACAGCACCGAGGCGATGATGCCGGTGGAGTGCCTGACGACGCTGGCGGCGAGCTTGCCTTGAGCGGACATTGCCTGCGCCATCAGTCGAGGCCCTCGGGCTTCCTCAGCAGCCAGAGCTGCACCAGGCTGAGCGCCACCAGGATCACCAGCAGCACCATGGAGAGCGCCGCGCCATAGCCGAGCTTGAACGACACGAAGGACTGGTTGAAAATCCAGTACACCGCCGTCAGCGTCTGGTTGCGCGGGCCGCCGCGCAGGATGATGTAGAACTGGTCGAAGGCGAGGACCGAGCCGGCCACCGACAGGATCAGCGCCAGCGCCAGCGTGCGGCGCATCAGCGGCAAGGTGATGGCCCGGAACCTCGCGAACGGGCCGGCGCCGTCGATGACGGCGGCCTCCTGCAAATCCTGCGGGATCGATTGCAGGCCGGTCATCAGGATGATCATGGTGAAGCCGGCGACCTTCCACACCACCATGGCGATGATCGACCAGAAGGCCGGCTGGAAGGTGGCCAGAAGGTTGAATTTCCTGTCGATCAGGCCGAGGTTGTAGGCGGCCGGGCTGAACAGGCCGGAATCGACGTTGAGCAGCCATGACCAGAGCAGGCTCGCAGAGGCGAAACCGACCACCGCCGGCATGAAGAAGGCGGTGCGGTAGAGATTGGTCAGCGGGCGCGGCCGTTCGATGAAGATGGCCAGCGGAAAGGCGACGGCGAAGATCGCGATGGTGACGATCACCGTGTAATAGCCGGTGAATTTCAGCGCATTCCAGAACCTGGTGTCGCGCAGGATCGCGACGTAATTGTCGAGGCCGATGAAGGAGTGCCCGCCCATCAGGGGCCAGTTGTGCAGCGACATCCACGCCGTCATGCCGAGCGGGATGACGAAGAACACCATGACCAGCGCCACGGCCGGCGCGACGTAGATGAGACCGATCCATTGCCGGCGACCGGCACCGACGAGTTTTCGGGCGCGGGGCGGGGCGGTGGTTGCTGTGATGGTGGTCATGGCTGGCCCGCTTTTCCTTCTCCCCTTGTGGGGTGAGCGGCCGGTTCGCCGGAGGCGAATTCATCGTGCCAGTGGCACGATGAAAGGCCGGCGAACACCGGGACGCTGCGAAGCAGCGGGGACCCGGCAGAGTGGATCGGCCACCACCCGGCCCTTCGCAGGCTCAGGGCGTTCGAAGCTCGAAAAGCCAAGCAGTTGGCTTTTCGTCCGCTGCGCGGACCGCTTCTCACCCCACAAGGGGAGAAGGGGAGGCGAAGTGCGCTAGGTCCCAAGCTGTCGATGCTAGTGAGTCTTCTCAACGCGATAGCCCTGTATCTGAACCAAACAGTATCCGGCCACCCGCTCAGGGAGACAGGCGGGCGGCCGGCAGGCGCCTATTTCTGCGGCGCCTGGTCTATGATCGACTGCATGGTCTCCTGCGCATTGGCGATGGCGCCGTCGACGTCGTCGCCGAAGAACACCTCGTTGACCATCTGCGTCCACGGGCCGTTGGCGGAGTTGATCAGGTCGTTGAACACCACCGAATAGGGCGTCTTGCCCTTGGCCATGGCCTCGGCTGCGACCTGGTAGCGCGGGTCGAGGTCCTTGAGCGCGTCCTTGGCGATGTCGCCGCGCACCGGCAGGCTGCCATATTTGGCCAGGATCGTCTGGCCCTCCAGCGAATAGGCGAAGTCGAGGAACTCCTTCACCACATCGATCTTCTTGGTGCCCTTGGTGACGACGAAATTGTCGCCGCCGGCAAAGGACGACCAGCCGCCATCCTTGCCCGGCAGGAAGGTGATGCCGTAGTCGATGTCGGGATACTGGGTGTTGAGCGCGCCGATGGCGAAGGCGCCCGAAGGCGAGATGCCGATGTTGCCGCCGGCGAAGGCGGCGAAGAAATTGGCGCCGGTGTCGGTCTGGGCGCCTTCCGGCACCAGGCCCTTCTTGACCATCGAGCGGTAGAGATCGATGGCGCCACGCAGCTGCGGGCTGTCCAGCGTCGCCTTGGAGCCGTCCTGTGAGAGAATATCGCCGCCCGAGGCCCAGACCAGCGGCGTGAAGGTGAAGATGTTGCAGCCGCCGCAATTGCCGGAGAAGTAGAAGCCCTTGATGTTGCCGCCGAGCGCATTGACTTTTTCGGCGTCGGCTTCGATCTCGGCCCAATTGGCCGGGCCCTTTTCGGGGTCGAGGCCGGCCTGCTTGAACAGCTTCTTGTTCCAGATCAGCACCGAGGCGTCGGCGGAGAAGGGCAGGCCGTAGATGCGGTCCTTGTACGTGCCGGTCTTCACATGAGCCGGCGACAGGCTGGCGAAATAGGGGAGCGACTTGGCCCAGTCGGTGATGTCCTCCAACTGACCGGCGGCAGCAAAGGAGGGCGTGTAGATCAGGTCGAGCGACAGCGCGTCGGGCGCCGTGCCGCCGGCGGCGGCAGCACCGTATTTCGGAATGATCTCGGCGTTGGGGATGATGTCGAGCTTGATCTGGTTGGTGTGGCCCTTGTTGTAGGCATCGACGATGCGCGGCATGAAGTTCGAGCCGTCGGCGCGCACCCAGATGTTGGCGGTCTCGGCGGCGGCAAATTGCAGCCCGCAGCCGAGTACGGCGGCCGTCAAGGCCAGCTTGGCAATCAAAGTCCTCATATTCTCCTCCTCCACGTTTTGGCCGCGATGCGCGGCTTGCCGCCGATTGCGGCGTTTGGTTCTTCAGCCGTCCGGCAGGCGGCCGCAGGACTGACGCACCACCAGCCGGCACGGCAGTTTCCGGATGCCTGGCGCGGCGGGCTTGCCGCCGACCAGGGAAAGCAAGGTCAGCCCCGCTTCGCGGCCGAGCGCAGCCAGGTTCATGTCGACCGAGGTCAGCGGCGGGCGCGTCGCTTCGGCCACGATCTCCCAATTGTCGAAACCGATGACGCCGACATCGCCGGGCACGTCGAGACCGCGTTCGCGCAAGGCATCGATGACGCCGCGCGCGATCTGGTCGTTGCCGCAGAAGACGGCGTCCGGTCTTTCGCTTGCGTCGTCGTCCGCGCCGTCGAACAGCCTCGCCACGGCTTCGTGTCCCCAGGCCTCCGACCACGAGCCGAGCAGCGGCTCGGTGACCCACAGGCCGTTCTCGGTCAGAACATCGCGATAGGCCTGCGCCCTGGCGTGCACCACGGCAAAGCTCGCCGGTCCCGAGACATGGGCGATGCGCCAGCGGCCGAGCCGACAGAAATGCTCCACCGCCAGCCGCGCGCCGCCAGCGTCGTCGGAGACGAAGGCGACGGCGTCGGGATCGGGCTGGGTGAAGGCATAGATCACCGGAATGCGCAGATTAGACAGGTCGACCGGCAGATGACGGTCGATGCGCTTGCCGGTGGCGATGATGCCGTCGACGCGCTTGTCGAGCATGGCCTCGACATGGAGCTGGCCGAGACGCGGATCCTCCTCGACATTGCACAGGAACACCGAGACGCCGGCGTCGACCAGCGCGTCGGAAATGCCCGACATCAGCGGCAGCGAGAAGCGGCCATAGGTATCGTTGGTGAGCAGGCCGACGGTGAAGGAGCGTCGCCGCAGCAGACTCTGCGCCAGGCTGTTTGGCCGAAAGCCGAGGCGCTGCGCGGTCTCGCGAATGCGCTCGCGGGTCTCGGCGGTCATGCGGCCCTGGTCGTTGAGCGCCTTCGAGGCGGTGGCGACGCTGACGCCAGCCTCGGCCGCCACGTCACGCAAGGTGACGGGCTTGGGAAAGGCTGGCTGATCGTCCAATGCCATTGCGGCGAAAATCCCGATTGGGAAAAGGTTTTCTCTTACA
This sequence comes from Mesorhizobium sp. B2-4-1, assembly GCF_006442185.1. Lineage (NCBI taxonomy): Bacteria > Pseudomonadati > Pseudomonadota > Alphaproteobacteria > Hyphomicrobiales > Phyllobacteriaceae > Mesorhizobium > Mesorhizobium sp. B2-4-1. The sequence continues at coordinate 98,279 of NZ_VFVN01000009.1, read as the reverse complement.
GGCCGGAATGACCCGGCCAATGGCCGAGCCCGCTCGGAAATGTTTGGAAAAACCTTTTCTCAACCCAAGCTAGGCCAGATCCAGAGGCTGTTCAAGAGGAAAAGTGGCTGGTCCTCCGGTGGTGCGAAGCGGCCGCCGGAGGGCGGGCTCACGGGCTCGGCGAGTTCATATCAGGCGCCTAATCGGCAGTCGTCAGTGCTGCCATGGCGCGAGCCAACCAAAGCGGCAATCGGCGACATGTCTACAAACGACTCTTCGGTCTTAACGCTTGCGCAAATATTATCGGTTAGTTCGCTAGTCATGGCCTCGTGGCGGAGCGGCTACGCTGGAGACGGCAAATCTCTGAAGCCTCGGTTCGATCCCGAGGCGAGGCCTCCAAAAATCATATGACGTAGAGCCTGCGTCGGACCATCAAGGGCGATGGGTCTTGCCAGCTTGCATTTGCGGCCTGGGCCGGACAGGTCCTCGTCTTCGTCGTGACGCTGACGCGCCGGCAAGAAGACTGCTACCCAGCCGCCTTGCGCGCTTTCAGCATCTGACGATCGGGGTCACGTGGCATGCGGCCGGCGTTAAAGCAGCCTATTTGCATTTGGCATGCAGGGCACTCGCCAAAAGAGTGCTATGGAAGGGCGAGAGCTTGCCCGCTCCGACTTTCCCCGACATTCGAGGCCATTTTCGTGCGTGAACCGTCGCTGTTGCCCGTCTTTGGAAAACTTGGCGCCAAGGGACCCCGTGTCGTCGCGGTGGAACCGGTCCCGTCGGCAGGTATCGCCCCGCGGCTGCGGGAGGCTCTGGCCGCCCATGGCGGCATGGTGTTGAAGCTGTCGGTCGTCGCCTGGACGATATCGGTCCTGGGCATGGTCTTCTTCATGTTGCAGGGCTGAGGCAAATGGCCAACCGCTACGCACTGCGCATGGACTTGCCCCAAAGCTGGGCCATCATCGACGTCTTCACCGGCCAGCCCGTCGTCGTCAGGCAAAGGGCGATGGTCGGCATGAGCCCGAGCGACGCCAACGCCATGGTCGATCAGATGAATGTCCGGGACGTCAAGCGCCGGGAGAAGGCGGAGCGTAAATCCTGATCCAGCGCCGTCCGCCTGTCGTCTCAGCGGAAGTCGTCGGCCGTCAGCACATACATGCTCTTGCGCGTGCGGTCATAGGCCTTTGACGCTACGTCGCGGATGACACTGCTCTCGGTGTCGAAGGTGGCGAGATAGCCGGCTTCATTGGCTGCCGTCGCCGGCTGCATCCTGGTCATGGCATCGGCGGCGACCGAGAAGGAAATCTGAAACATGCCGTCATAGCCGACGAACCGGATGCGCTTGCCGGCCTCGTCGTAGCTGCGGCTGCGATTGGGGAAGGTCAGGCTCATGATTTTGCCTCCGTCGTTTTCTTCACCGCGCGTTTCTTCTTCGGCGTCGGGTTCAGGGCCTCGGCCACGCGGTCGGCCTCTTCCTTGGCCAGCCGCAATTGCCTCAGCCTTGCCGTCTTGATCTCCCTGGCCCTCGCTTCGGACATATATTCGGCGGTTGCCTTGTTGCGCTCCGCCGTCTTCTTCTGCTTGTCGACAAAGCGGGCTTCAGCTTTTTCCATGATCGTCTGGTTGCCGTCGGCCATCGAGGAAATCTCCCTTGCGTCTGAAATCGTGAAAATGAACTTGTCCGATAAATAGGCACTCTGCCGGGAAAATTCAAATTTTTGAAATATTTGGTCGTTTTCCGACCCGATGAAACCGGGCGCCGAAATAATACTACGATTATTCAATATACGCTCGGAATAAATTTTGGCACTCCTATCTATCGAGTGCCAAAGAGCCTATAGAAGGGGGCGGCCGCCTATGCCGGCCCCAGAAAGAAGTTCTCATGAAATTTCGGCCACTCCACGACCGCGTCGTCATCCGGCGCGCCGAAGGCGATATCAAATCCAAGGGCGGCATCATCATTCCCGACAATGCCAAGGAAAAGCCGCAGGAAGGCGAAGTGATCGCGGTTGGTCCCGGCGCCCGCGACGAAAACGGCGCACTTGTTCCGCTCGACGTCAAGGCCGGCGACTTGATCCTGTTCGGCAAATGGTCGGGCACGGAGGTCAAGATCGACGGCGAGGATCTTCTGATCATGAAGGAAGCCGACATCATGGGCGTTATCGAAAAGAGCATCGAAGCCAAGAAGGCCGCCTGACTGAAGCGCCGCGCCTCTGCGCGGTGACGGCTCCACTCCAAATGCGAACTGGATAAAATCATGTCTGCCAAGGAAATCAAATTCTCCACCGATGCGCGCGACCGTATGCTGCGCGGCGTCGAGATCCTCACCAATGCGGTCAAGGTCACGCTCGGCCCCAAGGGCCGCAACGTCATCATCGACAAGGCCTATGGGGCGCCGCGCATCACCAAGGACGGCGTCACCGTCGCCAAGGAAATCGAGCTTGCCGACAAGTTCGAGAACATGGGCGCGCAGATGGTGCGCGAAGTGGCCTCGAAGACCAACGACCTCGCCGGCGACGGCACCACCACTGCCACGGTGCTGGCCGCCTCGATCCTGCGCGAAGGCGCCAAGCTGGTTGCCGCCGGCATGAACCCGATGGACCTCAAGCGCGGCATCGACCAGGCCGTCGCGGCCGTCGTCGTGGAAATCAAGGCGAAGGCCAAGAAGGTCAAGTCGTCGGCCGAGATCGCGCAGGTCGGCACAATCGCCGCCAATGGCGATGCCAGCGTCGGCGAGATGATCGCCAAGGCGATGGACAAGGTCGGAAATGACGGCGTCATCACCGTCGAGGAAGCCAAGACCGCCAACACCGAGCTCGACGTCGTCGAAGGCATGCAGTTCGACCGCGGCTATCTCTCGCCCTATTTCGTCACCAATGCCGACAAGATGCGCGCGGAGCTGGAAGAGCCCTATATTCTCATCCACGAGAAGAAGCTCGGCAATCTGCAGGCAATGCTGCCGATCCTGGAAGCGGTGGTGCAGAGCGGCAAGCCGCTGCTGATCATCTCCGAGGACGTCGAAGGCGAGGCTCTGGCGACGCTGGTCGTCAACAAGCTGCGCGGCGGCCTCAAGGTCGCGGCCGTCAAGGCGCCGGGCTTCGGCGACCGCCGCAAGGCGATGCTGGAAGACATCGCGGTGCTCACATCCGGCCAGATGATCTCCGAGGATCTCGGCATCAAGCTGGAGAACGTCACCATCGAGATGCTCGGTCGCGCCAAGCGCGTGCTGATCGAAAAGGACACCACCACGATCATCGACGGCGCCGGCACCAAGGCGACCATCCAGGCGCGCGTCGCCCAGATCAAGGGCCAGATCGAGGAAACCACCTCCGACTATGACAAGGAGAAGCTGCAGGAGCGGCTGGCCAAGCTCTCCGGCGGCGTTGCCGTCATCCGCGTCGGCGGCGCCACCGAGTCGGAAGTCAAGGAAAAGAAGGATCGCATCGACGACGCGCTGAACGCCACGCGCGCGGCGGTCGAGGAAGGCATCGTGCCAGGCGGCGGCGTGACTCTGCTGCGTGCCAGGACGGCGCTTGCCGGCTTGGGCGGCGCCAACGCCGATGTCACCGCCGGCATCTCGATCGTGCTCAGGGCACTCGAAGCGCCGCTCCGCCAGATCGCCGAGAATTCGGGCGTTGAAGGCTCTGTTGTCGTCGGCAAGCTCTCCGACAGCAAGGACCACAACCAGGGTTTCGATGCCCAGAACGAGGCGTATGTCGACATGATCAAGGCGGGCATCGTCGATCCGGCGAAAGTGGTGCGCACCGCGTTGCAAGATGCCGGCTCGATCGCCGCGCTTTTGATCACCGCCGAAGCGATGATCTCGGACATTCCGGCCAAGGATGCCGCGCCTGCGGGCAGCGGTGGCGGCATGGGCGGCTACTAGGATTCGACCGGCTCGCGAAGATGGTTTCATAAAAGCCGTCTTTCAGGCCTGATCCTTATCTCGCCGAACCGGCCTTTGCCGCAGGCGAGACGACTATCGCCGGGGGATTCTCCCCCGGCGCGCAGGCCTCTGGCCCAGGAGATCGATCCATGATCGTGTTCGTGCAGAAGCCACAGACGGTCGTCACGACCGAAACGACAGAGGAAAGCCGCTTCGACCGCATCCGCAGGATTGCCGCCGACAAGCACAAGAAATCCGAGCCCGATCCGGCAACGCCACAAAACGGCGAACCCAAGCGTCCGATGTAATAGCGGCGCCGCCGCCGCTACATTCCGCTCAACCTCAGCACCACATCGCGCGTCAGCGGCGCGAGTTCGACGGAATTGGTCGAGCCGGGCTCAAGCCAGATGATCTCCTCGATCTCGGCGGCGGCTATCGGCTGGCTGTCGATGGAGAGCGCGAACAATTCCGCCTCGACCGTGCTGTCCGGCTCGTTGGCGGCCTTGGCCGAGAACAGGCCGAGCCGGGAGGTGGTGGCGGGGTCGATCGCCAATCCGAGTTCCTCGCGCAGTTCGCGCATCAGGGTGTCGAGCGGCGCCTCGCACGGCTCGATCTTGCCGCCGGGCTGCATGAAGGCGCTGGTGCCGCGCTTGCGCACCAGAAGCAGCCGGCCCGACGCATCCGCGATGACGCCGGCGGCGACCCTGATCTTGCGGCTTTCGTGGCGGGTAGGATTCACGGTAGACTGTTCCGGTGGTCGTTTGGTGCAGAGCCTGCGGAAAACGGAACCGCGATTCTCAGTTCGGAGACAAGCCATGTTCGCAGCCAAGGCCATCGACACTTCGGACAAGGCCGCGTTCTACCGCGATCTTGCCGCGCAACTGAAGGCGCTGCTCGAGGGCGAGGGCGACTCGATTGCCAATGCCGCCAACACCGCGGCGCTGATCTTCCAGATGGTGCCCGATCTCAACTGGGCGGGCTTCTATTTCCTGGCCTCGGACGAGGAATTGGTGCTGGGTCCGTTCCAGGGCAAGCCGGCCTGCGTGCGCATTGCCGTAGGCAAGGGCGTATGCGGCACGGCGGTCGAACTCGGCACCTCGATGCTTATCAAGGACGTGCACGATTTCCCCGGCCACATCGCCTGCGACGCCGATTCGCGTTCGGAACTGGTCGTGCTTCTCGAAGACGATGAAGGCGTCTTCGGCGTGCTCGATCTCGACAGCCCGCTGCCCGGCCGCTTCGACAAGGCGGACCAGGCCGGCATCGAAACGCTGGCCGCGATCTATGTCGCGGCCAGTTCGTTCGAGGATTAGGCGCTTTCCTGCCGGACAAAGGGGGCGCGTAGAGCGCCGCCTTTGAGCCCTAGGCGAACTTCACCAGCATCAGACTGAAGCCGCCGATGAACAGGAAGGCGGAGAAGGCGAGCGCCAGCGGGCGCAGGCCGCGCGAGCGCAGCTGCGAGATATCGGCCTGCAGGCCCATGGCGGCCAGCCCCATGGTCAGCATGATGGTGGTGGCGAGCGCCATCGCCGATTTCACGTCGGCGGGTATCGCGACAAGGCTGTTCAGAGCCGCGACGGCGACGAAGGCGGCGACGAACCATGGCATGGGCGGGCGCGCCGCCTGCTGGTCGCTGCTGCTCTTGCGGCGCGCCATCAGGCCCAGCGCGATGACCATCGGCGCCAGCATGGCGACGCGGGTGAGCTTGGCGACGGTGGCGATCTCGCCCGACTGGGTGCCGTTCTGGAAGCCGGCGCCGATGACCTGCGCCACCTCATGGATCGAGGCGCCCGCCCACAGGCCGAAAGCATGCTGGTCGAGGCCGAGCAGCGGCGCCAGCAGCGGGAAGCCGAGCATGGCGACGGTGCCGAACAAGGTGATCGAGGCGACGGCGTAGGTGACGTCCTCGTCGCGCGCGTCGGTGACGATGTTGGTGGCCACGATTGCCGAGGCACCGCAGATCGAGGTGCCGGCGGCGATCAGCTGCGCCAGTTTCGCGTCGACGCCGATCAGCCGGCCGAGCGTGATGGTGAAGACGAAGGTGGCGCCAAGGGTGGCTGCCACGATGCCGACACCGCCGGCGCCGATCGATACCACCTGGCCGAGCGTCAGCTGGAAACCGAGCAGCACTATGGCGAAGCGCAGCAGCCGGCGCTGCGAAAACGCGATGCCGGCCTTGGCGTGCCCCGGCGTGCCGAGCACGTTGGAGTAGATCATGCCGGCGACGACGGCTATTATCATCGGGCTGAACAGGGCAAAGCCGGAGACGTTGCGGGCCGAGAAGGCCACCGCAGTGATCATCGCGACCAATATCATACCGGGCACGGGTCCGGCCTTGGTCGAGTCGAGCGCCTTGCGGCGCTGCGCGGGTTCGGCGGAAATCAGGCTTTTTGGAATATCGTTCGCAATGTGGGATAAGGAAGACAACGTCATGCTCCAGGCGACTTCGCCCGGGGAATGCCATTCCCCGACTAATCTTTCCAATGAATTATTTTCGTTAGAATGATCGATTTTCCAGGACGGTTTTCCGGCTTACGTGACCAAAATGCGGTCGTCGGCCAAGGGCCGATACGGCATGCCTCTAATCAGGGTTGGTGAGGCAGCGCGGTAAAGAGGCTGGGGCACCGCCAGAAGGTGGCTTGGCGTCGGCTTGACGGGCCACTCATGCTGCGCCAGCTTGGCGCCATGTTCGTTCTTCCCCGCGCCAATGTCATGCGACGCCGAACCTGTACACTGCGAGGCGGCATGATTGCGCGACGACGAGGAGTGGCCCGTTAATTCCGGTTCGTTCTTCCCAGCCCCGCCCGCGCAACCGTCGGCGGGCTGTTCATGTCTGGAGCCCTCGATGAGCATCAATCCTTCCATCCAGTTCCGGCAGGCCGGGCCGGCGGACGCCGCAGCCATCCGGGACATCGTGCGCTTGGCCTATGCCAAATGGGTGCCGCTGATCGGCCGCGAACCGCTGCCCATGCGCGCCGACTACGACATAGCGGTTGCAGAGCATGAGTTCGACCTTGCGACCGACCAGGGCGAAATCGTCGGCGCGATCGAAACCATGCCAGCCGACGATCATGTCTGGATCGAGAATGTCTGCGTGGCACCGCATGCGCAGGGAAGGGGGATCGGCCGGCTGTTGCTGGAGCGGGCTGAACGCAAGGCGGCCGAAGCGGGCCGCAACGAACTTCGCCTGCTGACCAATGGCGCCTTCGCGGCCAATGTGTCGCTTTACAAGAGGCACGGCTATAGGATCGACCGGGAGGAGCCGTTCATGAACGGTACGACTGTCTATATGAGCAAGAGGCTCGCTGGATAGACCGCAATCGGAGTTCGACAATGGCTGCCAAAATCAGGCTGAAGCAACTGCCCGGGCTGTACGCGATTTCGCGGCTCGAGCCTGGAGCGAGCGTTCCCGGTTGGGCGGACGGGCCAGGCTTCGTCAGCATCACCAGAACCGAGGATGAACTTTCGATCGTCTGTCTGCAGGATCGCGTTCCAGATGGCGTCAAGCGGGATGACGAGTGGGTCGCCTTCAAGCTCCAAGGACCTTTCGCTTTCGATGAAACCGGCATCGTGTTGTCGATCATCAGGCCACTGTCGGAAAACGAGCTGGGCATTTTCGTGGTGTCGACTTTCGACGGCGATCACCTGCTGGTGAAAGCCGCCGATCGGGTCGCGGCGACACGGCTTCTGGGCGAAGCCGGGCATACTCTGCTTTAACTCGTTCTATTCCAGCTATCGCCCGCCCGGCTGGTTCAACCGGTCGCGGCTCGCTCACCAGTTCGGGGTTGCGTTTGACACCGCCATTCGCGCATCGTTATTTCTAACCAGATATCACGCCGGACGGCTGTGCGGCGCCCCTCAGGAGAAATCATGTCACACAATCTGCAGTTCTACATCGATGGCGCGTGGGTCGATCCTGTCGTGCCCAACACGATCGATGTCATCGATCCGTCGAACGAAGATAGCTTCGCGCAGATTTCGCTTGGTTCCAAGGCCGACGTCGACAAGGCGGTGGTCGCCGCGAAGCGGGCCTTCGGCACATTCGGCTTCACCTCGGTCGAGGAACGGCTCGACATCCTCAACCGCGTCATCGAGGTCTACAAGAAGCGCAGCCAGGACCTTGCGCTCGCCGTGTCACGCGAGATGGGCGCGCCGCGCCGGATGGCGCTCGACAGCCAGGTCGGCATCGGGCTCGCGCATCTGGCCAAGATGGCGGAAGTGCTGAAGAGCTTCCAGTTCCGGCAGGTCAAGGGCTCCTCGCTGATCGTCAAGGAGCCGATCGGCGTCGTCGGCCTGATCACGCCATGGAACTGGCCGCTGAACCAGATCACCTGCAAGGTGGGTCCGGCGCTTGCCGCCGGTTGCACCATGGTGCTGAAGCCATCCGAGATCGCGCCGCTCGACGCCATCATCTTCGCCGAGATCTTCGACGAGGCCGGCGTGCCGAAGGGCGTGTTCAACCTCGTCAATGGCGACGGCCCCGGCGTCGGCCAGGCGCTGTCCAGCCATCCCGATATCGACATGATGTCGTTCACCGGCTCCACCCGGGCCGGCATATTGGTGGCCAAGGCCGCCGCCGACACCGTCAAGCGCGTGCACCAGGAACTTGGCGGCAAGTCGGCCAACATCCTGTTCCCGGATGTCGACCTCGCCACCGCCGTGACCAAGGGCGTCGCCGGCTGCTTCAGCAACAGCGGCCAGTCCTGCAACGCGCCAACCCGTATGTTCGTGCCACGCGACCGTCATGACGAGGCGGCTTCCTACGCCAAGGCGGCGGCGGAAAAGTTCGTGGTCGGTCCGGCCGACGCTCCCGGCACCAAGCTCGGCCCTGTCGTCAGCCAGGCCCAGTTCGACAAGATCCAGGACATGATCCAGAGCGGCATAGACGAGGGCGCCACGCTGGTCGCGGGCGGCCCCGGCCGTCCGGCCGAACTCAACCGTGGCTACTATGTCAGGCCGACCGTGTTCGCCGATGTCACCCACGACATGCGCATCGCGCGCGAAGAGATTTTCGGGCCGGTGCTGGCCATCATGCCCTACGACACGGTCGAGCAGGCGGTCGAGCAGGCCAACGACACCGTCTACGGCCTTGCCTCCTATATCCAGGCCAAGGATATCCAGAAGGCGCGCGACGTCGCGGCGCGCATGCGCTCCGGCAACGTCTACATCAACTATCCCCAATGGGACGCCGGCCTGCCCTTCGGCGGCTACAAGCAATCCGGCAACGGCCGCGAATACGCCGAATACGGGCTGGAGGATTTTCTGGAGATCAAGGGTATCGCGGGGTATGAGGCGGCGGAGTAGGCGGACAAGAGCCGCCCTCACAGAACGTGGGTTCCTCGGCCCCGCAAAGCGGGGGAGAGGTGGCGGCGAAGCGGTCGGAGAGGGGGCTGCGGCGCTGGAAGGTTTTCACGGCATATCCACGCCGCGCCATTCCCCCGCTCCGTCTCGGCTTCGCCGAGCCACCTCTCCCCCACCTTTGTGGGGGCGAGGAACCCTGGTCTGTTATGCCGCGCCACCTTTTTAGGTGGCCGCTCTGGTCCTGTTTCCTTGCCAATTGGCAAATACATGCTATATGTCTGCCAATAGCGGGAGCAGAAAATGCAGCTTCAGTCCATCGTCACCACGCCGGCCGCGGTCGGCAGCGCCATCTCGGATGAAGAGGCGGGCGCCCTGGCGCGCACCACGGTCAACCTGTTCAAGGCGTGGGGCCTCACCGACCTCGAGGCCTGCATCCTGCTCGGCGGCATGTCGGCGCGGACCTGGGCGCGCTGGAAGGAAGGCGGCATCGGTCGGATCGACCGCGATCTGCGCACCCGCATGGCGCATCTGATGGGCATCCATAAGGGCTTGCGCTATCTCTTCACCGAGCCGGCGCGCGGCTATGCCTGGATCCGAAAACCCAACGCCACGTTCGGCGGCCAGTCGGCGCTCGACCTGATGCTGCGCGGCGAAATCTCCGACCTTGCCGCGATGCGCGAATGGCTCGACGCGGAGCGTGGTGCATGGTGAGTGGGCTCGCGGTCCGGCGCCGCGTCCACTGGCCCCAGACCTTCCGCATCATCCGCTCCATCCATCCGCCGATCGACCTCTTCGAGGACATTGCCGACCCACGCGATTGGGAAGCGCTGGCCGCCGTCGAGGAGAAGACCAATCCGCGCATCCGGCTGGAACTCGGCGACCTCGGCAAGGTTCCTGCCGAAAGGCGGGTGTCCGGACCCGGCGCAAGTTTCGTGATGGCGCCCTTCGTGCATTGCTCGACCTTGCGGCCCGGGCGGTTTTCCGATGGCAGCTACGGCATCTACTATGCCGGCGACAGCGAGGAGGTGGCGCTGGCCGAAACCATCCACCACCACCAGAATTTTATGCGCGCCACCAAGGAGGAGCCGGGCTGGACCGCGGATTTCCGCGTGCTGATCGGCAGCGTCGATCGCGACCTCGATGACGTCAACGCGGTGCCCGGCGCGCTTGACCCGGACGACTACACCACCTCGCAGGCCGAAGGCCGCGCCTTGCGCGCGGCCGGCAGCGACGGGCTGGTGTGGAGCAGCGTGCGCATGCCGAGCGGGCAGTGCATCGGCATCTTCTGGCCGGATGCAATCACCGTTCCCGTCCAGGGGAGGCACTACAGCTATCACTGGGACGGCCGCCGCGTGGATTTCGTGCGCCAGCACGATACAGGCAAGGTGCTGGCGGTCACTTGAAGGCGGCGGCGCCGGTCAGTGCCGCAGGATCTTGCTCAGGAAGGCGCGGCTGCGATCGGTCCTGGGGTGCGAGAAGAACTCGTCGGGCGTGCCGCTTTCGACGATGGCGCCGGCATCCATGAACACCACGCGCTGGGCGACCTTGCGGGCAAAGCCCATCTCATGCGTCACCACCATCATGGTCATGCCTTCCTCGGCAACCGCGACCATGACGTCGAGCACTTCCGAAATCATCTCGGGGTCGAGCGCGGATGTCGGCTCGTCGAACAGCATGATCTTGGGGCGCATGCCGAGACAGCGGGCGATCGCCACGCGCTGCTGCTGTCCGCCTGAAAGCTGCGCAGGATAGGCGTTGACCTTGTCGGCAAGCCCAACCTTGGCCAGCAGTTCGCGGCCGGCCTGCTCGGCCTCGGCGCGCGGGATCTTGCGGACATGGATCGGCGCCAGCGTGACGTTTTCGAGCGCGGTCTTGTGCGGGTAGAGGTTGAAGGACTGGAAGACGAAGCCGATCTCGGTGCGCAGCTTCGTCATGTTGGTGGCGGGGTCGCCGAGCCGCTGGCCGTCGACGACAAGGTCGCCGTCCTTGATCGTCTCCAGCCCGTTGATGCAGCGGATAAGCGTGCTCTTGCCCGACCCGCTCGGGCCGCAGACGACGACCACTTCGCGCGGCTCGACGCTGAGCGTGATGTCCCTCAGCACGTTGAGCGGGCCGAACCATTTGTTGACGCCGCGAAAATCGATCATGCCCGTTTTGGTCATGTGGTCAGAACCTTTGGGTTCGATGTCATATCTGCACCTCGCCATGGGCGGCACCCATGCGCCGTTCGAGCCGGCGGGCGAGCATGATCAGCGGATAGCAGACGATGAAATAGCCGACGCCGACGAGGAAGAACACCAGCAGGCCGTTCGGCACGCGCTGCACCACCAGCCAGCCGACGCGGGTGAGGTCGGTCAGGCCGATCGCCGACACGACCGAAGAATCCTTGATCAGCAGCACATATTGCCCGACCAGCGGCGGCAGCACGATGCGCATCGCCTGCGGTAGCACCACCTGGCGCATGCGCTGCCAGCGCGACAGGCCGGACGCCAGTGCCGCCTCGACCTGGCCCGTCGGAACCGAACGGATGCCGGCGGCGACGATCTCGCAGATGAAGCAGGCGGCGAGGTTGGTCAGCGCGATGATGCCGGCGGTGAAGGCGTCGAGCTCGATGCCCAGCTCCGGCAAGATGAAGAAGATCAGGAATATCTGCACCAGGAACGGGGTGCCCCGGATGAGGTCTACCCAGGCACCGATCACGCCGGCGATCAACCGGTTGCCGCCAGTCCGCAAGATGCCGAGGCCGAAGCCGAGCAGGGTGCCCAGCACCAGGCTGATCAGCGACAGCACCACGGTCATGCCGAGGCCGCGCAGCGCCAGCGGATAGCTGCCCGCAAGGCTTTGCAACTGCTGCCAGATCATATGCGCGCTCCCGCCGAGCCGAGCCAGCGGCCGGAGAGAACCGCCAGCCCCTTGAGGCCGTAATAGAGCATGAGGTAGAAGGCGGCGATGGTGAGAAATCCTTCCGCCGGCATGAAACGGTCGGAGGCGAGCAACTGGCCGGCGCGCGTCAGCTCGGCAACCGAGATCAGCGACAGGAGCGCCGAATCCTTGACCAGCACGATCGCTTGTCCCAGCAGCGGCGGGATCGTCACCTTGAACGCCTGCGGCAAGACCACCAGGCGCATGCGCTGGACATAGGTCATGCCCGAAGCAACACTGGCCTCAACCTGGCCGCGCGGGATCGACAGGATGCCGGCGCGAATGATTTCAGCGACATAGGCGCCGCTGTTCAGTGACAACGCGAGGATGCCGACGACGAGTTCGGGCAGCACGAAACCGAGGCGCGGCAGGCCGAAATAGAGAAAATAGAGCTGCGCCAGCAAGGGCGTGGCGCGTACGGCGTCGATATAGGCCTTGGCCGGCACCCGAAACAGCCAGCCGCGCTGCAGGTTCATCGCGCACAGCAGGATGCCGACCGCGAGCGCGCCGAAAAAGGACAGCGCCGACAGCCACACGGTCGTGACCAGGCCCTGCCCGAACAGGGGCAGGTATTCGACGATGGTGCGGAAGCTGAAATTCTCGAGCATGGGCGTGAATGGTGGGTAGGGAATAGTGAGTAGTGAGTAGTGAGTAGGCAGGCGGATCCGGAATTCCCTATCCACTACTCACTAATTCGCTACTCACTAATCCCTAATTCCTAATCAGTGATCTTTCTTCCAGTCTTCCGAATTGACCCAGTAGTCGAGGTTCTTCTGCAGGCGGCCGTCGATGGTGACCTGGTTGAGGAACAGGTTCATCCAGATCAGGAGATCCGGCTCGTCATAGCGGGTGGCGAAGGCAAGCGGCTCCTTCGAGAGGAGGTCCGGCATGATTGTGAAGGTGCCGGCCGGATAGGCCGTCGACTGGCCCTTGACCGCCGAGACATCGTTGAAAGTCGAGGAAGGTGATCTTGACGCCCATTTCCTTGGCCATCAGTTCGGCCAGTTCCACGGAACTGCCGGTGCGTTCGCCATTGGCGCCGACCAGCGAGAAGGGCGGTCCCTGCGTCTGCACGGCGACACGCAGTTCGCCGCGCTTGGTGATGTCGTCGAGCGATCCGGCGCTGGCGGCGGCGGTGAGACCGGCCAGTGCGAGGCCGGCGATGAAAAGCTTGGCAATCTTCATTGGTTTCATTGGGCATTCCTCCTTTTGTCGTCTTGTTGTCTACCCTACAGGGTGCTTTTTGCGCGGCGGCGCCGTTGCCAGCGGCGGCCACCGTTCGAAAATCCGTCTCCTCAGTGCCGGGCCGCCGTTTCGGCGACCGCGATGCCGCGCCTGGGCAACGCGCCGAAGAAAGGCGCGTCCGGCACATGCAGCAGCGGGTTGAGCAGGCCGAGGCTCTCGAGAACCGCTATCCTCATGCCGGCTCCTTGCGAATGCTGTCGTCCGACCAGCAGCCTTCCGGCAGACTGACCCATTTGTTGCAGGACGCCATGACCACGAAGGTCTCGCTGCGCACGACCTCGCCCGGCTCGCCGGCGCCCGGGATCAACTCGCTGGTGACGCGGTAGAGATCGGCGACGTCGCCGGCCACCGTCACGTCGACGATGATGTCGAAGCGCCCGGTGACGACCGAGGCCGAGTTGACGAAGGGCAGTTCGGAAATGCGCTGCGCCAGCTCGCGGGCGCGGCCGCGCCCTTGCGCGTTGATGCCGACGATGGCCGAGATCAGTTCGGGCCGCTCCGTCAGGTTCAGGAGCCCGACGATCTTGAGCAGGTTGCGGTCGAGCAGGTTGCGCAGCCGCGTGCGCACCGTCGGCACCGAGATCGCCAGAATCTCGGCAAGGCGGTTGATGCCCGGCTGCGCGTCCTGCGACAGCTGTTTGACCAGCCGCCGATCGGTCAGATCGAGATGTTCCCGCAAGTCCCCCGTCTTTCATAAAACGAAAAAAGCTAGGCGACTTTTTTTGCCTATGTGCAAACAAGCTATTTCATGGATTCCTCAAAGGCAAGGCATGATTCCACGCGAATTCAGCATGTGGCGGCGGCTTCACACCAGCGCGGTCACCAACAGCTTGGCCTGCGGCGTCAACGTGTCGAAGCGGCGGGCGCAGAGATTGAGCTGGCGGGTTCCCCAGTCGTCCGTCAGCCGCAGGCTGCGCAGGCTGGGCGCCGAGCGGCGCACCGTGCTTTCCGGCACGATGGCGACGCCCGCGCCCTGCGCCACCAGCCTGCAGACATTGTCGAGGCCGGGCACGCGGATGCGAAAATGCAGATGACCGCCCAGGCGCGCGGCTTGGCGGGAGATGTGCTCCTGCAAGGGATGGCCGGCGCTCAGGCCGACAAAGGTTTCACCGAGAATGTCGGCGAGGCCGGTCGCGCGGCCTTCGAGGCCGGGGCGGTTGCGCGCGGCGATCACCACCAGCCGGTCAACGAAGAACGGTTTCTGTTCGAGATGGGAAAGGCCGGCCCAGGTCGCAGCAATGCCAAGATCGGCGGCGCCGCTCGCCACCGCCTCGGCGATCTCGTGGCTGGGGCGCTCATCGAGGTCTATGTCGACGCCGGGATGCGCGACCAGAAAGGCCGGCAGCCTGTCGCGCAGAAGTTCGCTGGTGGCGGCCGTGTTGGCGAGCAGGCGGACCCGCGCGCGCAGGCCCGTGGCATAGGCGCCGAGCTCGCCGGCCATCGCCTCGATCTGATTCTGCACCGCGCGCGCGTGGTGCAGCAGCGCCTGGCCGGCGGCGGTCGGCACCACGCCGCGCCGGCGGCGCTCCAGAAGCGGCGCGCCGAGCCTGTCCTCCATGCCCTTGATACGGGCACTGGCCGAGGCCAGCGCGAGGCCCGCGAGCTCGGCGCCATGGGTTATGCTGCCGCGCTCGGCAACCAGTAGGAACAGCCGGAGATCGACGAGGTCGAAGCGCATCTTTTTCCTCCCGCAAGACAGCCCGGGCGATGGCGCTATCACGCGATCGATGGCGCAGCGGGCCGACCGGCTTGCGGCGCCAGCCTTCGCCTCAGCCGAAGGCTGGTGCCGCGATTTCCACATTGTGGGTGACGGCGAATTTCGTCAAACAGTTTCGGTGGAGGTCCAGGATGAGAAAACCAGCATCGAACCGGCAAGGGCTCGGCATCGCTGAAAGCGCGGCGATGCTGCTGGCGGTTGCCGTCGCCCTTCTGGCCGTGGCGCGCTCGGATTCCGGCATGCCAGGATGCGCCATGACATCCGCCCCTGTCAGCAGTGCCGCCGGACCGGCGGGGCCGGCAGCGGGGATCGACGCCGCCGACATGCTGCTCCATGATTGAGCCGCTGAGCGCCGCCGCCGTTGCCTGGATCTGCGCCGTCTTCCTTGCCGCCGGCTTCGTCAAGGGCGTGGTCGGGATGGGCCTGCCGACGGTGGCGATGGGCCTGCTGGCGGTGACCATGGCGCCGGCCGAGGCGGCCACGCTTCTGCTGATCCCGTCGCTGGTTATCAATCTGTGGCAATTGTCCACCGGTCCTTCGTTCGGCGGGCTCGTCAGGCGGCTATGGACGATGATGGCCGGCGTGGTGATCGGCACCGTTGCTGGCGCCGGCCTGCTCACCGGCGCGCATACGGCGGCCGCGTCCGGCGCGCTCGGCGTGGCACTGATGCTCTATGCCGTTCTCGGCCTCGCAAAGGCCGGCTTCTCAACGCCGCCACGCCACGAGGCCTTGCTATCGCCGCTGGTCGGGGTGGCGACCGGTCTGGTCACCGGCGCCACCGGCGTCTTCGTCATTCCGGCGGTGCCCTACCTGCAATCGCTGCGGCTGGGCAGGGAAGAGCTGATCCAGGCGCTCGGCCTGTCCTTCACCGTGTCGACGGCGGCGCTGGCCATCGGGCTGTTCAGGGCCGGCGCCCTGGCCTCGCCCACGGCCGGGCTGGCGGGTTCGATCGCGGCGCTGGCGCCTGCGCTCGCCGGCATGGCTGTCGGCCAGGCGCTGCGCCGGCGCATGAGCGTCGAGACTTTTCGCAAAGTGTTCTTCGCCGGGCTCTTGGCGCTTGGATTTTATCTCATGGCCGAGGCGGCGTTCTGAGCGCCGCTTGCAGAGCGCCGACTGGCCGGACCCGGCCTACCGCACCACCAGGACCGGGATTTCGCTGTAGGATACGACTTCCGCCGTCTGGCTTCCCAGAAGCAGCCTGCCCAATCCGCGGCGGCCGTGCGAGGCCATGACGATCAGGTCGCAGCGTTCGGTCTGCGACAGTTCCAGGATCGCCTCGGCGGGCCTTCTGTCCTCGATGTGCACGACCTTGGCCGACACGCCCAGCCCCTCGGCGGAAGCCTTGCATTTGTCGAGCACCTCCTTGCCGTATTTGCGGGCTTCTTCCTGATAGGCGGCCAGCTCATCGCCCGCGGCGTAGCCGGCCATGGCGCCGCCCCAGGCGAAGATCGGGAATTGTTCCGAGACGGTGACGAAGGTCACGGCGGCGCCGAGGCCCTTTGCCAGCCCGAGGCCGTGGGCAACGCCCTTGTCGGCCAGTTCCGACCCGTCGGTGGCGATGAGCAGATGTTTGTACATGATGATCGTGACCTATCGTGCTTGGTGAACTATGGACCACACATAGTTATGCCCGGCGCCCAGTCATTGTGCCAATGCGGCGGGGATCAGGGCCAGGGAATGTGGTGGGCATTTCATGGACCGCACCCAAACGTTCCACCCCGGACTTTCGCGCCAGCTGGATTCCCCTTCGCCGCATCGTCCTCTAAGGTGCGGCAACTTCGAAAGGCCCGTCATGAGCAGTGCGTTTCCTCAAATCCATCTGGTCCGACATGGCGAGACGGCGTGGAGCCTGTCGGGCCAGCACACCGGCCGCACCGACATGCCGCTGACGGCAGCCGGCGAGGCGGCCGCGCGGGGTGTGGCGGATCGGCTGAAAGGCCTGCCGTTTTCGGCCGTGTGGTCGAGCCCCTCGCAACGCGCCTACAACACCAGCGTGCTTGCCGGATTCGGGGCGCAAAGCGTCAAGATGGACGACCTGCAGGAATGGGACTACGGCGCCTATGAGGGGCGTACCACCAGGGAAATCCTGGCCGAACGACCGGGCTGGAACGTCTTTCGCGACGGCTGCCCGCAAGGCGAAACGGCGGCCGATGTGGGCGCCCGCGCCGACAGGATCATCGATCGCCTGCGCGAGGCAAATGCCGACATGCTGATCTTTTCCAGCGCGCACTTCCTGCGCGTGCTCACCGCCCGCTGGCTCGGCTTGCCGCCGCAGGACGGCGCGCTGTTCGTGCTTGATACGGCCAGCATCAGCGTGCTCGGCTACGAGCATGACCTCGGCGAGCCGGTGGTGCGCAAATGGAACGGGAAGTAGGGCGGCCTAACTGTCGAACTTCCGGATCGCCTCGGCGGTTACAGGCGTGAAGAAATTCACCAGATTGCAGTCGGGGTCGCGGAACAGCAGCGAGCGGTTGCCCCAGGGCATGGTGGTAGGCTCCTGGACAATTGCGCCCTTGATGGTTTCCGCCAGCCTGGCAAATTCGGCATCGACGTCGCCGACTCGGAATTCGATGATGGCCGTGCGGTTGTCGCCTGGGCGGGCGATGTCGCTGCCGAACAGCATCAGGGTGCGCGTGCTGCCGATCGCCAGCGTGCAGGCCGGCGTCGCCAGTTCGGCGAAGTCCTCCGTGTACATCGTCACCGGCATGCCGGTGATCTCGCCATAGAAGCGCACGAGGCGCTGGACATCGGACGTGATGATGCGGACAGAGACGAAATTCATCGCATTGGCTCCCTGATCGTCGAAGCCGCGGCTGGGCTCCCGGCCTTCTATAGGCCGGGGCTCCTGACAGCTTTCCGTCAGGAGCCGGAAGTGCCGGCCGATTTTCAGATCTGCCGAACGACAGTGCCGACCTTGCGCCTATTCATCCCGCCAGCAGCGCCAATTCGTCGGGCGTCAAATGCCTCGCAGTACCCTTGGCGAGGTCGCCGAGCGGCAAGCGGCCAATGGCCACGCGGATCAGGCGCTTGACCTCAATGCCGTGGGCGGCGAGCAGGCGCCGGATGTGGCGATTGCGGCCCTCGTCGAGCACGATCTCCAGCCAGGCGGTGCGGCCGCCGCTGCGCAGCAGCCCGATCGAGTTCGCAGTCAGCATTTCACCCTCGACGGTAGCGCCGGCGCGCAGCGCTTCCAGCTCCGCCGCGTCGGGCACCGTGCCGATCTGGACATGGTAGGTCTTGGGCAGGTGCGAGGCCGGGTCCATCAGCCGGTTGGCAAAGCGCGTGTCGTTGGTCATCAGCAGCAGGCCCTCGCTCGCCTTGTCGAGCCGGCCGACGGGGGAGACGAAAGGCAGGTCGAGCCCTTCGAGGCAGGCATAGACGGTGTCGCGCTCGAGCGGGTCGTCGCGGGTCGTGACCAGCCCGCGCGGCTTGTTGAGCATGAGATAGACCTTGCGCTCGGCAACGATGTCTTCGCCGTCGACGACGATACGGTCGCGCTTCATATCGACGCGCAGGGAAGCATCGCGCGCGACCTTGCCACCGACGCGCACGCGGCCCTCGGCGATCAGCCGCTCGGCCTGCGTGCGCGAGCACAGGCCGAGCTTCGACAGCGCGCGGTTGAGGCTGACGCCGGGTCGTGGTGGTCGTGGAGTCATGCCGCTTCGGATCGATCCGTTGTACCGGACCAGATGCCATGGCCGGCGACGGTTGCGCAAGCCGCCGCCGAGGTCGGGACCTTGCCGGACAGCGGTGCCGCCCGGCAAGCGCTAGTCGCGCCGGCTCAGGCCGCTTGCTCGGTCTCGTCCGCGATCCCGTTCAGCACGGAAAGCGCGTCGGCTGGCAGCTCCAGCTCCGCCGCCGCGATGTTTTGCCTGAGATGCGCAATGGACGAGGTGCCGGGGATGAGCAGGATGTTGGGCGCGCGACGCAGGAGCCAGGCGAGCGCCACCTGCATGGGCGTGGCGCCGAGTCTTTGCGCGACATCGGCCAGCGTGCTGGATTGCAGCGGCGTGAAGCCGCCGAGCGGGAAGAACGGCACATAGGCGATGCCGGCCGCGGCAAGCTCGTCGATCAGTGCGTCATCCTCGCGATGCGCGATGTTGTACTGGTTCTGCACGCAAACAATGTCGACGATGCCGCGCCCCTGTGCGATCTGGGTTGATGTGACGTTGCTCAAGCCGATATGGCGCACCAGACCCTGACGCTGCAGTTCGGCGAGCGTATTCAGTTGGGGTTCGAGCGAGCCTTCGGCCGGGCCGTGTATGCCGTGCATGGAGCGCAGGTTGACGACCTCCATCGTGTCCAGTCCCAGATTGCGGAGATTGTCGTGCACGGCCTGCGTCAGTTCCTGCGGCGACATTGCGGGGATCCACGATGCATCGGCGCCGCGCCGGGCACTGACCTTGGTGACGATGGTGAGGTTGGCGGGGTAGGGGTGCAGCGCCTCGCGGATGATCAGGTTGGTGACGTGCGGACCGTAGAAATCGCTGGTGTCGACATGGTCGATACCGCTCGCCACCGCCTCGCGCAGCACGGCGAGTGCACCGTCATGGTCTTTCGGCGGGCCGAACACGCCGGGTCCGGCCAATTGCATGGCGCCGTAGCCCATGCGCTTCACGATGCGGTCGGCAAGCTTGAATGTTCCGGCCTTGCTGATGTCA
The DNA here is from genome assembly GCF_006442185.1 of Mesorhizobium sp. B2-4-1. NCBI lineage: Bacteria > Pseudomonadati > Pseudomonadota > Alphaproteobacteria > Hyphomicrobiales > Phyllobacteriaceae > Mesorhizobium > Mesorhizobium sp. B2-4-1. The sequence goes on along the minus strand of NZ_VFVN01000009.1, from coordinate 78,568 downwards.
GTCATGGTCTCAATCTCCTGTGGATCGGCCAGATATAGACAATGCACGCTTGCGCGATAATATGGCGCAATCGGCACAGGCTGTGCGAAAAGGCGAACAATGGCGGATCTGGGCGACCTCCAGGCATTCATGGCGGTGGCGAGCGCCGGCGGCTTTCGCGAGGCGGCCAGGGTCAGCGGCGTCAGTGCCTCCAGCCTGAGCGAAACGGTGCGGCGGCTGGAGGCCGGGCTCGGCGTGCGGCTCCTCAACCGCACCACGCGCAGCGTCGCCCCGACTGAGGCCGGCGCGCGCCTGCTGGAGCGGTTGGGCCCCGCGCTCGGCGAGGTCGAGGCAGCACTCGATGTCGTCAACGGCTTTCGCGGCCGCCCGGCCGGCACGCTGCGGCTCAACGTGCCTGTCGTGGCGGCGAAACTGGTTCTGCCGCGCCTTCTGCCGCCCTTCCTTGCCGCCTATCCCGACATAAGACTGGAGGTGACCGCCGAGGACAGTTTCGTCGACATACTGGCGAGCGGCTGCGATGCCGGCATTCGCTATGACGAGCGGCTGGAGCAGGACATGATCGCCGTACCGATCGGCCCGCGCCGGCAGCGCTTCGCCACCGCTGCCGCAACGGTCTATCTCGACCGGCGTGGCCGGCCCGACCATCCGCGCGACCTCCTCGATCACGCATGCCTGCGCGGCCGCTTCGCCAGCGGCCTGACGCCGCCCTGGGAGTTCGAGCGCGACGGCGAGATAGTGAGCGTCGAGCCGACCGGGCCGCTGCTGGTCAGCACCGGCACCGCTATGGCGCTTGCGCTCGATGTGGCGGTCGCCGGCGGCGGCATCGTCTCGCTGTTCGAGGACTGGCTGCGCCCCTATTTCGACGATGGCCGGCTCGAACCGGTACTGGAGCCCTGGTGGCAGGAGTTTTCCGGCCCGTTCCTCTATTACCCGGGCCGCCGGCTCATCCCGGCGCCGCTGCGGGCATTCATCGACTTTGTCGGCGGGATGCGGTGGTAAGGCGCCCCGATGACGGTTTCATGGGACGCATGGCAGGACGCAACCCGCTGCGCATTTCTGGAATGTTCCAGGAACGAGCAGGGATCATCGCGGCGGGTCCAATGACACCTTGGCGCGCTTCGCCAGCTCGCGAATCCGCTCCGCGACCGCGCTGTCGACCGGATTGTAGACGGTCAGGCTCAGATCCGGGCGGCCGTCGACCGCGAATCCCGAATATTCCAGCTCGATGTCGCCGAGCACCGGGTGCTTCAGTCGCTTGGTTCCGTCGCCATGGCTGAGCACGTCATTCTCGCGCCACAGGGCGGCGAATTCGGGGCTGGCGCTGCACAGTTCGTCGACGAGTTCGCGTACCTCGGACACCGCGCCGGCACGCGCCGCGTCGGCGCGGAAGGTGCCCACCACGAAACGGGCGAGGTTTTCCCAGTCGTGCTGCTTTTCGCGGATGGCCGGGCTGCGGAACATGAAGCGCAAAATGTTGCGCTGGTCTGCGGGCAGGGCGCTGTAATCGGTCAGCACGACCTGGGCGGCGCGGTTCCAGGCAACGACATCCCAGGTAGCGGTCCTGACCAAGGCGGGGCTCGCTTCAAGCGTGTCGAGGAGGCGCTGCAGCCGGGGGCTGATGCCTTCCGCGCCGATATAGCGGACCTCGGGCGGGCGTCCGAGCCCGAGCATGAAAAGGTGCTCGCGCTCGGCCTCGGTCAGCATCAGCCCCTTGGCGATGCGGTTCAGCACATCGGCCGAAGGCGCGCCGCCACGACCCTGCTCCAGCCATGTGTACCAGGTCGGGCTGATGTTGGCGCGCTGGGCCACCTCCTCCCGGCGCAGCCCCGGCGTGCGCCGGCGCCCTGAAAATCCGAACGAGGCCGGATCGAGCCGGGTGCGCCGGTCTCTCAGAAACGCCGCGAGCGAACCGGCGGAATTGGTGGGCATCCTGTTAGCCATTATACCACGATAAGATCACTACTTTAATGGAATAATAGACCGGCGATACTGCGCAGGCAATCGTGCAGGAGAATCGCATGCGTATCTTTTTGACCGGCGCGACCGGTTTCATCGGCTCGGCGCTCGTGGCTGAGCTCATCAAGGCGGGCCATCAGGTGGTCGGCGTCACCCGCTCCGAAGCGGGGGCCGAAGCGCTGACGGCGGCGGGCGCCGAAGTGCATCGGGGAACGCTCGAGGATCCCGAGGGCCTGCGCGACGGCGCGGCAAAGGCGGAAGCGGTGATCCACACGGCGTTCGACCATGATTTTTCGCGGTTTGCCGAGAATTGCGAGAAGGATAGCCGGGTCATCGCGGCACTCGGCCAGGCATTGGCCGGATCCGACCGGCCGCTGGTGATCACTTCCGGCGTCGGCGTGGGCAGCCCCGGACATGGCGAGCTTGCCAGCGAGGACGTCTTCAACGCCAGCCATCCCAATCCGCGCATCGCCTCGGAGCTCGCCGGCAATGCCTTGCTGGAAGCCGGCGTCAACGTCTCGGTGGTGCGGCTGCCGCAGGTTCACAACCCGGTCAAGCAAGGGCTCATCACGCCGCTCATCGAAATCGTGCGCCAGAAAGGCGTTTCGGCCTATGTCGGCGAGGGCCGCAACCGCTATGCGGCGGGCCATCTCCTGGACGCGGCGCGCCTCTACCGGCTGGCGGTGGAAAAGCGGCAGCCCGGCGCGCGCTATAACGCGGTCGGCGAGGAAGGCGTCGAAGTGCGCGCGATCGCCGAGGTGATCGGGCGGGGCCTCAACGTACCGGTGGTTTCGATCGCTCCGGAACAGGCGGCGGAGCATTTCGGCTGGATGGCAATGTTCGCCCCGATGGATCTACCGGCCTCCAGCGCGCTCACCCAGGCGCGGCTCGGCTGGCATCCGACCGGCCCGACGCTGATCGCCGATCTCGGGGCCATGCGGTACGACGTATGATGCGCCGATAAAGCGTCGTCAGCCGACGGCGTAGCGCAAATGGACGAGCCCGTGGGCGAGGGCTTCGCAGCTTTTGAGCGACAGTTGCATCTTGCCCGCGAGGCCGGTTTCGCCGAATTCGACGAAACCCTGGTTCGCCGCCCGCCCATCAAGAGCGGGAGCGACGAGAAGGCTGAGCTCATCGACAAGGCCGGCCGCGAAGAAGGAGCCGTTGATGCCGGCGCCGCCCTCGAGCAGCAGCCGGCGAATGGCGAATTCGCGGTTGAGAACTTCGAGCATCCGGCCGAGATCCATGTCAGCCGTTTCCGCCACGATATAGGACACGCCGTCGGCAGCGAGCTCGGCCAGGTGGCTGTCGGCGACATCGTGCCCAAGCAGCACCACGACATGGTCGCCGCCAATGTCGGGTTTGGAAAAGTGGAGCTTGCCCGATGGATCGAGCGCCACCGCGTAGCTTCCCGTACCGGTTTGCGCGACATGATAGGGTCGGTCGACCTTGCCCGCATCGGCCGGCGGGTGCGCGCCGGCCTTGCTCATCTCGGCCATGGTGACGCGGCCGACGATCCAGCCGTCGCCCGCAAAATCATTATGGATATACTCGTAGAGGCTCGACCATTCGGCCCGGGTTCCGTCCGGGCTGGCCGTGTAGCGGCTCGGGTGGAGACTGCCGTCCAGCGACGCGATCATATGGCAGATGATGTGCGGTTTCATGCGGGTGTCTCCAGGGAATGGGCTCAGGCGCGGTTCAAACTAGGGCCAGCGCCGGAGAATGGAAGCTGGGCACCCGGCTCATCCAAATTCCGACCATTGCCGACTGGGCCTGTTATATCGATGTTGCACAAATGGTTGAGCCTGGGCTAGCATCCGTTTGCTGGTGCCGACGGGAGGCAGTTTTTGCAACGGCGATCAGCTGGAGCGGCATGCGTTAGCAAACGCAAGGAGGATGCTCCAACACTTTGAACCGACGCATGATCCTTCCTGAAACCGTCCCGGTTTCCGGGGCCGTGCGTTCTTGTGGAGGAGGATCCCATGAACAGACGTGAATTCCTGATGACGTCCGTGGCCGCGGGCGCGATGGTGCTTGCCGCGCCCTCGGTATTTGCGCAGGACAAGCTCACCATTCTCGGCTCGGTGCCCAGTCTCGGCTTTCCGTTCTTCGTGCACATGCTGAACGAGATCAAGGCGGAAGCCGCCACGCAAGGCGTCAACCTGACCGAGAGCGATGGCCAGAACTCGGCCACCAAGCAGACCGCCGACATCGAGGCGGCCCTGGTGCAGAAGGTCAACGCCATCGTGATCTCGCCGCTCGACGTCAACGCGCTGGCGCCGGCCATCGAGGAAGCGGTCAAGGCCGGCGTTCCCGTGGTGACGATCGACCGCCGCGTCGACGGCGTCGAGGGCATCCTCGCCCATGTCGGCGCCGACAACGTCAAGGGCGGCGAGGCGGAAGCGCAGGCCGTGGTGGCGGCGTTCCCCAACGGCGCGAAACTGTTCCACCTCCAGGGCCAACCCGGCGCCGGGCCGGCGATCGACCGCAACAAGGGCGTGCACAATGTGCTCGATCCCTTGAAGGACAAGTACCAGATCGTCTTCGAGCAGACCGCCAATTTCGCCCGCGCCGAGGCGCTGTCGGTGACGGAAGCCGGCCTTGCCGCCAACGGCAAGCCGGACGCGATCGTCTGTGCCAATGACGACATGGCGCTGGGCGCGCTCGAAGCCTGCGCGGCGCGCAACTTCACCGACGTCAAGATCTACGGCTTCGATGCGCTGCCGGAAGCGCTGGTCGCGGTCCGCGACGGCAAGCTCGCCGGCACGGTCGAACAGTTCCCGGGCCAGCAGTCGCGCACCGCCGTGCAGATCGCCGTCGCCTACGCCAGGGACAAGACGGAGCCGAAGGAGAAGCTGGTGCTGTTGACGCCGATCGTCATCGGCAAGGACAATCTCGACAAGGCCGAGAGGCTGAACGAGACGAAGTGAGCTCGCATGGAGAGGTCGGCGGGGCAGCACCCCCTCTGGCCTGCCGGCCATCTCCCCCGCAAGGGGGAGATGGGCAGTGTCGATGACCGCATTCTCATTGCGGCGTTGAAAATTGGCGAATGCGGAACAGACAGCCAATCTCCCCCCTTGCGGGGGAGATGTCCGGCAGGACAGAGGGGGGTGTTCACGCGCCGACGGGTCCGGAAACTGCATCGAGGGAAGCACCCATTCCATGGCTGAAGCCGCACCCGTCCTGCTCGCCGTCGAGGGCGTCACCAAGCGTTTCGCCGGCGTCACCGCGCTGAACGATGTCTCGCTCGACGTCAGGCCCGGCGAAATCCTCGGCCTGCTCGGCGAAAACGGCGCCGGCAAATCGACGCTGCTGAAAATCCTGTCGGGCGTCATGCCGCCGTCGGGCGGGCGCATCAGCTTCGACGGCGCCGACTACCGGCCGTCGAGCCCGCAGGATGCCAAGCGGCTCGGTATCGTCACCATCTACCAGGAGCTCAGCCTGATCCCGACGCTGACGGTGGCGGAGAACATCTTCATAGGCCGCGCCCCGACCGGTCCGCTCGGCCTCATCTCCTGGCGCAAGATGGAGCAGGACTCCCGCACCATCATCGCCCGCGTCGGCCTCACAATCGATCCAATGACGCCGGTCTCGGCGCTTTCGGTGGCCGAGCAGCAGCTTGTCGAGATTGCTCGGGCGCTGTCGCTGAAGAGCCGGCTGATCATCATGGACGAGCCGACATCAGCGCTGACCGAGACAGAGGTGCAGCGGCTGCTGTCGATCATGGACAGGCTGCGCAAGGACCATGTCGCCATCATGTTCGTCACCCATCGGCTGGAGGAGGCCGCCGCCATCTGCGACCGCATGACGGTGCTCCGGGACGGCAGGTTGGCCGGCAATCTCGACCGCGAACGCGGGCCGATCCGATTGCCGCGCATCATCGAGAAGATGGTCGGCCGCGCGGCGTCCGAGCTCTATGCGCGGCCGGCGCAGCGCACGGTGGCCGGCGACGTCGTGCTGTCGGTGCGCGGGTTGCGCACCGTGCGCGACCCCGAAGCGCCGCACGCCATCGTGCTCGACGGCGTCGATATCGACCTGAAGGCCGGCGAGATCCTGGGTGTCGCCGGCCTCGTCGGCTCGGGTCGCACGGAGCTGGCGCGCGCCATCTTCGGCGCCGACCGGATCGCGGGCGGCACGATCACGCTCGACGGCAGGCCCATCGCGCCGGCCTCGCCGGCGGATGCCATAGCGCTCGGCATCGGCCTTGTGCCTGAGGATCGCAAGCATCAGGCGATCTTCGCCGCGCTCGGCATCCTGCCGAATTTCTCCGTCGCCTCGCTCGGGCGGTTCAGCAATGGCTTCGGCTTCATGGCCGAGCGGCGCGAGCGCGATGCGCTGGCGGGGTTCCGGAAAATGCTATCGATCCGCATGGCGTCGGCCGAGCAGGCGATCGAGGGCCTGTCAGGCGGCAACCAGCAGAAGGTGATCCTGGCGCGCTGGCTGGCGCGCGACCCCAAGGTGCTGATCGTCGACGAGCCGACGCGCGGCGTTGATGTCGGCGCCAAGGCCGAGGTGCACCAGATCCTGGTGCAATTGGCAGCGCGGGGCATAGCGGTGATGATGATTTCGTCCGAGCTGCCCGAAGTGCTGGCTGTGTCGGACCGGATCGTGACCATGCGCAAGGGGCGCATCACCGGGCAGATGCCGGGCATCGAGGCAAGCGAGGAAAAACTGATGGAACTGATGGCGCTCGACCAGCCGGGAGCGGTTGAGGAGGAGGCACGATGAGCGTGGCCGAGGAGCAGAGCCGGCGTGGCGGCATCAGCATTGCGCGGCTCTTGATGAATTTCGGGCCGCTGCTGTTCCTGGCGGCGCTGGTGGTCGTCTTCACCGTGCTGAAGCCGAGCTTCATCGATCCGATCAATCTGTTCAACATCACCCGCCAGATATCGATCACCGGGTTGATCGCGCTCGGCATGACCTTCGTCATCCTTACCGCCGGCATCGATCTCTCGGTCGGCTCGCTGCTCGCCTTCTGCGGCATGGTGGCGGCCGTGGTCGCCAAGGGCGGTACTGCCAACACGCTGTCGCTGTCGACGTCGGGAACGCAGGGCTATGGCTGGTTCGCGGCGCTGCTCGCCGCCGTGGTGGTGGGGGCGGTGGCCGGCGGTGTTCAGGGCTTTGCCATCACCAGGCTGAAAGTGCCGCCCTTCGTCGTCACGCTTGGCGGGCTCACCGTGTTTCGCGGCCTGACGCTGACCATCTCCAATGGCGGCCCGATCTCGGGCTTCGACGGTTCTATGCGCTGGTTCGGCACCGGGCTGATCGGCCCCGTGCCGGTGCCGGCGATCATCTTCGCGGCGGCCGCCATCCTGTGCCACATCGTGCTGCGCTACACGCGCTATGGACGCGCCGTCTACGCCGTCGGCGGCAATGCCGAGGCCGCACGGCTGTCGGGCTTGCGCGTCGACCGCATCCTGGTCTCGGTCTATGTCATCGTCGGCTTCTTCGCCGGGCTCGCCGCCTTCGTGCTGTCGGCCAGGCTGAATTCGTCCGAAGCGGTGGCCGGCATCGGCTACGAGCTGACGGTCATTTCGGCCGTCGTCATCGGCGGTACCTCGCTGTTCGGCGGCATCGGCTCGGTGGGCGGCACCGTGGTGGGCGCCGCCCTGATCGGCGTGCTGCAGAACGGGCTCCAGTTCAACAACGTCTCGTCCTACACGCAAAGCATCGTCATCGGCCTAATCCTGATCCTGGCGGTGGCGTTCGATCGCTGGCTGAAGTCGCGGGTGAGGCGCTAATTCTTTCTCCCTTGTTGTCGGAGAAGGGGAAATCGCCGCTCTGGCAGGAGAGCTCGCCACCTTTCTTGCAAAACAACCCCCCTTTGCTAGAAGGATTTCGGGCGGGTGGCATTCTGAGAGAACCTCATGTTTGCCGATATCATCAGACCGATCAGCTTGAGTTTTTCGCTGCTGCGGCGGTTCTGGCCGCAGCTCGTCGTGCTGGTGCTGGCCGGTGTTCTGGCCGGCGATCTCTTGCTGCAACTGGCGGCCAAGGTGGCGCTCGCAAACCATTTCGCCGGGCTCGCCATGCTGACGCTAGTGGCGCTGGCGCAACTGGTGGTGACGGTGGCGATGTTCCATGTGCTGCGTCCCGGCTTGCCCCATGTGCTGGCCGCGCAGCGTGGCGCGGAAAAGGCCACGGTCGCCGAGGGGCAGGGAACCGCGGACCGGCGCGGTTCGCGGCTGGTGCGCATGATCACCATCGCGCTGTTACCCTTCTTCGCCTATTACGCGGCCTGGGGGTTCCTCGGCGACATCGTGCGGCAATATTCGCGCGAAACGCTCGACCGGGCCGGCTTCGGCCAGAGCGCCAATGTTCTGGACGTGCTGGATTCGCGCTGGCTGCTGGTCTCGGTGGCGGTGTCCTGGCTGGTGCGCCGGCTGGCCAAGTTCATGCAGGCGAAAACGGGCGCCGCCTCGTTCTGGCAGATCGTGGTGGTGATCTGCGAGACCAACTGGATCTTCGTCGGCCTCTACGTCATCAGCCGCTGGAAGGACAGCGCGCTGCAATGGCTGATGAGCCGCAATTTCTGGTCGGTTCTGCAGGCGTCGGCCGACGGGCTGGCGAGCCCGGTGCCGGCGGCGACGGCCGCGCCGATGGTGCCGGTCGAGATCACCTCGATCGCGCCCTCGACGATCGCCGTCAACCTGTTCTTCTACATGCTCTTGCCGCTGATCTGGCTGGTGATGGCGGCGCTGATCTATGGCTATGATGTGCGCGACGATACGGCACTGATGCGCGTGCACGGCCGGCTGGAACGCGTCGGCAAGCGCTATGCCGGCCTGCCGAAATTCCTGCGCGATTTCGTCGAGCATTTCGTCGCCGGCTACCGCTCGCGCTATCTGCCGATCGCCAATGGCGTGCGGCTGACGGTGAGTTCCAGCCTCGTATTGCTGTGTACGCTGATCGTCGGCTATCGCCTGCTCGACTGGGGCGCGGCCTGGCTGTGGCTCGGCGCGACGCGGCTGATCGGCCCGCACGAGCTCGACGTCTGGCAGATCCTGTCGCATGGCGTGACGCTGTTGTTCGGCAGCCCGTTCCAGGATTCCTCCACCGGCATCCTGGTCGAGCCGCTGCGCATCTGCTTCCTCGCCGCGGTGCTGGAGACGGCGTTCTCGCTTTCGAAGGGGGGCGGTCGTTCCCGGTAGCGACGGGAATGACCGTAGCGTATCCTTGTCGCGCCTTGCCATGTACGTGTGATGGGGCGAAAGTGCGATCTTTCCTGGTCTCGTAAACAGACCGCCTGTTTGTACTCGCAAGATCGAAGAGAATGCCATGACTTACTTCTTCCGCCGTCGAAGTGAGGCAATGACCTTCGGCCTGCCTGTTGTCTGCTGCGCGCTGGCGTTAATACTGCAATCGAACATAGAGCCGATCGAAGATTACCGGACGGCGATTGTGGTGATCGTTGCCGGCATATCGATCGTTCTTACCTTGGCAACCGTCTTTGCCGTGTTGCGACATGCGGAGGCGATAGCCCGACGTGTCGGACAGCCGTACGGCACCCTAGTTCTTACCTTGGCTGTAACGACCATCGAAGTGTCGATTATCGTTTCGATGATGCGGCATGGCGCCAACAATCCGACCTTGGCGCGAGAGTCCGTGTTCTCCACGGTCATGATCGTTTGCACCGGCATTGTGGGCATGTGCCTGACACTTGGCGGGTGGCGGCACCGCCACCAGGACGTCCGAAGGCAAGGGACAAGTTCCTTTCTCTCGGTGCTGACCGCGATCACGGTGCTGACGATGGTGCTGCCGAACTACACGCTTGCCACCAGCCCCGGGACATTTTCTCCCACGCAACTGGCCTTCGTCGCACTGCTGTCGCTCTTGCTCTACGGCAGTTTCGTTTTCGCCCAGAGCTACAGCCAGAAAGAGGACTTCCTGGAGGTGCAGGTCCGTGAAAGCGCTCCGGAAAGCCATTCTCCGCAGGTTCACGGCGTGCCAACCCATTTCGTCTTTTTGCTTCTGGGACTGGTCGGGATCGTTCTGCTGACGGAACGGGTCGCGGCTGGCGTTGAAGATGGCCTTACCTACCTGCAGATCCCGCAATCGGATGCGATCGTCGGCGCGATGATTGCGTTTGTCGTGCTGCTCCCCGAGGCGATCTCCGCCATCAAGGCATCGTGGGGGAATGAGCTCCAGCGCGCATTGAACGTCGCTTTGGGCTCGGCGTGCGCGACCATCGGACTGACGATCCCGGCAGTGGCGGCGGCCAGCCTCATCACCGGAAAGTCGCTCAACCTCGGTCTCGGTCCGAGCGACGTGATTTTGCTGGTTCTGGCCCTTGCGGTGAGTGTCGTAAGTTTCAGTACCGGACGCACGACGGTTCTCACCGGACTTGCTCACCTCGTCGTCTTCGTTGCCTACGTCCTGTTGATCGCCGTGCCGTGACTCCGGACTGCCGGCGCTGTCGCTACTTCGGCGGCCGTTGAAACCGCAGGTACCACGGCCGCCCGCTTCCCAGCCCAATGGCGGGACGGATAGTCTTGATGGCATCCTCGGGCACGATGAAGGTGTCGCCGATGGTGATGACGTCGCCTGTCTTGGCGCCGGAGAAGATCGCCGAGGTGCAGTTCATCACGCCGTCCGGCCGTCTGACGCCCGAAATCACGTCGGGGAGCCAGCGGCGGCCGGCGGCATCGGTCAGCATCAGCTTGCACCCCGGCCATTGCTTCTGCAAGTCGGGATCGCCGACGGTCACGGAGAAGGTGGCGATGACGGCGAAGGCCTGATCGGGCAAGCGGCCGGCCTTGCCGCCGCGCAGGTCCGCCAGTTTCCAGTCGCTGCCGCCGAAGTGCGCGGACTGGCCAAACTCGACATCCCTGGCGATGAGGTCTTCGCCGCCCAGCCATTCGCGCAGGCTGTCATGGCTGGTTTCTGCCAGCGCCAGCGGCAGCAGGATGACAAGCGCCGCCAGGCTGCGCCTGCGCCATTTTTTCTCGGCCTGCCGCTCGGCGGCCGGCCCCATGTCGGTCGCGACGGCGCTCATGGCTTGCCCTGCGGTGTCTGGCCCGGAGAAGTCTGGCCCGGTGGTGCATCCAGATCGTATTGCGGCAGGATGCCGGCCGGTTGTCCATCGGCGCCGGCAGACAACCCGTCGAAGCTGATGCGGGCCTGCGCGTCGAGCGCGCCAAATTGGCGTTCCGAGACCAGCAGCCTGGCGCCGCCGATCTGGTCGGGCGGTACTTCGAAGACGAACAGGCCGCGTTTTTGCAAGCCGGGATCGACGCCGTGCGGCGGCATGTCCTGGCGATAGCCCAGCCGCTCCGTCTGGCGGTAGCGCAGACCGGTCGGACCTTGCCAGATGCCGTCCGCGACCGTGATGGAGGCGTCGGTCGCGGTGAGGCTGGTCGTCACCACCGCCCACACGCCGCTCGTCGTCAAAAGCTTTTGCTGCCCGAACTGGTTGGTCTTCAGCGCGCGGGCAAAGACAACCTCGTCAAGCCGCACGTCGAAGCTGCGTGCCCGCACCGTGTCGTGCATGGCGCCGTCGACCGGGATGGGCGCGGTGAGGTCGGCATAATGCGGCTTGGAAAGCTGCATACCGTAGCTCAGCGCCACGGTGGCGGCGAGAATCGCGAGATTGCCGAGGACCCGCATCCTCATGAGCCGGCTCCCGGCGTGTCCGTTGCCGGCATATCGGCGAGCGGCAAGGTCACGGTGCCGAGACGGTAGGGATTGTACCAGCCGGGCGTGCCGTAGAGATTGTCGCGCGGCTTGAAGATCTCCGCGGTGACGCCGAAGGCGAGCGTCGGCGGCACGGCGGCGTCGCCGGCCAGCGGCCAGACATAGGCCAGGCGCTCGGTCATGCCGGGGTGCAGTTCCGGCGCCAGGGTCGAATCGCGTATCAGGGCGATCATCGGCATCGAGTCCGGCAGGGTGATTCCCTCCGGCTTGAAGACAGCGAAGTAGGCCTTGTTGGATTCGGCCGTGCGGTTGGTCATGTCGGCCTCCAGCACCAGTGCCTTCTGGCCCGGTTTCAGCGGCACGCCATGGATGTCGGCATGGCTGACATAGGCACGCACCGGTTTGATGCGCCAGCGGCCGGCATCGATGGCGGCATCGGACGGCAGTTGCGGCGGAGGGTGAGCGGGCAGGGCGCCAAAGGCGCCCATGAGGCCGGCCGCCAACAGCGCGGCGATGGTTCCCGCGCCTGCCGTCATCCAGGCCTGGACTCTTGAACGGGCAGTCTTGAACATTCCCTGATATGCACGTCGAACGATCAGCCACCCGCAGGCAATCTAGGAAGAAAACGCGCGGATGGGAACCCGCAAATGGCGGCATTGCCCAGCTCTTCTCGTGGCTGCGTCTCTCTCGTGGCGCAGTGTGGTCGCCGACGGCTTGGCGAGCCCGCCTATGCCGCCTCCAAGGCCCAAATGCGGTGGCCGTAGCGGCGGAAGAAGCGCGCCAGCAGGCGTTGTTGCCTGGCCCTGGCGAGGTCCGCCAGGCGCCGTTCCTGGCGCCAGCGCGGCATGTTGCGCCAGAAGGCGATGAAGCGGGCGGCGTCCTCGATGGCTTCCTGTGCCGATAGCGCCGGGCCGATCGCCGCCAGGAAAAGTGCTTCCGATTGTTTCAGCGCGTCGACGACCGCCTTGCGCCTGAAATGGCCGAGGCGCGCCTGGCGGATGCCGTGTTCGCGGATTCTCACGAAAGCCTCGATGAGAGCGTGACTGTCGCCGCCATAGCCGCAGGCGTGAGCGAAATCGGCGGCAAGGGCGTCCATCGTCTCTCCCGGGGTGCTGCACGCGCGCCGACTCGGCTTTGCAAGCTATATAGAAGCATAACTCAAAAATTAGCGAAAGAGAAACTTTTGCGGAGCCCTGAAAGATGCGACTCGACTCTCGTTTCAAAACGCAGGAATATGTGAACAAACAAGGAACAAAAGAGGCGAGCCGCGATGGCATTGACGGGCAGGGGATCAGTGATTGCGGATGTCGTTTCGATATCGGTCGAATGCGCCGATTGCGGCCGCAACAGGTGGTGGAAGCCCGATCAGCTGCGGCGCTTCGGCGTGACTGGCAATACCCCGCTGGCAGCGCTTTCGGGCCGGCTGGTCTGCTCGGCCTGCCGCGCCGACGGGCTGCCGGGCACGGCGATCCAGATCCGGGCAGCGTTTATCGACGAGCGCCAGCGCGTGCGCAGCGAGGCGCTGATGCTGAGCGAGCGCGAGATGCCGCTGGAGGGATCGGGGCGGGCGTGAGGGTGGCATCGACGCTGGGTTTTGCCTGCTCTCCTTGTGGGAGGAAGAATTGCCCCGTCGCCCTCAATAGCCCAGCAATTCCTTCAACGGAATGACCCGCCAGACCTGCTTGATGGCGTAGCGGTTGAAGGTCAACGTCTTCGGCGGATTGTACTGTTCGACCACCAGTTCGGCGGCGGTGCGCTTGACCAATTTCTTGATGAAGGCCTTGCCGTTGCGTTCGTTCTCTTCCGGGAAGGTTTCGATCACCACGTGATCGCCCGGGACGGCATCGCGGCCGCCGCAATAGATCAGGTCTCCGGGCTCGTAACGGGGTACCATGGAATCCGAGAGCACATGCAGCGCGAACACCTTGGCCAGGTTGCGGATGCCGGGTGGGCGCTGGACGTAGCCGGCGGGCTCGCCGTTGAAGGTGAAATCGCCGTCGTCGCCGCCAACGGCGGCGCCCAGCACCTGGATGTCCATCGGCCCGGCGGGGGGCGGCCCGGCGTCGGTGACGATCTCGGCGTCGTTGACCGGTCCGGCATCGTCGAGGAAAACCACCTCGCCCTTGCCGAGCGCGACCGGGTCGACACGCAGAAAGGCGGCAGTCTTCAGGAGGTTTTCCGTCTTGGGCAGGTTGCGACCGGTTTCCCAATTGCCGACGGCGGCGACGTCGGTGTCGTTGTGCTCGGCGATGTGGCGCATGACCAGGCCGCGCTGCTTGCGCGCCTGGCGGATTGCCGCCCCGACCTTGATCGACAGTTGCGTTTTCACCATGGCGCCCATGTGACCAACAAGCGCTGCTTTCGTCCATGAAAGAATGGCTTGCATAAGTTTTTGAGTTATGCTTATATCCGTTCATGCAAAAGCTCAACCCCTTCCGAGTCGAAAGCGCCCTCAGGCCAGCTTCACGCGAGCCGGCCAGCGCTCATTCCCTTTCGCCCCGGCTGTCCTCCTCCCCGGCCAGGGCGAAGCGTGAGGCTGATTGCCCCGATGCATCAGCCGCACGTCCGGTCCGCCCGTCACCGGCGGCCGGAACGGCCGGAGCCGCCGCTCCCCGCGGCTCCGGCCCCCAATTCAGCGCGGTGCGGATCCGCTCCCTGATCCGCACCGAGGACGGCACCGTGATCCTGCTCGACAGGCTGACGGGCAGGGCGGTTTTCGCACCCGACCGGGTGACGGCAGAGGCGCGGCTGGCGCGCCTCGCCGCGCTGGGCGGCCGGCCGGGCTGAGGCCGCCAATCCAACGGCCGACAGGCCGGATCCAACCCAACAATGCCCACCGCCTGCGGCGGGCCGACACCGATACTCGCCGGCGGCGTCGCGCGCTGCCGCGGCCGCGCAATGGACGGAGACCAGATATGGCACTTTACGGCGACAAGGAATTGCAGGCGATCGCCGGCTGGCTGACGGACGGACTTTCCGCCTCGCGCATCGCGGCTCGGTTCAGCGCGTCGCGAGGCAGCCCGGTGTCGCGCGACGCCATCATTGGCATCGTTCACCGCAACGCCATGCTGAGTTCTATCGGCTTTGCCAACAGCAAGCGGATCGCGGCAGCCGAGAGGGCGAATGACAAAGCCGCGGACCGCGCCGCCAAGGCCGGACACAAGCGCGTGCCGAAGGGTGAAGGTGCGGAACGCCTCGCAGCGCGCGAGGCCGGCGTGCTGATCGCGGACGGGCAAGCCTACCGCCTCGAGGTACCGGTGCCGCACCGAAGCCCGATCGGCCGCCAGCCGCATGGCGTGGCAATGCGCTTCGTCGACTGCCTGTTCGGCCGCTGCCGCGCTCCGCTCGACCTGGCGCTGGAGCAAAATCCGGAAAACGACGCGCCCGGCGGCCGGCCGGGCGTCCACATGCTGTGCTGCGGCATGCGCACAAGGGCGATGAAAAGCTACTGCACCTATCACCAGGCGCGCTTCCGCCGGCGTGTCTGCGAGGCGGGGTGAGCTTCCTCCCGTTCTGGAGAGAAGCTAACGGCAGGCGGGCGGCGCCGGGTGCAGGATTGGGAACGGCATGAATTCGGGAGGGAGATTGAGTCAGATGCAAGGTATCGAAACGGTGGCGCCGCCCCTCATTGCCCTGCCGGGCATTTCTCCCCGTAAAACGGGGAGAAAGAGACTAGCTGCAACGCTGGCTTTTCTTCTGCAATGGTGGCGATCTGGCGGGAACGGCGGCCACGCAACGCCTTTATTTTGGCAGATCGTGGCCCTGCTTTGGCATTCGCACGCTCATTGCATCAGGCATCGCTGGCCGGCCGTCGTCGCCGGCCAATATACGGGTAACCCGGGCGAAGCCGGTGAACGCTTTCATCGCGTCGGCGTGCGAAATCTGCGCCGCGATGGCTGCGCTGCACGCGTTGAGCGCACTGCGGTAGACATGACCACGCCGTTCAATCGGCCAGCGCTGCAGGAAGTCGGCTGCCTCAGCGACGCCGTCGATCACCTCGACATGCCCGTCCAGGCATACTTTGAGCGGAGATCCTGTTTTCATGGTACCCACGGCGGTTACCTTGGCGTTGCGCGCGGCTCGGAAGCCAGCCCCTATCAACGTGCAAGGCGGCGGCGCGGTTGCATCACGTTTTCAGCCACCTCACGGGCCCGCGGCGGCGTCGAGCCATTCATGGGCGCGGCTACGCGGCTTAGCCACCAGCAGCCCCTGCTGCCCGGCCGCCTTGGTGAAAGCCTCGAAGGCGACGCGCTGGCGGCAGCTGCCGTCGATGGCGAGCCTGACCAGCCTTGCCGCATCCAGATAGGCGGTGGCCGTCTTGTCAGGCCATTGCCGGCGAAGCGCGGTCGCCGCCTGGGCGATAGAGCCCACCAGCATGGTCTTGTTGTCGCAGAAGCGCAAGGTCACCGGCATGAAGGCGGTCATGGGCATACCTCCTGTTGGTTTGGTGCGGCACAACGCCCAGCCTCGCCGCTGGTTCCGGCGCACGCAGCCAATTTCGCCAGGGATCGCTGCCGCGCCAGCCAGCACCTCAATCCACTCCCCACAAGGACGCAGCCATGAGCAAGAAAGCCGCCAGATCAGCCAAACCGCAGACGCCGAAGCTGCCGAAGGGCGAGGCCGAGCAGGTGCGCATCCGCCGCGAGGTCGGCCATGATTTCGCGTTGCGGGACGATGAGTTCGGCCGCAAGCGGCTCGCAACCGGCACGTCGGAGGCGCGGCGCGTCTATGAGGTGTCCAATGACGGCCATACCTCCACCGGTGGTATCGTGCGGGTGCGCAGCATCGATCCGCTGCTGGGCATCACCTCGCTGTCGCGCCAGCAGCGCGAAGCCGGTCTGCGCTACCGCGAGGATTTCCGCGCCAGCCAGCAGGCTGATATTAAGCCGATGCGCTGGAGCGAACGCGTCGACGGCGACAGGACAAGCGGCGGCATCACCGACAGCGTGCTCAATGCCGGACGGTCGCACGCCGCCGCGACCCGCGCGCTCGGCCATTGGGAGGTGGTCGACGTGGTCCGGAAGATCGTGTGCCTGGAGCAGTCGGTCAGAGGCGTGGCGGGAGAGATGAGCGAGGGCAGGGACGTGGCGGCAAAGCTGTTGAGAATCGGGCTCGATCTGCTGGCGATGCACTACGGGATGATGATGCGAAAATAGTAGCCGGATGACAGGCGTAGCGCGCACGGCAGTGGCGCCATTCCTGGGCATGGGCTGGGCACGACAATCCGGCCGGCGCGATGCCGGCCGGATTGTTGTCAGGTCAACGCCTGCAGACGCGGACTCTCTCGATGACCCGATGGTGATGACGCCAGTGTTTGATCACCTCGGTGTGGCAGCGACGATGACCGTAATAACGCGGACGGTAGCTCTCGTCATACATGCTGTAGCGGCGATAGTAGCCGTCATCGTCGGAATAATCGCGATAGTGGTGACGATATCTGGGAACATAATAATCGTCGTCATAGCCGTTGCCGATGCCAAGGGTGATGCTGGCGGCATTTGCCGGGGCGATCACGGCGACCGCCGAAGCGACGGCAATCACGGATGCGAGCAAGAGTTTCTTCATGGCAACCTCCTCTTTAAGGCTCATCTAATAAACGCTGCCCTCGCGGCCCTGTTCCCATAAAGCCGGTAAACCAATGTTTCGTGCCCGCGCGCGCTGTGAGGGGGCGGCGCCTTGGCAGCGCGCCTTTGAAGAAGGGACGCTAACCCCTTCTAAAACAGCGCTTTCTCCAGCGGCTTCTCCAGCGTCTCGGCGAAAGCGGTCGCCAGATGGTGGCGGTCGCGGAAGGCGATCTTGCCGCCGATGAAGACATGGCAGGTGGTCTGGTTGCAGAACTGGTCGGTCATATCGACATAGCGGGCGTTCGGAATGCTGCGCACGACGTCGCGCTCCACCGCGGCCATGGCGTCGTTGGCGGCATAGGCGCGCGTCTGATCACAGAGCGAGGGCGTGTCGCGGCGCCACAGCGCACGCGCCACGCAGGTGTCGACCTGCTCGTCGTTGAAGGGCACGTCGCGGATGAAGGCGACTTTCAGCCCGGCCTTGCTGAACGTCTCCAGTGTCGAACGCAGGCCAGCCTTCCACTCCGCGTCCTGACTGTCGGGCTCATCCTTGCCGGCGGCCATCTTGCGCGAACTGGTCAGGGCGATTTCCGAGATCACCACCAGGGCCGGCCTCAGCGCCAGGATCTCCTTGATCGACTGCTCGCGCCACTGGTCGCATTCGGCGTAGTCGCGCTTCAGCTTGCTCGACCATGTCGACAGCCGGGACGCCCGGCACGAGGATTTGAGCCAGGTAACCACCCGGTAATCGCGCTTTTCGGCCGCCTCGATCAGCGGCGTCGACCAGTGGTCGGCATGTGAATCGCCGAACAGCGCGATCGTGCCTTTCGCATCCTTGGCGCCAAACACGCAGGGCTTCGGAGTGACGGTCTCGTAGTCGAGCACGCAGCCGCCCCTGGCACGCGCGGTGGACGGACGCGCCGCACTTTGGGCGATGACGCGCTGCTCCGGATCGAGTTCGTGAACGGCAAACTTGGCATTGGCGTAGGCCGCGACCACGCCGGCGCCGGTCAGCAGCGCCGCGGGCACGAGCGCGCGGGCGGCGCTTGCCATCAGCCAGCCGTTGCGGCGCACGGGGTTTTCGATGACGTGATAGGTGAAGATGGAGAGCATCAGCGTCAGTGCCAGGCAGGCAAACCTGTCCAGCCCGGAAAGCTCCGCGGTGACCATTCCCGCATAGACGATGACCGGCCAGTGCCAGAGATAGAGCGAATAGGAGAGCCTGCCAATCGATTGCATGGGCGGCAGCGACAGGACAGCCGTGGGGCCGCCGGCCAGCTTGCCACCCGCTTGGCGCTCGCCTGCCCCGCTGACCAGCAGCAGCACCGTGCCGACGACCGGCAGCAGCGCCAGCAGGCCGGGGAAGGGCAGCGCCTCGTCCAGCAGCAGATAGGCGGGCACGATCAGCGCCAGGCCGAGCCAGCCTTGCGCGGCGCGCAGCCGCGGGTGGTACTGGAGGAAATTCGCCGGCACCATCGTAGCAAGCCCGCCGGCGGCGAACTCCCAGGCCCTCAGCGGCGAGAAATAGAAAGCCCAGGGCGGCGAAACGCTGGTCAGCCAGGCGCAGGCCACGAACGAAACCAGGCCGGTGACGCCGATGACCACGATAGCCGCGCGCCGTCCCGGCCGCAGCCATGCGGCGAGAACAAGCAGCGCCGGCCATGCGAGGTAGAACTGCTCCTCCACCGACAGCGACCAGAAATGGATGAACGGGTTGTTGGCGGCATCGGAGGCGAAATAGTCGAACGACCAGCGGATCAGCCACAGATTGATCATATAGGCCGAGGCAAACATCGCGCCCTTCGAATAGAGCGCCTGTTCCTCCGGCGACAGGATGAAGGCGCCGGCCAGCAGCGTGGCGAGGATGACGAACAGCGAGGCCGGCAGCAACCGCCGGGCGCGGCGGGCATAGAAGCGCCACAGGTTCAGCCGGCCGCTCTCGCCGATCTCCTGCAAAAGGTGTCTTGTGATGAGATAACCGGAGATAACGAAGAAGATGTCGACGCCGGCAAAACCGCCGGGCAGGGCGGCGAGGCCGAAATGATAGGCGACGACGCCTGCTACCGCCAGTGCGCGCATTCCCTCGATATCGGGTCGGAACGATGCTGCCACGACAAATCCTTCGTGCAAGCCCAACCCGCGACCATTGTTAGTCGGGGCGGATCGTATCGCAATGCAACAAATCTTTCGCAACGCAACATGGCAGGAAAAAGGACAGCGGCAGAAACGGAGATGACGGTGACGCGAGGCATGGATGACGCCTGCCGCCGGACGCCTCACATCTTATGTTTCCGGTAAATGGTGCCCGCCCTATTTACGACTAACATGTTAGCGTGATAGCACTGCCTGCGAACTGCTCTTTTGGAGACTCGCTGGTGACATCGCGCTTTGGTCTTTCGGTTGCCCTGGCCACGCCTTTCGATGCGTCGGGGCAGATCCTCATTCCCCCGATGGTGGCCCTGGCGCGGAGTTGCCTGGCGCAAGGCTGCGGCAGTGTGACGCTCTTCGGCACCACCGGGGAGGGCGCTTCGGTCGGCACCGAGGAGCGGCGGGCTGTCACCGAGGCGATGCTGGCGGCCGGCATCGCGCCGGATCAGCTTGTCGCAGGCGTGCTGGTCGATGCGGCCGAGGATGCAGCCGAGCAGGCTCGGCATGCCTTGCAGCGCGGCGCCCGCAACATCCTCCTTGCCCCTCCCAGCTATTTCAAGAATATCGGCGACGATGGGCTTTTCGGCTGGTTTTCCGCTGTCTTTGCCGCTCTCGGTCCGCTGGCCCGCGGCGTGCTGCTCTACAACATTCCCTCGGTCACCACGGTGCAGCTTTCGCTGGGGCTGATCGGCCGGCTGCGCCAGGCGTTTCCGGACGTGGTCGCCGGCGTCAAGGATTCCGGCGGCGACTGGACCTATAGCGAGGCGCTGCTCGGCGCCCATGGCGATCTGGTGATCCTGATCGGTGACGAGCGGCATCTGGCGCGGGCGGTCAGGATCGGTGGCCAGGGCGCGATTTCGGGCATGGCCAATTTCGCCGCCGGCGAGGTCCTCGCCATGGCGCAGACGGGGCAGGACGATGCGCGGGTCGAGCGTCTCGTGCTCGAGCTGCTCAAGCACCCGGTCATTCCTGCGGTCAAGGTGATGGTGGCGCGCAAAACCGGCGACGAGCGCTGGCTGGCGGTGCGGCCGCCGCTCGAGCCGATCGCGGCGCCGGGGCGCCAGCAGCTTGGCGCTGCCTACGACACTCTTTTCGCGGCCGCGGCGGCCTGACGGGAAGGGAAGCGCTGAAATGGCCAATGGCGGCGACCAGACAAATCTGCGGGAGCAGGCCTATGCCAGCTTCACGCGGCATTTGCTGGCACGCGACCTCAAGCCGGGCCAGTTCGTGTCGCAGCGCGAACTCGTCGCCTTCACCGGCCTGCCGCTCGGCGCCATCCGCGAGATCGTGCCGCGCCTGGAAGCCGAGGGGCTGCTGACGACGATCCCGCAGCGCGGCATGCAGATTGCGCATATCGACATCAGCCTGATCCGCGAGGCCTTCCAGTTCCGCCTGTTCATGGAGCGCGAGGCGGTGGCGCTGTTCACCGTCAGCGCCTCCGACGACGAACTCGCGCGCTTGCGCCGCGAGCATGAGGACATGCTGGCGCAGGCGCTGGCGCAGACCCCGACGCCGGAGATGGAGGCCAGGGCTCAGACCATCGACTGGGCCATGCACGATACTTTCATCGATGCGCTCGGCAACGAGATCATTGCCAAGGCCTATCTGGTCAATTCGGTGAAGATCCGCCTGATCCACCAGGAACGGTTCCGCATCGACGGGCGCGTGGTGCCGGTGATGCGCGAGCATCTGAGCGTGATCGAAGCCCTCGAAAGCCGCAATCCACAAAAGGCGGTCGAGGCGATCAGCCAGCATATCGACAATGCGCGCCGGCTGGCGCTCCATATCTGAGGAAGCAGGCCGCGCCGTGCCTGTCGCGGCGCAATCGACAACGACAGCAACCGGGAGGAAGAAATGCCGTCCAATCCATTCAACCCAACCAGAAGACAGCTCCTTGCGGGCGCCGCCATGCTCGCCGGCGCCGGCCTTGCCGGTATCCGCCCGAGCCTTGCCGCCGGCGTCGACTGGAAGCGCTTCGCGGGCACGACGCTCGACGTCAATCTGGTGAAAAGCCCGCGCAGCGACACGCTGATCAAATATCTCGCCGAGTTCGAGGATCTGACGGGCATCAAGGTCAATGCCGAGGCGACGCCCGAGCAGCAGCAGCGCCAGAAGACGGTGATCGAGCTCAGCTCCGGCAAACCCAGCTTCGACGTCGTGCATCTGAGCTACCATGTGCAGAAGCGGCAGTTCGAGAAGGGCGGCTGGCTTGCCGACATATCGGGCTACCTTGCCGACCCGACGCTGACCGATCCGAGCCTGGTCGAAAAGGACTTTGCCGATGCCGGCATGCTGTTCGCCAAGGACGGCCAGGGCGTGCTGCGCTCGCTGCCGTTCTCGGTCGACTACTGGATAATCTACTGGAACAAGGAGCTGTTCGAGGCCAAGGGCCTCAAATACCCCGAAAGCTTCGATCAGCTCGTTGCGGCCGCGGAGGCGCTGACCGACCCGTCGACCAATACCTACGGTTTCGTCGCGCGCGGCCTCAAGAACGCCAACACGCCGGTCTGGACCTCGCTGATGCTCGGCTACGACATGACGCCGCTCGACGACAAGGGCAAGCTGCGCACCACCGCGCCCGAGGCGGTGGAGGCGGCCGCCCTCTACCAGCGGCTGATGACCAAATCCGCGCCGCCCGGCGTCACCGGATTCAACTGGGCCGAAGCGCAATCCGCCTTCCTGCAAGGCAAGATCGGCATGTGGTTCGACGGCGTCGGTTTCGCGCCGCCGATGGAAAATCCGGAGAAGTCGAGGGTGGTCGGCAAGGTCGGCTACGGCGTCATGCCCAAGGGCCCCAAGGCGCATGCCTCGGGTACGTTCGGCGACGGGCTCGGCGTGACAACGGCCAGCGAGAAGAAGGAAGCCGCCTATCTCTTCTGCCAATGGGCGGTGTCGGTCGGCATGGGCGCGCGGCTGCTGCAGGCAGGTGCCGGCGTGCCGTTCCGCAAATCGGTGCTGGAAGACCCCAAGGTGCGCGAAGGCGTGACCATGCCGGCGAGTTGGCTCGATGCCGTGGTCGGCTCCGGCAATGTCAGCCGGCTGGCGCTGCCGGTCATCATCCCGGTCACCGAATTCCGCGACATCTACGGCGTGGCGCTCAGCAACCTGCTCGCCGGGGCCGACCCGGCGGAGGAACTGAAGAAGGCGACGGAACAGTTCCAGCCGGTCCTCGACAGGAGCGAGCAAGGCTGATGTCCGCAACTGCCCCAGAGCGCGCCGAGGCGACGACGAGTCGCGCCGGGGCGACGACGGATCGCGCCGGGGCGGCGACCGATCGTACCGGGGTGACGAAACAGGCAAGCGAGGGGGGCCGGCCCGTCAAGCTGGCTCCCAGCTACTGGCCCTTCGTCGTCCCCGCGCTGGTCGTCGTCGGCGCCGTCATCGTCTTTCCCTGGGCCTTCACGCTGTGGATGAGCGTCAACCGCTGGACGCTTGGCCAGTCGCGAAGCTTCGCGGGAATGGAGAACTATCTGCGACTGGTCGGCGATGGGCGGTTCTGGGAATCGCTCGCGCACACTTTGTCCTACACTTTCCTTTCGGTGGCCGCGCCAATGCTGCTCGGCACGGTCGCGGCGCTGATCTTCGATGCCCGGTTCCCGCTGCGCGGCGTGCTGCGCGGTATTTTCGTGATGCCGATGATGGCCACGCCCGTCGCCGTGGCGCTGGTCTGGACGATGATGTTCCATCCGCAACTCGGCGTGCTCAACTACCTTCTGTCGCTGGTCGGCATTCCGGCGCAGGAATGGATATTCAACGCCAGGACGGTCATCCCCTCGCTGGTCGCTGTCGAGACCTGGCAGTGGACGCCGCTGGTGATGCTGATCGTGCTGGGCGGGCTGGCCTCGGTGCCGCGCGAACCCTTCGAGAGCGCCGAGATCGACGGCGCCAATGCTTGGCAGCAGTTCCGGTACCTGACCTTGCCGATGATCGCGCCGTTCCTGATGATCGCGGTGATCATCCGCACGATCGACGCGCTGAAGAGCTTCGACATCATCTATGCGATGACCCAGGGTGGACCGGGCACGGCCTCCGAGACCATCAACATCTATCTCTACAACATCGCCTTCTCCTATTACGACGTCGGCTACGGCTCCGCCATGGCGGTGGTGTTCTTCGTTCTTATCGTAGCGCTGTCCTTCGTCCTGCTGATGCTGCGCCAGCGCAGCCGCTGGACCGACGCGGAGGGCAAATAGATGCGTTCGCGACTGCTCAACCGGATCGGCCTGTTCTTCGCCGCCCTGGTCTTCGTCTCGCCGGCGATCCTGTTCTTCCTCTGGATGATCTCGCTGTCCCTGAAATTCGAGATCGACAACGGCGCCTCGCCGCCGGTCTTCATCCCCGAGCACGTGGCCTGGTCGAACTATGCCAAGGTGTTCGAGGAGAACAATTTCCTGCTCTACTTCTGGAACTCGGTGCTGGTGACCGGCACGGCGACGCTCTTGGCGCTGCTGATCGGCGTGCCTGCCGGCTACGGCATAGCGCGGCTCAAGGCCGAACGGTCGGCGGTCGTCATCATGATCGCGCGTATGACGCCGGGGCTGTCCTACCTCATCCCGCTGTTCCTGCTGTTCCAGTGGGCCGGCATATTGGGCACGCTGTGGCCGCAGATCATCATCCATCTCGTGGTCACGGTGCCGATCGTGGTCTGGGTAATGATCGGCTATTTCGAAACCACGCCGATGGAGCTGGAGGAGGCCGCCAGCATGGACGGCGCCTCCTCATGGCAGGTGTTCCGGCTGGTCGCGTTGCCCATCGCCAGGCCAGGCATCGTGGTGGCCTTCATCCTGTCCATCATCTTCTCCTGGAACAATTTCGTCTTTGGCGTGGTGCTGGCCAGCCGCGAGACGCGGACCTTGCCGGTCGCGGTCTACAACATGCTCTCCTACGAGCAGGTGAGCTGGGGGCCGCTGGCCGCCGCCGCACTGGTGGTGACGCTGCCGGTGCTGGTGCTGACCATGTTCGCGCAAAGGCAGATCGTCGCCGGGCTGACCGCCGGCGCGGTCAAGGGCGGCTGAAGCCGACGACACTCTTTCCAGGTGAGGACATGAAATGGCAGCGGTGACCATCAACAATGTGCAGAAGGCATTCGGAGCGACCAGGATCATTCACGACGTCAGCGTCGACATCGCCGATGGCGAGTTCGTGATCCTGGTCGGACCTTCGGGCTGCGGAAAGTCGACGCTGCTGCGCATGATCGCGGGGCTGGAGACGATCTCGGCCGGCAGGATCGCCATCGGCGAGCGGGTCGTCAACGATCTCAGGGCGCGAGACCGCAACATCGCCATGGTGTTCCAGAACTACGCGCTCTACCCGCATATGACGGTGGCCGACAATATGGGTTTCGCGCTCAAGATCAAGAAAGCCGATCCGGCCGATACCGCCGGCCGCGTCAACAGGGCGGCGAGTATCCTCGGCCTGGAAAAGCTGCTCGACCGCTTCCCGCGCCAGCTTTCGGGCGGCCAGCGCCAGCGTGTCGCCATGGGGCGCGCCATCGTGCGCGACCCGCAAGTCTTCCTGTTCGACGAACCGCTCTCCAACCTGGACGCCAAGCTGCGCGTGCAGATGCGAGGCGAGATCAAGGCGCTGCACCAGCGGCTGGGCACCACCACCATCTATGTCACGCATGACCAGATCGAGGCCATGACCATGGCCGACAAGATCGTGGTGCTGCATGACGGCCTGGTCGAGCAGGTCGGCGCGCCGCTCGACCTCTACGACCAGCCGGCCAATCTCTTCGTCGCCGGCTTCATCGGTTCGCCCGCCATGAATTTCATTCGCGGCCGCATCGAGGAAGGCGTCTTCCGCAGCGCAGGCGGGCTGACCTTGCCGCTGCCGGCGCCGCTTCATCCGGCACAGGTCCCGGGTGGAGAGCTGGTCTACGGCATCCGCCCCGAACACATCCGCGCCAGCAGCCAAGGCATACCTGGCAGCGTCACGCTGCTGGAAGCCACCGGCTCGGAGATCTTCGCCAAGGTCGACTGCGGCGGCGAGGAGATAGACTGCCTTTTCCGCGAGCGGCTGGCGCTCAAGCAGGGCCAGCCGGTGCGCATCGAGGTCGACCGCGCCTGCGCGCATCTGTTCGACGCCGAAACCGGCCGGCGCGTCGGCGCATGACAACAGCCCCGCGGGACGGGGCTGTCTTCAGGGTGCGGGCTACAAAAGCCTGCTTCTAGGCCGGTCTATTTGCTGCCGCCATTCGCCTTGACGCTGCTGCAGAATTCTGGATGGCTGTTGGCGGCGTTGGCGTCCTTGGCCTCGTCATCGCAGGCCGTCATCATCATCTTCTGGTCTTCCGGAGTGAGCGCTTTCCACGCCTTCGTGAACTCGTCGCTGCTGCGCATCTTCTTCATGCTGGAGTCGGTGTAGAAGGGCTGCATCTTGGCCGGGTCGTCGAGTGCCGACGTGCCCTTGTTCGCGGCGGCGAGGGCCGAGCCCGCGAGCATCGAAAGCGTCATCGCGCCGACGCAGATCATCTTGATGTTCATGATAGGATCCTTCCCTGTTGCTCTTCGACCGTCGAAGCAACGATCTTCAAAGAAACGGAAGGTTTGGAGGAAAGTTCCGGTTCGCCATGTCAGCTGAGGCCCGGTCTGAACAAATATATTGTTCAACGGCGGCGAAACTTTCCGCTTTTTTCTTCGTTTGGCTGCATCGTTAGATTTGCAGCGGGGGCACATCGCACGGGATAGCGCCTTCCTGTTCTCCCTAGCGCGGCTGGACCAGAGTCCGCGCCGCCTCCGCTCCCGCCGTCAGCATGCGATCGGACAATTCAGTTCCCTCCACCGCGCGGGACAGTTGAAGGGCGCCGATGAGCGCCGCGAAAACGCCCAATGCAACGCCCTCCGGATCAGGGATTCCAGGCGGCAACTGCGCCGATAGCTGGCGCACCAGAGTCATTAATCGTTCGGTGTAGAGCGCGCGGGTCTCGGATGGCTGACGCGCGATTTCGGGCAACAGCGCCGCCGAAGCACAGCCGGTCTCCGGATGATCCCGGTGCTCGGGCGACAGATACATCCCCAGGGCCAACTCCAGCCCTCCCGAGGCCAACGCCCCCTGCAATTGCTGCGACTGAGCCTCCAGTGCCGCGACCATGCTCTCGCGGACGAGTTCGGCCTTGGATTGAAAGTGTGGATAGAAGGCGCCGTTCGTCATGCCGGCGTCGCTCATGATGCTTGCCAGCCCGGACGCGGCGATGCCGTCACTGCGAAACCGTTCGGCGGCGACCTCCATGATCCGGCTGCGTGATGCGTCCTTCCGGCCTTTTTCGTAGCGCATGGCGCTCCTTCCGCTTCCCTATTGCATTACACCCGTAATGTGATATTACGATCATAATTCAATCATCGCCGAGAGGCAAGACCTCTCGAGTTCGGAGTCACCAGATGAACCGGAATTCAGGAAAGACGGCGATCGTGACCGGCGCCTCCTCCGGCATCGGCCGCGCCAGCGCGGAGGCTTTGGCGCGGGCGGGTTTCACCGTCTTCGGCACCAGCCGCAAAATATCAGGCCAGGGCTCGGACGGGATATCGATGCTGGTTTGTGACGTGACCGATGACGCGTCGGTCGCAGCTCTGGTTTCAGATGTCCTCGCCAGGACCGGCCGGATAGACCTTCTGGTCAACAATGCCGGCGTCGGGCTGCTGGGAGGCGCGGAGGAATCCTCGGTTTCCCAGTCCAAGGCCCTGTTCGATGTCAATCTGTTCGGCGTCATGCGGATGATCAACGCGGTGCTGCCGTCGATGCGGCGGCGCGGCGGGGGGCGCATCGTCAATATCGGCTCGATCCTGGGATTGGTCCCCGCGCCGTACTCGGCCCACTATTCCGCCGTCAAGCACGCGCTCGAAGGCTATTCGGAATCGCTCGACCACGAGGTTCGCGCTTTCAACATCCGGGTTTCGGTCATCGAACCTGCCTTCGTGCGCACCGTGTTCGACCAGAACGGGCTCGAGCCCGATTCCGTCATGAAGGAATACGATCAGGCCCGCGCCGGTATCGACGCATTGCTTCGCGACGTGATGCCGAAAGCAGACCCTCCGGAAGCGGTGGCGAATGTGGTACTCAGGGCCGCCACCGAGAAGCGTCAGCGCCGACGCTACACCGCCGGCAAGACAGCCCGCCTGGTCAGCACGCTGCGGCGGTTCGCGCCCGCCGCGACGTTCGACAAGACCTTGCGCAAGCAGTTCCGCCTGCCTGCCTGAACGGAACGTGCCAAGTCGGTGCCCGCACAAGCAGTTTCGCTGCGCCGAAAGCCCAGCCTGTCCGATATCGGGATTCATTTCAAGAAAGCGAATGTGATGAAAGCCTTTGTCGTCGACAGATATCAGAAGAAGGGCGCCCTGCGGCTTGCAGAGATGCCTGAGCCGGAACCGCGCGACAACGATGTCCTGATCGAGGTCCACGCCGCTGGCGTAAACCTTCTCGATTCCAAACTCCGGGACGGGGAGTTCAAACTCATATTGCCTTACCGCCCGCCATTCATCCTTGGCCATGACGTGGCTGGCATCGTCATTCGCGTCGGGTCGAAAGTACGCAAATTCAAGACCGGCGACGAAGTCTATGCGCGGGCGCGCGACGGACGGATCGGGACATTCGCCGAATTCATCGCCGTCGAAGAAGCCGACGTGGCCTTGAAGCCCGACAGTCTCAGCATGGAGGAGGCGGCCTCCATTCCGCTGGTCGGCCTGACCGCTTGGCAGGTGCTCGTCGACAGGGCAGGGCTGAAGAAAGGGCAGAAGGTGTTCATCCAGGCCGGCTCCGGCGGTGTGGGGACATTCGCCATCCAACTGGCAAAACATCTCGGCGCCACGGTTGCGACGACGGCCAGCGCCGCGAGCGCCGATCTGGTGAGACGTCTCGGAGCCGATGTCGTCATCGACTACAAGAAGGAGGACTTCGAGAAGGTCCTGCATGGCTACGACGTCGTCCTGAACAGCCAGGACCCCAAGACGCTCGAGAAATCCCTGCATGTGCTGAAGCCGGGCGGAAAGCTCATCTCCATCTCCGGTCCACCGGATCCCGAATTTGCCAGGGACAAAGGCCTCAACATTGTCCTGAAACTGGTCCTGCGCCTGCTGAGCCGCGGCATACGCCGCAAGGCCAGACGCGCCGGGGTCGGATATTCGTTCCTGTTCATGTGGGCGCAGGGCGATCAACTGAGCAGGATCACGTCGCTCATCCAATCCGGCGTCATACGCCCTGTCATGGATCAGGTATTCCCATTCGAAAAGACCAACGAGGCGCTGGCCTATGTCGAGACGGGGCGCGCCAAGGGCAAGGTGGTCGTGAAGGTGAGATAGAAGGCGCCGGCGCCGCTCGGCCTGTTGTCAGTCTTGCGCCTTTTAGCCAGGGCGGTCTCAGCCGCTCTCGATCTCTTGGAGATAGAACGCCTTGCTGGGCTGCAAATGGTCGACGCAGAGCTGCGCCAGCACCCAATTGTCCCGGCGCTTCAGCGCCTCGATCATCATCGCGTGGTGCTGGCGCGAGATGTCGAGCTTTTCCCTGTCGGCCAGCGAGTTAGCCCGCACCGGCAGGCTGAGGCGCATGTAATGCTCGATCGAGGCCACCAGATAGGCATTGCCGCAGGCCGAGAACATGGTGAGATGGAAACGATCATTGGCCTCGTGGATGCCGCGCAGGTAGCCGCTCTCGACATGGTCGTTATAGATGCGGAGGATCTGCGTCAGCTCTTCGATCAGCGCATCGCTCGCCGGCAGGCGGATCATCAGCGCCGCCTGGCGCTGCAGCATCTCGCGCACCTCGTAGATCTGCCGCACCTCGTCGGGCGACAGCCGCCGCACCATGGCGCCCTTGTTGCGCTCGCGCGTGACGACGCCTAGCCTTTCGAGCTGATAGAGCGCCTGTCGAATGGTATGGCGCGACACCGGGAAGCGGGCGAGCAGCACGTCCTCGACCAAGCGCGCGCCGGGCGCCAGTCTGCCGAAGATGATGTCTTCCTCCAGCGCGTGGACGATATCGGCTTCCTTGCCGCCATAATCGATCGTGTTGAGCATCGCGCTCCGTCGCGTTTTCGACAGCCTCATGGCGAGGGCCGCTCTTGCCGCCTTGCCACGGCGAAAAAAGAGAACCGGACCGCTTGGCCGGCCGGACCGATTGGCCTTGAGCCCGCCAGCTGCGCCATTACCGCCGACGGTCCCTGCCGCTTGCCGAGCCCCCAGATGGGCCGGGCGAGGGTCGTCGCTGGCCATGCTTTTGTCAAGCGACGCGAGGGACGTCGCCGCCCTGTCAGTTCCTGTCCACCGGCTTTGAGCGCATGCGCGAGACCGTTTCGCGCTCGGCGCGCTTGGAGCGCAGCGGCGGCAGGCCGCGGTCGATCAGGTCCATGTCCTCCAGCACCATGTCGCCCATGCGCTTGAAGGCGATGTCGAGCGCCCCGGCGCGGTGGGCCGAGCGCAGGAAGCCGGGCAAGGCGCGCACCGGGTGGTCCCGCGCCAGCGGCTCCTCGGGGAAGACGTCGCTGGCGGCGAGGATGTGGCCGCCCTTCACCGCCGCCATCAAAGCGGGGAAGTCGACCACGCCGGCGCGGCTGAGCAGGATGAAGGCCGCGCCTTTGCGCATCCTGGCGAAGGCGTCGGCGCCGAGGAAGCCCTGGTTCTCGCTGGTCACCGAGGCGACGACGAAGACGAAGTCGCTGGCGGACAGCACCTCGTCCATCGCGGCCGGCTCGACGCCATTGTCGATTAGAATCGACGGCGGCAGCCAGGGATCGAAGACTTTTGTCCTGGTGCGGAAACCCGACAGCAGCCGGTTCAGCGCGCGGCCGAGATCGCCGAAGCCGATGATGCCGACATCGGCGCCTGACAACAGCCGCGCCGTCCGGTTGCCGTCGCCGCCCCACAATTCCTCGCCCTTGCGGAAGGCAAGGTCGGCATCGACGATGCCGCGGGCGAGGTTGAGCGCCATGGCAAGGCCGAGCTCGGCCACCGGCTCGGCGAAGACCAGGCCCGTTGTGACGACATGGATGCCGCGCGCGAACAGCGTTTCATAGGGCATGTTGTCGATGAGGTTGCTCTCGACATTGAAGACGCAGCGCAGCGCCTTCATCTTCTCCAGCGTCTCGGCCGCGATCGGCGGCTGGCCGACGATGTAGCGGGCCTCGGCCAGCACATCGGCCGGCAGTTTCGCCACGCCGTCCGGCGTCGTCTCGACGATGCGATATTTCGCCTTGAAGCGCGCCAGCTGCGGCGGCGTGAAGATGAGGTCGAGCGTGCGCGGTTCGGGCGCGCTGATGACCAGCGGCAGGGCGCTGTCGGACATGGCGAATTCCTCCCGGCGCGATCGTTTTGGCGCCCTTCTGGATGCAATCTATCCCGGATTAAACGACTTACAACATGCATACGGAGGAGGAAAATTTCGCGACAAGAAAGGCGGGATTGCGGCTGGGGCGAGGGGCCGTTCTTGCACAAGGGCCCAAAAAAGGGAAAGGGAATGCGCTTCTGGCGCCGCAACCAACCACCGCTCCATACGTTGATCCATGCCGGACCGATTCCGGCTTACTCCAGAGCCTCACCCCGCCGGCCATGACTGGCGGGGGCTTTTTGCGGGAGGGCCGTATCGACCTTATGCGCAGGCCGTCGTCAGCGCCTGCCGCTCGTTTGCTTCCAGCGCGGCGCGATCGCGGAACCGTCGATGAATTCAAGGCCGCCCGCCTCGTTGAGCGTGTGCAGCTTGCGCCCGCTCCATAACGCGCCAGGCGTCAAGATGGTCTCGACAACCTGGCTCATGCCGTCCAAGTCCAGGTGAACAATGCTTGCGATGCCGAGCGCCGCGCCATAGCTCCTGCGGCAGTCCTGCACGGGGCGCAGCAATTGGCCCTCCCGTTCTACCATGCGGCCCGCCGGTCGCGCCGAGGCGATGTCGATCAGGACGGGGTTTTTGGGGTGCGGCGTCCACGGTCCGCGAAAGTCCGGCGCCGACCACAGATGCAGCGCGTCGGAAAAGGCGCCGCCGCCGTCCCTGACGGTGGCGAACAGCCACCATCGTCCGCCATGCTCGACCAGGGTGGCGTCGCTGGCGACGATGTCTGACAGCAGCGTCGCTTCCTTGACCCAGCCGCCAGGGAAGGCGGTGGCGCGGTAGAGGTCGACCGTGCGGTTGGCGCAGCTCTCCGGCACCATCCAGACTTCGCCGTCGCGCTCGAAGACGAACGGATAGGACAGGTGATAGGGCAGGTCGAGCACCGGTTCCGGGCGGCCGATCGGCCCCGACGGGCCGAACGGCACGGCGGAGATGATGGCCCGGCCCAAACGGTGGATATAGTCCTCGACGAACAGGGTCACCTTGCCCTGATGCAGGATCGGGAACGGGTCGGCGTAGAAGCGGCTGCCGTCGTCGGGCAGCACCTGCCAGCCCGTTGCCGGATGCGCCCGCAGGTCGAGCAGGTCCTGCCCCTGCGTTTGCCGCCAGCCGACCTTCCAGTGCGGGGCGTTGTAGCAGAGATGGTAGATCTTCTGGACGACGCGCCGCGCCAGCGCCTTGCCAGCCCTGACGCCAAGCTTGGCGGCGGACGGCATGGCGGGCGCGGCATTGCCGTGCGCCGGCTCCGGCAGGACGGGGAGAGCGTGCCGCGCCGCGCCGGTCATCGCCGCCAGGATCAGGCTCGCGGTGCGCGCCAGCATATCCTGGAACGAGGCAAGCGCGATGCCGCCATATTCGGTGCCCAAGCGGCCTTCGGCGAGGTACGTACCGTTTTCCTCTATACGGCCAATCGGCGTTCGCCCATCGAGGATCAGCGCCAGCAGGGCAGCTTCGCCCGCGGCGCCATCATAGGTCACGCGCCAGACGCGGGTTCCTTCGCGCTGCACGTCGCCGCAGAGGTCGATCACCAGATCGGGCGCTGCCGGCGGCCGCGCTTGATAGGGCGCCAGCGCCGAAAGCGGCAGGCGTTTCGCCAGCCCGTTCGCGGACAGGCCATGGATGGCCGTTTCCAGCTGAAACAGCGCCGCGGCGCTGGGTGGTATGCCGCCCTCGGCCGGCCCGAGATCGACAGAGACCTCGACATGCGCCAGCGCCGCCAGGCGCTCCAGCAGCGTCAGGTGAAAGGCACGCGGGCATTCGCTGTCCAGGCGCAGGCTCACCTGCATGTCGCATCCTCATCGTTGTGATGTTCGGTATTGGGCCGGTGTTTGGACGCGGGAAACGGCCGGACGGATGAAGTGTTGCCCCATTCCATGTCATTCCCCCGTTGCCCGCGCCGTATCAACACTCGCGCCTCTTCTAGGCAAACTCCGTGCCAAAATTCACAAGAGCTCTCAATATAATTAACAGTGTTTTAACAGTTGGAAGCATAGCTAAGACAAAGCCGCAATTTGATCTTTGCAGGCGCATGGAGTGTTGTCGGAGCGACCCTTGCAATCATCCCTGCTCTCGTTGCCGCAACAATACGCTCCGGAGGCGATGCAATACGCGCCCGAAGCGGTGCCGTTGGCGCCATCCTACCCGGCCTCGACCGTCGAGCTGGGCGACGTGAAGCGCATATTGATGCGCCGCCGTTCCCTCATCTTTGCCATCACCGCGCTGCTGACCCTCGGCGCCCTGCTCTATGGGCTTTTGACGCCGGCGCTCTACAGCTCGGCGGCGGAAATCATCATCGATCCGCAAGACCTGCAGGTGGTCAGCAACGACGTCAATCCGAGCCAGGTGCCGCCCGACGGCGGCATAACCCGTGTGGAAAGCCAGGTCAGCGTCGTCCAGTCGACGGGGGTGCTGCTCAGGGCCATCAAGGCGACCAACCTGACTGAGGATCCTGAATTCAACGGGCAGGGCATGCTGGGACGCTTACTCGGCGGATTGCTGGGTTCGGGGTCGGGCGAAGCCGACAAGACGGCCAAGACACTCGATGCGTTGCGCGCACGCCTGGCGGTGCGGCGAGCGGACAAAGTGCTGGTCATCGAGGTGATCATCACCACCAAGAACGCCGAGAAGTCGGCGATGCTGGCCAATGCGATCGCGCAGGCCTATCTGGCGGATCAGGCGAGCTCACGCGCGCGGATGGCCAAGGACGCTTCGGACGCCATCGCCGCGCGACTGGATGAGCAGCGCAAGCGCGTCCAGCAGGCCGAGAATGCCGTCGAGGCCTACAGGTCCGCCAACAACATGGTGATGGCGGCAGGCAATCTGGTCAGCGACCAGGAACTGACCGAGCTGAATACGCAGCTTTCGGCAGCGCAAAGCCGTACCGCGGCGCTGAAGGCGCAGGTCGACCAGTTGCGCAGGTCGGGCGGGGCGCCGGACGCGACCTCGGAAGCGATGCGCTCCTCGGTAATTTCGAGCCTCAGGGCGCAGGAGGCGACGCTTGTCGACAAGGTATCGCAGTTCGGCACGGAACTTGGGCCACGCCATCCCTCGATGATCGCGGCGCAGCAGCAGCTGCGCGACACGCGTGCGCTGATCGGGCGAGAGCTCGGCCGCATCGGAGCGGCTGCCGAGACCGACTACGAGCGAGCGCTGGCCAACCAGCAGGCGCTGGAGGCCAAGGTCGCCGGCATGAAGACCAAGTCGCTCGATACGGACCAGGCTTCGGTCAAGCTGCGCGAGTTGCAGCGCGATCTCGAGGCCGTCCGCTCCGTCTATGCCAACTATCTGCAGCGTGTGCAGGAGACGCGCGAGCAGATCAACGTCGACAGCACCAATGCGCGGATCATCTCCAGCGCCATGCCGGCCCTGAAGAAGAGCTGGCCGCCGCTGTCGCTGCTTGTCCTGGGCGCGCTCTTCGGCGGCCTGGGGCTCGGCACCGGCCTGGCGCTGATCGCGGAATATTCCTCGCCCACGGTGCTTTCCAGCGCGCAGATGCAATCGGCCATCGACGCGCCGGTGCTTGGCGTGGTGCCGGCAAAATCGGGCAACACCCGTCGCTGGTGGCCTTTCGGCGGCACGGCCGCCGCGGCGAGCCAGAAGACGGACGCGGTTGTGGGGCTGGCGCTGAGGCGCATGTTCTCGTCGGGCCGGCGCCCGCCGGACTGGCCGCTGGTGCCGTCCATACTGGTGACGTCGCCGCCCGAGGACGCCGCGCATCGCGGCAGGGTGGCGCGCTTGCTGGCCAATGCCGCGGCCGCCCGGGGCGGCCGTATCCTGTTCATCGATACCAATGCCGGCGGCGGCCAGAAAGATCAGCAGCCGGGCGTACTCGACGTGCTGCGCGGCGAATACGGCATCGAGGCGTTGAGCCAGTATACGCCCGGCAGCAATGTCGCGCTTTTGGGCAGGGGCCGGTCAAAGGCCGTCTTCCAGGAAGCGCAGGGCGTCTATTTTGCCCAGCAGATGTTGGCCCAGGCGGGCCGCAACTTCGAACTCGTCGTCATCGATGGCGGCGCGCTGGCCGACAACCTCAATGCCTCGCCGCTGGTAGCGATGGCCGACGAAATCCTGCTCGTCGCCACGCTGAACTCGACGCCGATGCGCGATGTCGCGGCGGCCTCGCAGGCCATTTCCGTCATGGGGCGGTTGCCGACCGGCGCCTTGCTGGTCGACGAGGCGGCCTGACATGGCCGCCGTCCGGCCCGCCAGCCCGGCAGCCGGCTGGGCCGCGCCGGGTCAAGCCGCCGCCGCATCCCGCACCGGCAATTCCATCGACTGGGTGACCCGCTTCGGCCTGGTCGTCACGGTGGCGGTGCTGTTCGCCGTTTCCGGCGGCATGCTATGGCTGGTGGGCTACAATTACGACGGCCTGCTCGGCAGTCCGGCCACCAAGATCCATCCGTCGACCTATCTCCTGGTGCTGGTGTTTGCCTGGCGTTCATGCACGTTCGGCAATCCGGTCGGCTATATGGCTGCCGTTGCCGACCGGCGGCCGGCCAGCGCGCTGATGGCGGTCATCTCGGTCGTGCTCCTGGTGGTGGTCGTCGTCAGGCATCGCCCGGGCATGGCGGGCATGGTCGATACGTTCGTGACGGCGGCGCTGCTGGTGCTGATGCTGGCCGAGGACGACGACCGGACCTTCGCGCGGCTGCAGACGGTCGTTCACGCGGTGATGTCGGCGAATGCGGTGCTGGCGCTGTTCGAGTTCGCGACCAAGACGCTGGTGTTTCCCTACCGGCTCGACGGCGAGGTGTTCACGGACCTGCGCTCGACCGCGCTTCAGGGCCATCCGCTGGCCAATGCCACGATCACCGCGGTCTATGTGCTGGCGCTGCTCTCCGGCTCACGGTCGCTGTCGATGCCGCTGCGGCTTTCGCTGATCGGCCTGCAAACCGCGGCGCTGGTCGCCTTCGGCGGACGTTCGGCGATGGTGATCACGCTCGCGCTCGGCGGCATCTATCTGCTTTTCAGCGGCGTTGCCTATCTGCGGCATGGACGCGTCAGCCTGCTGGGCGCGGCCCTTGCGGTCCTGCTCGCCACGCTGCTGCCGGTGGCGGTCGCCCTTCTCTTTTCCTATGGCTTCTTCGACGCGCTGCTGGAGCGCTTCGTGTCCGACAGCGGCAGCGCCAATGCCCGCGTCGAAATGTTCGACCTCTTCAAGAATCTAGGGCTGGGCGACCTGATCGTGGGGCCTGATATCGATCTGATCGAAAGCATGCGCCGCATCAACGGCCTGGAACAAGGCATCGAGAACCCGATCATACGCATGGTGCTCTATCAGGGCGCCTTCTTTACCCTGCTGATGCTGTTCGGCTTCGTGCTGTTCATGCACGAGGTGGCACGCCGCTGCCATCCCGGCATCTGGCTGCCCATGCTGGGCTGGCTGATCCTGCTCAACACCTCCGAGACCCTCGCCTCCAAGACGACGCTGTTGACCAAATTCGTAGTGCTGGCGCTGGTGCTGTACCGGCCGGCGCGGGCGGTGGCGCGGCAAAAGACGCAAGCAGCGCGCGTAACTGGAGACGACCCGCGAAGAGGGCTGCCTCTCCACCGCTAGCGGCAGGTTCCCCCGCGTTTCGCCAAGACGCCGGCATGTGACATGGGGCTCAGCCAGGACGCCGGGAAAGCGCTTCTTAAGGCTTTCCACGCCCGAAAGCGGGTGCGGTCGTCACCTGCCAATATAGGCGGCCAGTTCATCGGGCGTGCCGTTCGGGAAGGCCTGTTTTAGAAAGTCCATGAACGCCGACACTCGCGCGCTGAGTAGCCGTCGAGAGGGGTAGAGCGTCCATAGAGCGATCTCGGGGCCGTCGATCTCCCCCCAACTTACCAGTGTCCCGTCAGCCAGGTCGTGGCTGACCAACGAAATGGGAAGATGTGCCGCACCGACGCCGGCCCGCACCGCGTCCCGGACCATGATGAGCGTCGACAAGGCGAGGACCGGCTCGATCCTGATCGTTGACCGGCCACCTTGTGTCTTCACGTGCAATGTCTGCAGATCGCCTGCCCCGCGCGCAACGCCAGGAGCGGCAAGTCCACCGGTCGGGCGAGGAAGGTCGGGGCGAGCCACCACGACCAGACGATCGCGCAGAAACGCCCGTCCGACCAGGCTTTCGTCGGGATCCGGATTGACCCGGATCACAAGGTCATAGCCTTCCTCGATCATGTCCACGGCCCGGTCCTCGGTCGTGACCTCCAGCCTCACCTCCGGATATTTGAGGGCGAAACCCGCAGCGATCCTTCCCATTGCGGTCTGAGAAAAATGCAAAGGCGCGCTGATCCGCAGCTTCCCCTTCGGTCTCTGACCGCCCGAGGCAATCGCCGAAGCGGTCTCGTCGAGTTCGGCGAGCAACGCTCCCGTCCGCTCGAAGAGCGCCCGTCCTTCTTCGGTGAGCTTGAGGTTACGCGCACCCCGTTCAAACAGGCGCAGATCAAGACTGCTTTCCAGTTCGCCAACGCGCCGGGACAGGGTTGCCTTGGGCCGGCCGGTCGCCCTTGCCGCTTTGCCGAAGCCGCCATGACGGGCAACGAGATTGAAATCGGCGAGGGCAAGGAGGTCCATGTGTGTTCCACCAGTGAGACGACGTGTCTAAAATTTCCGCCTGTTGGGCTGTTAGTGAGCCACACATATTGGAGCTGTCAAGCAATCCAACAGGAGAAATTTCATGACCATTCTCGTTACCGGCGCCACGGGCAACATTGGCCGCCAAGTCGTCGAACATCTCGTCAAGCGCGACGCGGATGTGCGTGCTCTCGTCCGCGATCCGTCGAAAGCCAACTTCCCGGCAGGCGTCTCCGTCGTGCAAGGCGACTTTCTCGATGTCGATTCGCTGCGGAAAGCCATGTCCGGAGTCTCTACTCTGTTCCTCTTGAACGCCGTGGTACCGGACGAATTCACCCAAGCTTTGGTCGCGCTCAACGTCGCCCGATCTGCCGGCATCGAGCGGATCGTCTATCTGTCTGTGGTCCACGCTGACGTCTATGTGAACGTACCCCATTTCGCGGGCAAGTTCGGCGTCGAGCGGATGATCGAGGAGATGGACTTCAAGGCTACGATCTTGCGCCCGGCCTACTTCATCCAGAACGATCTGATGATCGAAGACGTCATCACCGGCTACGGCACCTACCCAATGCCGATCGGCGCCAAAGGGCTCGCCATGATCGACGTGCGTGATATCGCCGAGATCGCCGCCCTCGAGCTGCTGCGCCGCGAACAGTCTGCGGAGCCGCTTGTGCTCGACCGGATCAACCTCGTCGGCCCGGAGACACTGACCGGGACGGATATCGCCGCAATCTGGTCAGAGGTGCTTGGCCGCCCGATCAACTACGGCGGCGACAATACCGAAGGCTTCGAGCAAAATCTCAAGCAACTCTTGCCCGCCTGGATGGCCTACGACATGCGCCTGATGGGCGAGCGGTTCTTGACCAACGGGATGCTGCCTGAGGCCGGCGACGTCGAGCGCCTGACTGCCTTGCTCGGACGCCCACTGCGCCCATATCGCGACTTCGCCTCGGCGATCGCTGCCTCCGCTTGACGGAAGCAGGGACAAGCAACGGGGATACGTAGTCTAGCCCGGCATCTCCAGCCCAAGCGCCTCGATCATCGCCGGGTCCAGAGCGCGCGTGGTGTCGTCCATCATGCCCATGCCGTCGAAGAGGGCCCAAAAGGCCCAGGCAAAGCCGAACGACTCGGCGCTTTGCCTGACGTCGGCGATGTAGCGGGCGCGGTCGGGATCGGGCGCGGCGACATAGCGGGCGTCGGTGCGCAGCGCGCCGAACTCACCCATGACAATGCGTTCGGGCGCGATGCCGTGGCTATCGGCCCAATCGCGCGCCTGGCTAAGATATTTGTCGATGAACCAGCGGCCGGGCTGGGCGTCAAAATAGACCTTCAGCACGCGCTCGGTTTCCGCGTAGGCGGCTTTCTTGTCCGCTTCGGAGGTTTCTGTGTCCTCGGCCATGCGCGCCCGCACCGAAGCCAGCGTCGCCTCGAGCGAACCGGCCGAGGCGGGCCACGGCACGTTGTTGAGCGAGCGGTAGACCGGCTCGCTCATCCACGGCGCGCCCTGGTGGCTGAACAGGTAGGGCTCGTAGAAGTGGAAGGTGAACAGGATCGGTTCGAAGGGCGAGAGCGGCGCCGGATCGAGCGCGGTCAGCCCGCTCACCATGGAGCCGCAGCCACCGGTCACGACCAGCGGCAGGGTAACGGACGATGCCCTGGCTTCGGTCAGGAGCGCGAACTGGACCTGCGACCAAACGTTGGACTCGCAGGATTGCTGCGGCTCGTTGACCGGCTCCAGCGCGACCTTGCCCGATGGAAACCGCGCCAGCCGGCCGGCAAGCTCGCCGATCAGCGTCCGATAGAGATCGAAGGCGGGCGCGGCAGTGCTGGAGACCATGCGGTGCGGATTCCAATAGTGGGTCGCGCTATTGGCCTGCACGTTGACGATGATGCCGAGGTCGGCGTCGAGGGCGGCGGTGACGGCCCGATCGAGCATCGCCAGCAAACGGCCGCGCGTGCCGGCATCGCCGGCCAGGAACGGGCCGGGATCGACCGGCAGGCGGATGAAATCGAGACCCGTCGCGCGCAGCCTGCGCAGATCGGCCGCCGTCGGGACCGGCCGCTGCTGGAATGGAGGCCAGTCGTAGTCGGTACGGGGTGCGGGGAATTCGCGCGTCAGCGAAAACCAGGGGAAGGCGTTGACGCCGCGCCGGAAGCGCCATTCGCCGGTGGCGGCCAGGCTGGACGACACGGGAGAAAGCGGCGCGAACAACGCCGCCGTGGACAGCGCCGCTCCGAGAACCCGCCGGCGCGACCACGTCGTCATGCGTGCGAGGGATGGTCGACCGGAACGGCCTCGCCGGCGACGACGCCGAGCAGCCGGAAGGCTTCATTCTCATAGGCCAGCAGCACGTCTTCCCAGCGGAAGGCTTCGCGGGCGCGCGCCCTGGCGGCCTCACCGCAACTCTCGACCAGGGCGTCGTCTTCGATGGCCCGATCGATCCGGCCGGCGCAAGTGCCGGTATCGGTGAAATAGAGGGCGGCGGCGCCCGCGGTCCACCTGTTGTAGGGATTGTCGTGGGCGATCACCATGTTGCCGGCCGCCAGCGCCTCGACCAATGACGGGTTGGTGCCGCCGACCGTGTGGCCATGCATATAGGCGCGCGCGTGGTACCGCAGCGCCTTCACGGTCGCCTGGTCATAGATGGCCCCGGGCAGGACCACCGAGCCGTTCGCGGCCTTGCGGATGGCGGCGTGATAGGGGATTTCATCCGAGAGCGTTCCAAGCACCACCAGCTTCATGTCGCGCTTTTTGCTGCAAAAGGCCTCGACGATCGGCAGGATGTTGTTGTCGGGCTCGATGCGTGCGATCGAGATCAGGTACTTTCCAGGTTCGAGCCCGAGCGCCCTGACCGGTGCCTCCGGCGCCGTCGTCACCGGATCGCCGCCATAGGGGATGGTGACGATCGCGCTGCGCGGCCGGCGTGTCGCCAAATGATCGGCGATGACAGGATGATCGGCGACGAGGCGATGCGAGGTCCAGGCGCCGATCCATTCGTTGAGCCAGAACCAGCTTCGCGCCGCCAGGCCCCATTTGGGGCGGCGCCATTCGATGCCGTCCATGTTGGTCATGATCTTGCGCCGCATCAGCCTGAGCCAGGTCAGGAAAAGCGCGCCATTGTAACCCAGCACGAGGCACACGCCGGGCCGCCGCACGGCATCGCGCACGCATTGCCAGTCGAATTCCAGCGTCGCGCGCGGACCTTTCGAGGCGACCTGGATGTGGATGAGTTCGATGCCGCGCCAGGTTTCGCTGCGCACCCTGTGCTCGACACGCTCGACTTCGTCCTGGCAGTAAACGCCGACCCTCCAGCCGCGTCCGGCGAGGAAAAGCGCCAGCTTCTCGGCGAAGGTTTCAAAACCGCCGTGGGCCGCGGGTATGCCGCGCGTTCCCAGGATCAGGATGGAGGGCTTTGATGTCATGGCCGACGGGACTTTCCGGAATGTTCATTGCACCAGAACCCACCCTGCGACTTCCAGCCGGGCAAGAGTGGGAGCAACTGTCGCAGAACGTCGTAAAAAATTCTTACCAAACGCCGGAGTTGTTTCATTATCGGTCAACTTTCCGGGCGTATCTGTATCGAAACGAGGCGTTGCTGGGGTTCCTCGGCCTAACCGCCTGGGAAAGCGGACCGGGCATGATTCTTGCCCCTGGACTTCGGCAGCCATCCGCCTCGCGCGATGCTGGATGGGGTATGAACCTGGCGGGATATTAAGATGCGGATTGCCTGCGTTCATCAGGGCTACGAACTCTATGGCTCCGACCGAAGCTTCGCGGAAAGCGTCGCAGCCCTGCGCGCCGCGTTTCCGTCCGCCGACATCGAAGTCGTGCTGCCGCGCAGCGGGCCGATCGTGCAGATCCTCGAACCGCATGCCAGCCGGATCGTCTTCGAGCCGCTCTGGGTGTTGCGGCGCCAAGCCATCCTGCGCCTCGCGACCGTCGAGATGGCGCGCCTGCCGCTGGCCTTATGGCGGGCATGGCGACGTTTGAGGCAATGCGATCTGGTCTATGTCAACACCTCGATCGTGGCCGACTATGCGCTGGCCGCCCGCCTGCTGCCTCACAAGGCTGTCCTGCATATCCACGAGATCCCCGAAGGTTTCATGCGCACGATCCTGGTCGCCTTGATGCGCTGGAGCCATGCCGACCTGATCTTCAATTCACGCGCCACGCGCGCCGCTTTCGGCATTGCCGGACGTTCACGCACGCATGTGGTCTATAATGGCGTTGCCGGCCCGCCTGCGGTCGAGCCGATGCACTATGACGGCAGCCGGCCGTTGCGGGTGCTGCTGCTCGGCCGCATCAACAGGATCAAGGGCCAGGAGGTGCTGCTCGAGGCGGTCGCCTCGATGCCGCCGGAATTGCGCTCGCGCATAGAAGTGCGGCTGGTGGGCGGCGCTTTCGAAAGCACCGAGCGCGAACTGGCCTTGGCCGAGCTGGTGAACACCATGGGATTGGCCGATCGCGTCAGCGTGCTGCCGTTCATATCGGACCCCTCGCAACACTACCGCTGGGCCGACATCGTCACCGTTCCGTCGCGGCGCCCGGAATCGCTGGGCCGCGTCGCCATCGAGGCGATGGCCTATGGTCGGCCGCCACTGGTATCGGCGATCGGCGGGCTGGTCGAGGTGGTCAGCGACGGGGAGACCGGCTGGCATGTTCCGCCGAACAACGCCGCCGCCCTTGCCGCGAAATTGCAGGCGATCATCCTGCGGCCCGAGGCCTGGCGCAGTTTTATTGCCGCCGGCCGTGCGCGCTACGAGACAGTCTTCAGCGAACCGGTCGCAGCGGCCGCGATCGCGGCGATCGCCGCCGACAAGCTGAAAGTGACGATGGCGAGGCCGGGCAGGCCGGCAACCGCCCGCCAGGCGGAGACCCGGCCGTGAAATTCCCGGTCCATCTGCTGCGACGCCTCGTGCTGATGGTCGGCGGCGAGGCGATGCAGAGCGGCTTTCACTTTGCCCTCAACATCGCGCTGCTGCACATACTGTCGGCGCAAGGTTACGGTCTCTTCGCCATCGGCATGGTGATGGGCGGCGTCGGCCTGTCGTACATCCGCTCGCTCACTGCCGTCCCCGCCTCGATATGGATGGGCAAGAGCACCAACAGTGCCGGCGTCGATGCCCATGACGTGGCCTTCGGAACAGCGGCTTTGGTAGTGTCGCTGCTGATGGCGGTCGGCACGGCGATCCTGATGCATCTGCTGGGCGATCCGAGCGGCATCGCCGCGGGCTGCTTCGTCGGCGCATGGTCGCTGCGCAGCCACATGCGCACGGCATTGTTCGCTCGGCGCCAGCAGGTGATCGTCTCCATCAGCGACGCCGCTTTCACGATCACCGGCATCATCCTGACCGGACTGACCATGTGGTTGGCGAAGGACGCGCTGCAAACCGTGTTCTATGCGCTTGCGGCCGCAAATCTACTCGGCATCGTCGTCCTGGTTCGGCTGGCGCGCCGCACACCTCGCATCAGCTTCCGCATGCCGACGCGCCGCCGCTATACAAGGCTCTGGCCGCAGCTGCGCTGGTCGGCGTTCAGCGCGACCACCACGAACATCCAGGGTCAATGCCTGGCCCTGCTGGTCGCGGGCATTGCCGGACCCGCCGCTTACGCACCGCTGGCGGCGGTCCTCGTGCTGTTTGCCCCACTACGCATCATCAGCCTTGCTCTCTTCAACATGACGCAGCCGGAGCTGGCGAAGCTGATGCGTAACAACGAAACAAGCCGTGTCTGGGCGCAAGCGAAGATCTGGTCGCTGGTCATGGGGATCGGTGGCCTCGTCTATGGATGTGCCATCCTATTCGTCCTGCCGATGATAAAATCCCAGGCCCTCCAGGATGCCTCGGTCGGATTCATCGGACTTTTCGTGATCGCGAATTTCATCCCGGTCATGCTTTATGTCATGCCTCGCATCATCCTTGAGGTCCTCGGTGATTTCCGGACCGTCGCGTTCATCACGACCGGTGGCGCAATAATCGGGCTGACGCTGATCGCAATCCTGCTGGCAATCGCGCCTCCGCCGTGGTCGCTGTTGGGTTCCGCGGTCTCCGAAATCTTCGTCCTTGCGGCGTCATGGTATTTCGCACGTCACCGCATATGGAACATCGAGCACCCGGACCAGCAGCGCGACAGCTGGTTGGGCGGGTGGCGGCGGTCGGTCCCGTTCGCCCCGGTAAAACGGTAGCAGAGACCGGTGGCAGGCGAGGCAGTGAGGGTGTAACGGACGCACGCGGCGGGAAGGCCCCGTTTGTCGTCGGCGTGGTCTCACGAATGGCCCCGACGTGGCACGACCGATCGGTGCAATTTCTGAGTGTCCATCAACGCACCGTTCATGCTTTGATGCTAGCGATCGACCTGAGCGCAAGTGCCCAACGTCTCACCGGGCCTCATGGCAGGTCGACGAGCTGGGCACGCGGGCAAAGGTTCGACTAGTTCGGCCATCGGCCGGTAGGCGAAAGCAACGAACATAATGGGCGCCAAAGGTCTGGTCCTGACCGAACTTTGCCGTGGTTTACGATGCGGGGGGTATCGCAAGCGCTGCCATTGGTCCGCAACCATGGCTTTCGTGCGCTCCAACGCACGGCTGCCCGAGGCGGTCCTGAGTTGGCGGGATTTACACTGCTTGCGTGGACGATGTTTATGGCCGGCCGGGAGGACAGGAGAAGCATGTGGCAAGCCACGGGAACGGCTCCCAACACGGATCTATCCGACGGGCTATTGTCCCCGACTGCCGCCAGCGCCGGTACAGCCGCGTGCTTCAAAGCCCGGCTGCACACCAGCCTCGACGCTGTAAAGCCGCTCTGGCTGCGATTTCAGGCCGATGGCGTGTGCACCGCGCATCAGCATTATGCTTGGGTCGAGGGGATCGCCAAACGGCTGATGCCCAAAGGCGCGGAACTGCTTGTCGTCGAGGTCAACGACGCCGCCACGGGCGCGCCGGTCATGCTTTTGCCGCTGATGCGGCGCCGGGCGCTGGGCCACTCCGTGATCGAATGGCTGAGCTGCGGCGTCTGCGATTATTCGGCACCGCTGCTGGCGGATGACAGGGCATGGACCAGGCAAGGCGCCGACGCCGCATGGGCGGCAGTCCGCGCCGTGCTGCCACCGGCGGATCGCATCCATATCTTGGGAATCCCGCAACAGATCCAACGAGTCGCCAATCCTTTGGCGCTGCTTTCGGCGGCGCACGATTCCCTCCAGATCACCTCCGGCCTTGTCCTGCACGGCGAACCGGAAACGCTCATCAAGCGCATCTGCAGGCCCTCCTTCGCCAAGAGCTTTCACAAGCATTGCCGCCGCCTCGAAAAGCTCGGTGGCCTGAGCCTGGTCGAGGCCGACACGCCGGCGCTTACGGAAACGCTCTTTGACACGCTCCTTGAACTGCGACTGAAGCGGTTTCGCGAGCTCGGCCGTTTCGACCTCTTGACGCAGGAACCCGTCGTCGACTTCTACCGAGTTGCCGCGCTGCATGGCCTTTCCGACGGCTCGGTGCGCATCTTCGGATTGCGCGGAGGGGAAGCCTGGCTCGCCGTCATCTATGTACTGGTCAGGAAAGGCACGCTGCATACCCTGTTGCTCGGGATCGACCAGAATGCCGTCGCCCCGCCGGGACTGACGATGTTCGGCAAGCTGATGATGTGGGGGCGCGGGCACGGGTTCGACTATTTCGACCTTTCGGTCGGCAGCCAGGGCTATAAGGAGCATATCGGCGCCACCAGTTCGGTCCTGGTCGAACTGTGCCAGTCGATGACGCTGCGGGGATGGGGCGCCACCGCCTATATTTCGCTGCGCTGCCGGATCGAGCTTTTCATTCG
Source organism: Mesorhizobium sp. B2-4-1 (assembly GCF_006442185.1). NCBI lineage: Bacteria > Pseudomonadati > Pseudomonadota > Alphaproteobacteria > Hyphomicrobiales > Phyllobacteriaceae > Mesorhizobium > Mesorhizobium sp. B2-4-1. Next base: position 33,583 of record NZ_VFVN01000009.1, on the reverse strand, counting down.
CTCCAAACCGCGGCTGCTCAAGGCCGGCCAAGGCCTGGTACGCGGCCTGCGCCGCTTGCGCTGACAGGCAACCGAGCCGATCCGCAATGAACCGTAAAACGTACAGCATCGATTTGCAGGACCGCTCGAGGGGACGCATCGCAAGGGCGCTGCGGTTCGTCCGGCAGCAAGGAATCCTCGAACCGTTCCGGCTCGTGCGGCGGCATGGCCTCGGTGACAGCGGCCGCTTCGTCGCACGCAACATCCGCCATCTCGTTGCCGACCGGCTGGCGCGCCAGTGGGATCGCGACAATGGCGTCGATACGGCGGGTTCGATCCGGCTCGACGCGCTCGATGTCGTCGGACCGCACCGGGACCAGGGCAATGAATGCGTCTGCACGTCGCCCAGATCCTTCGCCTTCATCATGGACAGGTTGACGGACGATCTCGCAGACTACACCTTCATCGATATCGGTTCGGGCAAGTCGCGCACGCTCCTGTTGGCGTCGCACTACCCGTTCGCCGCGATTGTCGGTGTGGAGTTCGCGCGGGAGCTCGTCGCGATCGCCCGGCGCAACATCGAGCGATACAAGAGCCCGGCCCAGAAATGCCGCGAGATTGCGGTCATCGAAGCGGATGCCGCGACGTATGAGTTCCCGCCGACGCCGCTGCTGGTCTATTTCTACAATCCCTTTTCCAGGGATGTGTTCGAAATCGTGCTGGGCAATCTCGTGTCGTCGCTGGAACGGCACCCGCGGCCCTGCCTCGTCGTTTACGGCAGTTCGAGCCACAGGGCCATCGAATGGGCGAAGCCCGCCATCCACGATGCCGGGTCTTTCCACCAACGCGTGACGCCGCCCATGCCGCGTTTCCTCGACGCGGTGCGGACCATCGATTACGCGATCTTCGACTACCGGCCATCATAAAGGGCGATTTTGTCAGGGCCGGCGGCCGGCCGGGTTCAGCAGCCGTTTCGTCAGCACCCGCCATGCCGTCAGCGGCAGTTCGATCAGCCCCGGCAGCAGATCGTTTGAGGCGAACGCCGCCCAGGATCGAACCGTCGCGAAGGAGTTGACATAGGCCGCGATGCCAAGCCTGCCGCCCAGCATCAGCGTCACGGATGAAACAGCGTCGCGGGCCAGATACATCCATGCCGTTCCCGGGCGAGCGGTACCGGCTGCGGTGGCCCGGCCGTTCACTGTCTCCCACAGCATCGCGCCCAGGTCGACGCCGGCAGGCGCGCAAAGTCCGAACCACGACCAGGGGCGCGGATTGACGTCGAGAAGCTTGAGCGTGCCGTCGCGACAATCGTGCTTGAATTCGACCTCGACCAGGCCGCTATGGCCGATCGACGACAGCAATGTGCGCGCGGCAGCGACGGCGCGGGGCTCGTCGACGATCTCGACGAAGGTGCTGGTATAGCCGAAGTCGACCGGATACTGCCGCGAGCGGCGCGCGGTGAACTCCGCGATCGGCTTGCCCTCGTTCCAGAGCGCGGCGTAAGAGAATTGGCTTTCTCCCCCGCCCGGCACGCGCTCCTGCACGACGACGTTTTGGCCGCCGACCTGTTCGGCCGCGTCGCGATAGGCGGCAAGAAACGAGGCCCTGTCGTCGGCCTGGACGACCTTGGCCCTGGCGATGCGGGTGTTGCCGCCGCCCATGTGAGGCTTGAGAACGACCGGAAAAACCATGTCCAGGGATGAGGCCTGCGCCATGGATGCGATGTCATAGGTCCTTGGAATGGACAGCCGCAACTCGGTTGCCCGCCTGTAGAGGAGAGGCTTGTCGCAGACCCACTGCAACGCATCCCAGGAAGGCAGCAAGATCTTATAGATCGCCGACAGGGCGGCGAGGTTTTCCGAGACCAGGCGAACCTCTGGATCGGCGGCCGGGATCAGGAGGCATCCCTCCAGCCGGTGTTTAGGCGCCGCTTCCAGCAGAAACGGCAGTGCCCGCTCATCGTTTGGGCCGGGCCAGCGGATGGTGGCTCCGACAAATCGCGACCAGCCCGGCAGCGGCGAATCATTGGTGATGTAGGTGAGGGGCACTTTTTGCGCGCCGAGGCTGCGCGCCAGGGCAAGCGTGCCGTGCGCGCCCCCAAGAAACACTGCGCCTGACGTCGCCAAGCCTACATCCTCACATGCTGTCCGGCACGGCCGGTTGCCCAGCTCTTCCGCTTTGACAGGCGAGAGCCCCGCCTGATCGCGCTGATACATGGCGGGGCCCGCGATGCTCAACGCGGCTTCGGGCCGGCGGGAACCGAGGCTTCGCCCAGTCTCACGGTGGAGCTCCGTGCGTTCTGCCCCTTGCTTCTGGCAGTGCGTATGAAACGGGTGACGGCCTGCGCCGCATACGGGGTGGCGGCGGTGAAACGCATCAACGGGCCAAAACTCGCGACCGCGCTGGCGCCGACAAAATGCAGGCCGGGAATGTTCGATTCCAGTCCCGTGGAAAGGACAGGCGATCCGTCGCGGCAGGCGATCGCATCGAGGAAATCGGGGGCGAAGAGCCCGAGCTTGCCGATGTCTATGCGATAGCCGGTCGCGAGCAGGACGTGATCGTAAGCGGTCGAGCCGTTCTCGAACCGCAAGTCTAGTCCGGAGTTGCTGGCGGAGGCGCCGACGATCACGCGGCCGGCCTTGACCTTGATGCCGCCGAAGTCCGGCCGCAGCCAGCCTGACGCGCCGGCCCTGAGGCCACGCGCATTGACCCAGCGTCGCGCCGCCGCCGGCAAACCATGCACGAGACCCGGCGCCTCGATCAGCCAGGACAGCGGGAACGGGCCGACGCGCGACGGCGACGCCAGGAGTTCCTCGGCGGCGCCGAGCACATTGCGGCCCCGGCTGCTGGACGGCGCGCCCAGCCAATGGATGTCGCCCCGGCAGACGAGTTCGACGTCGGCTCCCGCCTTTCTCAGCAGGACGGCGGATTCGCAGGCGCTCTGTCCGCGTCCGACAACGGCGACATGCTTGCCGGCAAAGGCTTCGAATCCAATGTGCGCGCTGGTGTGGCTGACCAGTTCGGAGGGCAGGCCGGTGAAGGCGGCGGGCACCAGTTCCTGGTTCTTCAGGCCCATGGCGACGACGACGCGGCCGGCGCGAACCGCATCGCCGTCGGCAAGGATCAGCCGGAATCCCGCATTGGTCCGTTCGACACGGCTCACCATGCGCGTGTCGAGATCCGGAACCGCCTGAGCCTGAACCCACATTCCATAGTCGACGAAATCTTGCCGCAGCAATGGCTCGCGCAATTGGACGCGCTGGCCGCTGGCGTAGGAATCGAGGGAGAGCGGGCCGTTCGGGTTGCCGATAAAGGTTGCGCGCCAGGGCGAGCGAAGCCGCATGCCCCGAGGCATGTTCTCGCGCCAAAAGCCCATCGGGCTGCCAAAGGCAAGCACGTCTACATCAGCTGCCCTGAGCGCCGTGGCGACGCCAAGTCCGAAAGGTCCGGCGCCGACAACAGCCACTTCACAGTCATTGCTTCGCACGGAAGCGGTCATGAACCTTGTTCTCCTGGATGGCCGCGCCATCCCCGCGCCGCTCTGACGCATTGGCGCCGCGGCCGGAGCCCGCCCTATTCCTAGGCGCGCCGAGGTTAACAATGCGGAAAGCAGAAGCGCCGAGCCGCCTCGGCGCATATGCCAAACAAGATGTCATATTGTTCCAGCCCACAGGTTCGCGGACATAATCGAGCCGATGCCGTCGGCTATGCTTGCGTCTTGCAGGGAAGCCGCCGCGGCGAGGAAATTGACACCCGCGCCGCTCTCCGCCATCCTTGGGGCCAGTCGCCGGACCGCGAAGAGCGGTCGAGTTCCGTGTCAGGGCGACCGAGGGCGAAGCGCATGTCCAGTGCCGTGAACAGCCAGAACTCCAAGCGTGCCGCGGTGCGCAAGGCGCTCGACCGCCACAAGGTCTACATCACCGCGCAGAGTTTTTCAGGCGGCACCTATAGGGCGCGCGTGCTGGTCGATGGCGAGGCCTACTGGGTCGACGAATTCCGCTTGAGCCAGCTGCGGCAGGGCCTGTCGCCCGCTGAGCTCGAACTGACGCCGGCGGCCGACGATTGAGCGTGGTGACTGGTTGGCAGCGACGTTTCGGCTAGTCACCCTGATACATGCCGCATCGGACCGTTCGAGCAGGCATGGCGCTCTGTTGTTGCAATTGGCTGGCTTGCGACGGTCGATGCCATGACGACGCCCTCCAAGCTCAAACCTTACCGCGCCAAGCGCGAATTCTCGAAGACGCCGGAACCGGCGGGTGGGTTGATCGCCGAGGAGGGCAACCGCTTCGTCGTCCACAAGCACCATGCCACGGCGGATCACTACGACCTGCGCCTTGAGGTCGGCGGCGTGCTGAAGAGCTGGGCGGTGCCGCGCGGACCTTCGCTCAATCCGGCCGACAAAAGGCTGGCGGTCGAGACCGAGGACCATCCGCTCGAATATATCGACTTCGAGGGCGTCATTCCCGAAGGCGAGTATGGCGGCGGGCCGATGATCGTCTGGGACACGGGCAGCTGGGCGCCGATGGAGGATGTCGAGAAGAGCTTGCGCACCGGCGCCTTCAAGTTCCGGCTGGCCGGGAAAAAGCTCAATGGCGGCTGGATGTTGACCAGGCTGAAGCCGAAGCCCGGCGAAGAGGAGGGCAAGAAGAATTGGCTTCTGTTTAAGGAGCGCGATCTCGCTTCCAATCCCACGCTCGACATCCTCGAAGAGCGGCCGGAGAGCGTGAAATCCGGCCGCCGTATCGAGGAGCTGGTGGCGCCGCCGCCGGCCAAGGCTGCGCCAAGGCCCGGCACGCTGAAGCCCGGCGCCTTGCCCGGCGCGGTCAAGGCCTCTCCCGCCGCCCGCATAGAGCCGCAGCTGGCGACACAGGTGCCGAAACCGCCGGGCGGTGACGATCCTGGCGACCGCACCGGCGAGTCCTGGCTGCATGAGATCAAGTTCGACGGCTACCGCACCATGGCGCATCTGACAGGTGGCGAGGTCAGGCTGATCACCCGCGGCGGCATCGACTGGACCAAGCGTTATGGCGATCTGCCGCATGCCTTCGCCAAGCTGCCGTGCCGGGAGGCCATCATCGACGGCGAGATCGTCGTGCTCGACGGCAAGGGCATTTCCCGCTTCGCGCTTCTGCAGGACGCGCTGGCGGAGGGCGCCGGCAGCAAGCTGCATTTCTACGCCTTCGATCTCCTGCATCTCGACGGCTGGGATTTGCGCAAGGCGCCGCTGGAAAGGCGCAAGGCGCTGCTGGCCGAACTGCTCGCCGGCCTGCGCGCCAACTCCGCGATCCAGTACAGCGATCACGTGGGCGGCGACGGGCAGGGGCTTTACGACCAGGCCTCGGAGCTTGGCCTGGAAGGCGTCGTCTCCAAGCGCGCAACCGCGACCTACCAGAGCGGCCGCACGAAGAGCTGGACCAAGACGAAGGCGCTGCAAACCGGCGATTTTGTCATCGCCGGCTACACCGTTTCGGATGCAGCCGAGGGGCTGGCGGCGCTTGGCCTTGCCGAATTCGAGGACGGCGAGCTTCACTATCGCGGCAAGGTCGGCACCGGCTTCGACGCCGAGACCGCGGCCGATCTTCTGGCCCGGCTGGAGCCGCTCACATCAGGCGCCATGGCGCCCGAAGGCGCGCCGCGCGAAATCATGCGCGAGATGCATTGGGTGAAGCCGCTGTTTTCAGCCCATATCCATTACGCCAACCGCACGGCGGACAATGCTCTGCGCCATGCGGTGTTTCGCGGCCTCAGGGATGTCGGCCTCTCGACGCCGGTTTCGGCCAAGCGCAAGCGGCTGATCGCGGAGGCTGACCTCGCCACGATCTGGGTAACCAACCCGACCAGGCGCCTGTTCGGCAAGACCGGGCCGACCAAACTCGACATCGCCGTCTACTACGCGCTGGTCGGAGATTTCATGCTGCCGCATATTCTAGGGCGTCCAGTGTCGCTGGTGCGCTGCCCGACCGGCCTGCCGAAGGACTGCTTCTTCCAGCGCCATGCCTTCACCGGCATGCCGCCTTCGGTTGCCACCTTCGAGGCGACCAATTCCGAGGGTGAGACCAAATCCTACCTCTCGGTCGAGGGCGCAAAGGGCTATCTGGCGCTGGCGCAGTTCGGCGTGGTCGAGTTCCACACCTGGGGTACGCATCGCACCAGCCTCGACAGGCCCGACCAGATCGTCTTCGATCTCGATCCGGGCGAAGGGATCTCCTGGCGCGAAGTGGTGGAGGCCGCGGTGCACATCAAGGGCGAACTGGAGAGGCTGGGGCTGGTCCCCTTCGCCAAAACCTCGGGCGGCAAGGGCATCCATATCACCGTGCCGGTGACCGCCAGGCAGAACTGGAAGACGCTGCACCAGGCGACCAGCGCTATTTCCACGCATCTGGCGGCAAGCGCGCCTGACACCTTCACCACCACAATGGGCAAGGACAACCGCAAGAAGCGCATCTTCATCGACTATCACCGCAACGCGCGCGGCCACACCTCCGCCGCACCCTATTCGCTGCGCGCCCGCACCAACCTGCCGGCCTCGACGCCGGTGAGCTGGGCGGATCTGGAGACGATCGACGCGCCGCAGGACCTGAACTATGCGTCGCTGCCGGGACTCTTGGAAACGTCGGGCGATCCGTGGGCTGAGATCGACGAGTTTGCTCGGGATTTGCCCACGTTCAAATAAATTGGTTTCCTCTCCCCCGCTTCGCGGGGGCGAGGAAACCCAAGTCCATCGACGCTTTTGACAATTTGAATTATTCTCTACTCGCGGCCCTTCCGGCGTCCTAAAACATTTCGTCAGGATTTGCCGGTAAGGTGCGGGGTCGGTGTAGGATTTGCGCAGCCTTGTTCGTCCTTCGGACGAAAGCGCTGCGAAAAGTTTCAGTGCATGGCCGCGTAGGAGTTCATCATGGCGCCCAGGGCAAGTTGGAAAGGTTACCTCAAGCTCAGTCTGGTGAGCTGTCCGGTGCGGCTATACCCCGCCACCAGCGCCAGCGAGCGCATCTCGTTCAACCAGTTGCACAAGAAGACCCACAACCGCATCAACATGAAGCCGGTCGATCCGGAACTCGGATTGGTCGAGCGTTCGGACCTGGTCAAGGGCTACGAGTACGAGGACAAGCAGTACATCATCATCGACGATAGCGACCTCGACGCGGTGCGCATCGAATCCAACCACACGATGAACATCGAGGCCTTCGTCGACGAGGACGAGGTCGACGTCATCTACCAGGATGCGCCCTATTACATGGCGCCGGACGGCGCGATGGCGGAGGAGACTTTCGCCGTGCTGCGCGAAGCCATGCGCAAATCCGGCAAGCTGGCGATCGCCCGGCTGGTCCTGTCCAGCCGCGAGCGCGTGGTGACGATCGGCGCGCGCGAAAACGGCATGTTCGTGTGTACGTTGAGGAACCCGAACGAAGTGCGCGGCACGGCTGAATATTTCGGCAACATCCCTGCGGGCAACCCGGATCCTGAAATGCTGCAACTGGCCGAAGCGCTGATCAAGCAGAAGGAAACCACCTTCGATCCGAAGAACTACGAGGACCGCTACGAGATCGCGCTGATGGCCATGATCCGCGAGAAGCTGAAGGGCCACAAGCCTATCATCGCGGCGGCACCCGAGCGCGGCAACGTCATCAATTTGATGGATGCGCTGAAGGCGAGCCTGTCGCAGTCGCAGTCGAAGCCGCCGGCCAAGTCGAAGAGCAAGGCCGACGAGAAGCCCGCCGCCAAGGCCAAGGCGGCCGCGGGCGGCGCTGCTGAAAATCCGCTGAAAGCCAACCTGCTGAAGGCGGTCGGCAAGAGCAAGAAGTGACGGCACCAGCCGGCGCCATATTCGGCACGATCGGCGCGCTGGCGGCGTTTCCGCTCAGGCTGGCGGCGCGCGAGGTCGCGCGCCAGCATGGCGAACTCAGGCGCGGTGTCATCCGGCGCACCACGCATGTCGTGTTCGGTCGCGGTCTGCTGCTCAAGGCCGGGCTGGTCAAAGCCGGGCTCACGAAGACCGGCGATGTCGAGGTCGAACGCCGCGTCGCCGCCGAGCGCGGCGCCGGGCGCACATTGCTCAGCGAGAACGGTTTTCTGCGCCTGCTCGGACTGATGAAGGCGCCTGAGGCCTCCTCGCTGTCGCGGCAATCGCTGATCGATCAGTCGCAGCTATCCGGCGCCGACCTCGATCTCTTGTCGCTGTTCGATGCCTTCGAACATGACTCGGAACCCTATTCCTTCCGCGACCTGATCCTGGCGCGCAAATATGCCGGGCTGGTCGCCGGTGGCGCGACATGGGGCGCGATCGCGCGCTCGGTGCATCGTTCCGGCCCGGTGGCTTCGCTCACCGCCAAGTCGCTCGCGGTCGGCTCGGCATCCGGGCGGCCCGATGCGATCTATCTGGATGGCGGCGAGAGCGAGCTCGACGGGCAATTGCTGTTCGATCTCGGCGCCTCCGACGACGATCCGCTGGAAGAGCTGTTCGCCGAGGCCGAAGCGGCGGAGGAGGGCGGCGACCATGATGGTGCCGCCGCGCTCTACCAGCGCTGCCTTGCCATCGATCCAGGCGACGCGATCGCCGCCTTCAACCGCGCCAACTGCCTGCGCGCCGGCGGCCACCCGGCGGAAGCGGCCCATGACTATGCGCGCGCGATCAAGCTCGATCCGGCTTTCGTCGAGGCCTGGTTCAATCTCGCCGGGCTGATGAGCGAGGAGGGCAAGACGGCGTCGGCGCGAAGGCACTTGTGGAAGGCGATCGCGCTCGACGGCAATTACGCCGATCCGGTTTTCAATCTCGCCCGGCTCGAATTCGACGCCGGCAATTTGCTGGAAGCGCGGCGGCTGTGGGCGCGGTATCTGGAGCTCGACGCGGAGTCGGAGTGGGCTGGAGTTGCGGCCAAGGGCGTGCAGTTCGTGGACATGCAGCTGGCGAAATCGGCGGGGTAAAGCTCTTTCCTTCTCCCGTTTTGGGAGAAGGTGGATCGGCGCGCAGCGCCGAGACGGTTGAGGGGTGCGTGTCGGAATGAGGCGTTTGCGTTTCCTGGAACACCCGTGATCCGGCCGAGCTTCGCGAGACCACCCCCGGGGCGAGCCAACGGTCTCGCCCGCCCTTCGGGTCCCACAAGGGGAGAAGGGGTCACCAACGCCGAGCCACGGGAGCCCTATTCCATGACCACCTTCCTCTTCGACGGCGACGACACAGCTCCCGTCACCATCCTGCTCGCGCATGGCGCCGGCGCGTCGATGGATTCTCCTTCGATGACCGCCACCGCCAAGGCGCTGGCGGCAGTAGGCTTTCAGGTCGCGCGGTTCGAGTTCCACTATATGGCGTCCCGCCGCTATGGCCACCGCAAGCCGCCGCCGCGCGCCGAGACAGTGAACCCGGAATACATCAAGGCGATCGCCGACCTCAGGGCGAGGGGCGTGACCGGGACGTTGATCATCGGCGGCAAATCGATGGGCGGTCGCGTCGCCTCGATGGTGGCGGACGAGATGTTTGCCAGGGGCGAAATCTCGGGCCTGCTTTGCCTCGGCTATCCCTTCCACCCGCCCGGCAAGCCCGAGCAGTTGCGGACCAAGCATCTGGCCGGGTTGACGATACCGACGCTGATCTTCCAGGGCACGCGCGACGAGTTCGGCACGCCCGACGAGATTGCCGGCTATGGGCTCTCCGACAGCATCGAGATCGTATGGTTGGAGGATGGCGATCACGATCTGAAGCCGCGCAAGAGCATCTCGGGGTTTTCGACCGCCGATCATCTGAAGACGCTGGCCGAAACGGTGAAGGCTTGGACGGGCAAGCTCGTCTCTTGACCCGCCGATGAAAATCGCCTCCTTCAACATCAATAACGTCAACAGCCGACTGAAGAATCTGCTGACCTGGCTGGCGGCGGCAAGACCCGATGTCGTCTGCCTGCAGGAGTTGAAGGCGCGCGATATGCAGTTTCCGCGCACTGCCCTGGCCGATGCCGGCTACGGCGCGGTGTGGAAGGGGGAGCCGACCTGGAACGGCGTCGCCATACTGGCGCGGGGCGCCGAGCCGGTGCTGACGCGCGATGTGCTGCCCGGCGACGATGCCGACAGGCAGAGCCGCTACATCGAGGCGGCGGTGAACGGAATCGTCATCGGCTGCCTGTACGCGCCGAACGGCAACCCGCAGCCGGGGCCGAAATTTCAGTACAAACTCGCCTGGCACGCACGGTTGGCGGCGCATGCCGAACAGTTGCTCGACACCGGTCTGCCGGTGGTGCTGGCGGGCGACTACAACATCGTGCCCGAGCCGCGCGATATCTATGCCACGCGCTCCTACGACGATAACGCGCTGGTACAGCCGGAAAGCCGGGCAGCCTTTGCGGCGCTCATCGAGCAAGGCTGGACGGACGCACTGCGCAAGGTGTACCCCAAAGAGACGCTCTACACCTTCTGGGATTACCGGCGGAACCGCTGGCCGCGCGATGCGGGCTTGCGGCTCGACCATATCCTCCTGTCGAAGAAGCTCGCCCGCAAGCTCAAGGCTGCCGGCATCGACCGCGACGTGCGCGGTGAGGACGGCGCCAGCGACCACGCGCCGGTGTGGGTGGAGTTGCGGTGAGGGGCGGCGTTTGGCGAAGCAGAATGCCCGCTCTCTTTTTCTCCGCCCTTCGGCGACAGCGACCATACAGTATACGGCGCAGAGTAAAATACGGCTCCCTAGCAGTAGACAGTCATTCTGATGGAATTGCCGTGCTTTTGCGTCCGCAAAAGCTCCACTTTCGATTGGGCGAAACTCGTTGAAGAATCCGGAGCTTACCGCTAGCCTCGATCCGGGTGGTCGGAAGAGTGTACGTGGGGTGGAATGTTCGGGTCACTGGAAAAGCTCAAGCAACGGCTGTTGCGGCCGCCGCATGCCTATAGGCCGACGACAGAGTCATTCCCCGACATTGACGTCCAGCGCATTGCAACGGATATGCGGCTTGCGGAGAAAGGCGAGAAGCGGGGCAGGGAGAATCTGCCTCAAAGCGATGACCTACCTTACGATGCCGTTGAAAACGATATCATCGAATTGGTCGGAGCCGCCCAGAAACAATCCCACGATCATCTGGAGAACCAACTTGCGGGGTTCAGGCAGCGTCTCATCGACCTCGACTTTGAATCGCGCTTTGCCAATATAAAAGCGGCATCCACGGCTGGTCTCTCCGACTTGAAAGCCGAATTGCAGATGGGAATCGATGATCTGCATGGGCTGCGTCGCGATCTGAAGGAGGCAGAGTCCTGGCATCGTGATTTCAAGGATCAGAACGGGCTTCGCCGGCCCTGCAAGAAGACCACCGCCATCGGTACGACGTTGAAATGGCTCTTTGTGGTGGCGCTGGTGATGGCAGAGCTCGTCATCAATGGCGAACTGCTTGCAAAGCGAAACGAGCTCGGGCTGGTCGGCGGCATCGTCGAGGCGCTGATCTTCGCGATTCTCAATGTCGGCGTCGCGCTGATGTTCGCCCTCTATGGCGTGCGCGAGATCGCGCATCGCTCGATTTTCCGTAAGTTTGTCGGCATTCTCGCCATCGCGGCCTATATCGGCGCAGCGATTGCCATCAATCTTGGTCTGGCGCATTACCGCGAGGTTGCCGGAACGATCGCGACCAATGGCGACGAGGTGATGCGACGCTTGCTAAGCGCGCCATTCGCGCTGAACGAATTTCGCTCCTGGATACTCTTCTTCCTCGGTGTGATGTTTTCACTCTTTGCCCTGATCGATGGGCTCAGCATGCGTGACACTTATCCAGGCTACGCCACGGTTGATCACCGGCTTGACGAGGCGCGGGCAAATTATCGAAACAAGCGGCAAGGCCTGATCGGCGAGCTTTCCGATGTTCGCAGTGGTTATGAGGACGAACTCGCCGATGCGCGCGCCGACCTCAGCAAGCAGCGGACAGAACACGATGCGATCGTGGCCCATCGCTCTCGGTTGGTTGGGCTGTTCGACGCCCACCAAGCTCAGCTTGAACGTGCGGCAAACAGCCTGTTCCGAATCTACAGGGACGCCAATATCGCTGTACGCACGACACCCGCGCCGGAGCGCTTTTCGCGGCCATACCAACTCGGCCGCATCGGCGTCCAGTATTTCCGCGACGGGGAATGGAACAGCGACGAATTGCAAGCTTCCATCAAGGATGCGCAAGGCGACCTCGACAAGATGCTGGTCGCCTTGGGTGAACAGTTCGAGGCTGCGTTGAAGCAGTATCGCGAACTGGATGTGCTGGTGCCTGAAGCCCAATGAGCGGTCGACGGTCCCGGCGCTCGCCTTCCAACCTTGTCAACTGGGGCTGGATTATTCTATTCGCGCTCGGCCTCATTGCCGCCGCGATAGGCTTTACCTACGTCTATGTCTCGGCGCGCTCGCAACTCGTCGAACTTGACGATCGGCTTTGCCCGGTCGTCGGAGCTGCGTCGCAAACCATCATCCTGATCGATACCACGGATGCAATCGCTGACGTCACCAAACTGAACATCCAGACCCTGCTGCGCGATACCGCCTCCGGCATCCAGCGCGGTGGCTTGCTCGAGATCAGGGCCCTTACATCAGCGGTACCCTATACGAAAGAACTCTTCTCGCTGTGCAACCCCGGCAATGGCGGCGACCTCAGTGCTTTCACCGGCAATGCGGCGCTGGCGCGAGAGCGTTGGCAAGCGGGATTCGGCCAGCCGCTGCTGGTTGCGCTTGAAAAAGCGGTCGAGGCAAACAAGGCCGACAGCTCGCCGATCATGGCCGGCATTCAGTCGATAGCCGTCAGCCATCTGGTCGCCCAGAAAACGCGTGCGGTCCCCTCGCGGCTGATTGTCGTTTCGGACATGTTCGAGAATACCGAATTCTTCTCTCACTACCGCGGCGCCACAGATTTCGATGCCTTCAAAAAGTCGCCCGCGGCAAACCGCTTCGCTACGGATCTCGCTGGCAGCGATGTGTCGATCTGGCTCATACGCCGGGCGAAGTCGCCCGTCGACAGCGTCGCGTTGATGGCATTCTGGCAGCAGTGGATTGATTACAATCACGGCGTTTTCAGCTCTGCCAAGTCGTTGCAAGGAGTTGAAGGGTGAGGCGGCCGCGCGTGGCCAGCCGGCAGTTGGACGCTGCGGCGCCACTGGTCTTTATCGTTTTTACCGGCCTGGGCGCCGCCTACATAGTCGTGGCCAAATCGCTTTCCGTGTCGGCATTCGTCGTTACCTTCGTGCCGATCGCGCTGATGATGGGCTACGCGGCGATGATCATGATCGCGCGCGGGCTCCGGCTGCGCGACGACCAAACCGGGGACAACTTCTACTATATGGGCTTCATCTTCACGCTCACCAGCCTCGCCGTTTCGCTTTACCAGTATGGAGGCGGTGGCGCAGTCGACGAGATCGTGCGCAATTTCGGCATCGCGGTTGCCTCCACCATCGCCGGCATTGCATTTCGCATCGTCTTCAATCAGCTCCGACGCGACCCCATGGAAGTGGAACGCGTGTCACGTCTCGAGCTCGCAGAAGCATCCCGCAAGGTGCGCCGGGAACTCGATGGCATCCTGAGCGAGATGAACCATTTCCAACGCTCCAACCAGCAGATGCTGCAAGAGGGCTATCACGAGATACGAACGCAAGTGGAAACCTCGGCGAAATCCCTGGTCCAGTCTCTGGACCTGCTCGCCAAGGAAGCTTCCGAGCACATCAGGGCATCCTCGCTGGCGATGCAGAGCGGAATAGACACCAAGGAGCTGCGGGGCGGCATCGACCAGACAGCCAAGGCAGTTCACGATATCAACGCCATCCTGACCAGCGCCAGCACGCAGATTGCGACCGCGACACAGATGATGGCCGACAAGCTCGCTGGCATGTCGACACCCGACAAGGTCATCGAGGTTCGGCTGGAGCCGGTCGTGGCCGGTTTGCAGCGGGCGATCGAAACCGCCATGAGCGATTTCTCTTCCCGTCTTGGCGATGTGGCGGAGCTTCGGCGCGGGCTGGAACAGTCCACGGCGGAAGCGCTTCGGGCCAGCGATGTGCTCGACAAACTTGCGGCGACATTTGAGGGTTATGATCGAGCGCCGACGCGGCAGGGTCTATTCAGACGGCTCTGGCGTGGCGGCTAAAGCGCGTTGCATGGTCAGTGTGGGACGATGTCGATGAAGATGCCTTCCTCGCTTATCGCCGAAGGGGAACGCGGCCATCGCCGAGGCGTGGTGCTTGGGCTCACAATGGCCGAGCTTCTCCTCCTTCTGCTTTTCTGCCTCCTTCTGGTCTCGGCCAGCATCGCACAGCGAAAAGATGAGAGGATCGCCGAGCTGCAGGCCTCCGCGAACCTGGACATCACGGTGGGCCAGCTTGCCGACATGCGTGCCGAACTGGCGCGCCTGCAGGCGCTGTTTCCAAAAGCGGCGCTTCCTTTGCCGCCAGCCAACTGGACCGAGCTCGTTGCGGCCAAAGCGGTGATCGACGGGCTTACGGAAAAGGGCATCGATGCCGCGCCGACGTCAGATCCGACGCTGCGGAAATTGCTGCTCGAAATCAGCGAAGCCAAAGCCGCCGACCCCCGTCTGCTGGACCGACTTGAAAAGACGCTCTCGGCCTCCAACGACAGGAGCGCGGACGCTGAATCGTCGATGCAGTGGCCGCCGATGATAACGTTGAGCGACGACGGCTATACATTTGAACGTGGCAGCGCTGCTCTCACCGACGCGTTCCGGGCTCGTTTGCAGACCAAGGTCACGGACGACGTTCTGTCTTTGCTGACACGCTACAAAGTCGATGTCGTCGAGATCGTCGGTCACACGGATGAGCAGAAAATCAATCCGGCCAAGCCGTCCAACCTCGATGCGGTTGCGATCTCGGCGATGAACGGAGCCAGCGCTATCAGCGATTTGACCCCGGCCGACAATGCGGGGCTGGGGCTCTCGCGCGCTATCGCGGTAGCGAACGCGCTGATCCAGACGGGACGGCTGGGCAGTGTGAAGATCATTCCGTTGTCAGCGGCACAGCTCGTAATGCCGGGAGACATTATCGCCGATGGCAGCCACGTTGGCGATGTTCGGGAACGCCGGCGTATCGAGATTCGGGTACGACGGTCCTCGGACGGCGGCACCAATTAACGCGGTGATCGCGCGATTCAGCCTGCTTGGCGGTATCGACAACGACGCCCTTGTTTTGACCGCAGCGCTTTTTCGCAATCGCGTGGCCTGGATCGCAAAGCCTTCGTCGCTTCGCTCCCGCTGCACCGAGGGATCGACGAACGGCGCCCAACTACCCCAGCCACCACCATAGCGCCGCGATCACCGCGATAACGGCCGCCACGCTTAGCGCCAGCATGATGTAGGAGCCCTTGATGATGTCGGCGATGATCTTCTTGATGGCCTCGCGGTCGTTGAGATTGGGGAAGGGCTCGTTCGGTTGCGCCACGTCGAGGAAGTGGCAGAGCGGGGCCCAGCCTTCGCTGACCTTGAACACCAGCAGCTTTTCCGGCGGCACCGCCGCCTTCACTTCCTCGACATATGCGTTGTAGCGCTCCACGGCCTTGGCGCGGTTGCCCATGACGCCGGCTAGCGTGCGGCCCCAGATCAGCCTGCGTGACATGTCGCCGAATTTCCGGCCGAACGGCGTCAGCCATTCCAGGATCTTGAACTGCCAGACATTCTCGGTGAAGTAGATCGTGTCGATGGTGCTCTCGTACCAGGCTTCCGCGCCGCGCGGGTGCAAGGTGAGCAGCACCTTGGCGTCGGGATAGGCGGCCATCAGTTCGCGCCACACGCAGCAGCCGGGATTGTCGACCGTCGCCTTGTAATTGCCGAACACCCGGCTCCAGTCCTGCTGCGTGCCGGGCGGGCTGTTGGCCACCTTGCGCCAGAAATCGAGATGGCCCTTGTTGGCCTTGTTCAGGATCACTTCCTGCATGTGGTAGCAGGGCAGGCCGAGCCTGTTCAGCGCGACGAAGGTCGACCATGTACCGGTGCGGCCAAAGCCGGCCCCGATCAGCGTGAGCGTCATTTGTTCTCCCGACCAAACCAAGGCCGCGTGCTCGCGCCCAAAAAGGACGCCGCGGCAACCCTAGGCATGCCCTGCGCGACAAGGACGCCGCGCTGCAGGATCGATTTGCTCGCTTGCATCGATCTGCTGGCAACACGTTGCGCCCCGGCCGGCATTTGCGCAACAGATTTCTATGGGGCCTGTGTGAGAGGACCGCTGTTGACGTCGGACGATGATAGAAGAAGACGCATTGCCTTCTTGGACGGCGCGGAGCGGATCGGCGCGATATCCACGCCTCCAGGTGAGACGTTGCCGTCATCGACGCTTTCGCAAAATCAAACGGAGGGCGGGCAGCGCCGCTGCCCGCCCTCGCAGCTCACTCAGCCGCGAGCTTGTCCTGCGTGTTCGTATCGAAGTCGCTGGCGTCGTGACGTTCGTGCAGCTGCATCGCGGGTTCGCCGAATGCGCGGTTGACCATGCGGCCACGCTTGACCGCGGGGCGCTCGTCGATCGCCTTCGCCCAGCGCTGCACGTTCTTGTAATCCTGCACCGAAAGGAACTCGCCGGAATCATTGTACATGCGGCCGAGCGCCAGTCCGCCATACCAGGGCCAGACCGCCATGTCGGCGATCGAGTAGCCGGCGCCGGAAAGATATTCGGTTTCGGCCAGGCGGCGGTCGAGCACGTCGAGCTGGCGCTTGGTTTCCATGGCAAAGCGGTCGATGGCGTATTCGATCTTGGTCGGCGCGTACGCATAGAAATGACCGAAGCCGCCGCCGAGATAAGGGGCAGAGCCCATCTGCCAGAACAGCCAGGACAGGGTCTCGGCGCGCGCCGGCTGGTCGGTCGGCAGGAACTCGCCGAACTTTTCGGCGAGATAGGTGAGGATCGAACCGGACTCGAAGACGCGGATGGGCGTGGCGCCGCTGCGGTCCATCAGTGCGGGGATCTTGGAGTTCGGATTGACCTCGACGAAGCCGCTGCCGAACTGGTCGCCATCGTTGATCCTGATCAGCCAGGCGTCGTATTCGGCGCCCTTGTGGCCAAGCGCCAGCAGTTCCTCCAGCATGATCGTCACCTTGACGCCGTTCGGCGTCGCCAGCGAATAGAGCTGCAACGGGTGCTTGCCCACCGGCAGCACCTTGTCATGCGTCGGGCCGGCGATCGGGCGGTTGATGCTGGCGAAGGCGCCGCCGCTCGGCTTATTCCAGGTCCATACTTTCGGCGGAGTGTATTCGGTCATCGCAGGGCCTCGTATTGTGGGGAGAGACAGGTTGGAAGCGGGACTGGCAGTTGCACCTACAGCTAGGGCTGCAAACGGGAAAGTTCAACTTGCGTTGAACTATTGTCAATGACCATGCCTCTCATCTTCCCTTCGGGCTTCGAAAGGATGGAGGGGATGCCCCCCAACCCCTTGCGCCTTGGTTCGCGTGCCATACCTATAGGAACGTGACCCCCAAGCCCGTCCAGGACAAGAGTATGCCCATCAATCCCAACAGACGCTCCGTCGTGGCGGTGCGCGCCACCATTCCAGACGATGCCTTTACTGCCGGGGCATTAGGCACGCTGCGCGAAGGCAGCGGCGTCGTTATCCGCGACAATGGGTTGGTGCTGACCATCGGCTATCTCATTACCGAGGCGGAAGAGGTGTGGCTTACGACCCATGACGGCCGCGTCGTGCCTGCGCATGCGCTGGCCTACGACCAGGAATCGGGCTTTGGCCTGGTTCAGGCGCTGGCGCCGCTTGGCCTGCCGGCGGTGGCGCTGGGCGACGCCGGCAGGGCCAGGATCGGGGATAGCGTGGTGCTCGCCGACGGCGTCGGCCAGTCGGTTCAGGCCAGGATCGTCACCAAGCAGGAATTCGCCGGCTATTGGGAATATCTGCTCGAGGAAGCGATCTTCATCGCGCCGGCGCATCCTTCCTGGGGCGGCGCGGCGCTGTTCGATGCAAAGGGCGCGCTGCTCGGCGTCGGGTCGCTGCGCCTGCAGATGAGCCGCAACGGCGAGGTCGCCGATATCAACATGGTGGTGCCGATCGACCTGTTGCCGCCGATCCTCGACGATCTCCTGACGCGCGGCCAGGTGGCGCGGCCGCCACGGCCATGGCTCGGCGCCCTCTCGGCCGAAAGCGACGGCCGGGTGGTGGTGATGAGCGTGACCGAAGGCGGTCCGGCCGCCAAGGCGGGCCTGCGCGAGGGCGACGTCATCTCAGACATACGCGACGGCGCGGTCGACGGGCTGGCCGATTTCTATCGCAAGCTATGGGACAGCGGTTCGGCCGGCGCCGAGATCCCGATGCGGGTCCTGCGCGACGGCCGCGAAACCTGGCTGCGCGTCAAATCCGCCGACCGCGACAGTTTCCTGAAGAAGCCGCAATTGCAGTGAGCGCGTTACCTTCTCGACAGCAGAGAAGGAAAGCTCACAGCCCAGTCTAAAAGAAAAAGCCGCCGTCGCTTGCGCGAGGGCGGCTTTTTCCTGGAGGACGTCAGGAAGGTAAGCGGTCAAAGAGAATCAAGATGCGGCTCTATCTCGTTGTTCGGGCTTGAGAAGATCAAGCCGCGGCCTTGTGCTTCCTGACGGCGTGCTTGTGGCTGTGCTTGCGTACAGGCTTCTTCACATGCCTGCTGGCGTGCTTGCGATGCTTGACATGCTTGTGCGCGGCCGCCTTGACCGGCTTCTTCACGGCAGCGGCAGCGAGCGGAGCCGCGGTCGAGGCTGCCGTGGTGGCGGCCGCGTTGGCGGTGCTGGCGCCGAGAACCGGCATTGCGAGACCGAGTGCAATGGCCAGGCCGAGCGCGGAGAGGAGGGGCTTGTTCATGAAAGGCTTCCTTGTTTCAAAGATGGTGGACGTCATTGGTTCAGGTCGACCGGTGTCACTCCCAGAAATTTCAAGGCGTTGGCGAAGGTACGGATGCCCTGCGCCTCCTTGCGTTCGGCACAAAAACGGCTGGCCTTGTTCTGGAGCGCGGTTGCCTCGGCGAGATGGATCGCACTGGCACCGGGGTCGTTTTTCGTCTCGATGGCTCCGTCGAATTGAAGACCGAGCCGGCTGCAAGACTCGCTCCGGGTAACCGCCGCTTCCGCACCCAACGGTGCGACCGCATTGATGGCAAACGAAATGCCAAGCAGGGCACTCATCCATCCGGTCGGACGTCGTTGCATTTTCAGGACCATCCCTTTGCGTTGCGCCGCGAGCGGTTCCGGCCGCCGCGGGGATGATTATCGCAGAACCGCTTTTCTCCAGTTTTTCCCGGAGGTTGATCTTGTTTCTGAAGTGTGTCTGGAGGGCGCTTCTCCCTCCTTCGCTGTGGGAAGACGTAAGAGCGCTGCGCCCGCTGCGGCGCTTCTGCCTCTTTCCCCGCCGCTGTCATTCGCGTATGGGCCGGGGCAACTCCCGCACCCTCACATCAGCCTCCCGGACCACTCATGATCAGACTTGAAAACATCGGCAAGCAGAACGGCCGTCAGCTTGTCTTCATCGAGGCGTCGGCCGCCTTGCAGAAAGGCGAAAAGGTCGGGCTCGTCGGCCCCAACGGCGCCGGCAAGACAACACTGTTTCGCATGATCACCGGGCAGGAACAGCCCGACGAGGGCCAGGTGCAGGTCGATCGCGGCGTCACGATCGGCTATTTCAGCCAGGATGTCGGCGATATGGACGGCCGTAGCGCGGTGGCCGAAGTGATGAACGGCGCCGGGCCGGTGAGCGAAGTGGCGGCCGAGATGGCGGCGCTGGAGGCGGCTATGGCTGATCCCGACCAGGCGGACCGGATGGACGAGATCATCGAACGCTATGGCGAGGCGCAGCACCGCTTCGAGGAACTCGACGGCTATGCGCTCGACGGCCGGGCGCGGGAAGTGCTCGACGGTCTCGGTTTCTCGCAGGAGATGATGGACGGTGACGTCGGAAAACTCTCCGGCGGCTGGAAGATGCGCGTGGCGCTGGCACGCATTCTGCTGATGCGGCCCGACGCCATGCTGCTCGACGAGCCGAGCAACCATCTCGACCTGGAAAGCCTGATCTGGCTCGAGCAGTTCCTGAAGAATTATGACGGCGCGCTCCTGATGACCTCGCATGACCGCGAGTTCATGAACCGCATCGTCAACAAGGTGGTGGAGATCGATGGCGGTTCGCTCACCGCCTATTCCGGCAATTACGAATTCTACCAGCAGCAGCGCGCGATCGCGGACAAGCAGCAGCAGGCGCAGTTCGAGCGCCAGCAGGCGATGCTGGCCAAGGAGATCGCCTTTATCGAACGGTTCAAGGCGCGCGCCTCGCATGCGGCCCAGGTACAGAGCCGGGTGAAGAAGCTCGACAAGATCGATCGCGTCGAGCCGCCCAAGCGCCGCCAGACGGTGAATTTCGAGTTCCAGCCGGCGCCGCGCTGCGGCGAGGACGTCGTGACGTTGAAGAACGTCCACAAGGCCTATGGCAGCCGTTCGATCTATGAGGGGCTCGATTTCCAGGTGCGCCGGCGCGAGCGCTGGTGCATCATGGGCGTCAATGGCGCGGGCAAGTCGACGCTGTTGAAGTTGGTGGCCGGAGCCTCAGATCCCGACCAGGGTTCGGTGGCGCGCGGGCCTAGCGTGAAAATGGGCTATTTCGCCCAGCATGCCATGGAACTGCTCGACGGCGAGCGCACCGTGTTCCAGACGCTGGAGGACAATTTTCCGCAGGCCGGCCAGGCGCCGCTTCGGGCGCTTGCCGGCTGCTTCGGTTTTTCCGGCGACGAGATCGAGAAGAAGTGCCGGGTGCTTTCGGGCGGCGAAAAGGCGCGGCTGGTGATGGCGCTGATGCTGTTCGACCCGCCCAACCTCCTGGTGCTGGACGAGCCGACCAACCATCTCGACATCGTCACCAAGCAGATGCTGATCGAGGCGCTGTCGCAGTATGAGGGCACCATGTTGTTCGTCTCGCACGACCGCCATTTCCTCGCGGCGCTGTCCAATCGCGTGCTGGAACTGACGCCGGATGGCATCCACACCTATGGCGGCGGCTACACCGAATATGTCGAGCGCACCGGGCAGGAGGCACCGGGGCTGAGGGGATAAGCACAGAGGCTACTCTCCGGAAGCGGCCGTGGAACGCTACGCCGTCATTTCCGAAAAGAGCCAATCGCGAAAAGCCTTCACCTTGCGCCGTCGGACCGCGTCCGGAGGGTAGACCAGGTAGAAGCTGGAAACCGATTTCAGCGCGTGGCCGAAAGGGCGGACAAGCCTTCCGGTGGCGAGGTCGGCCGCCACGAGCATGGTCCGGCCAAGTACCACGCCTTCACCTTGCACGGCCGATTCGACGGCGAAAGTGGCGGAATCGAAGGTAATCCCGCTCCGCGGATCCACGCCTTCCACTCCCGCGCTGGACAGCCAGGCCGCCCAGCCGATCGGGAAACCATCATGGATCAGCGTGTGGTGCCTGAGATCGTCGGGCTTCTCCAGCGGCCAGGCGCCCTGCATGAGCCTCGGGCTACACACTGGAAACACCTCCTCGCCAGTGAGGAATTCCGATGTGAGACCCGGATAGTTTCCGGCGCCATAGCGGATGGCGACGTCGATGCCGTCGCCAAGGAAATTGGTCAACCTGCCCGTCGTCGAAATCCTGACGTCGATGTCGCCATGCGCGCGATGAAAGCGATAGAGCCGCGGCACCAGCCATTTTCCCGCGAAGCCGTCGGAGGTGGAGACGTTCAATGTCGAGCCCGAATGGGCGGCCGTCGCCGATTGGGTGGCGGCCGCAAGCTGGTCGAGCATCTCGTGGACCGCCCTCGCATAGGGCTCGCCCACGGCGGTGAGGCGCACCGAGCGCGTCGCGCGCTCGAACAGAAGCACGCCGAGCTGTTCCTCAAGGTGCTTGATCGCCCGGCTGACGGCGCCGTGCGTGACGTTGAGCTCGTCGGCTGCCCTGGAGAAATTCAAATGCCGCGCGGCGGCCTCGAAGGCCGGCAGCGCGTTGAGTGGGGGAAGTCTGCGGATCATGGCCAATCTGTGAGATTTGATCACAAATCCTTGCCAAAGTTTGGATTGTCTGTCCAGCGCATGCTGGACAGAATGCTCGCAGGATTTGTGATCAAACGTCACGAGAGCAGCATGGCTACCGTTCACCCCTTCCTCTGGTTCAATCTCAACGCCGAAGAGGCGCGCGACTTCTATCTGTCTGTGTTCAAGAATGGCCGGGCGCTTGAGGCGATCGAATTCACCGATTTCGTCGGCGGCACGAATAAAACGGTGCCGCACGCGATCTTCGACTTCGAGCTCGAGGGCCAGCGCTTCACCGCGCTCAATGCCGGCTCGATGCCGCCGTTCAATGAGCGGATCTCGCTCTACATCGAGACCAAGGACCAGGCCGAGACAGATTATTACTGGAACGCGCTGACGGCGGGCGGCGGCGCTGAAAAGCCTTGCGGCTGGCTGAGGGACAAATTCGGCGTCTACTGGCAGGTGATCCCCGAAGCGGCGCTGCGCCTGATGAACGACCCGGACCGCGACAAGGCGGGGCGGGCGCGGCAGGCGATGTACAAGATGAGCAAGATTATTGTCGCAGACATTGAGGCGGCCCACGCCGGCAAGGCGTAATCCAGCAGTCCATCCTGAAGACGGAGGTTCCCATGGCATCGCTCAAGGGCAAGAGAATTATTGTCGTCGGAGGCAGTTCCGGCATAGGGCTCGGCGTAGCGGCAGCCGCGCTGGAGCGCGGCGCGGAGCTGGTGATCGTCGGCCGCTCGGGCGAAAAGCTCAAGGCCGCGGAACGGACGCTCGGCCCAGGCGGTCGCGTGCGAAGCCTTTCGGCTGATATGACGAAGGAAGCGGACATTGCCCGGATGTTCGACGAAACCGGTGCCTTCGACCACCTCGTCTCGACGGCCGGCACGCCGCCGCCCAACGACCCGATCGGCCAGACCGACATGGACTACGTGCGGCGCTTCGTCGACAACAAGCTGATCGGCGCCGTGATGCTCGCCAAACATGGCGTGCGCACGCTGAAAGCCGGAGGGTCGATGACCTTCACATCAGGCATCAACAAGGACCGCCCGCCGGTTCCCGGAGGCTCGGTTGTTTCCGCGATCGCCGGTTCATTCAGCTATTTCGCCCGGGCGCTGGCGCTGGAGCTGGCCCCGACGCGCGTCAATATCGTGTCGCCGGGATGGGTCGACACGCCGATGTGGGACGAACTCGTCGGTGAGGCCAAATCCGGTTTTTTCGCCGGCATAGCCGCCCGCCTGCCCGCGAGAAAGGTCGCTACGCCCGCCGACGTCGCCCCTGCCTATCTCTACCTCATGGAAAGCGAATTCACGACCGGCGAGACGATCCGCATCGATGGCGGACAGAACCTGATCTAGTTGGCATCGCAGGGTCGTCAAACGTCACGCTTCGATGCGGCGCCACCTGGGTTGGAACGATACCGTCCGCAGTCCGGCGTCGCGCACGCGATTGACGAATGCGTCGTTGACGAACACCGGGGACGCGCGCATCGGCAGCTTGAAAATTTCGGCGGTGCCGATCTTGTCCGCATCGAATTCGTATCGCTCGATCGCGAGAATGGCGCCGTCATCAAAATAGACGATTCCAGACCGCTCCTCGTCCAGCGCATCGATCACGGTGGTCACGTTGAAAAGCCAGACCTCTTCCCCGCGCAACGGGATCAGCTGGCCATAGGGCAGCAGATATGCCTTCAGCGCGTCGACGGCAGGCTTGCGCAAAAGCGGCGCATGCTCGCCAAGCCAAGGGAAGTCCGAATAGAGGGGGTCGCCCTCCGACACGCGGCGCATGACCGGTGGGTCCCAGTTCTCGAGGGGTGTTCCGTCAAGGGAGAAGAAGACCTCGTAGTAGGCCTCGTCGACCGGAAGCACCCATTCCTGGCCCTCGACAACCGCGAATTCGTAAATGGTCGTCATGGGCGGCGTTCCCAAGTTCAGTCCTGCTTCCGCTTCTGCGATCCCATCAAACGCTGGCCTGCCTTCAGAAGCATCAAAGCATATCATCTATGGATATTTTGTCGTGGCCGGGGGGCCCGGCTCGCCCGCGAGTTCGTTCGGCAGCGGCAAACTCGAGCACCGCAAATGTATCCTGCGGGCGAATATCTTGCGCTCCTTTTGCTCGTGCTCCTTGATGGCTGCCGCGAGACCCAATCCGTAAGGGCCAAGGAAGACACCGGTCCCCCAACCGGGATGCTCTTTTTCACGCGCATCATAGTTCGAGGCCTCGACCCGGGCCTGTTGGCATTCCGGCGATATCCATTTCGGGTCTTGCGTCGAAAGCGAGGCCCCATAATCCACCGGAGAGCTCACACATCCAGTTGCCACCGTGGCTAGCACCACCAACACCACAAGTTTCATCCCGGGTCTTCTCCGCGGCATTTTCGAGAGCACAGACCCTCCTTGCTACACGGGGAAGGCCGGCGCAAGGCGGTTGACCCGGCAGGCCATCCGGCCGATAGGTCCGCTAAAAACCTCGAGAACCCCATGACCACACAGCTCCACGATGAGACGACGGCCGAAGCTGAGCCCGTTTCCGATGCCGACGCCGCCTGGCAGGACGACATCCGCGCCGGCGTGCGCCATGTGCGCGACCTGGCCGTGCTGCCGCTGTCGCCGGGCGAACGCGCGGCGGCCCAGGAAGCAGCCTCCGGTCACAAGGTGCGCATCCCCAAATCCTATCTCGACCTGATCGACTGGGAAGACCCCGCCGATCCTATCCGGGCGCAGGTCATCCCGTCTCCCGACGAGCTGGTGACCGGCGAAGGCGAGCTCGACGACCCGATCGGCGACCACGCCTTCAGTCCGGTGCCCAGGCTGACGCATCGCCATGCCGACCGGGTGCTGCTGTTTCCCACCTATCAATGCGCGGTCTATTGCCGCTTCTGCTTCCGCAAGGAGTCCCTGACCTCGATCGGACGTGGCTATACGCGCGAAGCCCTGGAGCCGGCGCTCGCCTATATCGCTTCCCACCCCGAGATCCGCGAGGTGATCCTGACTGGCGGCGACCCGCTCTCGCTGCCCGACAAGGCGCTCAGCGAAATCCGCGCCCGCATCGAGGCGATCGCGCATGTGCGGCTGATGCGCATCCACACCCGCGTGCCGGTCGCGCTGCCTTCGCGCA
The DNA here is from genome assembly GCF_006442185.1 of Mesorhizobium sp. B2-4-1. Lineage (NCBI taxonomy): Bacteria > Pseudomonadati > Pseudomonadota > Alphaproteobacteria > Hyphomicrobiales > Phyllobacteriaceae > Mesorhizobium > Mesorhizobium sp. B2-4-1. The sequence continues at coordinate 8,566 of NZ_VFVN01000009.1, read as the reverse complement.
TCACGCCAGGGCTGATCACTGCCTTGCAAGGCCGGCTGATGATCACGGTCGTCACCCATTTCAACCATCCGCGCGAGATCACCGATGCGACCGAGGCGGCCTGCCGCGGCTTGCGGCAGGCGGGTTTCGTGCTGCTCAACCAGAGCGTCCTGCTCAAGGGCGTCAACGACACTGTCGAGGTGCAGGAAGAACTCTGCCGCGAGCTGATGTACCGCCTGGGGGTAAAGCCCTACTACCTCCACCATGGCGACCTCGCGCGCGGCATGGCGCACCGCCGCACCACGATCGCCGAAGGCCAGGCGCTGGTGGCCGCGCTGCGCGCGCGCCTGTCCGGCATCTGCAATCCCATCTACGTGCTCGACCTGCCCGACGGTGGCGGCAAGGTGCCGATCGGGCCGGGTTACGTGGAAGACCGCGACGGCGGCAACTGGCGCATTCGTGGGCAGGATGGAAAGGTGAGGGAATATACAGAAGTGGTGAGCCAGCTCTGAGTCCACATTCCCGGCGGCGTCCGTGCGATCAGGCGTTGTCGCGCCCCGGCATAAATGCATATTGTGAGCGGTTCGCGGTTGCGGAGCATGGGCGGTGGCAGCGGCAGGCAGCAGTCAAGGCGTTGTGTCCCAACGGCAATTCGTCGACACCGGGGTTCAGCACTGCGTGCTGGACACGGCAGGCCTGGCGCCTCGGCAAGCCCTTGCGTTGTGGCAGGAGAATATCGGCCTGCTCTACGACGTTCGCCTGCGCAACGCCGGCGATGACCGGTTTCATTTTCACGCCGATGCCTTTCACTTCGGCGAGATCGTCCTCACCTCGTATGGATGCATCGCGCAAAGCTTCGACCGCTCGCGCGCCCGGATCGGCCGCGACGGCCTCGACCACATCACTGTGCAGGTCTGCCTGCGCGGAAGCCATGGACGGCGCGATGGCGCATCGGATGAAAAGGCCTCATCCGGGGACCTGATCGTGGCCGACCTGGCACAGGCCCAGTCGACAGGCACCTCCGATTTCGACAGCCTCAACCTGACCATGCCGCGCCGCCTGCTGGCGCCATTCCTGAAGGCGCCGGACGAGCACAATATGCGCGTCATTTCCGGCAACGCGCCGTTGGCGGCGCTGTTGCGTGGGCATCTTGTGGGCCTCTACGGGGCCGCGCCCGCAATGAGCCGTCAGGACGCCGAGGCGGTGATCGGGCCGACGCTGGAACTCGCCGCCGCAGCCGTGAATTCGGCCGTGGCGGAGGAAAACGCCGCCTCGGTCCACCTGGCGCTGACCAGCGAGATCCGTCGCCACATCGACGCGCATATCCGCAGCCGGCACCTCACCGCCGAGGCCATCGCCGCCATGTTCGGCATTTCCATGCGCAAGCTCTATTACCTCTTCGAGCCTCATGGCGGTCTTTCCAGATATATCCAGGAGGAGAGGCTGCGCCGCTGCCGCGCCGAACTCGCCGATCCCGGCCGCCGGCACGAAAGCATTGCCGAGATCGCCGATCGCTATGGTTTCGGTCACCGCAAGAGCTTCGTGCGCGCCTTCCGCCGCTCTTTCGACATGACCCCGCGGGAGATGCGGGCACATGCCGCCCATGGGCGCAGCCAGTCCCTCGGCCATGGCGAGAACCGCACCATGTGGCACTGGATCCGCGAACTGCGATAGAGGCGGCGTGCCAGCCGAAAGGCAAATGAATCAATGGACAAGCGGTGTCCGATCAGCAGGCATGTGAAGAGCCTTCCCGTGCTTTCCGAGGCGATTTCCCCGATCGGTTGCACCAGCGGCCACATTCCCTGCGCCTCATGCCACATTTGCGCGGAGCCCTCACATAGGTCTTGAAATTCTGCCGCAGCCCGCGCGAAAAGCGGCCGAAGGCTCACACCACGTCGAGGGCACTGGAGGGGTTCATGGCACTGTCTAGAGCGGAGAGGCAGCAAACGGCGCCCGCCATCGGCGGCACCCCGTGAGGTTCTGAGCGGGGATCGAACGCAGGTGGCCGACCAGGACACCATCATAGTTCTGTCCACGGACGCGATCGCGGCCCGAGAGCGCGAAGCTGCCGTGCGCGAGTTCTATGGCCGCATCTGCATGCGGCTGGACCTTGCGCCGCTTGAACGCGGCGAGTTGCGGCTAAGCGCCTCCACCACCATCCTGCCAGGGGTGAGCGTGGCCCACGGGCAGGTCGCGCCCATGGCTTGGGAACGCACGGCCGCGCTCCAGCAGGACGCCAATGACGACCTGGTGGTGTCCTGGATCGCGGGCGGGTGGCGTTTCGATACGGCACGGCACGAGGCGGTTGAGACCTCGCCCGGTGCGCCCTGCATCATGCCGATGGACCGGAGCTGGCGAGCGAGGGCGCAGAACGGCGATTGGACGATCTGCGCGCGATTTGCCCGATCGACGCTCACTCCTCTCCTTCGCCATGTCGGCGATCTCAGGCCGGATGCCATCAATCCCGGCACGCCTGAAGCGCGGCTTCTGCTGGCCTATGTCGAGGCGGTGGCGGGTGGGGCGATCGGCCCCGGTCTGGCGCCGCTGGCCGCCCAGCACATTGCCGATCTGTTCGCCGCGGCGGTCGGCGCCAACCGCGAGGTTGACCAGGTGGTCGCCGGCCGCGGCGTTCGTACCGCCCGCATGCATGCCATCAAGCGTTATATCGAGGAGAACCTGCACCGAGCGCGCCTCTCGGCAGAGACGGCGGGCCGGGGGCTGGGGCTCAGCCCGCGCTACATCAGGCGCCTTTTCGCCGAAGAGGGGCAGGGGTTTTCCGACTATGTCATGCAAAGACGGCTGGAGCGGGTCCACCGGCAGCTCGCCAGCCCGCTTTTTTCAGCAAGGCCGATCGCCGACCTCGCTTTCGAGGCGGGGCTGGTCGAACCCTCGACCTTCTACCGGCAGTTCCGGTCCCGCTATGGCATGACCCCATCGGAGGTGCGCGCCGGCCGCGCGCCGTAAGACGCATGCGGCCGCTCACGCATGGCAAACCCGGTCACCTGTTCCGTCAGTGCCACTTGCCTGTGCCGCCAGTGCGATACGCCTTTATCCCCGGTGCGGGCATGGTCGCGCCGGCGGACGCGGGTGCAACGGCATGCGCGGGAGCGGGGGCGAGCGGCCAGGCCTCCGTGACATCGGAAAGCTGGCCCTGGAGATAAAAATGCGTGCGGCGAGAAGCTTGATACTGGGCATTACGGTTTTCTGCGCAATTCTTCCGACCGAGGTCTTCGCGGCCTACAAATGCATGAATCCGGCAATCTGCAGGGCGGTCTGCGGCAGCGAAACATGCGGCAAGATCGCCGCGCGCGATCCCGACATGAAGGCGCTGGACCTGTCCAAAGGCGCGTCCGGGCAGATCGCCGCTTCCAGCAGCGGGTCTTCGTCCGGGACCAGCTCGAGAAAAACCTACACCTGTTCGAACCCGGCGATCTGCATCGCGGTCTGCGGCAAGAAGACCTGTCCGTAACCAGAACGGACTCGGCGTATCATCAGAGGCGCCGGCGCGCTGCGCCGGCGCCTTTCGTGCGTGCACGCGGTCGGCGTGCCGGAACGCGGCGGCATTCCCAGCCTGGTTCCTCTCGCTAATATTCGTGGGCGAGGACTTCAGTCCTGGCCGCCGAGCCCCTGATTTTTCTCCTTCAAAAGAAACTCATCGCGCCCGGGAATAAAGCGCGGGGCTGCAGGGTCTTCACTGTAGCGGGCCAATCTGACGGCCCGCGCCGAGGAAACGAAACAAGGACCTAGCCAAAATGACCAAGCTCGCTCTCAGCGTGGCTGCCATGATGCTTGCCTCGAGCGCTGCCTTCGCCGGCAGCGATCATGGCGCCAATAACGCCAACCAGCCGGTCGCTCCGGTCGACACCAATGCCACCGGCTCGATCGCCTACACGGCACGCCCCAATGGCGCCGACACCAAGATAAAGACGGGGCCGAGCCAGGGGTCGGTGCAGGACATCATCACCAGGCACAACAACGACAGCCTCTGGGGTCGCTGAATTCATGGGGCCGGGCCGGCTCCCGACGGGTACCGGCCTCTCCTCGTCATTCCTTCCAGGACTTTGGCCATTCGCGACTTTTAGCACAACCTCGAACAGGAGATCACCATGTTCACCATGACACGCCGCACAGTGCTTGGCACCGCCGCCGCTGCTGCCGCCTTCGGCCTTGCCGGTAAGCTTGAATTCATCCGTCCGGCCTTCGCGCAAGCTCCGGTGGAGCCCACCGTCGGCTTCTACGGATACAAGGTCGGCGATATCGAGATCACCGCCATCTATGACGGCATCTGGCGCAAGCCGCACGACCCGGCCTTCATCAAGGATGTCTCGGTCGAGGACACCAAGGCAGCACTCGCCAAAGCGGGGCTGACCACCGACTTCATGCCCATCCCGCTCACTGTCGTCGTGCTCAAGATGGGCGGCAAGCTGATCATGATGGATGCCGGCTCGGGCGTCGGCCAGTGGCAGGCCAATGCCACGCATCTGCCGGCCAACATGGCCGCGGCCGGCATCGACTACAACGCGATCGACACCGTCATGATCTCGCATTTCCACCCCGATCATGTCTGGGGCCTGATGGAAAAGGGCACCAACGCGCCGGTGTTCCCCAATGCCGAGCTCATCGTCAACGCCACCGAATACAAGTGGTGGACCGACCCAAGCCGGCTGGCCAAGCTGCCCGAGGGCCGCAAGCCGGCGGGCAAGCGCATCGCCGAGAACTTTCCGAAATGGAAGAACTGGAAGCTGGTCGAGGACGGCGCCGAGGTCACGCCCGGCATCCAGATCATCGCCGCGCCCGGCCACACACCAGGCCATTCTGTCTACCTGGCCAACTCCGGCAAGGAGCAGATCATGATCTCGGCCGACACTATGTATGTGCCGGCGCTGCTGGCGCCGCATCCGGAGTGGCAGGGCGCTTACGACCAGGACGGACCAACGGCAATCGCCACGCGCCACAAGATCATCGACCGGGTGATATCGGACAATATCCGCATTTCCGGGTCGCACTTCCCGTTCCCGGGCACCGGCACCTTCGTCAAGGACGGCAAGGCGTACGGATTTACTCCGGTCCAGATCTGAGCACTAGCTTCCAACGCAAGCGAGAAAGACAATGAAACGATCCCTTTTGAGCAGAAACGCCCTGTCGGGCAGACATGCCCTGTTCGGCCTGCTCGGCGCCATTGCCGTGCTCACGGTGCTTCCGGTCGCGACAATCATGCCGGCCTATGCCGTCGACGACATCGAAGGCGCCGACGCGCCGGATCTCACCGCCATCAAGGCCAAGATCGATGCCAAGGACTATTCCGGCGCATTGGCTGAGCTGCGCGATCTGGCGCAGGACACGCAGCAGGCGGACGTCTACAACCTGCTCGGCTTCACGCTGCGCAAGACCGGCGACTTCAAGACCGCGCTCACCTACTACACCAAGGCGCTGGAGCTGAAGCCCGACCACAAGGCCGCCCGCGAATATCTGGGCGAGCTCTATGTCGAGACCGGCGATATGGACAAGGCCAAGGAGCAGCTGGCCTCCCTGCAGCAGCTGTGCCCGGCCGGGTGCGACGAGCTTTCCGACCTGCGGCAGGCCATCGACACCAGGGTGACGAAGTAGAACCTTTTCACTTCCCCACAAAATGGGGGAGAGCTGGCTCGGCGTAGCCGAGACGGAGCAGGGGCGTTGGCCCCTTCGTCCACCACCGTTGGGCGCTCGTGGCTGGCGCGCTTTGCCGGAGCCGGCATCCTCTCCCTCGCGCCGGCTCCGGCCTTTTCAACATCAGGCGCTTGGCGCCTGCCCGTGCCAAAAAGATCGGAGGCTGACCATGACATTGACCGAACGCTCCGCGAAGCTGCAGGGTCTTGCCGCTAAATACCACCTCGGGGACGTGGGCCTGCTTGCCGGCCGCCTGCTTCTGTCTCTCATCTTTTTGCATGAGGGCGCCACGCTGGCCGCCCATTTCAATGCCGCCGCCAGGGCCATGGCAGCGCTTGGTGTCAACCTGCCGCTGTTTGTCGCCACCGTAGCGTTGCAACTGGGGGCAGGGCTCTCCCTCGCGTCAGGCCTGCTGACGCGGCTTGGCGCCATCGCGCTCGGCCTGTTCTGTTTGGCAACGGCCATGCTGTTCCACACCAATTTCGGCAGCCAGAACGAACTGCTGCATTTCGAAAAGGACCTGGCGATATCGGGCGGCATGTTCGTGCTGGCCGTTGCGGGCGCCGGCAGGGTCTCGCTGGACCGGCTGTTGGCGCTCCATCTGCGACAGCGCCAGCGCGGCGAGGACATGCCGGCCGCGTTGCCCACAGCGGAGACCCAATTGCCAGTGGACGTGAAGCAGCTGGTTTGAACGGCGCCGCCTTCGCATTCGCCCAGCGGAGCGCCGCGCCTATTTCCCGCGCTTTGCTGGAACCAGCCTTGACCCCCCGCATTGCTTTAGCAGGGGCTCAAGGAGCGCGGCGTGAAAGCATTGTTGGGACTGGTCTGCGGTTTTGTTTTGACCCTTGCGGTGTTCGGTAGCGGTCTGGCCTTCGCCGTCTGGTTAATCACCGCGAACCCACCGCGCCAGGCACCGGCCACCGTCAGCATGGCGGAGCTTTGGACCAAAACGGCGCGGCCGGTGGACAGAACGGCGCAGAATCTCGAGCGCCTGCCGGCCGAGCAGCCCGCGCCCGCCAATATCGAGCCCAAGCGCCAGGCCGGGGAGACCGACCCCACCGCCACCGGCGCCATCGCGCCCGCCACGGCCGAATTGCCGCAGCCGCATGTCGCCTGGTGCGCGAGCCGCTACCGCTCCTACCGGCCGCAGGACAACAGCTACATGTCCTATAGCGGGCAGCAGCGCCCCTGCATCTCGCCCTATCTCGACGCCGACCGTGTCCCGCCGCCCGCCGCCGAGGCCAGCTACGTCGAGGAAAACGGCACCGGGCCGGGCGCCTATGCCGCCGCCGGGGATGACGACCATGTCGCCTCCTGCTTCAGCCGCTACCGCTCCTACCGCCCGGAAGACAACAGCTATCAGCCCTATTCCGGCGGGCCGAGGCGGCAATGCCAATAGCGGGCGCTGCGCTTTCCGGCTGCATTCCACGCAAAATTCCACTCCGGCAAGGGTTTTTACCACGCCGCCTACCACGCCCGCACAAACACCACGCCCCTATCAAGCCGCCAACAGCGCAACAACGGACCGAGACGGTCGTGCGCTGAACGACCTGTCGCTGCAAGATCCAGTGGGATCGCGGTGGGCCGGTTTCGCCTGAAACAACAAACACGGTCCCATGAACGCGGGCGGGCGGCGCGTTGGGGCCAAATGTCAACTTCAAAAGATGGAAACCGAAATGAAGAAGATCGTATTGACCGTTGCCTCGTTGTTGTTCGCCTCTGGCATGGCTTTTGCCGGCAGCGACCACTTTGGCTCCGACTTCATCCCTGCCGCAAGCAGCTATCCAACCACCCATGCGATGATGTCGGGCGGTGCCAAGACGGCTGTCCCGAGCGTCACAAACAGCATCGCTGACAGCGCAATGGGGGCAAACTCGAACTCCGACATGCCTGCACAGGGCTATGGTCAGGGCATCTGGGGACGCTGACAACAAAGCCGGCCGCCATGGCCGGCATCCAGGCGGCGGGCGGACCCGCCGCCTGGATCATTCGCGCCATGACCGGCTCTGCCCGGCGCGCCTCGTATCATCCCAATCTCCAACGACCCAGCCCGGCGATCACGCAAATTCTTTGGATCGTTCGGAGGCGGGCGGCGTTCAGATGCTACCCAATGGAGGATTTGAGAAATGGGCGACGACCAACGGCATGGGAAAATCCAGGAGCGCGCCTATCGGATCTGGGAGCGCGAAGGCGGCGGCGACCCCGAGCAGCACTGGCACCGGGCCGAGGCAGAGATCGACAGGGAGCTGTCGATGGCGGCAGGCAACGCGCCGCCGCGCGAGATCGCCAGCACCGACGTGCTTACGGTCGAGGAATTGGCCATGCGCACCGGCATATCAGGCAAGCAGGCACAGGACCTGATCGACAGGCTGGGCAACGACCGCGCCGCGATCGAACAGGCAGCACTCGGGCTGAAGGGCAAGCGGCGGCGAAATCCCGGTCAGGAAGAGGCCAAATGATCCGCAAACTCAAGGACGGAAAATACCGGCTCTATTCGCGCAAGAAGGATGAGAAGACGGGCAAGCGACGGAACCTGGGGACTTTCGATAGCCGCGAGGCGGCGGAGAAGCATGAGCGCGAGGTGCAGTATTTCAAGCGCCATTGAGGAAATCGACTCGTTGGTCCTTTATTCTCGGCGTTGTCCCTGCCGCTCACAAAATCCGACCCACCAATTGTAGGCTGCATTGGATTTTCGAACACGAGGCAGATGCCAATCGTGATGCGAAGATGCGGCCCTTGCCCTCGCCACGAGGACAGATAGGGCATATAGTTGAAGATCGCCGGCTCGGACCTGACAAGCTGGCGGTTGAGAGCGGAGACGTCGCTTTAACTACGGCGCGCTTCTAACTCGGGTTGTTTCACACGCTCTCATAATTGCCCGCCGCGGCCGGCCTCTGCTTTGCGCGATCCCGGTCGCTATTGCATCTATCACTGAAGGAGA
>NZ_VFVN01000008.1:0-283137 GCF_006442185.1 Mesorhizobium sp. B2-4-1 | reverse complement strand
TCTTGGTGCCGCCGACCTCGGCCTCCTTCCAGGCCTCTGCTGCGAAAGACGCGGCGGTGCTGAGCAAAAGCGCGGCCAACCCTAGTGTCACGGTTTTCATCGAAATCTCCCTGCTGATCCGAGGATGCGCGGCAATCGCGGCCTCGCTCGATCAACGCGCAGGTACCGACGTTTATTCCCGGGCATGCCAACACAATGGTGATTGGCAGAGGGGCCCGGGCGTCGCTATATCGGCCCGTAAAGTCGGAGTTCTGGAATGGCACTGGATATAGGCTATGTCAGCGCGGTCGGGGCAGGGGCGATCTCGTTCCTGTCGCCTTGCGTGCTGCCGCTGGTGCCGCCCTATCTCTGCTACATGGCCGGCGTGTCGGTCGACGATTTTCGCGGCAATGCCGGGGCAGCCGCCAAAGCCGGCGCCCGTACCGCGCTGCTTTATTCCTCGATTGCCTTCGTGCTCGGCTTCTCGACCGTGTTCGTCGCGCTGGGCGCCGGCGCCTCGAGCATCGGCCGCCTCCTGCGCGTCTGGCAGGAGCCGCTGGCAATGGGCGCCGGCGTGCTGATCATCCTGATGGGGCTGAATTTCCTCGGCATCCTGCGCATTCCGCTTTTATCGCGCGAGGCGCGTTTCCAGTCGCAGGGCAAACCGGCAAGCGCGGTCGCGGCCTATGTCATGGGACTGGCCTTCGCCTTCGGCTGGACGCCGTGCATCGGCCCGGTGCTGGGGCCGATCCTGACGCTGGCCGGCGGCCGCGAGACAGTGGGCGAAGGCGCATTGCTGCTCGCCGCCTATTCGCTCGGCCTCGGTATCCCATTCCTGATCGCGGCACTGTTTTCCGGCGCCTTCATGCGTTTCCTCGGCAAATTCCGCGTTCATCTCGGCCGCGTCGAGAAGGCGATCGGCGCATTGCTGGTCGTCGCCGGCGTGTTTTTCCTCACCGGCGGGGTGCAGGCCGTGTCGTATTGGCTGCTGGAGAATTTTCCGCTGCTGGGCCGGCTGGGATAAGGCTGTCGGTATCGGGTGAGCACAAGATTGAACCTGTGACCCGCTGATTAAGAGTCGGCTGCTCACCATCTCACCGGAATTTAACCGCATTGGTGCAGCATGGCGCCCACTGCTAGCATGATTTGATTCCCAACGCTTTTCCTATGGTTGTCCTTCCATGAACCAGAGAACATGCCTATCCGTCATCCTCGCCGCCGGCGAAGGCACGCGCATGAAGAGCGCGCTGCCCAAGGTGCTGCACCAGATCGCCGGGCTGCCGATGGTCGCGCATGTGGTCAAGGCGGCCGAGGCAGCGGGCGCCGGCGACCTTGCGCTGGTGATCGGCCACGGCGCCGAGGAGATGCGCAAGGCGGCGCAGAAATTCGCGCCGGAGGTAGAGGCTTTCGTGCAGGAAAAGCGCCTCGGCACTGCGCATGCGGTGCTTGCCGCGCGCGCTGCTATATCAAAAGGTTACGACGATATCCTCGTCATGTTCGGCGATACGCCGCTGATCGATCCGGACGCCCTCACGGCCGCGCGCCTGAAGCTGGCGCAAGGTGCTGCCGTCGTGGTCATCGGCTTCCGCACGGCGAACCCCACCGGCTATGGCCGCCTGATCGAAAAAGGTGGCAAGCTCGTCGCCATCCGCGAGGAAAAGGACTGCTCCGACGAGGAGAAGAAGATCACCTTCTGCAATGGCGGGCTGATGGCGATTGCCGGCAGCCAGGCGATGAAACTGCTCGACGCCGTCGGCAACAGGAACGCCAAGGGCGAATACTATCTCACCGATATCGTCGAGCTTGCCAGCAACCAGGGCCTCGATGTCGTCGCCACCGAAGCCAGCTTCGAGAATGCGCTCGGCATCAACAACCGCGCCGAGCTGGCACAAGCCGAAGGCATCTGGCAGGCACGCCGTCGGCACGAAGCGATGCTTTCGGGCGTGACGTTGATCGCGCCGGAAACCGTTTTCTTCTCGCACGATACCGAGATCGGCGCCGACACCATTGTCGAGCCGAACGTCTGGTTCGGGCCCGGTGTGAAGATCGCAGGCGGCGCCAGGATTCACGCCTTCAGCCATATCGAAGGCGCCATCGTCGCCGCTCATTGCGATGTCGGCCCCTTCGCGCGGCTGCGGCCGGGCGCCGATCTCAAACAGAAAGCCAAGGTCGGCAATTTCTGCGAGGTCAAGCAGGCCGTCATCGAGGAGGGCGCCAAGGTCAACCATTTGACCTATATCGGCGACGCGCGGGTGGGCGCCGGGGCCAACATCGGCGCCGGCACGATCACCTGCAATTATGACGGCTATCTGAAGCACTTCACCGATATCGGCGAGGGCGCCTTTGTCGGATCGAATTCCTCGCTTGTCGCGCCGGTCACCATTGGCAAGGGCGGCTATATCGCCTCGGGCAGCGTCATCACCGAAAGCGTGCCCGACGATGCGCTGGCCTTCGGGCGCGCCCGCCAGAAGACGATCCCCGGCAAAGGCAAGGAATTGCGCGAGCGCTTCGCGTCGGCCGCGGTTGCCAAAAAGAGGTAAAACCGGTCTTCAAAAACTGAACGATTGCAGTAACTGGATTGCAAGTGCGCTGTGTCATGATGCATGCGTACGAGACTGTTCCCATTACACGGAACGAAACGCAAAGTAACTTTCGCGAGAGCCCGGCAATCCGTAGATAGCGCCGGGTTCTGCCGGGGATTGGGGACTGTCTGCATGTGCGGTATCGTTGGAATTGTCGGCCATTCGCAGGTTGCGCCGCTCATCGTCGATGCGCTGAAGCGGCTTGAATATCGAGGCTACGATTCGGCCGGCGTCGCCACCATAGAGAAGGGGGCGCTTGGCCGCCGCCGCGCCGAAGGCAAGCTGGTCAATCTCGAACGCCGGCTGAAGGACGAGCCGCTCGACGGCACGATCGGCATCGGTCACACCCGCTGGGCCACGCATGGCGTGCCGAACGAGACCAACGCGCACCCGCATTTCTCCAATGGCGTCGCCATCGTCCACAACGGCATCATCGAGAATTTCGCCGAGCTGCGCGACGAACTGATCCGCGACGGCTATTCCTTCTCGTCGCAGACCGACACCGAGGTCGTCGCGCATCTGGTGGCGCGGGAAGTCGCGAAAGGCTTGAAGCCGGTCGATGCCGCGCACAAGGCGCTCAAGCGGCTGGAAGGCGCCTTTGCGCTGGCGATCATGTTCACGGGCGACGAGGACCTCATCGTTGGCGCTCGCAACGGCCCACCGCTGGCGGTCGGCCATGGCGACGGCGAGATGTTCCTGGGCTCCGACGCCATCGCGCTTGCCCCGTTCACCAATTCGATCACCTATCTGGAAGACGGCGACTGGGCGGTGGTGCGCCGCAGCGGTGTCGCCATCTTCGACATTGACGGCGAAAAGGTCGACCGCAAGCGCCAGCAGTCGCTCTCGACCAGCTTCATGGTCGACAAGGGCAATCGCCGCCACTTCATGGAGAAGGAAATCCATGAGCAGCCGGAGGTGATCTCGCACACGCTGGCGCATTATGTCGATTTTGTTTCCGGCGTCTCCAAGCCGCTCGACCTGCCGTTCGACTTTGCTACGATTAACCGGCTGGCGATTTCGGCCTGCGGTACCGCCTATCTCGCCGGGCTGATCAGCAAATACTGGTTCGAGCGCTACGCTCGGCTCCCGGTCGACATCGATGTCGCCTCTGAATTTCGCTACCGCGAAATGCCGCTGTCGAAGAACGACGCCGCCTTCTTCATCTCGCAATCGGGCGAGACCGCCGACACGCTGGCCTCGCTGCGCTATTGCCGCAAGGCCGGCATGAAGATCGGCGCCGTCGTCAACGTGCGGGAATCGACCATGGCGCGCGAATCCGACGTCATCTTGCCGACGCTGGCCGGGCCGGAGATCGGTGTCGCCTCGACCAAGGCCTTCACCTGCCAGTTGTCGGTGCTGGCTTCGCTCGCCGTCCGGGCAGGCGTGGCGCGCGGCACGATTTCGCGGGACGAGGAAAAGTCGCTGGTGCGGGCGCTTTCCGAGGCGCCGCGCTATGCCAACCAGGTGCTCAAGCTCGAAGAGCAGATCGAACGGATCGCGCGGGAACTGTCGCGCTACAAGGACGTGCTCTATCTCGGACGCGACACCAATTTCCCGCTCGCCATGGAAGGCGCGCTGAAGCTCAAGGAGATCTCCTACATCCACGCCGAAGGCTATGCCGCGGGCGAGTTGAAGCATGGCCCGATCGCGCTTATCGACGAGAACATGCCGGTCATCGTCATCGCACCGCATGACCGCATCTTCGAGAAGACGGTGTCCAACATGCAGGAAGTGGCGGCGCGCGGCGGCAAGATCATCCTGATCACCGACGCCAAGGGCGCCGCGCAGGCGAGCGTGAAGACGATGGAGACGATCATCCTTCCGGACGTGCCGGAAATCATCTCGCCGATCATCTACGCGCTGCCGATCCAGATGCTGGCCTATTTCGCCGCCGTTTTCATGGGCACCGACGTCGACCAGCCGCGCAATCTGGCGAAATCGGTGACGGTGGAGTAGGCGTTTTTTAAACAGGTGCTTTAAAAACTTCGCAGTTCCAAAGCGCCTTCCGGTTCACTAATGTTTGCGCTGCAACTCGCGCCCCGGTGAACCATGTCAGATGCTCTCAAGACCTCCGGCATGACCCGGCTGAGGAACTATTTCCTCACAGGCTTCGTCGTCTGCGCGCCGCTGGCGATCACCGCCTATATCGCGTGGTCCTTCATCGGTTGGGTGGATTCCTGGGTCAAACCCTATATTCCGGCACGCTACAGTCCCGATACCTATCTGCCGTTCCAGGTTCCGGGGTTCGGGCTGATCGTGGCGCTCGTCCTGATCACGCTGATCGGGTTCATGACCGCCAATATCGTCGGCCGTGCCATCGTCAATTTCGGCGAGCGCCTGCTTGGCCGCATGCCGCTGGTGCGGGGCATCTATCGCTCGCTGAAGCAGATTTTCGAAACCGTGCTGTCGAACAAAGGTGACATGTTCCGCCAGGTCGGCTTGGTCGAATATCCGCGCAAGGGGGTCTGGTCGCTGGTGTTCGTGGCCAGCGAGAAGGAAACCGAGATCAACCAGAAGCTTGACCAGGAAGGCGATCCGCTGACCGCTGTCTTCATGCCTTGCACGCCCAATCCGACGACGGGCTTCCTGATGTATGTGCCGAAATCGGACATCGTGCTGCTCGACATGACGATCGAGGATGGCGCCAAGCTGATCGTCTCGGCCGGGCTGGTGGCGCCGGAGGTGAAAACGAAGCTGGTGATGCTGAATGGCGAGCCGATCACGGGCACCCTGGCCAATCCGCCGCTCGGGCCTTATCCCGCCCGCAGGAGCCGCACCGCCTCGTCGCGGCCGAACAAGTAGAGCAGCAGGCGCAGCGCTTCGCCGCGCTCGGTCTGCAGGTCCGGATCCTGTGACAGGATCAGCCTTGCGTCATCGCGGGCCGCTTCGAGCAGGTCCGCATGCGCCTCGATGCGCGCGACCTGGAAGCCCGGCGTGCCGGACTGACGGGTGCCAAGCAATTCGCCTTCGCCGCGCAGCTTCAGGTCCTCCTCGGCGATCACGAAACCATCCTCGGTCTCGCGCATCACCGACAGGCGCCGCTTGGCCGTTTCGCCGAGCGGATCCTTGTAGAGCAATACACAGGACGAAGGCTTGTCGCCGCGCCCGACGCGGCCGCGCAACTGGTGCAGCTGGGCGAGGCCGAAACGTTCGGCGTGTTCGATGACCATGATGGTCGCGTCCGGCACGTCGACGCCGACCTCGATGACGGTTGTGGCAATCAGGATGCGCGTCTCGCCTTGCTTGAAGGCGCGCATCGCTTCGTCCTTCTCGGCGCCCTTCATGCGGCCGTGGACAAGGCCGATCCGGTCGCCGAACAGCGGCTTCAAGGAAGCAAAGCGGTCCTCGGCCGACATCAGCTTTATCTCTTCGGATTCTTCCACAAGCGGGCATATCCAGTAGATTTTCTGGCCGCCGGCCACCGCTTCCACCATGCGATCGACGAGTTCGTCCAGCCGCTCAAGCGGCAGCGTGACGGTGCGGATCGGCTGCCGGCCGGCCGGCTTTTCCGTCAGCTTGGAGACGTCCATGTCGCCGAAGGCGGTCAGCACCAGCGTGCGCGGAATGGGGGTTGCTGTCATCACCAGCATGTCTGGCGCGTCGCCCTTGGCGGTGATGGCAAGCCGCTGGTGAACGCCGAAGCGATGCTGCTCGTCCACGACGGCAAGGACGAGGTCGTGGAACGCCACCGTTTCCTGGAACAGCGCGTGCGTGCCGATGACAATGTCGATCTCGCCGCCGGCCAGCCCCGCCAGCGTTTCGGCGCGTTCGCGGCCCTTTTCGCGACCGGTGAGGATGGCCGTGCGCATGCCTGCCCGTTCCGCCAAGGGAGCGATCGTCGCCAGATGCTGGCGCGCCAGGATCTCTGTCGGCGCCATCAGGGCAGCCTGGCCGCCAGCCTCGACGGCACGCGCCATGGCCAGCAGCGCAACGACCGTCTTGCCGGAGCCGACGTCGCCTTGCAGGAGGCGCAGCATGCGCTCGGGGTCGGCGAGGTCGGCATTGATTTCGGCGAGCGCGAATTCCTGGGACGCGGTCAACGAATAGGGCAAGGCCGCGCGCAGCTTCTCGACGACCTGGCCGTCGCCGGTGAGTGGCCGGCCGGACAGCCTGCGAACCCTCGACCGGACCAGGGCCAGCGACACCTGGCCCGCCAGCAACTCGTCATAGGCAAGACGCCGCCATGCGGCGCCTTCGATGGCGACATCGATCGGGTCTGCGGGATGATGGATGCGGGCCAGCGCGTCACCGAAAGACGGGAAACTCTGGCGGCGCATGAAAGCGCCATCCTGCCACTCGGGCAGCTCCGGCAAACGGCCGAGCGCCTGGCCGATGGCGCGGCGCAGCACCTTGCCGGACAGTCCTGCCGTGAGCGGATAGACCGGCTCGACCAGCGGCAGGTTTTCGGCGTCGCCGGCTAAGGCGATATGATCTGGATGGACCATGGTCGGGCGACCGTTGAACCATTCCATGCGGCCGGAGACCACGACATGCTCACCCACCGGCATCGATTTTTCCAGATAGGCAGCATGGGCGTGGAAGAAAGTCAGCGCCACTTCGCCGGTATCATCGTGGGCGTAGACCCGGTAAGGCACCGACCTGTTGCCGCGCGGCGGCGGCTGGTGGCGGTCGATGCGCAGGTCGAGCGTCACGATGGCGCCTTCGGCCGAGCCGGCAATGCCCGGCCGGTTGCGGCGGTCGATGACGGTATGCGGCAGCACGAACAGGAGATCGCCGGCGCGCGCCGCGCGGTCGCCGAGATCGGCCGCGACGACCTTTTCGATCAGCGCGCCGACCTTCGGCCCGACACCGGCGAGCGACGTGATCGGGACGAAAAGCGGGTCGAGGATGGAAGGACGCATGATGTCAGCTTATGTCGCGGCGGCTGCAGCGCAAGGCTGACAGCCCCTTCTATCCACGCTATATGCGCCGCAGCAAGTGAGGATGCGGCACAATGACGGGAACGAAACGATCAAGCGAGGGGCTCGACGCCCGCCGCCGCAAGCTCTTGTTCCGCTCCTGGCACCGCGGCATGCGCGAGATGGACCTTATCCTTGGCACCTTCGCCGATGCTGAGATCGGCGCCTTGACCGGCGATGAAATCGACCAATATGAAAAGCTCCTCGATATTCCCGACACCGAGTTCCTGCCCTTGATCACCGGCGAACGTCCTGTTCCCGCCGAAATTGATTGTGCGGTCCTGCAAAAAATCATGGCTTCACGCCGGACAATGACCTTTTGAAGAACGCTTCCATGAGCCTCATTCCCACCATCGGCTTGCCGAAAGGCCGTGCCGGCCAGTTCATCGTCGACGGCGTCGCCGACGGCTATGAAGCCTTCGCGCTGCTGCAGGCGGCGCGCGAGATCGCGCCCGACAAGCCGGTGCTGTTCGTGGCGCGCGACGGGCAGCGCCTGCCGGCAATCACAGAGGCGCTGGCCTTTGCCGCTCCCGGCCTGCCCGTGCTGGAACTGCCCGCCTGGGACTGCCTGCCCTATGACCGCGTCTCGCCCGGCTCGGATGCGGCCGCCCGGCGGCTCGACGCGCTCGCCGCCATGATCGCGCTGGCGAAAAAGCCGCATCGCGCCGTCATTCTCACCACCGCCAATGCGCTGCTCCAGCGCATTCCGCCCGCGGATCTCATCGAGGCGCAGACCTTTCACGCCAAACCTGGCAACCAGATCGATATGAACGCGCTGGTGTCGCGGCTGGAGACATCGGGCTTCGAGCGGGTGCCGACGGTGCGCGGCATCGGCGAGTTCGCCGTGCGCGGCGGTATCCTTGACCTGTTCGCACCTGGCTGGACCGAGGCGCTGAGGCTCGATTTCTTCGGCGATACGCTGGAATCCATCCGCGTCTTCGACGTGGCCACGCAGCGCACCACCGGGCAGCGCAAGTCCATGGCGCTCCAGGCGATGAGCGAGGTGGCGCTGACGCCGGAGACGATCAGCCGCTTCCGCCGCGCCTATATCGAAGCGTTCGGCGCGCCGTCGCGTGACGATGGGCTTTACGCCGCGGTCAGCGAAGGTCGGCGCTTCGCGGGCATGGAACATTGGCTGCCGTTCTTCTACGAGCGGTTGGAGACCGTGTTCGACTATCTGCCGGACACGCCTGTCGTTTTCGACCATCTGGCGCATGAAGCGCTTGCCGAACGCCACACGCTGATCCTCGATCACTACGAGGCGCGCAAAAAGCAGGCCGAAGGTGCGCTGAAGGACGCGGTGCCCTACAAGCCGGTGGCGCCGGACCTGCTTTACCTCTCGCCGGAAAATCTCGTCGCTTCTCTCGGACCGCGCGAAGCGATCGACTTCACCGCCTTCGACGCACCGGATGCGGGAGCAAGAAAGGTCTTCCACGCCGGCTCGCGCCATGGCCGCAGCTTCGCGGAAGAGCGCGCCGACCCCAACGTCAATGTCTTCGACGTGGCGGTGAAGCACATCGCCGACGAACGCGCGGCACGCCGCCGCGTCATTGTCGCCGGCTGGACCGAGGGCTCGCTCGACCGGCTCGGCCAAATTCTCGCCGAACATCGTCTGGGCAATCTTGCGCCGGTGGCGACCTTGGCGGAGGCGGAGAAACTCGAGCCGGGGCAGGCGGCATTGGCCGTGCTGCCGCTGGAATCCGGTTTTGAGACCGAAAGACTGGTCGTCGTAGCCGAACAGGACATTTTGGGCGACCGTCTGATCCGGCGCTCCAAGCGCAAGAAGCGCGCGTCCGACTTCATTGCCGAAGCCTCGGCCCTGTCGGCTGGCGACATCGTCGTCCATGCCGACCACGGCATTGGCCGCTTCATCGGCCTGCGCACAATCGAAGCCGTCGGGGCGCCGCATGATTGCCTGGAAATCCACTATGCCGGCGACGACCGGCTGTTCCTGCCGGTGGAAAACATCGAGCTCCTGTCGCGCTACGGTTCTGACACAGCCGAGGCGACACTCGACAAACTCGGCGGCGGCGCCTGGCAATCGCGCAAGGCGCGGCTGAAGAAACGCCTGCTCGACATGGCCGGGCAGTTGATCCGCATCGCCGCCGAACGGCAGATGCGCGCTGCACCCCCGCTGGTGCCGGCGGAAGGCCTCTATGGCGAGTTCGCCGCGCGCTTCCCCTATGAGGAGACCGATGACCAGCAAACGGCGATCGATTCCGTCAGGGACGATCTGGCGGCCGGCAAGCCGATGGACCGGCTGATCTGCGGCGATGTCGGTTTCGGCAAGACCGAGGTGGCGCTGCGCGCCGCCTTCATCGCGGCGATGGAAGGGTTCCAGGTCGCGGTGGTGGTGCCGACGACGCTGTTGTCCCGCCAGCATTTCAAGACCTTCTCGCAGCGCTTTTCCGGCCTGCCGATCCGCGTCGCCCAGGCATCGCGGCTGGTCGGCGCAAAGGATCTGGCAGAGACCAAGAAGGGCATTGCCGAAGGGACGGTGGATATCGTGGTCGGCACCCACGCGCTGCTCGGCAGCGCGATCTCGTTCAAGAATCTCGGCCTCCTGATCATCGATGAAGAGCAGCATTTTGGCGTCAAGCACAAGGAACGGCTGAAGGACCTGAAGACCGACGTCCACGTGCTGACGCTGTCGGCGACGCCTATCCCGCGCACGCTGCAACTGGCATTGACCGGCGTGCGCGAACTGTCGCTGATCGCCACGCCGCCGGTCGACCGCATGGCGGTGCGCACCTTCATCTCGCCCTTCGATCCGCTGGTTATTCGCGAGACGTTGTTGCGCGAGCGTTATCGCGGCGGCCATTCCTTCTATGTCGTGCCGCGCATCAGCGATCTGGCGGAAATCCATGATTTCCTGAACCAATCCGTGCCGGAACTGAAGGTGGCGGTGGCCCATGGCCAGATGCCGCCAGGCGAACTCGACGACATCATGAACGCCTTCTACGACGGCCAGTACGACGTTCTCTTGTCGACCACCATCGTCGAATCCGGCCTCGACATCCCGACCGCCAACACGCTGATCGTCCATCGCGCCGACATGTTCGGCCTGTCGCAGCTCTATCAGTTGCGCGGCCGTGTCGGGCGCTCGAAGGTGCGCGCCTACGCGCTGTTCACACTGCCGGCCAACCGCAAGCTGACCGACACCGCCGAACGTCGACTGAAAGTGCTGCAGTCGCTCGACACGCTGGGCGCCGGCTTCCAGCTCGCCAGCCACGATCTCGATATCAGAGGCGCAGGCAATCTGCTCGGCGAAGAGCAGTCCGGCCACATCAAGGAAGTCGGCTTCGAGCTCTACCAGCAGATGCTGGAGGAGGCGGTCGCGGAGGTGAAGGATTCCGGCGAGGTGCTGGATGGCGGCTGGTCGCCGCAGATCGCCGTCGGCACGGCGGTGATGATCCCGGAGAGCTATGTGCCGGACCTGCAGCTCAGGCTGGCGCTCTATCGGCGTCTCGGCGACCTCGAGAGCACCGAGGAAATCGATGCTTTCGGCGCCGAGCTGATCGACCGTTTCGGCCCGCTGCCGGAGGAGGTGAAGCATCTGCTCAAGATCGTCTTCATCAAAGCCCTCTGCCGCAAGGCCAATGTCGAGAAGCTCGATGCCGGGCCGAAGGGCGTCGTCATCCATTTCCGCAAGCGCGAATTCCCCAACCCGGTCGGACTGGTCAAGTTCATCGGCGAGCAGGGCTCGCTGGCCAAGATCCGACCCGACCAAAGCGTCGTCTTCACCCGCGACTGGCCAACCGCCGAGAAGCGGCTGGCAGGCTCGGCGGTGGTGATGACGCAACTGGCGCGGCTGGTGGAGAAGGCGGCGTAGCCAGCCCGGCCCATTCGCCAGCGCTGAAATTCCGGTCTAGAATAGGAAATCGGCTTCGTGTATGGAGCCGCCACCCCACATGGGGGCTGGAAATGGCGGGCGAGGGTGCTTGCCGGAAAGAGCGTTGGGTGCAGCGATGACGAAATGGTCGCCGAATTCGTGGAGGGCAAAGCCGATCAAGCAGGTCCCTGCTTATCCGGACCTTGCCGCGCTGAAGAACACGGAGGCCCAGCTCGCCACCTTTCCGCCGCTGGTTTTTGCCGGCGAGGCGCGCAAGCTGAAGAAGCAACTGGCCAGCGTCGCTGCCGGCGAGGCATTCCTGCTCCAGGGCGGCGATTGCGCCGAAAGCTTTGCCGAACATGGCGCGGACAACATCCGCGACTTCTTCCGCGTGTTCCTGCAAATGTCGGTGGTGCTGACCTTCGCCGGTGCGCAGCCGGTGGTGAAGATCGGCCGCGTTGCGGGCCAGTTCGCCAAGCCGCGCTCGTCCGACAACGAGACCAAGGGCGAGGTGACGCTGCCGAGCTATCGCGGCGACATCATCAACGGCATTGAATTCGACGCCAAGTCGCGCATTCCCGATCCTGCCCGCCAGGAGATGGCGTACCGCCAGTCGGCGGCGACGCTCAACCTTCTGCGCGCCTTCGCGCAGGGCGGCTATGCCAGCCTGGAGAATGTGCATCGCTGGATGCTCGGTTTCGTCTCCGACAGCCCGCAGGCCGAAAAATACGAGTCGCTCGCCAATCGCATCACCGAGACGATGGATTTCATGCGCGCGGTCGGCATCACCTCCGAAACCAATTTCGCGCTGCGCGAGACTGATTTCTATACCAGCCACGAGGCGCTGCTGCTCGGCTATGAGGAAGCGCTGACGCGTGTCGATTCCACCTCCGGCGACTGGTACGCGACGTCTGGCCACATGATCTGGATCGGCGACCGCACCCGCCAGCCGGACCATGCGCATGTCGAATATTGCCGCGGCATCAAGAACCCGCTCGGCCTGAAATGCGGCCCGTCGCTGACGCCGGACGGCTTGCTGGAACTGATCGACCTGCTCAACCCCGAGAACGAGCCAGGCAGGCTGACGCTGATCGCGCGCTTCGGTTCCGACAAGGTCGCCGAGCATCTGCCGAAGCTGGTGCGGGCGGTGCAGAAGGAAGGCCGTAGCGTCGTCTGGTCGTCAGACCCGATGCACGGCAACACGATCGAGGCGGCCGGCTACAAGACGCGGCCGTTCGACCGCATCCTGAAGGAGGTGCAGACCTTCTTCGAGGTGCACCGCGCCGAAGGCACGCATCCGGGCGGCATCCATGTCGAGATGACCGGCAAGAACGTGACTGAATGCACTGGCGGTGCCCGCGCCATCACCGCCGAGGAATTGCAGGACCGCTATCACACCCATTGCGACCCGCGCCTCAATGCCGACCAGGCCATCGAACTGGCGTTCCTGGTGTCGGACCTGCTCAAGAAAAGCCACCCTGTGCAACACAAGCAGGTCGCCAACGGCTGAACCTCGTCCAAAGCAGTTCACAGGAAAAGCGCTTCCTGCCGAAAAATCAGTCTTGCTTGTAGAGCAGCCAGCTCTTGCCGGCGCGGCCCGCCATCATCGAATGCCTGGTCACGCGGTTACGTCCGCTGACCTTTGAGCGGTAAAGCGCCCGGTCTGCCTTGCTGTAGAGGTCTTCAGGGCCCTCGGCTTCGGATGCCATGCAGATGCCCATCGAGACGGTGACGGTGCCGTAATTCATGCCGGTCTGGCTGCTGGTGAAAGGCGACTGCTCGATCAGCGCGCGAATGCGTTCGGCGATTTCGTAGGTGGCGTCCTCGCTTGCGCCCTCGACGATCAGCGCGAATTCCTCGCCGCCGGTGCGGGCGACGAACATGTCGGCGCGAATGCTGGTCTGGAATATATCGGCGATGATCTGGAGGATCTTGTCGCCGACGGGATGGCCGTACCTGTCGTTGATGTCCTTGAACCGATCGATGTCGGCGAGGATCAATGCATTGAACAGGATGCCTTTGTTGCTGTTGTAGATCCTGGTGAGTTCCTTGTCGAAGGCGCGACGGTTCCAGATTTGCGTCAGGGGATCGGTGTCGGCCAGGCGCTTGTATTCCTCGAGCTTCGACTTGACGCTTTCCAGTTCCGCGGTCTTGTCGCTGAGCGTCGAGGCAACTTGCCGGCCATGATCGATCGTCGAATTGGTGGCGACCGCCATGGCATTGACGATCTTCTGCAGAACATCCGGCGACAGCAGGCTGTTTCTGCCGAGTCCGCTCGACGTTTCGTTTAGGATCCTGCCGTATTTCTCGATGTGGCTGCGCTCGCTCCTCAGCAGCGAAGCGATGTCCTCGAGTTCGTTGGCGATGACTTCCCTGGCATGCTCGACGATGCCGGAGCCATGGTTCTGGGCAAAGAAGGCGCGTCCGATCCGGTCGAGGTCGTCCTGTGTCGGTCGGCCGCTCAGCGACACGACGGCAAGGCTGAGCTCGCGATTGGATCCGCTCAAGGCCTCGTAGAAGATCTCGTAATTGCGTGGCAGGCCGAGCACGCCGAGCTGGCGCATTGTGGCGAGGACGGTGCTCGCAATATCGGTGCTTCGTTCGCTCTGGGCGGCTGCCGGCTGCATGTTCTGTTCACTCTTCCCCGGGAACACGCTGCGACATTCGCAGGCATCCAATGTCGCCGACCTGGGGAACGCTGGCCATTCCAGTCCATCTTGCGAAGAAGGCGCGTCCCCACTCACGACTTTCGCTTGCGAGGATCATAGATGCAGCAGCGCTAAAGTTTCCTTAATCCGCTGAATCCGGCCTGTTTTTCGCTGATTCCGGCTGGACAGGCCTTTCATCCGTGAACAAACAATTCCCGAGCGTGCCAAATGCATGTCGCATTTTCTTGCGCGCAGCCATCGAAAAGCTGGGATCCTCTCAGCAGCGATTTCTTTTGGGATGGTGCGATGAGTGAAAATCATACGGGATCGTGTCTATGCGGAGCGGTTCGCTTCAGGACACGAGGGCCGTTGCGCGGCGTCATCTATTGCCATTGCTCGCAATGTCGCAAGCAGAGTGGACATTTCTACGCCGCAACCAATGTCCGGGACGCCAATATCGATATCGACGGCGCCGACAACATCACCTGGTATGAGGCGTCCGCCTTCGCCGGGCGCGGTTTTTGCAAGACATGCGGATCGCTGCTTTTCTGGAAACCGCGGGACAACGCCTATGTTTCGGTTCTGGCGGGATCGTTCGATGAACCGACAGGCCTCGAGGGCCAATGCCACATTTTCGTGGGTGACAAGGGCGATTATTATTCGATCGACGACGCGCTGCCTCAATTCGAGAAGTCGACCCCATCGGTGAAGGTCGCCGACGAATGAATTTTGGGCGAGCCAGCTTATTCCATTGATCGGGCCATTGCTTTATCCCGTGCCGGTGATTCGCAAAGGGGTTTGGCATGCAGCGGCTGATCGACGCTTATTTCAACTCGCTGCGGGCGTTCCGCAAGCTGACCGCAACTGAAAAAGCTTTCCAGCAGGAGCTGGCGCTGCTCGCCCTTGCCCTTCCGATCGGCTGGTTCGTTTCGGTGTCGTGGCGCGGCTACGCGCTGCTGATCGGCGCGGTGCTGCTCCTGATCATGGTCGAGGTGCTGAACACCGGCATCGAAGCGGCCTGCGATGCCTTTAGCCGCGAATTCAATGTCGACATCCAGCTGGCCAAGGACTGCGGTTCGCTGGCGGTACTGATCTCCGTGGCGATCGTCGCCGGCGTCTGGGGCATCGCGATCATCGAGCGTATCGTCGGGCTGCCGATCTGAGCTTTCGACCGCCGGCCGGCGGTCAGTTTTCCCTGGCACGTTCCTTTCGGGCGAAATGGCGGGCGATGAGCCAGGCGAGTACGGCCACGGCCAGGCCGATAGCCAGGCCCACCAATATCCGCTCATGGCGAAGCAGCGCCTGGCCGATGAAATGCTCGGCGCCCAACCCGAAGACATAGCCGATGGTGCTGAACAGCACCGCCCAGACCGCCGAGGAAATGGCGTTCAAGACGATGAAGCGGGGTGCTGCGATGTTCGACAGGCCGGCCGCGATGCCACCGACCAGGCGCATGCCATAGACGTAGCGGTTCGACAGCACGAAGATGTTGGGATGGGTGTTGAGCAGACGATAGGCGCGGCGGAAGCCGGGCCGCTTGCGCAACCCGACGACATAGCGATGGTCCGCGAAACTTCTCCCCAGGATGAAGAAGCAGGTGTCGCCGGCGAAGGCCCCAAGCGCTGCCACGACGACAGTCTGCCAGAGGACGAAGATATGCTGATGGGCGAAGAAGCCGCCGAGTATGGCGGCACTCTCGCCCTCGGCGACACAGCCCAGAAAAACGGCGATCAGCCCGTATTGTTCGATGAAATGATGGATCGCGTCGCTCATGACGGCGATTGCTGCGACAGCCTCTCGTCGATCCGCTTGACCAGTTCGGTCAGCCGCACGATCTCGTCGCGCATGCCGATGATCTGGCCGTGGCGCATTTCGTCCAGCTTTTCATGCAGCGCCATGATCTCGATCTCGGCCTTCAGATTGACCTCGTAGTCGTGGGCGGCATCGATGCGGTCGCGCTCGGTCTGGCGGTTCTGCGCCATCATGATCACCGGCGCCTGCAGCGCCGCGACCATGGACAGGACGAGATTGAGGAAGATGAACGGGTAGGGGTCGAAGGCGTCGCGCGCCAGAAGCCAGGCATTGGCTGATGTCCAGACGATCAGGAAGGCAATGAAGCCAAGGATGAACGACCAGGAACCGCCAATGCGGGCGATGCTATCGGCAAGGCGGTCGCCAAAGGTCTGGTGGAAGGCGACGGCCTTGTTGGTGTCCCTCGAGATCGTGGTGCGCTCGAGCGTCGACTGCAGCACCCGGTTCTCCAGGGCACTGAGACCGTCCGGCTTTCGTCTCAGCCAGCGGTTCGCCAGATCGTCGATGGTCTTGTTCATGGCCGTCTCCAAGGGCTTGGCTGGCGATAGAGGTAGAGGCTGCCGGGCCGCGCGGGAAGTGCTAGATTTGATGGGAACCGGAGGGACTTATGGTCGACTTCAAGAAAATTCGCGCTCGCGCCGCAAAGCGCAAGGGCGGCGAGGAGGAACTGGTCTCGCTGCTCGGGCCGATTCCCGACAACGCCGCCGTGGCCGACATCGGCGATGACCGTATCCTGTCGACGATGGCCGAGCGCGTCTTCGCCGCTGGTTTCGTCTGGCGCGTCATCGAGCAGAAATGGCCCGGATTCGAAGAGGTGTTCCTGCGCTTCGAGCCGAAGCGGTTGCTGTTCCAGCCTGACGATTTCTGGCATGAACTGGCATCCGACCAGCGCATCGTGCGCAATCCGCAGAAGATCAAATCCGTTCGCGACAACGCTGCCTTCGTCGAGCGCGTGTCAAAAGAGCATGGCGGCTTCGGCACATTCCTCGCCGAGTGGCCCGCCGACGACCAGGTCGGGCTGATGGCCTATCTCGGCAAGCATGGCAGCCGGCTCGGCGGCAATACCGGCCAGTATTTCCTGCGCTGGCTGGGTTGGGACGCCTTCGTCATTTCGGCCGACATGGCGGCCGCCCTTCGCGATGCCGGGCTCGATATCGCCGAAAGCCCGACGTCGAAGAAGGATCTCGACAAGATCCAGGCCCAGGTCAACCGTTGGGTTGCGGATACCGGCCTGCCGCGCCGGCACATTTCGCGCATCCTGGCGATGTCGATCGGGGAGAACCATTCGCCGCAGGCGCTGCGCGACTATATGGGCAACGACTGATGTCGAAATTGGCCCAAGCAAACGCCATTGCGGGGCGAATTTTGCCGCGCTAAGTCAGCAGCATGACCAAGAAGCCCGACATACTGCGCATCGCCGTTGCCCAGCTCAATCCGACAGTCGGCGACGTCGCCGGCAATCTCGCCAAGGCCCGCGAGGCGAGGGCGGATGCCGCGCGTCAAGGCGCCGATCTCGTGCTCTACACCGAGCTTTTCCTCGCCGGCTATCCGCCTGAGGATCTGGTGCTGAAGCCCGCCTTCCTGAAGGCCTGCGAGCGGGCCGCGCAGGAGATTGCCGCCGACACCGCCGATGGCGGTCCCGGCGTCATCATCGGCACGCCGCTAAAGCGCAAGACCGGCACCCACAACTCGATCGTCTTCGCCGATGGCGGCAAGATCATCGCCGAGCGCTATAAGCTCGATCTGCCGAATTATGGCGAGTTCGACGAGAAGCGCGTCTTCCAGGCCGGACCGGAGATCCAGGGGCCCGTCAATTTCCGCGGCGTGCGTCTGGGAATCCCGATCTGCGAGGACATCTGGGGCGACATCGGCGTCTGCGAGACGCTGGCCGAGAGCGGCGCGGAAATCCTGCTGGTGCCGAACGGCTCGCCCTATTACCGCGCCAAGATCGATGTGCGCCACCAGGTCGTCATCCGCCAGGTCATCGAATGCGGGCTGCCGATGATCTATGCAAACCAGCTCGGCGGCCAGGACGAGCTGATCTTCGACGGCGCGTCGTTTGCCATAGGTGCCGACAAGCGGCTTGCTTTCCAGATGAGCCAGTTCGAGGAGGCGGTCGACATCACCACCTGGAGGAGACAAGGCGAAAACTGGGTCTGTTCGGAAGGACCGATGTCGAAGATCCCCGAACGGGAGGAGGCCGACTACCGCGCCTGCATGCTGGGCTTGCGCGACTACGTCAACAAGAACGGTTTCAAGAACGTCGTGCTCGGCCTGTCGGGCGGCATCGATTCGGCCATCTGCGCGGCCCTTGCCGTCGATGCGCTGGGCGAGGAGCGGCTGCGCGCGGTGATGATGCCTTACCGCTATACGTCGAAGGATTCGCTCAAGGATGCTGAAGACTGTGCCCGCGCACTCGGCTGCCGCTATGACATCGTGCCGATCTTCGAGCCGGTCGAAGGTTTCCTTCATGCGCTGACGCAGCTTTTCGAAGGCACCAAGGAAGGCATCACCGAGGAGAACTTGCAGAGCCGCGCGCGCGGCACCATCCTGATGGCGATTTCCAACAAATTCGGCTCGATGGTGGTTACGACAGGCAATAAGAGCGAGATGTCGGTCGGCTATGCCACGCTCTATGGCGACATGAATGGGGGCTTCAATCCGATCAAGGACCTGTACAAGATGCAGGTCTATGCACTGTCGCGCTGGCGCAACAGCCATGTGCCGCCGGGCGCGCTCGGACCGTCGGGCGAGGTGATCCCGAAGAACATCATCGACAAGGCGCCGTCGGCGGAACTGCGCGAGAACCAGACCGATCAGGATTCGCTGCCGCCCTATCCGGTGCTGGACGACATCCTCGAATGCCTGGTCGAGAACGAGATGGGCGTCGACGACATCGTCGCGCGCGGCCATGACCGGGCGACGGTGACGCGCATCGAGCACCTGCTCTACGTCGCCGAATACAAACGCCGGCAGGCGGCGCCCGGCGTGAAGATCACCAGGAAGAATTTCGGCCGCGACCGTCGCTATCCCATCACCAACCGGTTCAGGGACCGCGGCTAGACACCGTTCCGGCCGAAAATTCGCGTCATGCCGCAGGCGAGGGTAGCGATGCCCGAGTGTGAAATCAGCTTCGACCTGTCACGGATCGACTTCAGGGCGACATCCGACCTGTTGATGGCAAGCTATTGGGGCGGCGGGCGCAGTGACGAGACCCACCGCCGCGCCTTCGCGAATTCGCTCTGCGTCGGCGCTTATGTCGAAGGTAAACAGGTCGGCTTCGGCCGGGCGATCACCGACCGCACAGTGTTTGCCTATCTGGCCGATATCATCGTCTGGCCGCAGCATCGCGGGCAGGGCATCGGCTCGCGGCTGGTGCAGGCGCTGATCGATCACCCCGAGCTCGGTAGCGTTTCGCACTGGAGCCTGTCGACCAGCGACGCGCATGGGGTTTATGAAAGACTGGGATTCAAGGCATCGACCGATGGCCGGTACATGCGCCTCGATCGTAAGCCGATCCGCTGACCAAGCGCCATTGCCGTTGTTGCAAATTTATCCCAGTGCTTGGACCAGATGCCGTTTTGGCGACTGCCAGCCTTGGCGATGCGATGAGGCATCTCTATAAGGACCTCTCCGCGATTCCCTTTAGGGAGGACCGAATGCCAGGATTTGACATCGTTATGCGAGGCCGCGAAGCCTAGGTCCCGACCGGCGCGCCGCAGGGTTTTCACCCTCGGAACGAAGCCGGATCGAGAACAGGCCTTTGCCGATGCCGGTCGCCGCCTTCGGGCAAGCGGCCATTCATAACCGAACCTCCGCATTCCCGGGCATTGAGCCCCTTGCGCGGTTTTTTCATTTTCGACCTTACCGGGATCGGGCTTTTTGCGCCCGAATGACATCATGGCTCGTTTTCGAATCGATTTGCGCGCGAGCGCCTTTCGCAGCGTTCTTGGCTTTACTTTCACCCATTGGCGGCGCCAGCCCTGGCGGCTTTCGCTGATCATGGCTGGTTTCCTGCTGTCGACGCTGGCCGATGTGCTGACGCCGCTCTATTCCGGCCGGCTGGTCGATGCCGTCGCCAGCAGCGCCGGCGCCGACGAGATCGCCTGGAATGCCGCGATGACCGCGTTTTCCATGCTGATGGCGTTGGCGCTGGCAGGTGTCGTCCTGCGCAATCTGGCCTTCATGGGTATCGTCGAACTGACGCTGAAGATGATGGCCGACATCGCCGCCGACGCCTTCCATCGTGTCCAGCGCTTTTCCACCGACTGGCACGCCAACAGCTTCGCCGGATCGACCGTGCGCAAGGTGACGCGCGGCATGTGGGCGTTGGACCTGCTCAACGACACGATCCTGATCGCGCTGCTGCCGTCGATCGTCATGCTCGTCGGCTCGACGCTGCTGCTGGGCTGGTTCTGGCCGCTGATGGGAGCGGTTGTCGCCGCCGGCTCGGTGCTGTTCATCGCTGTCACGGCGATGCTGTCGCTTGGTTATGTCGCGCCGGCGGCCAGGCTCGCCAACACCTGGGACACGCGCCTTGGCGGCTCGCTGGCCGACGCGGTGAGCTGCAACGCCGTGGTCAAGGGGTTTGGCGCCGAGGAGCGCGAGGAGAACCGGCTTGCGAAGGTCGTCGCCAAATGGCGTGCCCGCACGCGGCGCACCTGGGTGCGCGGCACCATCAACGGTACCACGCAAGGGGTGCTGCTGCTGGTGATGAGAGCGGCGGTCATCGGCCTGGCGCTGATGCTGTGGTCGTGGGGGCAGGCAACGGCCGGCGACGTCGCCTTCGTGCTGACTTCTTTCTTCGTCCTGCAAGGCTATCTCAGGGATATCGGAACGCATATCCGCAACCTGCAGCGCTCGATCAACGACATGGAGGAACTGGTCGATTTCCAGTCCGAACCGCTCGGCATCGAGGATCGGCCCGGCGCCGGACCGATCCGCATCACGCAAGGGGGCATCGCCTTCGACGACGTCACCTTCCATTATGGCAGTCACCGTTCGCCGCTCTATCGCGATTTCTCGGTCGATATCGCGCCGGGCGAGCGGGTCGGGCTGGTCGGCCATTCCGGGTCGGGCAAGACGACTTTCGTCAAGCTGATCCAGAGGCTCTATGACGTGAACGCCGGCCGGATCCTGATCGACGGCCAGGACATTTCGGAGGTGACGCAGGCGTCGCTGCGCGCGCAGATCGCCATCGTGCAGCAGGAGCCGATCCTGTTCCACCGCTCTCTGGCCGAAAACATCGCCTATGCCCGGCCCGGCGCCACGCAGGCCGAGATCGAGCACGCGGCAAAGCTGGCGAGCGCGCACGACTTCATCGTCAACCTGCCGAAGGGCTACGGCACGCTCGTCGGCGAGCGCGGCGTGAAGCTGTCGGGCGGCGAGCGCCAGCGCGTGGCGATCGCACGCGCGTTCCTCGCCGATGCGCGCATCCTGATCCTGGACGAGGCGACGTCGAGCCTCGATTCAGAATCGGAGGTGCTGATCCAGCAGGCGATGGAGCGGCTGATGGTCGGCCGCACCACGCTGGTCATCGCGCACCGGCTTTCGACGGTGCGGGCGCTCGACAGGCTATTGGTCTTCGATCGCGGCAAGATCGCCGAGGAAGGCTCGCATGACGCGCTGATCCGGCTGCCGGGCGGCATCTACCGCCGCCTGTTCGAGCGCCAGGCGCTCGAATTGACCAAGGGACTTGTCACCTGATCGGGGATGGCCTCCGGCTCTGGCCCGGAGGCCATCCCATCAGGCGCCGGCGGCCTGACGGGCGGGCGGCGCGGGACATGCGATTACTGGCGGAGCCGCGTCCGCCAAGTCTTTTCATTGCTTGCGCCATGTTCTATGTCTGCGGCACGGCACGGGGGCGCGTCTTGTCAATCACAAAAGCATCCGGTACGCCCCGCTCATGACAGTTACCGTTCGTTTCGCCCCTTCGCCGACAGGCCGCATCCATATCGGCAATGCGCGCACCGCCCTGTTCAACTGGCTGTTCGCCATGAACCATAAGGGGCGCTTCATCCAGCGCTTCGACGACACCGATGTCGCGCGCTCGAAGCAGGAATTTTCCGACGCCATCCTTTACGACCTGCATTGGCTTGGCATCTTTCCCGACACCACCGAATACCAGTCGCGTCGCTTCGAGATCTATGACGCGGCGGTCGAGCGGCTGAAGGCGGCGGGCGTTCTCTATGCCTGCTATGAAACGCCGGAGGAGCTCGACCTCAGGCGCAAGGTGCGCCGTACGCGCGGCCTGCCGCCGGTCTATGGCCGCGAGGCGCTGACGCTGACGTCGGAACAGATCGCCGAATATCAGGCCGATGGCCGCCGGCCGCACTGGCGCTTCATGCTGCCCAATTTCACCGGCGATCCGCAGCAGCCGGAGCGCACCGAAATCCATTGGAATGACCTGGTGCGCGGGCAGGAAACCGTCGATCTCGCTTCGCTGTCGGACCCGGTGCTGGTGCGCGAGGACGGCACCTATCTCTATACGCTGCCATCCGTCGTCGACGATATCGAGATGGGCGTCAGCCATGTCATCCGCGGCGACGACCACGTCACCAACACCGGCGTGCAGATCGCGCTGTTCCGGGCGCTGGGTGCCGAGCCGCCGGAATTCGGCCACCACAATCTGCTGACCACCGTTTCGGGCGAGGGGCTGTCGAAGCGCACCGGCGCACTCTCCATCGAAAGCCTGCGCGAGGACGGCATCGAGCCGATGGCGGTCGCATCGCTGGCCGTGCTCGTCGGCACGTCGGAGAATGTCGCCGCCGCGCACGACCTGACCGAACTCGCCAGCCGTTTCGACCCGGCGGCGACCTCGAAGTCGGCGGCAAAGTTCGACCCGGACGAGCTTTTCGTGCTCAACCGGACGCTGCTGCACCAAATGCCGTTCTCCGAAGCGCAGAATCGGCTGGTGGTGCTCGGCATATCGGGCGAGCAGGCGGAACCGTTCTGGCTGGCTGTGCGCGGCAATCTCGACAGGCTGGCCGATGCTGTCGGCTGGTGGCGCATCCTGCGCGAAGGGCCGCAGGAGAAGCCGGAATTTTCCGACGCCGATCGAGATTTTCTTCACCAGGCCATCGATCTGCTGCCCGAGGAGCCTTGGAACGGGACCGTCTGGAAGGACTGGACGGCCAAGATCAGGGAAGCGACCGGCCGCAAGGGCAAGGCGCTGTTCATGCCGCTGAGGCTCGCCCTTACCGGACTGACTTCGGGCCCGGAGCTTGCAGATCTATTGCCGCTGATGGGTCGGGAAGGAACGTTGGCCCGACGACCCTGACCTTCCGCTGTTCCGGCGGCAACACCGAGACCGGCGATGTGACCGGTTTGACCGCAAGCCGCTTGATGGCGTCGCGGTCCAGCCCGCCTGCGGCGTTTGCCAGCGTCTCGGGATCGGCACCTGGATCGGGTTTGGAGGCAGGCACCGGAATGAACGGGGCGCCCTCCGTTTGCGGCCGCGACTGTTGCTGGCTTGGCGGATTGCCGCCGATGATCTGGAAGTTCTGCGCGGCGTTGCAGCCGCAGGCCGGCGGCCGCGACAGGTTGGGCTGCTTGTAAAGATAGGCCGTCGGCAGTTCGCTGTAGGGTCGGCCGGTGACCGACGATGTCATGTCGGCTGAATCGTCGCCCATGCCGCGCGAATAGAAGACCTGGATCTCGGTGCCGGGACAACTCGATTCGCAGTTCTTCTGGTCGCGCTCGAAATCGCCGACCGAGGCGGCATTCGACATCGGGAAGAAGTAGCCGTCGCAGGTGCGCACGCAGGTGGTACGGAACTCGCCGCCGACGCCCGGAAAATCCGGTATGCCGGACCGGCCCGGCACGCGGCGGATATTGCGCTCCTCGTCGGGATCGTCAGACTGGTCGAGCGTATCGAGCCGGCGTGTGTCGCCGCCGAACAGCTGGTCGAACAGATTGCCGTTGCCTTGTTCCCGTTTCGCTTCGCGCAAGAGTTCGCGGCGGGGCGCCACCGCGTCCTCGCGGCAGCCATTGGTGTCGAGCGCGGCCAGGATGCGTGCGCGATCGCGCCGCGAACCGCCGCCGGCGAGGCGGGCGCGCTTGGCCTGCAAGCTATCGAGATTGGCGTTCATGCGCTCGATGGTGGCGTTGAACCCAGCGCATTGGCTGACATTGCGGCTGAATAGAGAGAAGCCGCAGCCGGCGCTGCTGGACTGGCCGCGCGCCTTTGAAATCTGCTCGCGTTGCCGGTCGATCGCGGCGTCATATTTCCGGATCAGGGCCGGACCGCCACTGCCGCGCGAGGTCGCGGCAAGATCGGTCTCGAGCTGGCGGCAGACACGCGAGGCGGCCTGCGGCTCGGAGACGGCGGCGCCCGAAAGCAGCAGGCCAAGCAGCACGGCGAGATGCGCCTGCTTCCACCCTTTGCCCATCATCCGCCGAAACCCTGCTTGGTTGTTCGCCGCACGCTACGTGCTCGTGGTTAAACCGCAGTTTACCCCCGAATTGGTGTTCAGCCCAGATCGACGACAGCTTGCGCCTTGTGGGCGGCCTCGACCACCGCCAGCGCTGTCATGTTGACGACGCCGCGCGAAGTCACCGAGGGCGTCAGGATATGCGCCGGCTTGTCGGTGCCGAGCAGGATCGGGCCGACATGCAGGGCATCCATCATGGTCCTGAGCGCTGTCAGCGTGATGTTGGCGGAATCGAGGTTGGGGAACACCAGGAGATTGGCTTCGCCCTTCAGACGCGAATGCGGATAGACGCGCTGGCGCAGATGTTCCGACAGCGCGGAATCGGCATGCATCTCGCCGTCGCATTGCAGCTCGGGCGCGATGCGCGCCAGGATCGCCGCCGCCTGCCGCATCTTGAGCGCACTCGGCGAATCGCGCGAGCCGAAATCCGAATGCGACAGCAGCGCCGCCTTGGGCTCGATGCCGAAGCGCTGGATCTCCTCGGCCGCCAGCACGGTC
Source organism: Mesorhizobium sp. B2-4-1 (assembly GCF_006442185.1). Taxonomy (NCBI): domain Bacteria; kingdom Pseudomonadati; phylum Pseudomonadota; class Alphaproteobacteria; order Hyphomicrobiales; family Phyllobacteriaceae; genus Mesorhizobium; species Mesorhizobium sp. B2-4-1. The sequence goes on along the minus strand of NZ_VFVN01000008.1, from coordinate 258,435 downwards.
ATTTCGGCGATCTCGTCGGCGGTGGGGTCGACAGAAACATGGGTGTCGGTCAGGAAGATGATGCCGCGTTGCGAGATCAGCATGGACAGCGTCGACAGATCCCGGTCCTTGATGCCGGTTCGTGGCCCGATGATCAGCGTGACGTTGCGCAGGTGCCGCTCGAAACGCCCTTCGAGGCCGCAGACCATGGCGTCGGCGTCGCCGCGCTTCAATGCGAGGGCCGCGATCACCGTGTTGTCGGTGCGCACCATGGTGCGCGCGGCCTCCGTCGTCACGCCGCGCCGGCCGGCCAGCTCGATCAGGAGGTCGACGTAATGGCGGTAGCGCGGATCGTCCTCCGGGTTGATCAGGCCGAAGTCGACGCCGGGCTTGATGCGCAGTCCGTAGCGCTTCAATCGCACCTCGATGACGTGCGGACGGCCGATCAGGATCGGCTCGGCGATGCCTTCCTCCAAAACCACCTGCGCGGCGCGCAGCACGCGCTCGTCCTCGCCGTCGGCATAGATGACGCGCTTGGCGCTCGACGCCTTGGCCGACGAGAACACCGGCTTCATCACCAGGCCGGAGCGGAAGACGAAGCGGTTGAGCTTGTCGATATAGGCGGAGAAGTCGCTGATCGGCCTTGTCGCGACACCGGTGTCGCAGGCCGCCTTGGCGACGGCCGGGGCGATGCGCAGGATGAGCCGCGGATCGAAGGGCGAGGGGATCAGGAATTCGGGTCCGAACACCGGCGTCTCGCCGGAATAGGCGCGCGCGGCGACATCCGAAGGTTCTTCGCGGGCAAGGGCGGCGATGGCCCGCACCGCGGCCATCTTCATCTCCTCATTGATGGCGCTGGCGCCACAGTCCAGCGCGCCGCGGAAGATGTAAGGAAAACACAGTACGTTGTTGACCTGATTTGGAAAATCGGACCGGCCCGTGCAGATCATCGCGTCGGGGCGCGCCGCCCGCGCCACTTCCGGCATGATTTCCGGATTGGGATTGGCCAGCGCCAGGATCAAAGGCTTCGGCGCCATGTGCTGGAGCAATTCCGGTTTCAGCACGCCGGCGGCCGAAAGCCCGAGGAACACGTCGGCGCCCGATATGACGTCGGCCAGCGTGCGTGCCTCCGTGTCCTTCACATAAGGATCTTTCCAGCGGTCCATCTCGTCGGTGCGGCCCTTGTAGGCAACGCCGAACCGGTCGGTGACCCAGATGTTCTCGACCTTGGCGCCGAGCGAGACCAGCAGGTTGAGGCAGGCCAATGCCGCCGCGCCGGCGCCCGAAGTGACGATCTTGATGTCGGCAATGGTTTTGCCGGCGAATTCCAGGCCGTTGAGCACTGCGGCGGCGACGATGATGGCGGTGCCGTGCTGGTCGTCATGGAAAACCGGTATGCCCATCCGGGCCTTCAGTCGCTCTTCGACCTCGAAGCATTCCGGCGCCTTGATGTCCTCGAGGTTGATGCCGCCGAAGGTCGGTTCCAGCGCCGCCACCGTTTCGACCATGCGCTCGATCTCGGGCGCGTCGATCTCGATGTCGAAGACGTCGATGCCGGCGAATTTCTTGAACAGGACCGCCTTGCCTTCCATGACCGGCTTCGAAGCGAGCGGGCCGATATTGCCCAGGCCGAGCACGGCCGAGCCGTTGGAAACGACGCCGACCAGATTGGCGCGCGCCGTGTAGTCGGCCGCGGTCGCCGGATCGTCGCGGATTTCGAGGCAAGGGGCCGCCACGCCCGGCGAATAGGCGAGCGCCAGGTCGCGCTGGTTGCCGAGCGGCTTGGTGGCCTGGATTTCGAGCTTGCCCGGCGTCGGGTGCTTGTGGAAGTAGAGCGCGGCTTCGTCGAGGTCCGAACGTGCCGTTTTCTTGCTCTCGCCGTTCATTCCGGGCCTCCCTGCGATCCTGCGTGCCGCCTTCTTAGCATGCGGCCAAGGTTTTTCGCGACGCCAAATGACGCAATCGCCATTCACGTTGACGAAGCAGGGATAATCAATCTGTTTCAACAGCTTGGCGGAATTCCTTCGACGCCGGCGCTACCGGGTCTCAGAAGGCGCTGACATAGAGGCCGCCGTCCACCGGTATGTTCTGGCTGGTCAGGTAGCCGGCATGGACCGAGCACAGGAAGGCACAGATCTGGCCGAATTCCTCCGGCGTGCCGAGCCGCTTGGCCGGCACGTCGGCACTGATGCGCGCCTTGCGGGCGGCTGCCGCGGCCGGGTCTTCAACGCTGCCGGCCTCGTGCGGACCGCGCAGCCGGTCGGTATCCAGCTTGCCGGGCAGCAGGCTATTGATGGTCACGTTGCGGTCGACCACCGTGCGCGCCACGCCGGCAAGAAAGGAGGTCAGGCCGGCGCGCGCGCCGGACGACAGATCAAGGCCGGGGATGGGGACATAGACCGATAGCGAAGTGATGTTGACGATGCGGCCGAAACCGCGCACGGCCATGCCGTCGATCACTGCCTGCACCAGCTCGATCGGCGTCACCATGTTCTGGGTCACGCCTTCGAGCATCTTGGCACGATCGAGCTCGCGGAAATCGCGCAGCGGCGGGCCGCCATTATTGTTGACCAGTATGTCGGGTTCGGGGCAAGCGGCGAGAAGCGCCTTCTGCACCTCGGGCTTCGATACGTCGCCGACGACTTCCGTGACGGTCACGCCGTAACGCTCGCGCAGCTCCGCAGCGGTTTTGGCCACCAGCTCGGCGTTGCGCCCGTTGACGACGACGTCGCAACCAGCCTCGGCCAGCGCCATGGCGCAGCCTTTTCCGAGCCCCTTGCTCGAAGCGCAGACGATGGCCTTCTTTCCGCGGATGCCGAGATCCATGACGATTTCTCCTGTGATTCGCCGGCAGGCTAGCTCTTGGGCTGGACCAATCGCAACCGTCATACGGTTGTTGCATGAATCGGGGCATAGGCTCGCGAAAGCAACGGTGAATTCGCGATGTCCGGCCAAGAGCCCCGCACGTTCCGCAGCATGTTCATCTCCGACGTCCATCTCGGGTCGAAGGCGGCAAAGGCCGATTTCCTGATCGATTTCCTTAGACATCACGATGCCGACATCATTTATCTCGTCGGCGATATCGTCGATGGCTGGCGCCTGAGGCGCAGTTGGCACTGGCCGCAGAGCCACAATGACGTCGTGCAGAAATTGCTGCGCAAGGCGCGCAAGGGCGCCACCATCACCTACATCGCCGGCAACCACGACGAATTCGCTCGCCAGTTCCAGGGCGTGCATTTCGGCGGCATCGTCGTAGCCGACCGCGCCATTCACGAAACCGCCGACGGCAGGCGGCTGCTCGTTATTCATGGCGACCAGTTCGACACGGTCGTGCACAATCAGCGCTGGCTCGCCTATCTCGGCGACCATGCCTACGACGCCGCCATGCAGGTCAACCGTGTGATCACCCGGCTGCGCCAGCTGCTCGGCCTGCCTTACTGGTCGTTTTCGTCCTGGGCCAAGGTCAAGGTCAAGAAGGCGGTGAATTTCATCGGCTCGTTCCAGACGGTACTCAGCGACGAGGCGCGGCGCTCGCATGTCGACGGCGTCATATGCGGCCATATCCATCATGCCGCGATCGAAAGCTATGGCGACGTTCAGTACATCAACACCGGCGACTGGGTGGAAAGCTGCACGGCGGTGGTCGAACATTTCGACGGCCGGATGGAAATCCTGACCTGGGCGCATGTCTTGCCCGAGGCGCCGGACGAACCATTCATCCCGATGCTGATCGAGGACCGGGTGGTGCAGGCCGCCTGACTGCGGGTGCCAGGCACAGATTCCGGTGTTAATCGATTAGGCCAATCGGTTTCGTCCGGTTTTTCCTCATGTTAAGGGTCAATCCACACTGCTCGCCGTTCGTGGACGGCAGCGTTATTGGATCGATTCATGCCGCTGCCGCCGCTTTCACCCGAACAGCTCGTCAAGCCTCGCCATTTCGAACTGCGCATGAGCCTGATCTTCGCGACATTGTTCGTGTCGCAGGGCACGCATCTGCCCTACTTCCCGCTGTGGCTGCAGGCGAAAGGTTTTCACGCCGAGCAGATCGCCGTCATCCTGGCGGCTCCGATGTTCCTGCGCGTCGTGACGACGCCGCTGCTCACCGCGCTCGCGGACCGGGCGAGGGACCGCGCCGACGTCTATATCGCGCTCGTCGCGGCATCGATGATCATTTCCGCCGGCTATTTTCTGCCGGCCTCCTACGCCGTCGTGCTTGCGGTGTCGCTGGCGCTGACGATCGTATGGACACCGCATTCGCCGATGGCCGATTCGCTCGCGCTTTCGGGCGTGCGCCGCTTCGGCTCCAACTACACCAGCATGCGCAAGTGGGGTTCGATCTCGTATCTCTGCGCCAACGTGGCCGGTGGTTTCATCCTGACCGCGGCAGGGGCGCAAGCCGTCCCGGCGATCATTTTCGCGGCACTGGGTGCCGCGCTCTTTGCCGCGCTGCTTGCGCCGCGTCTTGGCCGGCCGCGCCTTGCCTCACCGCTTTCGGCCGCGGAGATCCAGCACTCGGCACCAAGTCTCTTCAATGCCTATTTCGTCTATTTCACCCTGGGTGTCGGCATCCTCACCGCCAGCCACGCCTTCCTTTACGGCTTCGTGTCGATCTACTGGAAGTCGATCGGCATCGGCGACACCGTCGTCGGGCTTCTGTGGGCGTGGGGCGTGGTGGCCGAAGTCTGCATGTTCGTGTTTTTCAACCGCATATTCGCCTCCGTGTCGGTCGTCAGGGTGATGGTGATTGCCGGCATCGGCGCGGTCGTGCGCTGGATCGCCTTTCCGCTGATCTGGCCGCTTGGCCTCGGCGTCGCCGGGTTTTTCGGCGTCCAGACCCTGCATTCGGTGTCGGTGGCCATGGTGCTGATCGGCCTGCAGAAAATGATCGGCGAAACGGTCTCGGAAGAGCGCACCGGTGCCGCACAGGGCGTCGCCTATTTCTTCAACGGCTTCTTCATGGCCGCCGTGACGCTCGCCTCCGGCCCGCTCTACGACCGTTTCGGGGTCGACGGCTTCCTGGCCATGATCCCGATCGCGATCATCGGCCTGGTGCTGGTCGGACTCGCGGCGCGCTCAGCCCCAAAGCGCCGGATCGGGCGGTGAAACCAAGGATCCCTCATAGGCGAGGCCGGGCACACGATCCCGCGCAAGCAGCAGCGGTCCGTCGAGGTCGACGAAATCGGCGTCCTGGGCGAGCAGCACCGCCGGCGCCATCGCCAGCGACGTGCCGACCATGCAGCCGACCATGACGCCGAAACCCAGTTCGCGGGCGCGGTCGCGCAGCACGAGCGCCGCCGTCAGCCCGCCCGACTTGTCGAGCTTGATGTTGACGGCATCGTAGAGACCGGCGAGCGCGGCCAGATCCCCCGCCTCATGCACGCTCTCGTCCGCGCAGATCGGCACCGGATGCGCGATGTGGCGCAGGATGCCGTCATGGCCCGCCGGCAGCGGCTGTTCGATAAGCGCGATGCCTTGCTCGGCGGCAAAGGCGAGGTTCGCGGCGATGGTGTCGTCGTTCCAGCCCTCGTTGGCGTCGAGGATGATGCGGCTGCCGGGCGCGGCCTGCCGGACCGCGCGGATGCGCGCAATGTCGTTGTCGCCGCCGATCTTGACTTTGAGCAGCGGGCGCGCCGCGTTGGCACGGGCCTGCGCCGCCATCGCCTCGGGTTCGCCCAGCGACAGCGTGTAGGCCGTCTCGAGCTGATGCAAAGGAGCCGGCCAGACTACGTCCGCCACCGCCTTGCCGCTGATCTTGGCTTCCAGGTCCCACAAGGCGCAATCGATGGCGTTGCGCGCCGCGCCTGCCGGCATGGCGCCGAGCAGGGCTGTCCGGTCCATGCCAGCAGAGATTTGCCCGCGCATGGCCTCTATCGCGGCGCGAACCCCGTCCATGGTCTCGCCATAGCGTTTGTACGGCACGCATTCGCCACGGCCCGTGTAATCGCCTTCGCTGATCGTGCAGGTGATCACTTCGGCTTCGGTCTTCGAACCACGCGAAATGGTGAAGGTGCCGGCGATTGGAAAACGCTCGGCCTCGACCGAAATGACACGCGCCATAATTTTCTGCTCCGGCTGTGCGAGAAGGGTCGTCGGCAAATCGACAAGGCCGGACCCGTCAGGCTAAACAGGACGCCATGTTGACCATCGGCAAGCGCGACGCAAGCGGCAAGACCGCCTCGGAGGCTGACCACGAACCGCGCGTGTCGGTCGGTGAGGAAGCAGGCGTTCTCGGCTGCGCCTTCTCGGGAATCTGGACGACGCGCACCGTGGCCGCGATCGACGCAGAGATGCGCAAAATCGAGAAACGGAGCGGTTTCAATACCTTGGCGCTCGATCTTTCGCATATCGAGAAGATCGATACCGCCGGCGCCTGGCTGATCGACCGCCTGGTCAGCGCTTTCGAGAAGAAGGGCGTCGAGGTCAGGTTGCAGGGCCAGAGCGACGTTGCCTCGATCCTGCTCGGCGCGGTCGGCGATGCGGTGCGGCGCGAGCCCGAATCGGGGCCGGTCGGGCCGCCCAACATCGTCATTCGCACGCTGGAGGCGGTCGGCCGCCGCGTCTACGAAATGCGCGACGATTTTCTCGCCTCGATGAACATACTGGGCGCCACGATCCGTGGCGCGCAGATGAAGCTCGGCCGCGGCCATGCCGTCAATCCGGCGGCGATCTTCAACCAGATCGACCGCATGGGCGTCGGAGCCATTCCGGTGGTGGTGCTGATGTCGGCGATCGTCGGCGCCATCGTTGCCCAGCAGGGCGCCTACCAGCTCAGCTATTTCGGCGCCGACATCTTCGTCGTCGACCTCGTCGGCGTGTTGATCCTGCGCGAACTCGGCGTGCTGATGACGGCAATCATGATCGCCGGCCGCTCGGGCAGCGCCATCACCGCCGAAATCGGCTCGATGAAGATGCGCGAGGAAGTGGATGCGCTGAAGGTCATCGGGCTTAACCCCATCGGCGTGCTGGTCTTTCCGCGCCTGGTGGCGCTGGTGATCGCCCTGCCTTGCCTGACCATCATCGCCAATTTTGCCGCACTCGGCGGCGGTATCCTCGCGGCTTGGCTCTATTCCGACATCGCACCCGCCGCCTTCATCGATCGGCTGCGCGTTGCCATCGACCTCAGCACCATTTTCGCCGGCCTGATCAAGGCGCCGTTCATGGCCATGATCATCGGCACCATCGCCTCGGTCGAGGGCATGAAGGTCGGCGGCAGCGCCGAATCGCTTGGTCAGCACGTGACCGCCTCGGTGGTGAAATCGATCTTCGTCGTCATCATCCTCGACGGGCTTTTCGCCATGTTCTATGCAGCGATCGAGTTCTGAAATGGCGATGGGAAACGGCATCGAGACCAGGGCCAAGGAGGGCGCGGATGACAGCGAGGTCGTGCTTTCGGCGCATGACATCACCGTTTCCTTCGGCGACAACCTGATCCTCGACAAACTGTCGCTCGATATCTGGCGCGGCGAGATCCTCGGTTTCGTCGGCGCTTCGGGCGCCGGCAAATCAGTTCTGCTGCGCACCATCCTTGGTTTGACGCGCAAGCAGTCCGGCACGATCAAGCTGTTCGGCGTGGATATCGAAAAGGCCGACGATGCCGAACGGCTGCGCATCGACATGCGCCTTGGGGTGCTGTTCCAGCACGGCGCGCTGTTCTCGGCGCTGACGGTGCTGGAAAACGTCCAGGTGCCGATGCGCGAATATCTCGACCTGCCGCGCAAGTTGATGGACGAACTGGCGATGCTCAAGGTCGAACTGGTCGGGCTGCCGCCGGACGCGGCGCAGAAATTCCCGTCCGAGCTGTCGGGCGGCATGATCAAGCGCGCGGCACTGGCTCGCGCGCTGGCGCTCGATCCCGACATCGTCTTCCTCGACGAGCCGACCTCGGGCCTCGATCCGATCAGCGCGGCGGAATTCGACGAGCTGGTGGTCAAGCTGCGCGATACGATGGACCTGACCGTCTACATGGTGACCCACGATCTCGACACGCTTTTCACCGCCTGCGACCGCGTCGCCGTGCTCGGCAAGAAGAAAGTGCTGGTCGAAGGCACCATAGACGACATGCTGAAGAGTGAAGAACCGTGGGTAAAATCGTATTTCCGCGGAAAACGAGCCCGGCAACTTGATCTTGCCGCGCGCGCATAGCCATAAGTGAAGCAATGGAAACCAGAGCCAACTACGTTATTGTCGGCATCTTCACGCTGGTGGCGATCCTGGCGGCGTTCGGCTTCGTCTATTGGACGGCGGCGATCGGCGACAAAGGCGAGACCACGTTGTTGCGCGTGCGCATCCCTGGCTCGGCTTCCGGACTTGGCCGCGGCAGCTTCGTGCTGTTCAACGGCGTCAAGGTCGGCGACGTCAGGCGCGTCTATATCGATGTCGACAATCCGACGGTCGCAATCGCCGACACCGAGATCGACCGCATGACGCCGATCACCAAATCGACGCAGGCCGATATCGGCCTGGCGGGCCTGACCGGACAGGCCAATATCGAACTCAAGGGCGCCGACCCCAAGGAAGTAAAACTTCTCGACCAGGCCGAGAAGGAAGGCAAGGTCGCCGAGATCGTGGCCAACCCGTCGGCGGTGACCAATCTTTTGCAGACGGCGCAGAACATCTTCACGCGCGCCGACACGGTACTGACGCAGCTGGAGGGGTTCACCAAGGATGTGCGCGGGCCGCTGACGCAGACCGTGCAGAATGTGCAGACGTTCTCCGACGCGCTGGCCAGGAATTCCGATGGCGTCGACAAGTTCCTGTCCGCGGTCAGCGCGCTGTCCGATGAGCTGAAGGGCGTCTCGGGCAAGCTCGACGGCACGCTGAAGGCGGCCGAAGGGCTGCTCAATGCGGTCGACAAGGACAAGATCAAGAGCATCGTCGCCAATGTCGATACGGTGACCGGCAACCTCAAGGAAACGTCCAAACAGCTCGATGGGGTGATCAGGAATGTCGATACGGCCGTGGGATCGGTCAATGATTTCGCCAAGCAGACGCAAGGTACGCTGGCCAAGGTCGACGGCGTGCTCGACGGCATCGATCCGGCGCAAGTGCGCACGGCTCTGGCCAACATCCAGAAGGCAAGCGAAAGCGCCGACAAGGCGGCCTCGGACATCGCCAAGGTGACCGGCAAATTCGCGAACAGGGCGGACGACATAGACGAGACGATCAAGGATGCGAGGCAGCTCGCGCAGCGGCTCAACGACGCCTCGGTGCGCGTCGACGGCATCCTGGCCAAGGTCGACAAGCTGCTCGGCTCGGGCCAGGCGGACGGCGTGATGGCGGACGCCAGGGACACGCTGAGGTCGTTCAAGCAGGTTGCCGATACGCTGAATTCGCGGCTTGGCGTCATCACAGACAATATAGCCCGGTTTTCCGGCCAGGGCCTTTCGAATGTCGAGGCGCTGGTTCAGGACAGCCGCCGTTCGATCAGCCGCATCGAGGAGGCGGTTACCGACCTCAGCCGCAATCCGCAGCGCATCCTGTCGGGCGGCGAGGGCGAGGTTCGGCAGTATGATGGCAGGGCGCGGCGTTGACTTCGGTCTCGGCTCGCCCCAGAAACAGTGTCTGCATCCGCGGGTTGTTTTTACAATCCAGGGATAGTGAGGCCGGGGACAGCAGGGATCGCGCGTGAAGTCGACGATTGTGTTCAGATCGGGCGTGGCCTTGCTTGCCTTGACCCTTGCCGGTTGTGCCGCGCTGCCGGGCGGCGGGCCTGCGCCGCTTGACACGTTCGAACTGTCGGCGCCGTCGGTCGAGGCGCATGGCCACAGCCGTCGCCAGATCCTGATCGCCCAGCCGTCCGCGCTCAAGGCGCTGGACAGCCAGAACATCGTCATAAAGCCGTCCCCACGCTCGATCCAGTACCTCAAGGGCGCGCAATGGGCGGACCGGCTGCCGCTGATCGTGCAGGCTCGGCTGGCGGAGACGTTCCAGCGCTCTGGCAGCTTCGCCGGCGTGGGCAAGCCGGGCGAGGGGCTGGCGATCGACTACCAGGTCATTGTCGAGATCCGTTCGTTCGAAGTCCGCGTCGACGGCGGCGATCATGCCGAGGTCGACCTGTTCGTGCGCATCCTCAACGACCGCAATGGCGAGGTGCGTGCGTCCAAGAGCTTTACGGCGACCGCGCCCGTCTCGGGCAGCGGCAACCAAGGCTATGTCGGCGCGCTCGATGCTGCCTTCGGCGACGCGGCCAAACAGATCGTGCGCTGGACTGATTCGGCGATCTGAGCGGCGATGCCGGGTGGGCGCCAGCCACCAGGCTACAAGCGGTCGAAGGCGTCCGGCCGCAGCTTTCCGGTCTTCATCAGGTGCTGCAGGGTGTAGGCTACGGACAGCGCGTCATCGAGCGCATCGTGTCCCTGCAATGGCGGGTGTTGAACGCCATAATAGTCGGCAAGCTTGTTGCTCGGCGTCCTTGCCAGGTCCTCGATCGGCATCCCGGCCGAGATCAGCAGCTTTACGGCATTGTCAAAGCGGGCCGCCGGGATGGAAGCGGGGATGCCTGCGATATAGCAGCTGATGGCTATCATGTTCAGTTCGTCCTTGCCCCAGGACCAAAATCGCGCCCCATTGGAGAAACGATCGACGTCAACAAGGGCTTCTCCTAGCGCGACCCCCTCGATCTCCAGCTTTTCTTCTGTGATGCCAGTCAGTTCGGTGAAGAAAGGGTCGAGCGCGTATCTCCTGCCAAACCGGTCGATCGGTCTGACATAGGCCTTGTGCGTGCCCAGGACGGGAAAGTCGTCTTCGAGCCCAAGCCTGACCGCGCCGATCTGCGCGATGACCGGATCCGGATCGTGAGCCGCGCACCAGAATCTGCGTTGCGAGCCCTCAAGACAAAGAAACTCGCAGTCGAGTATGATCGCCGTCTTCACAAGTCAGAGATCCAGTTCCGGATGCGACGTCCACCCTTCCAAGCCAAAAGGCGGGAGACAAGTCCCCCGCCTTTTTCATTGGCTGTCTGCCGCTGCCTAGTGCAGGCGGCCGCTGGCGTGGGCCAGCATGGTGTAGACCTTGCCTGTATCCGAGGTCAGATAGGTCTGCGCCATGATGTTGTCGCGGTCGTTGCGCGACACGTCCTTCAGCAGCTTCTCGAAATCATCGCAATAGCGGTCGACGGCGGCGCGGAACTCTGCCTCCGTCTGGTACTTGCGACGGATCTCGTCGAACGTCTGCTGCCCCTTCAGCGTATAGAGCCGCCGCGTGAACACGTCACGCTCGCCGCGCCGGTACCGGTTCCACAGTTCGATCGACGCATCGTGATCGATGGCCCGTGCGATGTCGACGGACAGCGAGTTCAGTGATTCCACGACATGAAGCGGCGAGCGCTGGGCAGGGGCGGCGCGCGGCGCGTCGGCGGGTGTTGCCGGCTTGGCTTCGTCCTCGCGTGACGCCCCGCTCAGGAGATCGCGCACCCAGCCGCCCTGTTGCGTGCGGGCGCCGGCGTCGGGACGCTGGCGCGGCGCCGTGTCGGCGGGGCGCTCCAGGTCAAGCGTGCCGCGTAGCGCCGTGCCGCCCGACGGCGCCTGCGGCGCGCGAAGTTCCGGCTGTGGCGCGGGAGCGCGGCGCGGCGGCTCTGCCGCGCGGGACGCTGCCGGGGCTTGCGGCGCCGGGCGCAGATTGCGCGATTCCAAGGGCTCTCCACCACTGCGGCCGGACTTCGCAACGATGTCCGAAAGCTCCTTCAGGGCGTTGATCTGCTCGGAAACCGCGCGGCGGATGGCCGATGTCGATTCCTTGGCCTCTTCCGGCATCTCGATGACGCCTTTCTTGAGCTCGGCGCGGGTGAGGTCGAGCTCGCTCTTGATGGCGCCGGCGGTGCGGCGCATCTCCTCGGTCGCGTCGGAGAAGCGCTTGGTTGCCGAATCGACGACGTCGGTGATGGCGTTGCGGATCTTGTCGGCCGATTCCAGCGTCCTGCCTTCCGCATTTTGCAGCGTCTGGCCGACCAGATTCTCGAACGAGCGCATGACCCTTTCGAGATCCTCCGACTTCTTGACCAGGCCGACAGCGAGATCCTCGAGTGAAGACTGCCTTTCTAGCGTGTGTTCGAGGTTGCTCTGGGCCGAGCTCAGGAGGTCCGAAGCACCGGCGAGCAGGCGGCTGTGTTCATCGAACTTGGTGGCGATCGACGCGACCTCGCGCAAGGTCGACGACGACAGTTCCGTCAGCCTTGTCGTGTTCGAATCGACCAGCCTTGCCGAGCTGGCGAAGGTCTGCGCCGCTTTCTCGGTGGTTGCCGCGAAGCTTTGCGTGCTGCCGGTCAGGCGTTCGTCGACCTGGCCGAGATTGGCCGCGGCCTGTTCGATCAGCTGACCGAGCTGCGCGCTCGACGTGGTCATTCGGCCGATCAGGTCGGCGACACTGTCGGATAGCGACGAGCGGGCACCTTCGACCGCCGAAAGGGTCTCGGCGGTGCGGCTGGCGAGCGCGTTGACGAGGGCTGCGTTTTCGCTGCGCAGCTTCTCGGCGGCACGTTCGGTGACCTCTTCCATGCTCTTTTGCAGTTCCGAGCCGCCCTGGGCGAAACGCTCGACCAGCGGCCGCGCGGTCTCGTCGAGGATCTTCGACATCTCCGCCGACCGTGCCGCGAGCATGGTGTTGAGCTCGCGGGTGTTGGCGCCGATCGTCTTGGCGGCGTCGTTGGTGCTCTGGCCGATATGCTGGCCGACCGCGGTGAAGGTCTCCGCGATGACATTGGCGCGCGACACGAGTTGCGCCTCGGCGCTCGACACCTGCTCGTTGAGCTTCTGGCCCATCGTCTCGGCGGTATGGGCGAGCCGGTTCTCGACGCTGGCGATCTGCTCTTCGACGCGGGCAGCAGCCGTTGCCGCGGTCGATGCGAGCCGCTCGTCGGCGCCGGCGAGCGCCTGCTCGATTTCACGGGCATGCGCGGCCAGCTCCTGGCCGGTCTGGCGCGCACGGTCGGCGACCCTCTGCTCTGTGCTGGTGAAGGCGCCGACGATGCTCTCAGCATGTTCGCCGATGGTCGAGGTGCTGGCGGCGATGCGGGAAACCAGTCGGTTGTCCGCATCATCGAAGATGCGGGCGATTTCGGAGGCGCGGCCTGACAGCGCTTCCGAACCTTCGGCGATGCGCGAGACCAGGTGCTGGTCGGCGGCGTCGAAGATGCGGCCGAGATCCGCTGCACGCGCGGCAAGAGCTTCGGCCGATTCGCCGATGCGCATGCCGAGCCGCTGATCGGCGCCTTCGAAATTGCGCAGGATATCGCCGGCGCGCGCGGCCAGCGACTGTGCCGTTTCGACGGCCCGGGCAACCAGCTTCTGGTCGGCCGCGTCGAAGGTGCCGGCAATCTCGCTCACCCGAGCCGCCAACTGGTCGGCGGTCTCCTGGGCGCGGGCGGCCAGCTTCTGGTCGGCCGCGTCGAACGTGCCGGCGATTTCGCTTGCACGGGCGGCAAGCTGATCGGCGGTTTCATGGGCTCGCGCCAGCAAGGAACTGGACGCATCGTCCGCGCGGGCAAGCAAGGCGCTCGACGTGTCTTCCGCACGGGCGTGGAGACGGCGATCCGCCTCCTCGAAGCTGCGGGCGATGTCTTCGGCCCGGGCCAGCAGGGCGGCCGAGGTCTGCTCGGCGCGCTCGGCGATCTTGCGATCCGCATCGGAGAAGGCCTGGCCCGCCTGCTCATGCAGGACGCTGGTGACTTCCAGGACCTTCTCGCGCAAGGCGCCGGCCACGAAGACGGCGCTCTTCTCGAGCACGTTGCGCACATTGTCGACGCCTGTCGACAGCGCACGCTCCATGGTGCCCGCACGCTCCTCGATGATGCCGGTCTGGCGACTGAACGCCTGCTCGATCTTGTCCACGTCGGCGGCGATCGCAGCGGAGATGTCGGTGCTCCTGGCCGCGATCTGGTCGATGTGACCCGACAGTGAACGATCGATATCCTTGCGGGTCTCGGCGAGCCTGCCGAGATCGTCTTCCAGCGCGCGGCTCAGCACGTCGCGGCCTTCGGCCAGCTTGCCGACATGTCCGGCGATGATGCCGTCGAGATCGCCACGGCTCTCCGACAGCCTCTGCAGATCGGCCTCCAGCGCGCGCTTGAGGATGTCGCGGCCTTCGGCCAGCTTTTCGACCTGGCCGGCGACAAGGCCATCGATGCTCGAGCGGCTTTCGGCCAGCTTGGCGAGATCGTCCTCGAGCGCCTTCGACAGCACCGAACGCTCCTGGACAAGCCTCTCGGAGTGGCTGTTGACCAGTCCGTTGACGTTTTCCAGATCGTCTTCGAGTGCCTTCGACAGCGCCGAACGGTCCTGGACAAGCCTTTCCGAGTGGCTGTTAACGAGACTGTTGACGTTTTCGAGGTCGGCTTCGAGCGCCCGGGCGAATTGTCCCCGATCTTCGACCAGTTTCTGGGACTGATCGGCGACGGTGCTCTTGATCGTGTTGAGATCGGCTTCCAGCGCACGGCGCAGGATGTCGCGGCCTTCGGCCAGCTTCTCGACCTGGCCGGCCACCAGCCCGTCGATGCTCGAACGGCTTTCGGCCAGCTTGGCGAGATCCTCCTCAAGCGCTTTCGACAAGGTCGAACGATCCTGGACCAGCTTGTTCATGTGGTCGGCAATGACGCTGTTCACATTCTGCAAGTCGGCCTCGAGAACCCGCGACAGCTGCCCGCGGTCCTCGGCCAGCCTTTCGGACTGGCTCGATATGACGCCCTTGATCGCGTTGAGATCGGATTCCAGCGCCCGCCTGAGAATATCGCGGCCTTCGGCCAGTTTCTCGACCTGACCGGCGACCAGGCCGTCGATGCTCGAGCGGCTCTCGGCGAGCTTGGCAAGGTCGGCTTCAAGGGTCTGCGACAGCAGGCTGCGATCCTCGGCCAGGCGGCCCGAATGGTCTTCGATCAGCCCGCGTATGCTGGACAGATCGTCCTCCAGCGAACGGCCGAGCTGCGAGCGGTCTTCCGCCAGTTTCGCCGAATGCGCCTCGATGAGGTCCTTGATGCCGGCGATGTCGTTCTCCAGCGCCTTGGCGAGTACCGCGCGGCCCTCGGCGATCTTCTCGACCTGACCGGCGACAAGGCCATCAATGTCGGCGCGCGTGTCCACGAGCTTGCCGAGGTCGGTTTCGAGCGCGCGCGAGAGAATGTTGCGGCCCTCGGCCAGCTTGCCAACATGTCCAGCAACCATTTCGTCAATGATTGTACGGGCTTGCACCAGCTTTCCGGAGTCTTCGTTGAGAGCCTGGGAGAGCCGGTTGCGGCCTTCTTCCAGCCTTTCGAGGTGGCTGCCGAGCGAAGCGTCGATGGCAGCGCGCGATTCGTTGACCTTGCGCAGATCTTCTTCGAGCGCGCGCGCGATCAGGCTGCGGCCTTCGGCCAGCTTCTGCACCTGGTCGGTTACCGCAGCATCGATGCCGGCACGGCTCTCGGCGAACTTGGCCAGATCGGCCTGCATCGCGGCCGCCATGCGCTCGCGGCTCTCGGAAAGGCTGCGGCTGTGATTTTCGACCGCTTCTTCTATACCCACGCGGGCATCGGCAAGCCGCTGGATATCGGCATCGAACGAGCGCGAGACGACGTGGCGCGCCGCTTCCATGCGTCCGGCGAAATCGCTGGCGCGCGCTTCGAGCATGGACGAGGTCGACGTGACGATATCGGCCATGTCGGCGCCGATCTGGGTCTTGCCCTGGTCGATCATCGCCGTCAGCGTGTCCTTGCTCTCGGCGAAGGTGTGGGCGATTTCGCGCGCGCGTTCGACCAGCGTTTCGTTGATCTGCCGGGCGCGGGCTTCGAGTGCTGCGTTGAGCTTCTGCGTGCCGGTATCGAGGGCCTCGGCGCGGGTCTGGAACTCGCTGATCAGCGCCTGGCCGCGCTCGGCGAGCGTGCGCTCGATGCCGTTGAGGCTGGCCTCGAATTCCGAATTGAGTGTGCGCGCGGCGCCACCAAGCAGCGACACCATGCCGTTGGTGCGATCGTCGAGCAGGTCGGTCAACGACCGGGTCAGGCCGTCTGTCGTGTCCGTCAGCTTGGCGATGCGCGTGTCGAGCAGGCTGGCGAAAGCCTCGCCGGAAGTCGAAAGCTTGTCGGTTATGGTGTCGAGCCGTCCTTCCACCGAATCGAAGATCGACAGCGAACTTTCGTTGATGCGGTCGATAAGCGTGTCGCCGGAATTGGTGATGGTCATCGACAGTTTGGTCGATGCATTGAGAATGCTGTCGCGGATGAGGTCGCTGGCAGCGCCGATTTCGTCCTTGAGGGTGTCGTGCGCGCCGGCGATCGAAGCGCGAACCCGCTCCGCATGGCTGACGACCGCCTCGCGCTCGCTGCCGAGCCCGTCGACGAGCGAGCGGATGCGGGTTTCGTTTTCCGAATAGGAGCGCTCGATCTGGTTGACCTCGCTGTGGACCAGCGTTTCCAGTTCGACGGCGCGGGCCAGCGTGCGTTCGATGCCTTCGCCCATGGCGGCCACCTCGCGGCGGACGGCCTGGCCGATCATCATGACGCGATCCTGGGCCATGTTTTCCGGCTCGGTGAGGCGGAAGGCCACTTCCGTCATCGACTGGGCGGCGATGCGCATGTCCTGCGCGCGGCGAATCATGGCGGCGAAGGCCCAGAACAGGATGACCGGCACGATGGCCGCGACAGCAAGGCCGATCAGTTCGGGACGGGCGAAGAACTGGTCGAGCGTGCGGATCCTCCAGATGCTCGGCCCGAAGAGGAGGTTGGCCAATCCGCCCGCGCCGGCGATCCAGGCCAGCGAAACGAAGGCGATAACCCAGTAGATCGTGTTCGAGGCGCGCCGGTTGAGGCTGTGCAGAAGCGTCTTGTAGTCCTTCTGACGATCGTCATTGGCCGGCGAGAAGCCGGCGGGCTGACCGCCATTGCGTGTTTCGACGGGGCGCAGTTCGGCGGGTCTGGTCTTTGGCGCGGGATTCGCGGCCTGGGCTTGGTTGACGACGGGTGCCTGCGTCTGATTGCGTCCCTCGCGCGCCAATTCGTCGGCGGCCTGGGATATCTGCGCTTCCAGATCTTCCATCGAGGCCGCTATATCGAGGTCGCCGCTGCCGGTGTCGCCGCTGAGGTCGAGATCGAGTGCCTTCTCGAGTTCCCTGGCCACATCGTTGTCCAGAGATCTGGTCGTCGTTGTTTTCTTCGCCATGCCTTCGCTACCCTGTACTAGCTGCCGCGGGCTTATGATTTTGGTTGTCGCACCCACGCGCAGGAGGCTGAAAATGGACCCCTCGTATCGTAATGACACAGGGGGGTAAAGAAAACATGCATTCCGCGGGATACGTAAAACTTTAAATATAAGGTTAACGGAAGCGTGATTCCGGCGCCGCTTTCGCAACATTTTTTCCGGCCATCCATTAACCCGTTGTCCATTGGATTCGCCTAGTTTTTCAGGCGGCCGAAGAAGCGGAGTTCGAGTTCATGCGTGGCGAAAGCGGCATTGCCTTCTCAATGCCCGGGGGCGATGTATCGGGAACGAGGCGGTCCCGACCGATCGATTTGGCACACCTTGCGCGGCAGACGATGGGCGACCGCGGCCTCGAACAGGAGGTGCTGGCGCTCTTTGTACAACAGGCGCTGTCGGTGCGCGACAGGATAGTCGATGCGGACATCAAGGACCGGCTGCTCCTGGCGCACGGCCTGAAGGGTTCGGCGCGTGGTGTCGGGGCCTTTGCCATTGCCGATTGCGCCACCGAGATAGAACGGCAGCCGGAAGACAGCCAGACGCTTACGCGGCTCGGCAAACTGATCGACGAAGTGCGCGATTTCATCGCCGCCATCAACCGCTAGACCCGTTTGCGGAAAAACGTCACCGAGCGGCGCTTTCTCGCCGCAGTTGACTTGTGTGCCCGAGTGATTATCTCGGCGGAAACTCCCTCAGGTGACAAATGACCAAACTGACCTTCATTGCCCATGACGGCACACATTTCGACGTGGATGCCGAGAACGGCTCGACGGTCATGGAAAACGCCATCCGCAATGCCGTGCCGGGTATCGAGGCGGAGTGCGGCGGCGCCTGCGCCTGTGCAACCTGCCACGTCTATGTCGACGAGGCCTGGACGGCGGAAGTCGGCGAGCCGGAAGCAATGGAAGAGGACATGCTGGACTTTGCCTACGACGTCCAGCCGAATTCGCGGCTATCGTGCCAGATCAAGGTGCGCGACGCGCTCGACGGACTGGTGGTGCGGGTGCCCGAGCGCCAAGGCTAAAAGCCGATTTTTGCCCGAGGCAATGAATCCGGGCAGGGGGTTCCTTGGGGGCCGGCTGTTGACGTCGCCTTGAATGGAAAACCCGCCTGTGCGGCGGGCCTCCGGCGCAACTCAGCACCATAACCAAATATCTACCATAGTTGCGGGCACCCCGTCAAGAAAAAATTCCTATCGTGAGAAGCTGCCCTGCCATGAAAAGGTGGCGGGGCAGCCGGACTGGCAGTCGTCCATCCCTTGCAACCCGAGTTCGCAGCTCTGATTTTTGCGGCTGCCGCTTGGCAGCAAGCCGGAGGTCATGCAGTCTCACGCCAATCCAGCAGCGAGGCGCGCACCATGACCGGCATCACCAGGACAGACGTACTCATTGTCGGGGCAGGCCCGGTCGGGCTGTTCGCCGTGTTCGAGCTCGGCCTGTTCGACATGAAGTGCCACCTGATCGACATTCTCGACCGGCCCGGCGGCCAATGCGCGGAACTCTATCCGGAGAAGCCGATCTATGACATTCCCGGCTGGCCTTCGATCTCGGCGCAAGGCCTGGTCGACAAGCTGCTCGAGCAGATCGCGCCGTTCAAGCCTGATTTCACCTACAATCGCATGGTCTCCAGTCTCGAGAGACTGGAGGACGGCGGCTTTCGCGTCACCACCGACGAGAATGAGGTGTTCGAGGCCAAGGTGGTGGTGATCGCCGCCGGCGGCGGCTCCTTCCAGCCAAAACGCCCGCCCATCCCGGGCATCGAACCCTATGAGGGCAAGAGCGTCTTCTATTCGGTGCGCCGAATGGAAGATTTTCGCGGCCACGACCTCGTTATCGTTGGCGGCGGCGATTCAGCGCTGGACTGGACGCTCAATTTGCAGCCGGTGGCAAAAAGCGTGACGCTGGTCCACCGGCGCCCGGAGTTCCGCGCCGCGCCCGACAGCGTCAACAAGATGTACGCCATGCAGGAAATGAAGCAGCTGGATTTCCAGGTCGGGCAAGTGACCGGCTTGACCGGCGCCGACGGCCAACTGTCGTCCGCCCTGATCAGGGGGCCGGAGGGCGACATCGAAATTCCCTGCACGCGGATGCTGCCCTTCTTCGGCCTGACCATGAAGCTCGGACCGATCGCGGAATGGGGGATCAACCTTCACGAGAACCTGATTCCGGTCGACACCGAGAAGTTCCAGACGTCGGTCCCGGGCATCTTCGCGGTCGGCGACATCAATTGGTATCCCGGCAAGCTGAAGCTCATCCTGTCGGGCTTTCACGAGGTCGCGCTGATGGCCCAGGCCGCCAAGCGCATCGTCAGCCCGGGCGAACGCATCGTCTTCCAATACACGACCTCGTCGACCAGCCTGCAGAAGAAGCTCGGTGTGGCGGAGGCCTCCTGACGCGTATCGCTTCAGTCCGCCAGCACGGGGGCCTCGGGATGGCCGCGCAGCGGTTTTTCGGGCATCAGGCTGAGCGTCAGCAGCGCCATGATCAACATCACCACGGCGGCGACGAAGATCAGCCCGAAGGCGGCAGCTTCGGCACCGGCGCCGGTCGCCTGCGCGCCTTCGCCCGCCAGCGGCAGCCCGTTGCCCAGGGCGACCGCACCGAGGATAGCAACGCCGAGCGCACTGCCCAGCGAGCGCAGGAACGTCAGAACGCCGGTGGCGACGCCAA
The DNA here is from genome assembly GCF_006442185.1 of Mesorhizobium sp. B2-4-1. Lineage (NCBI taxonomy): Bacteria > Pseudomonadati > Pseudomonadota > Alphaproteobacteria > Hyphomicrobiales > Phyllobacteriaceae > Mesorhizobium > Mesorhizobium sp. B2-4-1. The sequence continues at coordinate 238,631 of NZ_VFVN01000008.1, read as the reverse complement.
GGTGCCTAGGGTCGACTGCGTTCTGGACAGACACCGTGGCCACCGGAAAGGTGGTTCCGCTGCCGAGCCCGACGCATGTCGTCAGGATCTCGACAACCAGCAGCGAGGCGTGCCCCGCCACCAGGCTGAGGGCGCCGAGGCATAGAACGGCGAAGGCCAATCCGAAGATGGCGATCCGCTTGTAATGGACGAAACGCGGAATGGTGCGCCCGCTGAATGTCGCGCCGGCCACCGTGCCAAGCATCAGCCCCAGGAGGGCGGTGCCGGATTCGCTTGCCGACAGGCCGATGACCGACTGGAGATAGACCGGCAAGTAGACAGACAGGCCGATATTGGCCGCCTGCAGAAGGAACATGGAGAGCGTGCCGGCAAGGACGATCGGGTTGCTCAGTACCTCGAGCGAAATCAGCGGCTCGGTTGCGCGCAGCAGCCGCAGCGCAAAGGCGCCCCACAGGACCAAGGAACTGGCGACGAGCCCGAGGATCTCCGTCGATAGCCAGGGGTATTCGCTGCCACCCCAGTTCAGCGCCAGAAGCAGCAGGGCCGTGGCGGCGACGAGAAGCAGCGCGCCGAGCCCGTCGATGCGATGCCGTCTTGCCGCGACTGGCAGCTTGCGCAGCGGCTTGTTGATGATGGCCATGGCCAGGATGCCGAGCGGAATGTTGATCCAGAAGATCAGCGACCAATGGAGATGTTCAGCGAACGTGCCGCCGAGCAACGGCCCCGCGATGCTGGCGACTGCCCATGTGCCCGAGATCCAGGCCGCATAGCGTGCCCGCTCGCGTGGCGGCACGAGGTCGCCGATGACGGTCTGCGCCAGGGCGAAAAGCCCGCCGCCGCCGGCGCCCTGGATCGCGCGGCCGATCACCAGCACGAACATGTTGGGCGCCATCGCACTGACCAGCGAGCCGGCGAGGAAGATGAGGATCGCGCCATAGACGGTCGGCCGGCGGCCGTAGACGTCGGAGATCTTGCCGTAGAGCGGCGCCATGGCGGTTGCGGTCAGGAGATATCCGGTCACTATCCAGGGCAGGTACTCGGCGTGGCCGAGCGCTCGCGCGATGGTCGGCATGGCCGGCGCCACAATGGTCTGGTCAAGTGCTGCCAGCAGCATCGACAGGAGAACGCCGCCGATAATGGCGTTCTTCTCGCTTTCCGTCAGCGGCGCGCTCGCGGCCGCCACGGCCTGCTTGTCGACAGCCTGGTCCATAGTCTTTCGTCCATATGCTTGCGCGCGCCGTCCGCTGCGTCGGCTGGGCTAGCCGGGTTGCATCCGCGGCGCGATCGGTCGTGATGCTCGTGTTTGAAAGGTCGTGCCCTTGCCAACCCCTGATATGTCGTCCCGTATAGGCCGATTTCGACCGTTGCCCGAAAATTTTTCGAAGCTGGCACTACGCTTCGGCCCGGTTGGCTCGCACCGCCGCCCCTTTAGGCGACATGCATCAGGACATTCAGGTCGGCGGCAACCGGCCGTTGCCGATGCGCTCGACGCGATAGCGCAGGAGCCGCAGGATGCGGCTTTCGAAATTGACGCTTTCGACACGATCGAACTGCACCTGGGCACGGTCGTGTCTGGCGAGAATGGCGGCGGTGATCTGGGCGGCCTTGGCCTTCGCCGCATCGCAGTCCTTCTGCGGGTAAGCGGCTTTCAGCGCGTCTTCCAGTTCGCGGGCGTGATTCTTGGCGATCTCGACATGGCGTTCCTCATGGCGCTTGATGTCGGCCGACAGCGTGTCCCAGAACAGCCGCACATCCGCGTCGGCCTTGCGTGGACGGCGCCATTCGGGAAGGATAACCTTGACCTTGACGGTCACCGCGGCATCGGCGATCCGGCAGGAGCCGGACTGCCCGGCATAGCTGATGCGCGTGGTGAAGGCCATCTGTGTGGCGCCGGGATGCCGCGAGCCCGTGCTCTTCACCTGCGGACCACGTTTGGAAAGCTGTGCCTCGATGTCTTCTAGCGTCCTGCCGCCGACGGCGAAGTAGCTATATGTCTTGACGAGATTGGCCGCGCCCGCCGGAACGGCGGTGGCGGCAAGCAGCAATGCGCAAAGCAGGGTTCGTTTCATCAGGTTGCCTCTCGCCCTACCTTGCTTTACGGCCACTGCCGGCGCAACGGAATTGATCTGGTGCGGATCACACATGGTTGATGAGCCCCATGGTTGATGAGCAATGACGGCGAGGCGATGGCAGTTGGCGCACGGACGCCATCTCGACCTTGGCGACAAGGCCGTGGTGGTCGGCATTCTCAATGTCACGCCCGACAGTTTTTCCGACGGCGGTCTGTTCGATGCCGCCGAGACCGCGCTGGTCCAGGCGCGCCGCATGCTGGGCGAAGGCGCCCGGGTCGTCGATGTCGGCGGTGAATCGACAAGGCCGGGCGCGTCCGCGATCACGGCGGGCGAGGAGCAGGCGCGCATCCTGCCGGTGATCGAGGCGCTGGCGGGTTCCGGCGAGGTGCTGATTTCGGTCGACACCTATCGCGCCGAGACCGCGCGGCTTGCCGTCGCGGCCGGGGCGCATATCGTCAACGACGTCTGGGGCTTGCAGCGCGAGCCGGACATTGCGCGTATCGCAGCCGAAACCGGCGCGGGGCTCATCATCATGCATACCGGGCGGGATCGCCGAAAACTGCCCGACGTCATCGCCGACCAGTTCGCGTTCCTCGAAAAATCACTGGAAATCGCCCGCCGACACGGCATCGCCGACGATCATATCGTTCTCGATGCCGGCTTCGGCTTCGCCAAGGAGACGGCCGAGGATAACCTCGACCTGATGGCGCGGTTTTCCGAGCTCAACGCCCTCGGATTTCCGCTGATGGCCGGAACCTCGCGAAAACGCTTCATCGGCACCGTCACGGGCCGCGATGCCGCCGAAAGAGGGGCTGGGACTGCGGCGACGAGCGTCATACTGAGATTGAAGGGCGCCGACCTGTTTCGCGTCCACGATGTCGCAATCAACGTGGACGCGCTGGCCGTGGCGGATGCTATGCTGGCGCGCGAAACCGCAGTTTCGGAACGCTGAACCATGTATGTCATCCGCCTGAAGAATTGCGCCTTCTTTGCCCGGCACGGGGTGCTGGACGAGGAGGAGGCGCTCGGCCAGCGCTTCTATGTCGACGCCTCGCTCACCGTGGAGCCCGGGCGCGCGCTGGTCGACGATGCCATCGGGGAAACCGTCAACTACGGCGTTGCCTTCACGGTGATCGAGGAGATCATCACCGGACACAGGCGCTTCCTGATCGAGGCGCTGGCCCTGGAAGTCGCAAAAGCCCTGACGGAACGCTTCCCGCAGATCAGGAAAGCCGAAATCACGGTCCGCAAGCCGAATGCGCCGGTGCCCGGCGTGCTCGATTACGTCGAGGTGACCGTTGTCTGGCCGCAGTAACACCGTCTATCTCAGCCTTGGCGGCAATCTCGGCGATCCGGCGAGTTCGATGGCGGCGGCGCTGCGCCTGCTCGACGCCGATGCCGCCACTCGCGTGGCCGCGGTGTCCTCGCTCTACCGCACGCCGCCCTGGGGCAAGCTCGACCAGCCCGACTTCCTGAACGCCGCCGCGGAACTCTCGACACGGCTCTCGCCGCGGGCATTGCTCGACCTGTGCCTCGATGCAGAGCGCAAGCTGAAGCGCGTGCGCGAGGAGCGCTGGGGGCCGCGCCTGATCGATATCGACATCCTGGTTTTCGGCGACCGCGTCATCCACGAAACCGGCTTGGAAGTGCCGCATCCGCGCATGCTTGAACGTGCCTTCGTGCTGGCGCCGCTGGCCGAGATCGCGCCCGATCTTGCGGTAAGCGGGCGAAGCGTCTCGGAGCGGCTGGCCGCCGTCGATGCGGCCGGTATCGAACGCCTGCCGTCGGGCCGCGACTGGTGGCTGGATAGACCAGCGTCAGCCTGAGAACCCGCCATCGTCCAGAAAGGTTTTTTCCTCCGGCGTGGTTTCGCGGCCGAGCATCTTGTTGCGGTGCGGAAAACGGCCGAAGCGCCGGATGATGTCGAGGTGTTCTTCGGCGTATTTGAGGTAGTCCGGCGCGTTGGCCGCGGTGAGCTCGACCGACCGTTCCTGGTCGGCGAGCAATTCCGAATGTTCGAACGGCAGATACAGGAACACCCGCAATTCCGGTTCGAGCACCAGATCCTGGCCTGCCGTCACAGCTTTTTGGGCAAAATGCTTCGCCAGCGGGTCGGTGGCGTACATGTGGCCGGTGCCGCGAAAGCAGTTGCGCGGAAACTGGTCGAGCAGGATCATCAGCGCCAGCGAGCCTTCGGCATGCTCCGACCAGCCGTCGCATTCGCGCCGTGCGGCCGCGTAGTGCAGCTCAAGAAAGCGGTTGCGGAAATCGCCGTCGAAAACATCGCTTTTCTCGAACCATGCGTCCGCTCCGGCATCACGCCAGAATGTGGTGACCGACAGGGCTCTGCTGTCCAAATCCATGCTTTTCTCCTATCAATCCGCCGCCTCGGACTTGTGCAGAACGCCGGCCGTTTCCTCGTTGAGCGCCTGGCCGGGGCGGCGCGGCGTGGAGAGCGGCGTCGGGATCGGCGTGCCGATATTGCCCTTCAGGAAGCGCTGTCCGGAGCGGATGCCTTCGGCGAGTTGCGTCTCGAAGCGGGCGGTGTCGCGGCGGCGGACGTCTTCGACCACCTCGGCGACGTCTTCCGGGTCTACGCCCAGGGCCTCCAGCGTCGAACCGCCAAAAACCAGCGCCGATTCGAATGTTTCACGCAGCTGATAGTCGACGCCTGTGCGGATGAGCTGTAGCGCGGTGCCTCGGTCGAAGGCGCGCGCCAGCACGGTGAGCAAGGGAAACTCGGCTTTGACGAGCTCGGCGATGCGTACGGCGGCATCGGGTTTGTCGACGCAGATGAGCACGGCGCGTGCGCGCCCGGCACCGGCAGCGTGCAGGATGTCCAGCCGCGTGCCGTCGCCGTAGTAGACCTTGAAGCCGAAATCGGCCGCCGCCTGGATCATCTCGACATCGTTGTCGATGATCGACACGTCGATGCCGCGCAGCAGCAATGGCTGGCTGGCGATCTGGCCGAAGCGGCCGAATCCGATGATCAGCACGCTGCCGGTCAGCCCTTCGGCGACGTCGACGCCATCCAGCGACAGCTCGTCGCGCGGCGTCAGATACCGCAACGCGACGATCGCCAGCGGCGTCAGCACCATGGAGATGATGACGATGGCCGTCAGCGTCGCGTTGGCTTGGCCGTCGATGATGCCGACGGAAGCGGCGGCCGAATAGAGGACGAAGGCGAATTCGCCGCCTTGCGCCATGAAGACGGCGCGTTCCAGCGCCTCGCGATGGCCCGACTTCAGGATGCGGGCGACGATGTAGATGCCGAGCGCCTTCATGACCATGTAGGCAACGACATAGACGGCGATCAGCCGCCAGTTCTGAACCACCACATGCAGGTCGAGCGACATGCCCACGGCGAGAAAGAACAGGCCGAGCAGGATGCCGCGAAACGGTTCGATATCGGCTTCGAGCTGGTGGCGGAAGGTCGATTCGGACAGCAGCACGCCGGCCAGGAACGCGCCCATCGCCATCGACAGGCCGCTGAGCTGCATGGCAAGGGCGGATCCGAGAACGACCAGAAGGGCGGCCGCCGTCATCACCTCGCGAGCGCGGGCATCCGCCAGGATACGGAAGAAAGGGTTGAGCAGAAAACGTCCGGCCAGCACCAGGCCGATGATCGCGGCAAGGCCGATACCGACCTCGGCCAGCCGCTCCGACAGGCTGGTGTCGGTGCCGCCTGGCGCCAGGAACGCGATCAGGGCCAGCAGCGGCACGATCGCCAGATCCTCCAGCAGCAGGATGGAGACGATGCGCTGGCCCTTGGGCGAGGCGATTTCGCCGCGCTCTTCCAGAAGCTGCATGACGATCGCCGTCGAGGTCAGCACGAAGCCGGCTCCGGCGACGAAGGATTGCGCGATGGAAAAGCCTCCGGCTATTCCCACACCGGTCAGCAAGACCGCGCAGACCCCGACCTGAAGCGCGCCCAGGCCGAAGATCTCGCGGCGCAAGCCCCAGAGCCGCGACGGCTGCATCTCCAGCCCGATAATGAACAGGAACATCACGACGCCGAGCTCGGCGACGTGGAGGATGGCTCCCGATTCGGAAAACACACCGATGCCGAACGGGCCGATCACCACGCCCGCGGCCAGATAGCCGAGAATCGAACCCAGGCCCATACGTTTGAAGATCGGAACGGCGACAACACCCGCGGCGAGCAGCGCCACCACCTGAACAAGCTCGCTGCCCGCTGCCTCTGCCGCCATTCCCGCCATTCCGCTCGTTTGAGGACCGCAGCCTGTGCGGTCGGGTCAAGACGCCTCGGATCAGGCGCCAGCGCCCCAAGGATAGGGGCTTCGGCGGGCATGTAACAGCCCGAATCCTGCGGCGGGCAATGTTGCAGGCACGTTACACAAGTTGAGCGCGAGGCCGCGTTGCGTCTGGCTGCAATCGGAGGTTAAGCACGCTCGGCTTCGGCCAGTGGAGGGTGTGGCGATCAAGCCGCGCCCTTTTTGAGGAGATGACTGACATGAAGAAGTTTTTGCTCGTTGCCGTCGGCCTGGCGGTGCTCGCCGGCTCGGCTTGCTCCAAGGCGCCTGAGTGCACGGCCGAGGTCGCCACCAAGAAGGCGCAGGACATGGCCGCCGCGCTGCAGGAGGCCCTTACCAAGGATCCGTCCAAGGCGGCCGATCTGACGGCCAAGGTGCAAGAGGTGACGACCAAATATCAGGGCACCACGACCCTGGCCGACGCCTGCAAGGCCTATGATGAGGTGACGGCGGCGATCAAGGGCTGATCGTTCCTATCGACGTCTTCAAAAGGAGGCGGTGGCGATGGGCCGCCGTCTCTTTTTGTGTTTGGTTACAGGCGGTTGATACGCGCTCAGTTCGGCGCGATGGAGCCGACTTCGATCGCGTCGACCCGCTTCAGGCTCATGCCGATCACCGGCACCAGCTGGTCCGCGACGCGCACTGCAACCGTCACCGTCATCGAATTGTCGTCGGGGATGCGTGCCTGCATGACGCCGCGCAGCTGGTTGCGGTTGATGGTGAACACCACCTTGCGGGCATCGACCACATTGCCGCCGATGATATCGAGGCCGGCACCGGCCGCGCCGCCCATGAAGGAGCCCTTGTAATCGCGCCCCTTGCGCTCGATCTTGGCCGACATCGGCTGGGTGAACATGCCCACACGGCAGCCGCCGTCGAGCGTCATGCCCATCTTGCCGTCGGGCGTCGAGCCGGTGAAGCTGCAATTGAACTTCGTGCCCTTGTATTTGCCGGCGACGATCTCGCCCGGGCCCACCCACTTGCCTTCGGCGGACCGGAAGAACTGCTTGTCCGGCTCCGCCGCGGACGCCTGTGCGGCAATGCCGGCGACAGTGGTGATCGCAACCGCCAGGGGCAACAGGCTGGACAGAATTACGCTTTTCATCGACGACACCCGGCAACAAAGAGGCTGTTTTGGAACCAGTGCGACCATGAACAAGATTGGTTAATGCTTCGTCACTGCCAAGGTCGTCGTTCACTTGCCAGGCGGGGTGTTCTCGCTTTCCTTCCTGCTTGCGAACGATGTCAGCGCGGAGAGGAAATCACCCAGTCCCGGCCGTTTTGCCGCACTGAAGGGCAGGGGGCGCGCCGTCTCCATCGCGGCGATGCCGATGCGCGCCGTCATCATGCCGTTGACGACGCCTTCGCCGAGCTTGGCGGAGAGGCGCGCAGCCAGGCCGTGGCCGACGATCTGCTGGACGAAACTGTCGCCGACGGCGATCGAACCGGTGACCGCCAGATGCGCCAGCACGCTGCGCGCCAGGCGAAAGAAACCCAGTGTTCCCGGCCGCCCGCCATAGAGTTCCGAAAGGCGCCGGATGAGGCGCCCGGCCTCGAACACGACATAGGCTACGTCGACGAGCGCACGCGGACTGACGGCCGTCACCAGCGACACGCGTTTGGCGGCTTCCAGGATCATGATCTTGGCCCTGGCGTCGAGAGGGCCAAGGATCTCCGCCTCAGCGAGACGCACCAGATTGGCGCCATCGATGATCTCGTCGCGCAGATCGGCCAGCGCGCGCCTGCCCGCAGCCGTTTCGGGTTTGGCCGCGACGAAGGCCGACAGCTCGTCGACCACCAATCGCGCCGCCTTGGGATCGTCGCGTGCAATCGCATCGAGCGCACGCTTCTGCAGCTTTTCGACCTCGGCAAGCCGGGCGATCGCCAGGAACTCGCGAATCAGGATCACCACCAGCGCCAGCACGGCGACGGCAGCCATGCCGGCGGCCAGCCAACCCAGCCACTCGGCGCGCGCGAACAGATCGCGAATGAGCTGATCGGTCCACAGGCCGATGGCCAGCGAAACCAGCACCCCGAACGCGCCGAAGAAGATGGAGCCAAGCAATGAACGTTTCCTGCGAGCGACCGCCGGCGGCGGTTCGGCAGCGACGATGTCCGGCTCGTCGAACACGTCGATCTCCGACGGGATGACCAGCGCGACATCGCTCTTCACCGCGCGGGGCTTGCGCTGTGTGTCGGTCTGGACACGGCGCGCCTCCGGCGCCCCGGCCTGGGCACGGCGCGCCTGCGCCGCGTCCTGCTGCGATGTGGCCTCCGGTTCGATGCGGAATGCCGCCGGCTTGCGGGGCGCGGTCATGCCAGATGGTCTCCGATCAGGAACTGCAAGGCACGGTCGAGCCGGATATGCGGCAGTGACAGCATGACGCCCTCGGCCGTGCGCTCGAGTTTTGGCGGGCGAAAACGCACGAAGCGGATCGCCGGGTCGGTATTGTCCTGCCTGTGCGCTCCCCCGGGAGCTTCGAAGACAGCATCAATTTTCTCCGGTAAATCACCGGGAAATATGGCCGTTTCAGCTTTCTCGTCAAAGGTGTCGCCATTGATTGTCTCGCCCGCGAGCGGTGTGCCGATGATGACCGGCAATGTCTCGCGGCCCTGTTTGACGGTGCCTTCCCGTGTTGCGCGCACCGCCGCCATGGCGACGACGTCGACGCCGGCGCCGGTGAAATTCGCCCGCGCCACGGCGCGGTCTGCCAGCCGCCGCACGATCGCCTGCAAGCGGTCATGGCTGTCGTGATGCAGGTGGTCGGCCTTGGTGGCGGCGATCAGGATACGATCGATGCGCCGCGAGAAAAGATCGGTGAGGAAGCTGCCGCGTCCAGGACGGAAACAGGCGAGGATCTCGGTCACCGCGCGCTCCAGGTCGGCCATGGCTCCGGGGCCGACGTTCAGCGCCTGCATGGCGTCGATCAGCACGATCTGGCGGTCGAGCCGGGTGATGTGTTCGCGGAAGAAGGGTTTGACGACATGGGTCTTGTAGGCCTCGTAGCGCCTTTCCATCATGGCGTGCAGCGAGCCGTTGCGCGGGCGCTTGTCGCCCAGGCCGGCCAGAGGCGCGAAGGTCAATGCGGGCGAGCCTTCGAGATCGCCCGGCATCAGGAAACGGCCCGGCGGCAAGGTCGAAAGCGCCCGCTCGTCGAGCTTGCAGGCTTTGAGATAAGCGGCGAAATCCTCGGCCAGGCGGCGCGCCGTCATCTCCTCGGCATCGGCGTTCGGGTCGATCTCGGCCGATAGCGCCCGCCAGGCGCGCGACAGGTCCTCGCGCACCGGCAACGCAGCCATTTCAAAGGCTTCGAGCGAAAAATCGGCGAAGGACTTGCCGAGCAGCGGCAGGTCGAGCAGCCATTCGCCGGGATAGTCAACGATGTCGACCGACAGTTTTCCGGAGGAAAACATCCTGTTCCAGCCGGAGGCCGATTCATATTCGATGGTCAGCCGCAATTCGGAGATGGCGCGTGTCGAATCGGGCCAGACGCGGTCGTTCACCAAGGCGGCGATATGGTCCTCGTACTGGAATCGCGGCACCGCGTCGTCGGGCTGCTCTTCGAGGAAAGCGCGCGCGATGCGCCCGGATTTCTGCGCCTCGAACAGCGGCAGGCGCCCGCCATGAATAAGATTGTGGACCAGGGCCGAGATGAAAACCGTCTTGCCCGCCCTGGAAAGGCCCGTGACGCCCAGCCGCAGCGACGGCGAAAAAAGCCCGCTGGCGCGGCCCGAAAGCGTGTCGAGGGCAATTCTCGCCTCGTCGGTGAAAGTGGTCAGCGATGATGCCAAAATTGTCTCTCGAGGCTGCGACAGGTCCGATATAGGCGTTGCCATGCTGGTTTGAAATGGCGTCAGAGGTCAGCCGGCGTCAGGAATGCCTCGAGATAGCCGGCACCCTGGGCGGCCCCGGCAAGATCGCCGCTGAAGCGCACGACCGCCAGGCCCGAGGTCGGGAAACCATGATTGAGCATGGCGCGGGCGCTTTCCTCGCCATCGCCGGACACCGCCATGGCGAGATCCTCCGTCATCGGATTGTGGCCGACGAGCAGCATCGAACCCACCCCACCATTGTCCCGGATGAGGCTGAGGTACGCGGCCGCGTCCTCGCTGTAGAGCGCGTCGACGAACAGAACCCGGCCGGTGTCGGCCCGACCGGCCACGCCTTCCAGCGTCTCCTTCGCGCGCCGGGCTGTGGAGCAAAGCGTCAGATCGGGCACATAGGAGCGCGACCGCATGGCGATGCCCATCGCCTCCGCATCAGCGCGGCCGGACGCATCGAGAGGGCGATCGAAATCACGCATGCCGGGCAGCGCCCATCCGGCTTTGGCGTGCCTCAACAGATAAAGCCTGCTCACCCAACCTCCACCGTGCCAACAGCCCGAACCGTGCCGTGATTAGCCATAAGAACGGCGTGGCGCACAATGGCAGTCGTTTTTCGGACATGACGAATCATCAGCCGGCGGCCGCCAGTTCGAAGGATCCGGTACCTAAGACCAGCCCGAATCACCTCAATCGCGCTCCTCGAGGCAGATTAACAATTGCGTGAATCGGTAATCGATTGCGCTTGTGCAGGCGTTTGACCGCGAATATATAGGCGCCAAATTTGGGGCTGTTTGGGTGAGTCGAATGAACGATGCCGTTACCGCCGATTACGTACCCTCCGAAGACGAGCCGTTCATGAACGAGCGGCAGAAATCCTACTTCCGCTCAAAGCTCGTCACCTGGAAGAATGACATATTGCGCGAAGCGCGCGAAACCCTCGAAATCCTACAGCAGGAAAACGCCAATCATCCCGATCTAGCCGACCGCGCCTCTTCGGAAACCGACCGCGCCATCGAACTCAGGGCGCGCGACCGCCAGCGGAAACTCATCGCAAAGATCGATTCGGCCTTGCAGCGCATCGAGGAAGGCACTTACGGCTATTGCGAGGAGACTGGCGAACCGATCGCGCTGAAGCGGCTGGATGCCCGCCCGATTGCAACCTTGTCGATCGAAGCGCAGGAGCGCCACGAGCGCCGCGAGAAGGTCTATCGCGACGATTAGCCTGCGGTCTGCATTCAAGAAGATTTCAGCGATATCGCTCTCGAAATGGCCGGTTTTCCGGCCATTTCTTTTTTCAGAACCCGGGCGATGCGCGCAAAACCCCGATCGGTTTTTCGGACCGGGCGCAAGCGCTGCTCATCTTTTCTGGCTGGAGAGTTCGCCCAGAAGCCTGGTCATCTCATCGTCGAGCGACGGCGGTGTTTTTGCCACCGGCTTGGTCGCCGGACTGCTCGAGCGGGGCTGGTCGAGCGAAACCTCGAGTTCCTTCATCAGCGTTTCATCGATGCTTTCCTGCCCCGGCGGTGGTGAAGCCGGCGGCGGGGCATGCCGGACGGCATTTACGTTTGCGGAGCCGTAGGAAGGCAGCGGCGTGACATTGGTCGGCTGATAACCCTGCGCCGCCGGCTTCGGCACCGGCTCCGGAGCGCGCTGGCGGGCGGGTGGCGCTGCACTCACCGGCTGCGGAGCAGGTGCCTGTCTCGCCGGCGCCGGGGTGGGCTGAGGCGCACGCGGCTTTGCCACCGCGACAGGCTGCTGCGAACCGCCATCTCCGGTCAGCGCGGGACGGCGTGGCGCAGAAAGGCGGATGTCACGCTCGACGACGACATCGGTCGGGCCGCCGATCAAAAGCAGATGCTCGATGTCGTCGCGGCGCACCAGCACCAGGCGGCGATGGCTGTCGACGGCGGTGGCGTCCATGACCGCAAGCCGCGTCTTGCGGTTCCGGCCGCCCGCGACAAAGGTGCCGAAGGTCAGGTTGCGAACGAGTTTGACGATGATGAGGACGATAACCAGCAGGACCAGCGCCGCGAAGGTCCACAGCAGTGCCGCTACATAGCCGGGGCCCGCTACGCTATCCAGCCATTGCAGCATTGGTTCCCCCTGATCGGTTTGGAAGTGACGCGACACTAGACCGTTGCGGCGGGCTACCGCAAGTTGCCTTTCACGCTTCATGAACAGCTTGAAACACTGGAGGGCCGGCCGACATCATTTTTATCTGACATTTGCCGCCCGGGCCTTTTCGGGACCAGGAGAATATGATTCAACCCGACAGGGGCGGGCGTCGGCACACATTGCGGCGAGTATCGGAACACCGGACTTCAAGAGCAGGGGGCACATGGCCAAGGAAACGCGCGGCGATTTCTATCCGGTACCGATCGTCGATCAGAACACGCGGCCGGGCGCCGTTACCCGGCTCGTCATCTTCATTGCCGTCCTGACGGGGGCCGCGATCGTTTTCGGCCTGTTTCGCGAGCGGCTCGGCGACCCTTTCCTGCTGGGCATGCTCGGCGTGCTGGCGATGATCGGCGTCGGCTTCCTGTTCGCCACGGCGATCGGCTTCGTGCAGATCACTCCACGCTCGACGGGCGACGAACTGTCGAAGGCATTCGTCGATTCGATGTCGCAGGGTCTTCTGGTCACGGACACCAAGGGCCGCGTGGTCTATGCCAACCGCGCCTATGCCGACATGACCGGAGCCTCTTCCGCGGCCGACCTGAAGACGGTCGAAGGGCTGCTTTCGGATGTTCCGGAAGCTTCGGTCACCATCTACCGACTGGCCTCCGGCCTGCGTGACGGCCAGCCGGGCGACGGCGAGTTCCGGCTCGCGCAGTCGATCAAGCCTGGCGCTGAGCCAGGCGCGCGCTGGTATCGCGCCCGCGCCCGCGCTTTCAGCGTGCCGGGCCAGCGGCCGCCGATGCTCGCCTGGCAACTTGCCGACATTTCGCAGGAACGCGCCGAGCAGGAGCGTTTCTTCCTGGACCTGCAGAAGGCGATCGATCATCTCGACCACGCGCCCGCCGGCTTCTTTTCCGCCGACCAGGAAGGCCGCGTCACCTATATCAACGCCACGCTCGCCGAATGGCTGGGCATCGACCTTGCCAGCTTCACGCCCGGCGCCGTCTCCCTGCCGGAGATCGTCGCCGGCGACGGCATGGCGCTGGTGCGCTCGGTCAAGGCCGACCCCGGTACGACGCGCAACGCGGTCATCGATCTCGACCTCACGACAATGACGGGCGAGGCGCTGCCGGTGCGCTTCATGCATCGCGTTTCAGCCAGCCGCGAAGGCCTCAACGGTCCGACGCGCACGATCGTGCTCAACCGCACGCAAGGCGAGGACGCCTCGGCGGACCTGCGCGCTTCGGAAGTGCGGTTCACCCGCTTCTTCAACTCGACGCCGATGGCGATCGCCGGCGTCGACGCCAGCGGGCGCATCCTGCGCACCAATGCGCCATTCCTTTCGCTGTTTTCGTCGGTCGTAGACCGGGACGCCGTCGACCGCCGCATGCGGCTCGACACGGTCATCCACGAACGTGACCGCCCGGCCTTTGCCGCGGCCTTCGAAAAGGCACGGCAGCGGCAGGCCGATATCGAGCCGATCGACACGCTCCTGCCCGGCAATGAGGAGCGCCACATCCGTTTTTACGTCAATGCGGTCGCCGACGGTACAGGCGGCGAGGGGGCCGAGGAGTCGGCCATCGTCTACGCCGTCGAGACGACGGAGCAGAAGGCGCTCGAAGGGCAGATGGCGCAAAGCCAGAAGATGCAGGCGGTCGGCCAGCTTGCCGGCGGCATCGCGCACGACTTCAACAATGTGCTGACCGCCATCATTATGGCGTCGGATCTGCTTCTGACCAACCATCGGCCGTCGGATCCATCCTTCCCCGACATCATGAACATCAAGCAGAATGCCAACCGGGCAGCCTCGCTGGTGCGGCAGTTGCTGGCCTTTTCGCGCAAGCAGACGCTGCGGCCGGAAGTGCTGAACCTCACCGACGTGCTCGCCGATCTCAGGATGTTGCTCGCCCGTCTGGTCGGCAACGACATCAAGCTGAAGATCGACCACGGTCGCGATCTCTGGCCGGTCAAGGTCGATATCGGCCAGTTCGAGCAGGTGGTGGTCAACCTGGCGGTCAACGCGCGCGATGCAATGCCGGCGGGCGGCGACCTCACGGTGCGCACCCGCAATGTGACCGCCGAGGAGTGCAAGACCTTTCCCTACCGGGAACTCACTCCGGCGGACTATGTGGTGGCCGAGGTCGAGGACACCGGCAGCGGCATCGCGCCCGACGTGCTGAAGAAGATATTCGAACCGTTCTTCACCACCAAGGAGGTCGGCAAGGGCACCGGCCTTGGCCTGTCCATGGTCTACGGCATCATCAAACAGACCGGCGGCTTTATCTTCTGCGATTCCGAGGTCGGCAAGGGTTCGGTCTTCCGCATCTTCCTGCCGCGCCACATCGCCGAGGCAAAGAAGGCAGGCGAACCCGGGGAAGCACCGGCAGCGGTGCCTGCCAAGTCGGCAGAGACAGGCAAGGATTTGTCCGGGTCGGCCACGGTGCTGCTGGTCGAGGACGAGGATGCGGTGCGCATGGGCGGCATGCGGGCTCTGACCTCGCGCGGCTATACCGTGCACGAGGCGTCCTCCGGGGTCGAGGCGCTGGAAGTGTTCGAAGCGCTCGGCGGCAAGGTCGACATTGTGGTTTCGGATGTGGTGATGCCGGAGATGGACGGGCCGACGCTGCTCGGCGAGTTGCGCAAGCGCCAGCCGGACATCAAGTTCGTCTTCGTGTCCGGCTATGCCGAGGATGCATTCGCCAGGAACCTGCCGGCGGACGCGCATTTCGGATTCCTGCCGAAACCGTTTTCGCTCAAGCAGTTGGCAACGATCGTCAAGAACATGCTGGAGTCTTAGGCCGTGAACCCATAAATCGGGAAATGGCCGAGATTGGTGGTTCCCGGAGGGCAGCTTAGGAGGCGGAATCGCCGAATAGCGGCCGTTCAGCAAATCCGAGCAGCAAGGTTTTTGCGATCTCTCGCGCCTTCGAGGCAAGCGCCTCATCCGGCAGTTCGCCGGCGGTCCAGAATGACAGGACCCCACGAAAGGCAAATGCGAGCTGCTCCGGCAAACTGCGCAGCGCCTCCTGCCTGCCGGCCGCGATCAAGCCTTCGCCCGCTCCAAGGGCCAGCGACCACAAGGTTGTGGAGTGCGCCAGGACCTTTCCGGGGGACGGGCCGGCCGTGCCGATCCATCCCATCACGGCCCGGTTTATCTCCGGCTCCTCCAGCATCACCTCGACCGCGGTATCGATGGCCAACAGCACGCGGCCTGCGGCATCGGCAGGCGGTGACATCCCGGCAAAGCGCTGGGCCATCGTATCGATCCGCCGCCGCGAAAGGGCATGCATGATCGCGGCCTTGCTCCCGAACTGATTGAACGGCGTCGCGAAACTGACTCCGGCCTCGGTGGCGAGGTCGCGCATCGAGAAATCGGCCTTACCCTGTCGGAGCAGTCGCTCCGCCGCATCGATCACACGCCGGCGAAGCGGCTCACCCCGCGTGGCGGTCGGAGCAACCTTGGTCTTGTTTGGTGTCATGCTGTTATCTATATCATGATATAGTTTCAATCATAGCCCGGAGTGAACCATGACTTCCACCCCTAAGACATTCCTCATCACCGGTGTCAGCTCCGGGCTGGGGCGAGCATTTGCAAGAGGCGCGCTTGAAGCGGGCCATCGGGTGATCGGCACCGTGCGGCGGGAAGCCGACGCCGAGATCTTCGCCGCGCTCGCGCCCGATCGCGCCCACCCGCTCTTGCTGGACGTGACCGATTTCGAGACGGTCCCGGCGGCTGTCACCGCGGCGGAACGGCAGGCGGGTCTAATCGACGTGCTGGTGAACAACGCCGGTTACGGCCATGAGGGCGTGCTGGAGGAGTCCTCCATGGACGATCTCCAGCGCCAGTTCGCCGCCAACGTCTTCGGGCCCGTCGCGATGATCAAGGCGGTGCTGCCGGGCATGCGCGAGCGGCGTCGCGGCCATATCATCAACGTCACGTCCATGGGCGGCTTCATCACCATGCCCGGGATCACCTTCTATTGCGGAAGCAAATTCGCGCTCGAAGGCATTTCCGAAGCGCTCGGCAAGGAAGTGGCAGGCTTTGGAATTCGGGTGACGGCGCTCGCTCCCGGCCAATTCCGCACGGATTGGGCCGGACGCTCGATGGATCGCACGCCGCGCAGCATTGCCGACTATGACGCGGTCATGGACCCGATCCGCGCCGCGCGACAGGCCAAGAGCGGCAACCAACCGGGCGATCCGGCCAAGGCCGCGCAGGCGTTGCTCGTGCTGGTCGATGCCGCGAACCCGCCGGTACGGCTGTTCCTGGGCGACGACGCGCTGGGGCTGGTCGACCAGAAGCTCGACGCGATGCGGGGCGAAATCAGCGCGTGGGAGGAGCTTTCGCGCTCAACCAGCTTCGCATCATGAGCGCTTGGAGCGCGTCGGCTGATGAAGACGCGCCGCGCGTCTTCATCAGCCTGCAATTGGTGCGGCTCGGCCTGACCGCCGGCCGAACATCCCGCCGAAGAGCAACCAAGTGAAGCCTTGCTTCAGCGGGCGGCTCTATCGCGAGCGCAACCTGATCGAGCGGTTCTCCTCCAAGCTGAAGCACTTCCGGCGTGTCGCCACCGCTACGACTTTGATAGAGTCGCCGGCCGCTTTAACTCTTTGTTTTCGTGATATTGTCGTCCTGAAACGAAGTTTCCGTGTATTAGCGTTCCCGAATGCCTCTTGCGCAATACCGCGACAAGGCCATGATTGTGGATGAAACGGCAGGGACGAGCTGTTGACGCCACACATCGAAGCCAGCAAGGGTGACTACGCCGACATTGTGCTGTTGCCGGGCGACCCCCAGCGCGCCGAATGGATGGCCATGACATTCCTGGAGGCCCCGCGCTGCATCAACCGCCGGCGCGGGGCCCTTGGCTTCACTGGCCTGTTTCGTGGTCAGCCAATCAGCATCCAGGCGACCGGCATCGGCGGGTCCTCCTTTCTGATCTATGCGCATGAACTGCTGGACGGCTATGGCGTGCGGACCTTGATCCGTACTGGCACCTGCGGCGGGCTGACCGCTGACGTAAAACTGCGCAGCCTCGTCATCTCGCAATCGGTGCGGCCCGAAAGCGCCCGAAGCGGTCAGGTTTTCGGCCTCTATGACGCAGCAGCCGGGCCGGACCCGGCGCTGTTTGCTCGCGCATTGGCGAAGGCGGCCGAACTCGGCATCGACCATCGTGCCGGGTTGACGGCATGCAGCGACGTCTTCCACCATCCGGAGGGACGCGCCCGTTTTGCCGATGCGCAGGCAGCCGGCGCGCTGGCCGTGGACATGGAGACCAGTGCGCTCTATCGCATTTCCAGGCATTTCGGGGCCCGTGCGCTATCGATCTGCACGGTGGTCGACGATATCGACAGCGGCGAACAGACCCAATATGCAGAGCGCCAGGATCTTTTTACCGACATGACGCGGCTGGCGCTGGAAATCGCCGCCGCCGATCGGCCCGGTGCGTGATAGGCCCGCCGAGCCGCCCCAGTTCCTGATGCATTCCGAACACAAAGCCGGGGGGCACTTTTCTGGATCTTCAGGCGGCTTCCCATTTCGGCGGCATCTGGTCTTCCATGCCCGGCCGGTGGCTGCGCAGATAGAGCGCGCAGGTGGTGCGCAGCATGGAGGCGAAGTTGGGAATCTCGCCATTGATCTCGATGGCCTCGTCATAGAGTTTCGAGATGAATTTCGGCGTCGTCAGGTCCTGGCTTTCGGCGATTTCGTCGAGCAGTGCCCAAAACGTCGCCTCAAGCTGGATGCTGGTCGAATATCCGTCGATGCGGATCGACCGGTTGATCTGGCGATAACCTTCGGGGTCCTGGGCCGCAAATACCCTGCACATCCGACAACCTCCCACGTTCGTTGATTTTTGGCGTTGATTTTGGGTGGACAGATGCTTTTGCCGCCAGAGGCGACGCGGCCTTTGTCCCCAACAGCATTCTCCGGCAAAATCGGCTGAACAGCAATCGGACTTTCGTCCTTGCGATTGTCAGGCGAGTCGATCTTCGAAGCGTGGTAACCGGCTGCCACCATCTTTTGCCGTCGCCGCGCATAATCATCTTCGAAGCATCGAGTGGCGAGGACTGATTTGGCGAAGGCAATTCACACCATGATCCGGGTTCTCGACGAGACCCGCTCCGTCGATTTCTACAGAAATGCCTTCGGCCTCGATGTCGCCGAAAGGCTGGATTTCGACACGTTCACGCTCATCTACCTCAGCAATGCCGAGACGCAATTCGAAGTCGAACTGACCGTGAACAAGGGTCGGCAGGAGCCTTATGCGCTTGGCGATGGCTACGGCCATCTCGCGGTTTCGGTCGTCGATCTCGACGGCGAGCACGACCGGCTCGGCGCGCTCGGCCTCAACCCGAAGAAGATCGTCGAATTCAACCGTGACGGTTCGCTGATCGCACGCTTCTTCTTCATCGAGGATCCGGACGGCTACAGGATCGAGGTTCTGCAACGAGGAGGCAGGTTCCAGTAGAGATCGCGGCCGCGTGTGCGCGGCGCCAGCCAAGGCATCCCATGGATGCAACCAGCAAGCAGGGAGGAAAATATGGTCACGGTCTATGAAAGCAGGCCCGGGCTTTCGCGGCGCGAGCTTCTGAAGCGCAGCGGCGTCGGAGCCTTGCTCGTCATTTCCGGCAGCGCGGTCATCAGCCCGGAACATGCCTGGGGCCTCGAAACATCGGCGCTGAAGCCGGAGACGATGGCGACGCTGATCCAGATGGCGCGGGACGTCTACCCGCACGATCAGCTTCCCGACAAATAGTACGCCGTCGCGGTCAAGAGCCATGACGAGCAGGCCGGCAAGGATGCCGCACATAGGGATCTCATCGAGAACGGCATCGCCGATCTCGACAAGAGGTCCGGCAAGGGCGGCTACCGGAACCTTGGTTGGGAGGATCAGCGTGTCGCAGTGCTGAAGCAGGTCGAAGCCACGCCTTTCTTCCAGGCGGTGCGCGGGGGCCTCGTCGTCAGCCTCTACAACCAGAAGGAGGTCTGGCCAGTCTTTGGCTATGAGGGCGAATCCTATTCCAAGGGCGGCTATATCGCGCGCGGCTTCGACGACATCGAGTGGCTCTGAGCCGCTCCTCTCGTCACCCAGCAAAATCGAAATCATGGGAGGAAACCATGGCAGCAGCGTTTGATCTGAAAAACGACAATTTGGTCGTCATCATCGGCTCGGGAGCCGGCGGCGGCACACTCGGCAATGAACTCGCCCAGAAGGGCATCGACGTCGTGATCCTGGAGGCCGGCGCTCGCCACGAATTCGACGACTTCATCAATGACGAGTGGGACTCCTTTGCCCAACTCGCCTGGAAAGACAAGCGCACGACTTCGGGCGACTGGCGCGTGGCCAGGGATTTTCCGAACCTGCCGGCCTGGATCGTGAAATCGGTCGGCGGCTCGACCACGCACTGGGCCGGCGCTTCGCTGCGCTTCCAGGAGCATGAGTTCAAGACCGCCTCGACCTACGGCAAGGTGGAGGGCGCGAACCTGCTCGATTGGCCGGTGACACTGGCCGAGATGGAGCCTTATTACGCCAAGGCCGAAGCCAAGATGGGCGTCACCGGCACCAATGACTGGCCGAGGCTGCCGGGCAACAATAATTTCAAGCTGTTGAAGGCTGGCGCCGACAAGCTCGGCTACAAGGAATGCCACACCGGCAACATGGCGATCAATTCGGTCGAGCGTGACGACCGGATGTCCTGCCAGCAGACCGGCTTCTGCTTCCAGGGCTGCAAATGGGGCGCCAAATGGTCGACGCTCTACACCGAGATCCCGAAAGGCGAAGCGACAGGCCATCTCGAGGTGAGGCCGAACGCCATGGCCGTCAAGATCAACCATGACGCCTCGGGAAAGGTGACCGGCGTCGTCTATGCCGACAAGGACGGCAAGCTGCAGGAGCAGAAGGCCCGCATCGTCGCCGTCGCCGGCAATTCGATTGAAAGCCCGCGCCTGCTGCTCAATTCGGCTTCGAGCAAGTTCCCTGACGGCCTCGCCAATTCATCGGGGCAGGTGGGCAAGAACTACATGCGCCACACCACCGGCTCGGTTTATGCCATCTTCGACAAACCGGTGCACATGTATCGCGGCACCACGATGGCCGGCATCATCCGCGACGAGGCGCGGCATGATCCATCGCGCGGTTTCGTCGGCGGCTACGAATTCGAGACGCTTTCGCTCGGCCTGCCGTTTATGGCGGCCTTCCTCGATCCCGGCGCTTGGGGCCGCTCCTTCACCACCGCACTCGACCACTACGACCACATGGCAGGGCTGTGGATCGTCGGCGAGGACATGCCGCGCGAAGAAAACCGCATCACGCTGCATGCCGACGAAAAGGACGAGCACGGCATGCCGATCGCCGATGTGCATTTCGACGATCATCCCAACGATACGGCGATGCGCGATCATGCCTACAAACAGGCCACGGCGCTCTACGATGCGGTTGGAGCGACGCGTACTTTCCCGACGCCGCCTTATCCTTCCACCCATAATCTCGGCACAAACCGGATGAGCGAGAAGGCGGCCGAAGGCGTCGTCAACAAGCACGGCCAGACGCACGACATCAATAACCTGTTCGTTTCCGACGGCAGCCAGTTCACGACAGGCGCGGCCGAGAACCCGACGCTGACGATCGTCTCGCTGGCGATCCGGCAGGCCGATTACATCGCCAGCCAAATGTCAGCGAGAAGCATCTAGTTCCACCTCCCGACTGCCTGCTGGCGCGGAGCCCCGACCGGGGTTCCGCGCCATTTTTCTCGACTTTCAGCCCTTGGTGCAGGTCGAGGCGGTGAAGGCGCCGTCGGGCTGTCTCATGATGATGTCGAACGAGGGCGGGCCCTGACCATCCAGAGTTGCCTGAGTGAGGGACAACGAGTTGCCGCCGGCGGTGTAGCCGCCGAGCGGTCCCAGCCAGGAGATCACCCCATTTGCGTCCATCTGGTAATTGTAGCCCTGCTGGGCGGTCCCGAAGGTGACTGGGCCGGTATAGACGTTTCCCTTGATGGTGATGTCGCCGAGGTTGAGGAACATGCCGAGCAGGTAGACCTCGCAATGATAAATGCCGTCGGGCATCTTGCCGTCGCTGAAGTCGGCTCGCGCCGCCCCGGTCGCCGCCGCCAGAAACAATAGGCCGGTAGAGATGCGTGAAATTCCGGATGCCATGACGTCGCTCGGTTGAGGGGCGAACTTGCCCCATTTGTGTGCCGTACCGCAATATTTGTCGCGTGCGGCCCGCGTCCGGAGATCAAAATCTAGGCATTTGGAGAAATTGGACGAAAATTAGGCAAAAACCGTGTGCGCTGCGCAAATTTCCCTCAACCAATTTTTAACCGGCCCTCACGCTTTCTCTAAGCACGATATGTCAATCCACTGATAATATTGAGCATTAACTCCTTCCACGAAACCGCCTCGGCGATTGGCATGGGGGTTGCTTCGTAGTGTTGCGTTGCAATCAATCAGCTTGGGAGTGTCAGGCATGAGGGGTAATTTCTCGACAATAACAAAAATGTTTTCGGCGGGCGTGGTCGCTGCCGGCCTGTCGATGTCGGCGCCCGCGAAGGCGGCCGACGACACGATCAAGGTCGGCATCCTCCATTCGCTGTCCGGCACGATGGCGATTTCGGAGACGACGCTGAAGGATGCCATGCTGATGCTCATCGACGAGCAGAATGCCAAGGGCGGCCTGCTCGGCAAGAAGCTCGAAGCGGTCGTCGTCGATCCGGCGTCCAACTGGCCGCTCTTCGCCGAGAAAGCGCGCGAGCTGATCTCCAAGGACAAGGTCGCGGCGGTGTTCGGCTGCTGGACCTCGGTGTCGCGCAAATCGGTGCTGCCGGTGTTCTCGGAACTCGACAACATCCTGTTCTATCCCGTCCAGTATGAGGGCGAGGAGAGCGAGCGCAACGTGTTCTATACGGGCGCGGCGCCGAACCAGCAGGCCATTCCGGCCGTCGACTATCTGATGAGCGAGGATGGCGGCTCGGTGAAGCGATGGGTGCTGGAAGGCACCGACTATGTCTATCCCCGCACCACCAACAAGATCCTCGAGGCCTATCTGAAGGCCAAGGGCGTCGCGGCGGAAGACATCATGGTCAACTACACGCCGTTCGGTTTCTCGGACTGGCAGACCGAAGTCTCGGCAATCAAGAAGTTCGGTTCGGCCGGCAAGAAGACCGCCGTCGTCTCCACCGTCAACGGCGACGCCAACGTGCCGTTCTACAAGGAACTGGGCAACCAGGGCATCAAGGCCGAGGACATCCCGGTCATGGCCTTCTCGGTCGGCGAGGAGGAGCTTGCCGGTCTCGACACGGCGCCGCTGGT
Source organism: Mesorhizobium sp. B2-4-1 (assembly GCF_006442185.1). Lineage (NCBI taxonomy): Bacteria > Pseudomonadati > Pseudomonadota > Alphaproteobacteria > Hyphomicrobiales > Phyllobacteriaceae > Mesorhizobium > Mesorhizobium sp. B2-4-1. The sequence goes on along the minus strand of NZ_VFVN01000008.1, from coordinate 216,030 downwards.
CGGCCATCTCGCCGCCTGGAACTACTTCGAGAGCGTCGACACGCCCGAGAACAAGAAGTTCATCGCCGACTGGCACAAGTTCATCAAGAACGACAAGCGCACCACCAACGACCCGATGGAGGCCCACTATATCGGCTTCAACATGTGGGTGAAGGCGGTCGAGAAGGCCGGCACCACCGATCCGGACAAGGTGATTGACGCCATGGTCGGCGTCTCGGTGCCGAACCTGACCGGCGGCTATTCGACGATGATGCCGAACCATCACATCACCAAGCCGGTGCTGATCGGTGAAATCCAGGCCGACGGCCAGTTCGAGACGGTCTCGCGCACGCCGGGGCTGGTGATGGGCGACGAGTGGTCGGATTACCTGCCCGACTCCAAGGACTTGATCTCCGATTGGCGGGCGCCTCTGTCCTGCGGCAACTTCAATGTCGCCACCGGCAAATGCGGCGGCAAGGGCACAAACTGATCCTCCCGGGCTGGACCTTCAGGTCCATGCCCATGACCGCGAGCGTCCGGACGGTTCCTTCGCCGTCCGGACGTCCAACTCAACCCTGAAGAGTCGCCTGACGCCGATGAACCTTTTCCGCGCACTTGGCCTGACACTGCTGTTCTTGCTGGCGACGCTGTCGTCATCGGGCGCCGGCGAAGCCGATCTGCGTGGCATCATCGCCAAGTTCGCCGCCGCCAAGGGTTTTTCGGAGACGGGAGCTGTCGTTCACGACCTGGCGGCGACCGGCGATCCGGCAGTGGAGCGGCCTCTTGCGGCACTCGCCGATGGCAATCTTTACATCCGCAAGATCGATTCCCTGGTCTTCGTCGGCAAGGAAGGCGGCGAACGGGTCCAGCTTTTCGACCCGCTGAGCGGTGAGCCATCCGGTGAAGCAGCCAAGGACGACATCACCAAGATCAAGGTCAACAACACGCTGCGCCGCACCATCCGCGATGCGCTGGGCACGCTGACGCTTGGCGCCAAGGATCCGGCCGTGCGGCTCGCCGCCGCCGACACCATGTTCAAGACGCCCGATTCCGCAAACATCGAGCCGCTCGACGCTGCGATCGCCAATGAGACGGTCGCCAGTGTCAAGACCTTGCTGGAACAGGCTCGTGCCGCGTCGATTCTGAGCTCGGATCGGCCTGATGCCGACAAGCTCGCGGCAATCGCCCTGATCGGCGCGCGCGGCGACCGCGATGCGGTATCGCTGCTCACCTCGGCAGGGGCCAATGCCTTGGGCGCAGTGCAGGAAGCCGCGACGGCGGCTATCGCCAACATCAATTCGACGCTGGCCCTGTGGGACGCCGGACAGAACATCTGGTATGGCATTTCGCTGGGCTCGGTGCTGCTGCTGGCAGCGATCGGGCTTGCCATCACCTTCGGCGTCATGGGCGTCATCAACATGGCGCATGGCGAGATGGTGATGCTCGGCGCCTACACGACCTTCGTCGTCCAGCAGGTGATCCGCACGTCGTTTCCCGGCCTGTTCGACTGGTCGCTGGTCATCGCGCTGCCACTTGCCTTCCTGGTCGCGGGGCTTGTCGGCCTCGCCATCGAGCGCGGCATTATCCGCTTCCTCTACGGCCGGCCGCTGGAGACGCTGCTGGCGACATGGGGCGTTTCGCTGATCCTGCAGCAGGCAGTGCGCTCGATCTTCGGGCCAACCAACCAGGAGGTCGGCAATCCCTCCTGGATGTCGGGTTCGTTCGATGTCGGCCAGCTTGCCATCACCTGGAACCGGCTCTGGATCCTGGTCTTCGCGCTTAGCGTCTTTGCCGTGCTGCTCTATGTGATGAAGCGCACCCCCTGGGGCCTACAGATGCGCGCCGTCACCGCCAACCGCCGCATGGCCGCCTCTATGGGCATCAGGACGCCATGGGTCGACGCGCTGACCTTCGCGCTCGGCTCCGGCATTGCCGGCATTGCCGGCGTGGCGCTCAGCCAGATCGACAATGTCTCGCCCAATCTCGGCCGCGGCTACATCATCGACAGTTTCATGGTCGTCGTCTTCGGCGGCGTCGGCAATCTGTGGGGCACGCTGGTCGGCGCCTTTTCGCTGGGCATCGTCAACAAGTTCCTGGAACCCTATGCCGGCGCCGTGCTCGGCAAGATCGTCGTGCTGGTGCTGATCATCCTGTTCATCCAGAAGCGCCCGCGCGGCCTGTTCGCGCTCAAGGGCAGGGCGGTGGAAGCATGATGTCGGGACGCTTCTTCGCCGCGGGCGCGGACCGCCGCATCGCCATCACCATTTTCATCCTGCTCGCGGCCGCGATCGTCGGCCCTCTGCTCAATCTTGCTGTGTCACCGACGAGCGCCTTCTACGTCCCGCCCTATATCGTGGCGCTGACCGGCAAATATCTCTGCTACGCGCTGCTTGCCTTGGCGCTCGATCTTGTCTGGGGCTATTGCGGCATCCTTTCGCTCGGCCACGGCGCCTTCTTCGCGCTCGGCGGCTACGCGATGGGCATGTATCTGATGCGCCAGATCGGCCCGCGCGGCGTCTATGGCAACCCGATCCTGCCTGATTTCATGGTATTCCTGAACTACAAGGAGCTGCCCTGGTTCTGGACCGGCTTCGACCATTTCTGGTTCGCCGGCCTCATGGTGCTCGCGGTGCCCGGCCTGCTCGCCTTCGTCTTCGGCTGGTTCGCCTTCCGCAGCCGCGTCACAGGCGTCTATCTCTCGATCATCACACAGGCGATGACCTATGCGCTGCTGCTCGCCTTCTTCCGCAACGACATGGGCTTCGGCGGCAACAACGGCCTGACCGATTTCAAGGACATTCTGGGCTTCAACGTCCAGGCCGACGTGACCCGCTCGGCGCTGTTCGCGGCCAGCGCGGTGATGCTTGCGCTCGGCGTCTTCGTCACCTGGGCGATCGTCGGCTCCAAATACGGCAAGCTGCTGATGGCGGTGCGCGATGCCGAAAGCCGCACCCGCTTCCTCGGCTGGCGGGCTGAGAATGTGAAGTTGTTCGCCTTCACGGTTTCAGCTGTCATGGCCGGCGTCGCGGGCGCGCTTTACGTGCCGCAGGTCGGCATCATCAATCCGGGCGAATTCGAACCCTCCAATTCGATCGAGGTGGTGATCTGGGCCGCGGTCGGCGGGCGCGGCACCATCATCGGGCCGATCATCGGTGCGCTGCTGGTCAACGCCGGAAAATCCTGGTTCACCGGCGTGCTGCCTGAACTGTGGCTGTTCGCACTCGGCGGCGTGTTCGTCGCCGTGACGCTGCTCTTGCCGAAAGGCATCATCGGCATGTGGGATAGCTGGCGCGGCAACGCCAAGGCACTGCGCGCGGCATCGTTGGCCGAGGAGGCCGGCGCCGATGGTGAAATCGCGCCGTCCAAAGTCGTGCAGGCGGCGGCCAGAACACCCGGCGAATGGTCCTCGTCCAGCCTCGAACCACAGCCGGCGGAGTAACGAGCGATGTCGAAGTCGAACACCATTCTCTATCTCGACGGCGTCTCGGTTTCCTTCGACGGCTTTCGCGCCATCAACAATCTGTCGCTGGTGCTCGACAAGGGCGAGATGCGCGCCATCATCGGCCCCAACGGCGCCGGCAAGACCACGATGATGGACATCGTGACCGGCAAGACACGGCCCGACGAGGGCGAGGTGTTCTTCGACGGCCAGGTCGATCTCACCAGGCATGACGAGGCCGAGATCGCCATGATGGGCATCGGCCGCAAATTCCAGAAGCCGACGGTTTTCGAAAGCCATACGATCGAGGAAAATTTGATGCTGGCGCTGAAGGGGCCGCGCTCGATCTTCCCGGCGCTGTTCCATCGACGCTCGCCCGCCGAGACGCGGCGGATCGATGACATCCTCGGGACCATCCGGCTCGGCGACAAACGCGACGAGCTCGCCGCCAATCTCAGCCATGGGCAGAAGCAGTGGCTGGAGATCGGCATGCTCCTGGCGCAGGACCCGAAGCTGCTGCTGGTCGACGAGCCGGTCGCCGGCATGACCGACGCCGAAACCGAGGAAACCGCGCGCCTGCTCAAGGAGATCGCCCGCGACCATTCAGTGATCGTCGTCGAGCATGACATGCATTTCGTGCGCGAGCTCGGCGTCAAGGTCACCTGCCTGCATGAGGGCTCGGTGCTTTCAGAAGGCACGCTCGATTTCGTATCTGCCGATGAACGCGTCGTCGAAGTCTATCTGGGGAGATGAGCATGGTTTGGCGGGTGCAATTCCATCGCTTCGATCTTGCCTTCCTTCGGTTCTGGAGAAGGCGCTGACATGCTCGAAATTTCCGATGCCACGCTCCACTACGGCGCCGCCCAGGCGCTGCGCGGCGTGTCGCTGAAGGCGGGCGCCGGCAAGATCACTTGCGTGCTCGGCCGCAATGGCGTCGGCAAGACCAGTTTGATGAGATCGATCGTCGGCCACCACAGGCTGACGAGCGGAAGCGTTGCCTTCGAGGGGAAGGCGCTCGACCGGAGCGCGGCGTATGACCGCGCCCGGTCGGGCATCGCATTCGTGCCGCAGGGCAGGGAGATCTTTCCGCTGCTCAGCGTGCGGGAAAACCTTGAATCGGGATTCTCGCCCCTGAAACGGGCCGACCGCAACGTGCCGGCGCATGTCTTCGAATTGTTTCCGGTGCTCAAGCAGATGCTTGGCCGCCGCGGCGGCGATCTCTCCGGCGGCCAGCAGCAGCAGCTCGCCATCGGCAGGGCGCTGGTGATGCGGCCCAAGCTTCTGGTGCTCGATGAGCCGACGGAAGGTATCCAGCCGTCCGTTATCAAGGACATCGGCCGCGCCATCCGCTATTTGCGCGACCAGGTCGGAATTGCGGTTCTTCTCGTGGAGCAATATCTCGACTTCTGCCGCGAACTCGCCGACGAGGTCAACATCATGGACCGCGGCCAGATCGTCCATACTGGTCCTGCCGAAGATCTCGACCGGGCGGATGTCAGGAAGTTCCTGACGGTGTAAATCCATCTCCTGATGAAAGATTGCTCAATCTTTCTTCAACACCCGCTGGCACGCTCAATACTACATGCTAGTCTTCTGATGGCTTTGTGAGTCGGCCGCTTCCGTATCAGTCTGGTTTGTCGCAGATCGAGGTGGGCGACGGGCAAGTTCCGCGCAAGCATGCGTTCCTAGCATCCTCCCTGCGATCTCTGTCGTTCAACGCGTTTGGGCATACAGGCCAAGGGGCAGCCATGGAACGTTACGTCGAGGACTACCAGAAGCGGCGGCTCACAGAGCGCGTCGACATCATCACAGCCATCAACATTCTGAAGTCCCAGGGCTATGACCACGACGAGCTGATCGAGGAGATCACCAAGGTCTTCTATGTCGACCTCGATGCCTTCAATGAAATTGTCATGGCGGCGTAAAAGCCGCATTCGGCCATTCAACAATGATGGGCACGGCATTGATGCGCTTGGTCAGCTAGCGCGCCGGAATGGAGAGGCGGTGACGCGGTTGCGGCCGCCGCGCTTGGCGGCATAGAGCGCCTTGTCGGCGGCGCTGAGCACCTTGTCGAAGCTCAGGCCCTCTTTGGTGCCGAAAGCAAAGCCGGCGCTGACGGTGCACGTCAGGGGACCGTTCTCGGTGTCGATGCGGCGCGCGGCGAATGAGGTTCGTATCGCCTCGGCCGTGTTTTCCACTGTTTCGGGCAAAGTCCGCTTCAACACCACCGCGAACTCCTCGCCGCCCATGCGCGCGGCGACATCGGTGGGGCGAAGGTTGCCGGCAAGCTCCTTGGCGAACACTTTCAGCACCTCATCGCCCGTCGCGTGGCCGAACTGGTCGTTGATGGCCTTGAAGCTATCGAGGTCGAACACGACCACGGCGGTGAAGGCGCCGACGGGAGAATCGCCAAAGAGGTCGAACAGCGCGCGGCGGTTGAGCAGCCCGGTCAGCTGATCCGTCAGCGCGTTGCGGCGATGATGCCCCGCCAGACGCCCCTGGTTGAGGGCCAGCGACAAGGCGCCGATGCCGGTCATGCTGGCGATGACGACGATGAGGCTGAGATCCTCGGCCCAGTTCGTCGGCGCATGGCTCAGGATCAGCTTGCCGTCCCATGCCAAAACCGTCGCGCAGAGCAGGAAGGACATGGCGGTCGCTGAATAGAGTGCGGCGGCGCCGATGGTAAGCGCTGGGGCCTCGGCGCGGCCCTTCCAGTATTCGGCGGCGGTTGCGAACAGGAGCAGGGCCGCGAACAGATTCTCGAACATGAAGCCGAGCCCGTCATAGCCGAGAGCCATGGGCGGCAGCGCCACTGCCAGCGAAATGCCGCTGCCGATCAAAACCCTGGGGATCGGCGAGCCGCCGCTTCTGAATTGGTATGCGGCGCCCAGCATCATGGAGAAGCCGACCAGCAGCAAGGTGAAGGTGGCGATGCCGAGGCCGCGCCTGGGCGCGTCGATATAGGCGTCATAGGTGAAGACCTCGCCCACCACCAGCATGGCGCTGAGCGCCCAGGTGAGCAGGAACTTGTCGGTGCGGGCGGTGAGCCATGTGCCGAACAACGTCAGGCTCAGGCAGGCAGCGGAGAAACCGACCGCCAGCAGAAGTGAGTTGTAGTCGAGCGACATGCCCCTCGTTCCTTGCCCGCGACGACCCTGCAGCCTGACGTTGCTGGAGTCATGACGCAAGGAAGTGTCGATAAGGTTACGATCGCGGCGAAAAAGCCAAGCTTGCACGGCGTTAGAGGACTACCGCCGACAGGAGCAGAACGGCACCGACCGCCATCATCAGCAGACCCGGCCAATTCTGTGACACGCCTAGGAAACCGAGGCCGCGGCGGCGTGGCTCAAGCGTCGGGGCCTGCGTTGCGAGATTTGGCATCCGTCGATCCGAAGCTGCAGGTGCCGGATCGCTGAGCCGTCCACGCCTGAGAGCTGCGCCCGCCGTATACACAACGCCGGCGACGATGAGAAACGCACCGATAAGGATGACAGCCATCCTTCCTCGCTTTTCTGGCGGTTTTCCCGCGCGGGAACCCGCCACCAAGGCAAAACGATGATGACGCCTTGAGGTTCCGACAGAGGCTGTTGACGCCGGCAATTCATGCAAATGGAGATAGCCGCAGAGGCTTGCCGCTTAGCTGGTTTCTGTCACTCGCTTCATCAGCGCCATGGCGCCGAAGGGCGCGCGCACCTTGCCCTCGGTGATGAAGTAGACGAACACGTCGCGCGGTTGCACCGGCGCGTCGGTGGCAGGGTCGGCGCGCCGCAAATCGGCCGGCTGCTTGCCTTCCGCCCAGACCTTGGCCCGCGCCGCCCATTCATCGAGGCCTTTTGGCGTGTAGCAGTCGGGATTGTCATCCGAGCCGGTCTGCAGCCGCGCATAGATGAAATCGCCGGTGATATCGGCGATATCAGGATATTTTGCGTGATCGGCATAGACGATGGCCGCCTTGTATTTGCGCGCGAGCGCCGGGAATTCCGGCACGATGAAACTGTCGTTGCGAACTTCGAGCGCGTGGCGCAACGCGATACCGTCTTGGCTTTCCGGCAACAACTTCAGAAACGCCTCGAAATCGTCGGGATCGAATTTCTTGGTCGGCGCGAACTGCCAAAGGATCGGTCCAAGCTTGTCGCCCAGCGCGGCGACGCCGGAGCCAAGGAAACGCATCATCGATTCACCTGCTTCGCCCAGCACGCGGCGGTTGGTGACGAAGCGGTTGCCCTTCAGCGAATAGACGAAACCGTCGGGGGCCCCATTGGCCCATTTGACGAAGGTCGGTTCCTTGAAGCTGGAATAGTAGGTGCCGTTGACCTCGATGCTCGGTACCTGCCGGCTGGCGTATTGCAACTGCTTGGCCTTGGGGAGTTTTTCCGGGTAGAAGGACGTGTCCCATGGCTCGAAGGTCCAGCCGCCCATGCCGGCGCGGATTGTTCCCGATTTGCTCATTGTCGTCCTCCCGTTTCAGAAATCTGGCCGCGTTCAGAAAAATCAGGCCGCCGTGACCTCGTCGACCGGCTTGGCCATGTCGACGAGCACCCATCCTGGCCGGTAGGGATTGGGCCGGCGACCCGTTTCGCGATAGCCGTAGGCCAAATAGAGCGCGATGTTGCGCTCCATTTTCGCATTGGTGTAGAGCCGCACCTCCGGCACGCCCCACAGGCGCGCCTGCTGATCCGCATGTTTCAACAATGCGATGCCGAAGCCCTTGCCCTGAAATCCTGGCGCCACCGCGACGGAGAAGATCATCGCGTGGTCTTCGTGCCGCTCCAGGACGATCAGCCCGGCCAGGTCGCCGCCACTCTCCAGCAGCCAGGCCTCGCCGCGTTCGATGCGCGGCGCATAGTCTTCGGTGACCGGGATCGGCGGCGCGCCCAACAGCGCGGTGTAGGGCGCGTAGGCATCCGTGGTCAGAGTCATGACGGCGGTGACATCCGGGGCGAGGGCTTTCCTGATCTTCATTCCGGAGATTCCCAACGCCAGCCCGCCATCACTCCGCTGCTTCGCGCTTGCCTCCGGGGCGTCGCTCCAGCAATTCCTTGAGGAATTGGCCGGTGTAGCTGCGTTTTTCGCGCACGATCGCTTCCGGCGTGCCGGAGGCGACCAGCTCGCCGCCGCCATCGCCACCCTCGGGGCCGAGGTCGAGCACCCAGTCGGCGGTCTTGATCACTTCGAGATTGTGCTCGATCACCACCACCGTGTTGCCCTGATCGACCAGTTCGTGCAGCACTTCCAGCAGCTTGGCGACATCGTGAAAGTGCAGGCCAGTGGTCGGCTCGTCCAGGATATAGAGCGTCTTGCCGGTCGCCTTGCGCGACAGCTCCTTGGCGAGTTTTATCCGCTGCGCCTCGCCGCCCGACAGCGTCGTCGCCTGCTGGCCGATATGGATGTAGCCGAGGCCGACCTGCTTCAGCGTGTCGAGCTTGTCGCGCACGCCGGGCACGGCGGCGAAAAAATCGACGCCTTCCTCGACCGTCATGTCGAGCACGTCGGCGATCGACTTGCCCTTGAACAGCACGTCGAGCGTCTCTCTGTTATAGCGCTTGCCGTGGCAGACGTCGCAGGTGACGTAGACGTCGGGCAGGAAGTGCATCTCGATCTTGATAACGCCGTCGCCCTGGCAGGCCTCGCAGCGGCCGCCCTTGACGTTGAAGGAGAAGCGGCCCGGCTGGTAGCCGCGCGCCTTGGCCTCGGGCAGGCCCGCGAACCAATCGCGGATCGGCGTGAAGGCGCCGGTATAGGTGGCGGGGTTGGAGCGCGGGGTCCGTCCGATCGGCGACTGGTCGATGTCGATGACCTTGTCGAGGAACTCCAAGCCCTCGATGCGGTCGTGCTCGGCCGGATGCTCGCGCGAGCCCATGATGCGGCGCGAGGCCGCCTTGAAAAGCGTTTCGATCAGGAAGGTCGATTTGCCGCCGCCCGATACGCCGGTGACGGCGGTGAAGGTGCCGAGCGGAATTTCGGCGGTGACGTTCTTCAGATTGTTGCCGCGCGCGCCGACGACTTTCAGGCGGCGGTTCTTCTTCGCCTCGCGGCGAACCGCTGGTGTCGCCACCTCGAGCTCGCCCGAGAGGTATTTGCCGGTGATCGAATTCGGGTTGGCCATCACCTGCTGCGGCGTGCCCTGGGCAATGATTTCACCGCCATGGATGCCGGCGGCCGGACCGATGTCGACGACGTAGTCGGCATGCAGGATGGCGTCCTCGTCATGCTCGACCACGATCACCGTGTTGCCGATGTCGCGCAGGTGCTTGAGCGTGTCGAGCAGGCGCGCATTGTCGCGCTGGTGCAGGCCGATCGACGGTTCGTCCAGCACGTAGAGCACGCCGGTGAGGCCGGAGCCGATCTGCGATGCCAGCCGGATGCGCTGGCTCTCGCCGCCCGACAGCGTGCCGGAATTGCGCGACAGGGTGAGATAGTCGAGGCCGACGTCGTTGAGGAAGCGCAGCCGCTCGCGGATTTCCTTGAGCACGCGCACGGCGATCTCGTTCTGCTTGTCGTTGAGCTGCGCCGGCAGGTCGGTGAACCACTGGTCGGCCTTGCGGATCGACTGTTCGGTCACTTCGCCGATGTGCTTGCCGGCGATCTTCACCGCCAGCGCTTCCGGCTTCAGCCTGTAGCCACGACAGGCCGGGCAGGGGGTGGCCGACATGAAGCGCTCGATTTCCTCGCGCATCCAGGCGGATTCGGTCTCTTTCCAGCGCCGCTCGAGGTTGGGGATGACGCCCTCGAAGGTCTTGGTCGTTTTGTAGGAGCGCAGGCCGTCATCATACTGGAAGGTGATCTCGCGCTCGCCGGTGCCGCGCAGGATGGCTTCCTGGGCTTCCCTGCTCAAATCCTTGAACTTGTCGCCGAGCTTGAAGCCGTAAGCCTTGCCGAGCGCCTCCAGCGTCTGCACGTAGTAGGGCGAAGTCGATTTCGCCCATGGGCTGACGGCGCCATCGCGCAGCGAGACGTTCTCGTCGGGAACGACCAGATTGGGATCGATGGCGCGCTGGCTGCCCAGCCCGTCGCAGGTCGGGCAGGCGCCGAACGGGTTGTTGAACGAGAACAGCCTGGGCTCGATCTCGGGAATGGTGAAACCGGAGACCGGACAGGCGAATTTTTCCGAGAACAGGATGCGCTCATGCGTCTCGTTCTTCGATTTGTTGACCGAATCCTCGCCCGTCTGACTGGCATCGAGCGGCTTGTCGGCGAACTCCGCTACCGCCAGCCCCTCCGCGAGCTTCAGCGCGGTCTCCATGGAATCGGCAAGGCGCGTTGCGAGGTCGCCACGCACGACGATGCGGTCCACGACCACGTCGATGTCGTGCTTGTATTTCTTGTCGAGTGGCGGCACATCAGCGATCTCGTAGAAGACGCCGTCGACCTTGACGCGCTGAAATCCCTTTTTCTGCAGCTCGAGCAATTCCTTGCGGTATTCGCCTTTGCGGCCGCGCACGATCGGCGCCAGGATGAACAGGCGCGTGCCTTCCTCGACCGCCAGCACGCGATCGACCATCTGCGACACCGTCTGGCTCTCGATCGGCAGCCCGGTGGCCGGCGAATAGGGTACGCCGACACGCGCGAACAGAAGCCGCATATAATCGTATATCTCGGTGACGGTGCCGACCGTCGAGCGCGGGTTCTTCGAGGTGGTCTTCTGCTCGATGGAGATGGCCGGCGACAGGCCGTCGATCTGGTCGACGTCCGGCTTCTGCATCATTTCGAGGAATTGCCGCGCATAGGCCGACAGGCTCTCGACATAGCGGCGCTGGCCTTCGGCGTAGATGGTGTCGAAGGCAAGCGACGATTTGCCGGAGCCCGACAGGCCGGTCATGACGATCAGGCTGTCACGCGGCAGGTCGAGATCGACATTCTTCAGATTGTGTTCGCGCGCCCCGCGAATGGAAAGATATTTATGGTCGGCCATTGCCGGTCGCCGCCTCAGATCTGGAATTTGTGGGATCGGCGGGTTTTCACCGGCCGTCCTCTATGTAGGTATTTTTGCCGCCGCGTCGAGAGACGCCACAATTCTCGACCAAGTCGTTTAACCGTCTTTCGGGCGGACGGGCAAGCGGAAAGAACAAAGACCGAACACGCTCCTGACAAAAGCGGTGGAGCAGGCGGTGTGGTTCCCATCAGGGGATATGTCGCTCGATCACATTTTTTCCGATCGGACATCGAGCGGTTGACGTCCCCGGCTGAGGGGAGCAGACTCCACACGTCAATGAAGCCGGCTGTCTTTCGATGGCCTCGCCGCCCAAAGGCTGCTTGCGAGACGCCGCGGGCTACTGCGATCAGTGCTTCTGACGACGATTGTCGCAACGGACACAGGAGTGGAGCATGACGCCACCGGACAGTCCCTTGAGGCTCCAGCAGTGATTGGAGCCGCGGCAGGCATGAATGCCAGGGAGACGCGAGCGCCTTCCGACGTGAACCTGCCGGATGCACCAAAATCAGAGACTACTGGTCGGATCGTCGGCTGAACGCCGCGAAGCATCCGAAATCGAAAGCCGGTAAAACATTCCCGGCGAAAGATTGGATTATAGATCCAGAAAAGCCCCGTCCGTTTGCTAAAAGCACGGCGGGGCTGCTCTTTTGGGGGAACGCGCAGGTACTGACGGCCCCGACATGTCAGCTACCGCGGCGGTTTGATGCCGCCGGCGCCGACATCGACCGCGATGCTGCCAGAAATCCTGACATCGGTATCGCCGATCTTGAACTGGCCGTTTCCGTTGGCGGGGAAGGCGTCATCGGGTTCGGGCTGCGGGGCCGGCTTGGCGATGCGATAATCGCCGGCCACACCGGGCAGGCTGCCTTTCTGGCTGTCGTCGGCAAAGGCGCCGCCGGCCAGCATGAGCGCACCGGCGACGGCGGTGACGGCAAGGCGCCGAGGTCGGAATGAGCGGCTGTCGATCATCTGCCGGTTATAGCGTCGCCCCGTCTAGGTGGCCAGACCGGCGGTCATCAAATCGCCGCATGGCGGGGTCGTCGCGGCTCAATTCATCGTGCTTGTGCTGGTCATGCCGCCTTTTTGCGGGTGTCGTAGACATGATCGACGAGACCCCAGGCCTTCGCTTCCTCGGCGGTCATGAAATAGTCCCGGTCGAGCGTGCGCTCGACCTCTTCATAGGTGCGGCCGCAATGGCGCGCATAGAGCTCGGTCATCTGCCGCTTGGTGCGCAGGATGCCTTCGGCGTGACGCTGGATGTCCGATGCCTGACCCTGGAAGCCGCCAAGCGGCTGGTGCAGGACGAGGCTGGCGTTGGGCAGCGCGATGCGCCGTCCCGGCGTGCCAGCCATCAGCAGGAACGAAGCCATCGAGGCGGCAAAGCCCATGCACACCGTCGACACCGGACAGCTGACATATTGCATCGTGTCGTAGATGGCGAAGCCGCTGGTCACCACGCCGCCAGGCGAGTTGATGTAAAGCGAGATCTCCTTGTCGGGATTATCCGATTCCAGCGACAGAAGCTGGGCGCAGACCAGCGCCGACATGCCGTCGTTGATCTCGCCGTTGATAAAGACGATGCGCTCGCGCAGCAGCCGCGAGAAAATGTCGAAGGCGCGCTCGCCGCGGCTCGACTGCTCGATCACCATCGGCACCAGATTGGCAAAACCGGTCATCGTCTCTCTCCGTTTTTCATGTGTCGGCCGGTCAAGCGGCGCGCTGCAGAAGGCAAAATGAATTGGCGGCGGCCGTACGGCCGGAGGCGCTCGCAGCAAATGAAAGCCGGCAGCCGACGCCTGCCATGGTCACCATGGGCCTGGCGGCGGATGTCGCCGCACGGGCAAAGCCTTCATGGATGATATGCAGATGCGTGCCGCCCGAAACAGTGCGAGCGAGCGTGAAGGTGACGATGCTGTCGAGCGGGTTCCGTTCCTCGCCGGGCCGCGGCTGTTCCCGCCAGGTATAGCGAAGCCTTTTTCCGGGCTCGGCATCGAGGATCTCGCATTCGATCGGGGCTTCGGGTCCGGCAAAGGCGAAATTGCTGCCGATCTCAGGATTGATGTCGTTGGGCATCATCCAGGCCGCAAGCAATTCGGGCACGGTCAACGCCCGCCATACCTTTTCCGGCGGCTCGGGAAGATCGCACTCGAACTCGATCGCGTCGGGAGCGGTCCGCGCATGGCTTTCGCCGGTCACTGGTGCGTGCGTCATTGGTCCATGTCCTTGAGAACCGTCTTCAGTTTTTCGATGCGCTCGGGCCAGAAGGTCCGGTAGCGTTCGATCCAGCCGAGCAGCGGGTCGAGCCCTTGCGGATCGGCGCGGTAATAGGCGTTGCGGCCCGCCCGCCGCTCGACCACCAAGCCTGCGCCGCGCAGCACAGCCAGGTGCTGCGACACAGCCGGCTGCGACACCGTCATGCCGGTGCGCAGTTGCGACACCGTCATCTCGCTGGTGGCGAGGCGTTCATAGACGGCGCGTCGGGTGGGGTCGGCCAGCGCCCGGAAAATTTCCGCTTCGATCATGGTGAAGGCATAAGTCGATACTTATTGGTTTGGCAAGCGGTCTTTTGCGGCCCATATAAAAGGAAGCTGGCGGCTCCGGCATTGCTGCCAATCCTTGACAATGAGCGGCGATGCATATAGGAACGAAAAGAGAACAAAAACCTTGTGGGAAAAGGCAGCCACAGCAGGCAACGGGTGTGCGCAACCTGTAAGGTGCTGCGACAAAAATTTGTTTCGGACGAGCGCGGAGAAGTATCATGGCGGGTAGCGTCAATAAGGTCATTCTGGTCGGCAATCTCGGAGCGGACCCGGAGATCCGCCGCCTGAATTCTGGCGAGCCGGTCGTCAACATCCGCATCGCAACATCGGAAAGCTGGCGCGACAAGAATTCCGGCGAGCGCAAGGAAAAGACCGAGTGGCACAATGTCGTCATCTTCAATGAGGGCATCGCCAAGGTTGCCGAGCAGTATCTGAAGAAGGGCATGAAGGTTTATGTCGAGGGCCAGTTGCAGACACGCAAATGGCAAGACCAGACCGGTGCCGACAAATACACGACGGAAGTCGTGCTGCAGAGATTCCGCGGCGAGCTGCAGATGCTCGACGCGCGCGGCCAGGGCGAAGGCGGCCAGGTCGGCGGTTATTCCGGCGGCGGCAGCCGTGGTTCCGATTTCGGCCAGTCCGGCCCGAACGAAGGCTTCAATCGTGGCGGCGGTGCTCCCAAGGGCGGCGGCGGTTCGTCGCGCGAGCTGGACGACGAAATTCCGTTCTGAGCATCGACGCGGCGTGACGGGCATTTTAGGAGAGGGCACGATGTCGCTCGGACCGCTCCTATCGGCACGTTCTCCGATCCCATGGCATGCGTTCGCGGCCTTTGCCGCGCTGGCGATAGGCGGCGCGCAGCTGGCGCTGCCGAAAGGCACGCTGCGCCACCGCGCGATGGGCTATCTCTGGGCGGCGCTGATGCTGGCCGTCGCCATCTCGAGTTTCTGGATCCAGCAGATACGGCTCATTGGCCCTTTCAGCCCGATCCATCTCTTGTCGATCCTGGTGCTGGTCACGGTGCCGCTGGCGGTCTGGCATGCACGCAATCACCGCGTCGCCAAGCACCGCAAGGCGATGATTGCGCTGTATGTCTTTGCGTTGGTGGGTGCCGGTGTCTTTACGCTGGTGCCCGGCAGAATCTTGCACGACGTGGTCTTCGGCGTCGCGCAAGCCAGACCGTGATCCCGAGTGGAAGGAATATCAGTTGAAAGCACGCATCAAATGGGTCGAGGAACGCACCTTCGTCGGCGAGTCCGGCACAGGCCATAAGGTCGTACTGGGGACCGCGTTCGGCCCTGAAGGGAGAACGCCGGGGCCGAGCCCGATGGAACTGGTGCTGATCGGCACCGGCGGCTGCTCGGCCTATGATGTCGTCCATATCCTCGAAAAGGGGCGCGAGGCGATCGAGGACTGTGTGGTCGAGCTCGATTCCGACCGAGCCGAGACCGATCCCAAGGTGTTCACCCGCATTCATATGCATTTCATCGTCAAGGGCAGGGCGCTGTCGCCCGACAAGGTGAAGCGGGCGATCGATCTCTCGATCGAAAAATACTGTTCGGCTTCGGCCATGATGTCCAAGACCGCCGCCATTACCCACGATTTCGAAATTATCGACACGACGGCAAAATAAGCGGCCTATGAGGCCATCAGCGCCTTGATGCCGTCAGCCACGAACTGGACGGCAAGTGCCGCCAGGATAACGCCGAGCAGGCGGGTCAGGATCGAACGGCCGGTCTGGCCGAGGATGCGGTCTATGCGCTCCGACAGCACGAACACGAGATAGGTGATGGCGAGGCAGACGAAGATGATGCCGACCAGTGCCGCCTGGGCGCCAAAGCCCTGAAACGAGCCGGAGAGCAGCACAGTCGCCGAAATCGCGCCGGGGCCGGCGATCAGCGGGATCGCCAGCGGGAAAGCGGCGATGTTGTGGATCATGTCCTTGGTGATGGCCACGTCGCCGATCTTCTCCTTACGGTCCTGCCGGCGCTCGAACACCATTTCAAAAGCGATGAAGAAGAGCAAAAAGCCGCCGGCGACACGGAAGGCCGGCAGCGTGATGCCGAACACCGACAGGATCGAGGCGCCGGCAACCGCGAACAGCGCCATCACCAGGAAGCCGATGACCGAAGCGCGGACCGAGACCTGCTGGCGCTCCTCGCGGTTCATGCCGCGCGTTATCGCCAGAAACAGCGGCGCCAGCCCGGGCGGGTCGATGGTCACCAGAATGGTGACGAAGGCGTTGAACAGGCTGTCGAAACTCGGCATCTCTCACCCCTCCCGCCGGGCCGAGCCCGCATCCCGACATTGGTAGAGCAAAGCAGGGACGGAGGAAACCGGCTGGGGAGAGGCGGCTCGCGAACTCTGCGAAAGCCGGCTGGGCCGAGGGAGACGCGAAAGAACGCAGGGAATGCCTGAGTTTGCGTCGCGGGCTGCTTGATCAGGTACGGCCAGAGCGCCGCGCCAGGAACTCCACTTCGAGCCGCCATGTCGCGCCATTGTCGTGCGAGCGCTCGCCGAGCCAGCGGAAGGAATTTTCGGTTATTCGTGAAAAGCTCCAACGTACGGAGGAACCGGTGCCGTCGGCGCCCACTTGGACAATCGTGTCGCCTTCGGCGCGACCGAGTTGGCGGCTGTAATACTGGTTGCGCGGATCGCTCCAGAAAATATGCCAGGCATTTGCGCCGGGATCGTAGACGCGCAAGGTCGTGCCATAAAAGGTCCATTTGCCGAGAGAAGGCGAGGGGCCGGCATCGCGCGCGGGCAGGATCCAGACGTCCTGGATCGCGCGGCCTTCCAGCACCCAGCCGAAATGCACCTCGCCGCGTCCGGTCAGCACGGTGCCGTCCTCGAGATGACGGCTGGCATCGAAAGTCCAGGCGCCGACGAAGCGGCCGTAGAGATCCAAATTCTCGGCAAAGCCGGGGGCGGGCCCGTCGCTGTGCAGGGCCTCGGTAAAAGTGGGCTGGTTGGTCATGGCTGGTGCCTTCATGCTGTCAGGAGACCGCAAGCGATAGGCCGGGGCAGGGTTCTGCGCTTGGGAAAAATTGCTATCTTTCAGGCTATGACGACGAGCGACAGGATCATTGCCTCGGGGCCAGGCTGGCAGGTGTCGGACGTGGTGTGCACGGCCGGCGCCGGCGACCGGCCGTTCGAGGAGGAGCACCGGACGTTCTGCGTCGCCGCGGTGACCAGCGGCACCTTCCGCTATCGCGCCAGCCAGGGCACCGCGATGCTCGCGCCAGGCGCGGTGCTGCTCGGTAATCCCGGCACATGCTACGAATGCGGCCACGAGCACGGCGCCGGCGACCGCTGCCTCTCCTTCCATTTTGCTCCGGCCTATATGGAACGGATCGTGGAGAACGTACCAGGCGCCAGAATGCTGGCCTTCGAGACGCCGCGCCTGCCGCCCCTGCCGGCGCTGATGCCGCTGCTGGCCGAAGCGGAGGCCGCGCGCGATGTGGGCGAAACCGCTGCTTTCGAGGAACTCGGCTTGCGCATTGCCGGCGCAGCAGTCGCCGCAAGCTCAGGGCACACCAAGGTGGCGCGGACACCCAGCGGCCGCGACCAGAAACGGATCGCGGAGGCGGTTCGGCGTATCGAGGTCGATGCCGATCAGCCGCTTTCGCTGGCCGTGCTTGCCCGGGAGACGGCGACCAGTCCGTATCATTTCCTGCGCACATTCCGCCAGATTGCCGGAATGACCCCCTACCGGTTTCTGCTGAGGACCAGGCTGCACCGGGCGGCGGTGCGGCTACGCATTTCCGACGATGCCATCTCGACGGTCGCCTTCGAGGCCGGCTTCGGGGACCTTTCGACCTTCAATCGCCGCTTCCGGCGCGAAATGGGCGAGACGCCCGGCGGCTATCGCGCCCGCCGCGCGGGCCGCCGCTAACACGAGATGGCGAGCCTTTGTGTCGATGGCTTCGAAAAGCACATCGGCCATATCGTCGCAATCACCGGTATCCTTTTGAAATCACCGCCAAAATCGACACTGGAAAAGTGCCATCGACATTGGAGTTTCGGCCGCGCTTCCTATATATACGGCAAGTGATTCCTGTTTAGATTGTGATCCGATTTGACCGACCAAAAAACACCGCGCGGCGCCGACGGCGGCCCCACCGGCATCGAGCCGATTTCGATTATCGAGGAGATGCAGCGCTCCTATCTCGATTACGCCATGAGCGTGATCGTCAGCCGCGCGCTGCCCGACGTGCGCGACGGGCTGAAGCCGGTGCATCGCCGCATTCTCTTCGCCGCGCATGAGAGCGGCTATCACTGGAACCGCAAATATGTGAAGTCGGCGCGCCCGGTCGCCGACGTGATGGGTAAATACCATCCGCATGGCGACGCCTCTATCTATGACGCCCTGGTGCGCATGGCGCAGGACTGGTCGCTGCGCGTGCCGCTCATCGACGGGCAAGGCAATTTCGGCTCGATCGACGGCGATCCGCCGGCGGCCATGCGCTACACCGAGTCGCGGCTGACCAAGGTCGCGCATGAACTGCTGGAGGATATCGACAAGGATACGGTCGATTTCCAGGACACTTACGATGCTTCCGGCAGCGAGCCGAAGGTCCTGCCGGCGCGCTTTCCCAATCTGCTGGTCAATGGCTCGGGCGGCATCGCCGTCGGCATGGCCACCAACATCCCGCCGCACAATCTGGGCGAAGTCTGCAACGCCGCGATCGCGATCATCGACAATCCGGCCATCGACCTGCCGGCGCTGATGGAAATCATTCCGGGGCCGGATTTCCCGACCGGCGGCATCGTGCTCGGCCGCTCCGGCATCTACAGCGCCTATTCGACCGGCCGCGGCTCCATCGTCATGCGCGGTAAGGTCAACATCGAGGCCCGCGGCAATGACCGCGAATCGATCATCATCACCGAAGTTCCCTACCAGGTGAACAAGTCGTCGATGATCGAGAAGATGGCCGAACTGGTGCGCGACAAGCGCATCGAGGGCATTTCCGACATTCGCGACGAGAGCGACCGCCAGGGCTATAGAGTCGTCGTCGAGCTGAAGCGCGACGCCGTGGCCGACGTCATCCTCAACCAGCTCTATCGCTTCACGCCGCTGCAAACCTCTTTCGGCGCCAACATGGTGGCGCTCAATGGCGGCAAGCCCGAACTGCTGACGCTGACCGACATGCTGAGAGCATTCGTGTCCTTCCGCGAGGAGGTGGTCACCCGACGCACGAAGTTCCTGCTGCGCAAGGCGCGCGACCGGGCCCACGTGCTGGTCGGCCTCGCAATCGCAGTCGCCAACATCGATGAAGTGATAAAACTGATCCGCACCGCGCCGGACCCGCAGACCGCGCGCGAGCAGTTGATGGAGCGGCGCTGGCCGTCCGGCGACGTCGAATCGCTGATCCTCCTGATCGACGACCCGCGCCACCGCATCAACGAGGACGGCACCTACAATCTGTCCGAGGAACAGGCGCGCGCGATCCTGGAGTTGCGCCTGCAGCGCCTGACGGCACTCGGCCGCGACGAAATCGCCGACGAGTTGAACACGATCGGCGCCGAGATCGTCGATTATCTCGATATCCTGTCGTCCCGCGCCCGCGTCCAGCAGATCGTCAAGGACGAGCTCGCGGCCGTGCGTGACGAATTCGGCACGCCGCGCCGCACCGAGCTGAGCGAAGGCGGCGCGGACATGGAAGACGAGGACCTGATCCAGCGCGAAGACATGGTCGTGACGGTGAGCCATTCCGGCTACATCAAGCGCGTGCCGTTGTCGCTCTACCGGGCGCAACGCCGCGGCGGCAAGGGTCGCTCGGGCATGTCGACCAAGGAAGAGGATTTCGTCACCCGCCTGTTCGTGGCCAATACGCACACGCCGGTGCTGTTCTTCTCCTCGCGCGGCATCGTCTACAAGGAGAAGGTCTGGCGCCTGCCGATCGGCAATCCGCAGTCACGCGGCAAGGCGCTGATCAACATGCTGCCGCTGGAGCAGGGCGAGCGCATCACCACAATCATGCCGTTGCCGGAAGATGAGACGAGCTGGGGCGAGCTCGACGTGATGTTCGCCACCACGCGCGGCACGGTGCGCCGCAACAAGCTCTCTGACTTCGTCCAAGTCAACCGTAATGGCAAGATCGCCATGAAGCTGGAGGAGGAGGGCGACGAGATCCTCGGCGTCGAGACCTGCACCGACAATGACGACGTGCTTCTGACCGCCAGCTCCGGCCAGTGCATCCGCTTTTCCGTCGGCGATGTGCGCGTCTTCCAGAGCCGCAACTCGGTCGGCGTGCGCGGCATCGCCATGGCCGAAACCGATCGCGTCATTTCGATGGCTGTCATCGAGCATGTCGATGCGCCGCCGGCCGAACGCGCCGCCTATCTGAAGCGCGTGGTGGCCGAACGGCGCCTGGCCGCCGGCATCCCGGCAGGTGAGGAGGAAGAGATCGCGTTGACCAACGAAGAGGTCGGCGAGGAGGCGGAGCTGTCGGACGAGCGCTATGAGTTCCTCAAGGCGCATGAGCAGTTCGTGCTGACGGTGACGGAATACGGCTACGGCAAGCGCTCATCGTCCTATGATTTCCGTCTGACCGGACGCGGCGGCAAGGGCATTCGGGCCACCGACGTGTCGAAGACGGCCGAGATCGGCAGGCTGGTGGCAACCTTCCCGGTCGGCAATGACGACCAGATCATGCTGGTGTCCGACGGCGGTACCGTTATCCGGGTGCCGGTCAACGGCATCCGCTTCGCCAGCCGTGCCACCAAGGGCGTGACCATTTTCAACACGGCTGAAGGCGAGAAGGTGGTTTCGGTCGAGCGCATTTCCGAGCCGCAATCGGACGAGGAAGAAATCGTCGAGGTTGGTGCCGAGATCGATCCAGCGGCGGATGCCGGCCCGGATGATGCGCAATAAGTCTGGCTTGGCCCAGACATGGCAACGCCGGCCAATCGGCCGGCGCGTCGCAACAAATTCAGGCTAATTCAATAGTGACGGTGAGGCTTGCGGGGGCCGAACCCTTCGAAGCGTTTGGCGTTGGTCTTGATGCGGACGCGCTGGGCCTCCTGATGCAGCCCGAATACAGTGGCAATCAGCATGGCGACGGTCATTGCAGTGGCGAGCATGTAGATCAGCATGTGCGTGTTCTCCTGCGCTCTACAACGCTTACATGGGACTTTGGTTTCATCTTCTTAAAGGGGCAAGGTAGTGAACGCTGCGTGAAGCGTTCGTGATCGGCGCATTCATCTGTCGTTCATCCCTGCAAAAAGGTTCAAGGGGATCGCATCAATGAGATTTGCCTTCCGTCCGCGCGCCCGTTAGAAGCACCGGCATGACAGAGCGCATCGCCCTTTATGCCGGCTCCTTCGACCCGTTGACCAACGGCCATCTCGACGTGCTGAAGGCGTCGCTGGCCGTGGCGGACATCGTCTATGCGGCGATCGGTATCCATCCCGGCAAGAAGCCGCTGTTTTCCTTCGAGGAGCGGGTCGAACTCATCGAGGCCGCGACCAAGGCCGAATTCGGCCGCGACGGCACACGCATCAAGGTGGTCGCCTTCGACGGGCTGGTCATCGATGCGGCCAGGAAACAGGGAGCCTCGATCATGATCCGCGGCCTGCGCGACGGCACCGATCTCGACTACGAGATGCAGATGGCCGGCATGAACGAAACGATGGCGCCTGAGCTGCAAACGGTTTTTCTGCCCGCCAGCCCCTCGGTTAGAACCATTACCGCCACACTTGTCCGCCAGATTGCCTCGATGGGCGGCGACATCCGCCCCTTCGTGCCGGCCGCGGTCGCCGGTGCGCTCACCGCTAAATTCGCAAAATAGGTTTCTCGGAGAAGACCATGCAGCTGAAAAAGCTCGCCTCGTTCCTCGTCGTGCTTGCCGGTCTCGTGACCGCATCGGTCTCAGCCTATGCCGCCGACCCGGAAAACACCATGATCATAACGTTGAAGGACGGCGATGTAACCATTGCGCTGCGTCCCGATCTCGCGCCCAAGCATGTCGCGCAGATCAAGAAGCTGGTGCGTGAGCATGCCTATGACAACGTCGCCTTCCACCGCGTCATCGACGGCTTCATGGCGCAGACAGGCGACGTCAAATTCGGCAACATGAACAAGGGCTTCAACGCCCAGGCTGTCGGTACCGGCGGCTCCGACCTGCCGGACCTGCCGGCGGAATTCTCGCAGACCGAGCACTACAAGCGCGGCGTGGTCGGCATGGCACGCTCGCAGGATCCGAACTCGGCAAACTCGCAGTTCTTTATCATGTTCGCGCCGGCGCCGCCGCTCGACGGCCAGTACACCATCGTGGGCAATGTCGTCAGCGGCATGGAACTCGTGGACCACATCAAGAAGGGCGACGAGGCCGACAACGGCACGGTCACCGATCCCGACCGGATGATCAAGGTGCGCATCGCCGCCGACAAATAGTTCTGTTTTTTGAAAAGGATATCAGACATGGCCGACATCAAGGATCGCGAAAACGCGCTCATCATGGAAACGACCAAGGGCAAGGTCGTCATCGAAATGCTTCCCGACCTGGCGCCCGGCCATGTCGCCCGCATCAAGGAACTGGCCCGCGAAGGCGCTTATGACGGCGTGGTCTTCCACCGCGTCATCGAGGGCTTCATGGCGCAGACCGGCGACGTCAAGTTCGGCAATTCGAGCAAGCCCTCTTTCGCGCCTTCCCGCGCTGGCATGGGCGGTTCCGACAAGCCGGATCTCAAGGCCGAATTCTCCAATGCCAACCACAGCCGCGGCACCTGCTCGATGGCGCGCTCGCAGAATCCGAACTCCGCCAATTCGCAGTTCTTCATCTGCTTCGACGATGCAGCCTTCCTCAATCGCCAGTACACGGTCTGGGGCCAGGTCATCGAAGGCATGGACAATGTCGACAAGATCAAGCGCGGCGAGCCGGTGCAGGATCCCGATAAGATCGTGTCGCTGAAGGTCGCGGCCGACGTCAAGTAAGGCGACAGGACAATGATGGGCGTCGTCTGGTCGCTTCTCGGCATCCTGTCCGGCGCCTTCATTGCCATTCAGGCGCCGATCAATTCGCAGTTGGCGCGCGGCCTGGGGCTCCCGGTCGCGGCGGCTGCGTTTTCGTTCCTGTCGGGCGCCATCGTGCTCGGCATCATTGCCGTCGCGGTGGTGAGGCTGCAAGGCATCTCGCTCGACTGGAAGGCGCCCGCGCCCTGGCTGTTCATCGCCGGCGGCATGCTGGGCGGCTTCTACGTCACGCTGTCCACCATCCTGACGCCGCGCATAGGCGCCGCCGCCCTGATGGCGTTCCTGGTGGCGGGCCAGTTGCTGGCCGGCATGCTGATCGACCGCGTCGGGTTCCTCGGCGTCGCGGTTCGCGAAATCTCGCTCGGCCGCGTGACCGGCGCGGTGCTGCTTCTGGCCGGGGCGCTGCTTATCAGGCTCTTCTGATGCGTGTCGATCTGTTCGATTTCGACCTGCCGGAAGAGCGTATCGCGCTGCGCCCGGCAGAGCCGCGCGACAGCGCAAAGATGCTGGTGGTCAGGCCCGGCGAGGGGGTTTCGAACCGGGCGGTCAGCGACCTGCCTTCCCTGCTCCAGGCCGGCGACGTGCTGGTCTTCAACGACACCAAGGTTATCCCGGCGCAACTCAAAGGTATCAGGCGGCGCGGCGAGGCGGCGGCGCAGGTCGAAGCCACATTGCACATGCGGATGGCGCCGGACCGTTGGCTGGCCTTCATGCGGCCGGGCAAGCGCGTTGCCGTCGGCGACCGCATCCATTTCGGCCATGACGGCAATTCCTGCTTCCTCGGCCAGCTTGACGCCACGGTGATCGAAAAGGGCGAGGCGGGCGAGGCGCTGCTCGGCTTCGACCTGTCGGGCCCTTTCCTCGATGAGGCGCTGCATGCGGTCGGCCACATCCCACTGCCGCCCTACATCGCCTCGAAGCGGGATGACGACGAGCGCGATCGGGCCGATTATCAGACCATCTATGCCCGGGAGGAAGGTGCCGTAGCGGCGCCGACGGCCGGTCTGCATTTCACGCCGGAGCTGTTTGCCGCACTCGACGCAAAGGGGATCGAACGCCGCTTCGTCACGCTCCATGTCGGCGCCGGCACGTTCCTGCCAGTGAAGGTGGACGACACCGCCGACCACAAGATGCATGCGGAGATCGGCTCAGTCAGCGAGGCAACAGCCGACGCGTTGAATGCGGCAAAGGCGAGGGGCGGGCGCGTCATTGCCGTCGGTACGACCTCGCTGCGCCTGCTGGAAAGCGCCGCGCGAGAGGATGGCGTGCTGGCTGCATGGTCCGGCCCGACCGACATCTTTATCACGCCCGGCTACCGTTTTCGCACCGCCGACATGCTGATGACCAATTTCCATCTGCCGCGTTCGACGCTGTTCATGCTGGTTTCGGCCTTCAGCGGCCTCGATACGATGCGCGCCGCCTATGCACACGCCATTGAGCACGATTACAGATTTTACTCCTACGGAGATGCAAGCCTGCTGTATCGAGCGGAGATGAGCGATGGACGATGACCTCGACAGGCTGGACCGGAGCAGTTTGATCGCCGAAGTCAAAAAATTGCGCGCCGGCATTCGCCAGCATCGCGATGCATCGGGGCACGATCTTTGCTGGCATCATCCCGATTTGTGGGACCTGCTGCCCGAGAAGATCGATCCGGCAATCGCCGTGCCGCCCTGGCCAAAATTCATGCGCGGCTGCATCCACTATCGCCAGTCGCTGGACGAACAGGCTCCGGGCGCACCGGCACACGACAAGGAATTCAATGGCTGAGACGTTCACCTTCAAGGTGCTGGCGACCGAAGGCAAGGCGCGGCGCGGCTTGATCAGCATGCCGCGCGGCGAAATCCGCACGCCTGCCTTCATGCCGGTCGGCACCGGCGGCACGGTCAAGACGATGTACATGGATCAGGTGCGCGGCGTCGGCGCCGATATCATCCTGGGCAATACCTACCATTTGATGCTGCGGCCCGGCGCCGAACGCGTGGCGAAGCTTGGCGGCCTGCACGAATTCGCCCGCTGGCCGCATCCGATCCTGACCGACAGCGGTGGCTTCCAGGTCATGTCGTTGTCGAAGCTTCGGAAATTGACCGAGAAGGGCGTCACATTTCGCTCCCATATCGATGGCGCTGCATACGAAATGTCGCCGGAACGTTCGATCGAGATCCAGGGCCTGCTCGATTCAGACATCCAGATGCAACTCGACGAATGCACGGCGCTACCGGCCGCGCTCAAGGAGATCGAGCGCGCCATGGAATTGTCGCTGCGATGGGCTGAGCGCTGCAAGACGGCGTTCGGCGACCAGCCGGGCAAGGCGATGTTCGGCATCGTGCAAGGCGGCGACAATGCGGATTTGCGCGTGCGTTCTGCGCAAGCGCTGAGCGCGATGGATCTGAAAGGCTATGCGGTCGGCGGCCTTGCCGTCGGTGAACCGCAGGCGGTCATGCTCGACATGCTCGACATCACCTGCCCGGAACTGCCTGATGACAAACCCCGCTATCTCATGGGGGTCGGCACGCCGGACGACATCTTGAAATCGGTGGCGCGCGGCATCGACATGTTCGACTGCGTGATGCCGACGCGGGCCGGCCGGCATGGGCTTGCCTATACAAGGCGCGGCAAGGTCAATCTGCGCAACGCCCGCCATGCCGACGATCCACGACCCCTCGATGAGGAAAGCGACTGCCCGGCGGCACGCGATTATTCCCGCGCCTATCTGCACCATCTCGTGCGCTCGCAAGAGGCGCTCGGTGCGATGCTTCTGACCTGGAACAATCTGTCCTATTATCAGAAGCTGATGCAGGACATACGCGCCGCGATAGAGACCGGCACTTTCGAGGCACGCGCTGCCGAAATTACCGGGGGCTGGGCGAGGGGCGATATCCCGGCGCTGTGACGGTTCAGGTGCTCAGCGAATTCGACGCGCGCAGGCTGCAGCCGGTGATTTGGAACGTGCCGTCGGGCTGTCGCTCCAACGTGTAGACAGCTTCATAGTCCTTGCCGTCAGGGCCGACGATCAGCACCTGCTGGATGATCGAGGTCGGACCCGTCTCCTCGACCTTGCCGAACGAGTAGCTCCGTGGGTTGCGCACCGGCGCGTAGCCGTTGGTCACCATGTTCATGAAGGTGTCGACGGTCGGGAAGATCCGCTTCACGTTCGGTGCGGCGAAGCTGTAGGCCGTGACGCCGTCATCGGCCAGGAACGCTCTCAGCTGGCCGTCAATGGCCGCTTGCGCCGCCTTGATCTCGGCCTCGCCGGCAAACGCCGACAAGGGCAGGAGGAGAGGAAGGAATGCGAATGCGAAAAGCGTGCGGCGCATAGCCTGTTTCCCTTGTCTTTCGAGAACTTGCCTTTCGAAAAATCCTGCCCGTGCAGGCATCCTAACATACGTTTGGTGGCGCTTCAGGGTTTCACCGGCGGCGAATATTCAGTGTTGTCGCGCGACGAAGTCCAGGCAGCCTTGGCGGAATTGCGGGAGGCGTGGCCAACGCCCGAACCGGCTAAGTACCGTTCCAGCGCTTGAAAGCCCGCCTCCAGTCTGCCAGAAGGGCCGCTTGGATTGGACGTTTAGCAGGGCGGAGCCATGAAGGCGTTTTTCGTGCAGATCAAATGCGAACTGGGCAAGTCGTATGAGGTTGCCAGCGCGCTCGCCGACGCCGAGATCGCCTCGGAAATCTACTCCACTGCCGGCAATTACGATCTGCTCGCCAAGTTCTATGTCGACGACGAGGAGGATGTCGGCCACTTCGTCAACGAGAAGGTGCAGATTCTCCCCGGCATCAAGGACACGTTCACCGTCGTCACCTTTCGCGCCTTCTAGCGTCGGAGCCCATTGCCCGAGCATGAGGCAAAGGCTGACCAAGCTCATATTTCAGCTGCCTCAATTTTAGGCAGGGGCGACATACTGATCGTCCGCATCCCTCAAATCACCGATTACGCTTGATTTTCTCCAGCGGCGCCAGTGAAATGGCGTCACAGGGGAGTATGCGATTGGCAGCGTTCGATGAAATGCTTCCGGAGGTCTCCGGACTTAGAAGACCGTATTCGGCTTACGATCGCTGGCTGAAAGAGCAGGACCCGGCCAGGCTTACCGAGAAAATGCAGGACGCCGAACGCGTCTTCCGCAAAACCGGCATCACCTTCGCCGTCTATGGCGAGCAGGAAGCCTCCGAGCGGCTTATCCCCTTCGACATCGTTCCGCGCATCATTTCTGGCAATGAGTGGCGCCGCCTCACGCAAGGCATCGAGCAGCGCGTGCAGGCACTGAACGCCTTTCTCGACGACATCTATCACCGCCAGGAAATCCTGCGGGCCGGACGCGTTCCCCGCGACCTGATCGCCAGGAACGAAGCCTTCCTGCCCGAGATGATCGGGGTCAGGCCACCCGCCGGCGTCTACACCCACATCATCGGCGTCGACATCGTGCGCATCAGCGAAAACGAGTTCTACGTGCTGGAGGACAATGCGCGCACCCCATCGGGCGTTTCCTACATGCTGGAAAACCGCGAGACGATGATGCAGCTCTTCCCCGAGTTGTTCCAACAAATCAAGGTGCGGCCGGTGGAGAACTATCCGCAGCTTTTGCGCCAGTCGCTGGCGGCGGTGCGGCCGCAGAACGCCAAGGGCACGCCGACCATCGCCGTGCTGACGCCCGGCAGCTACAACTCCGCCTATTTCGAACATGCCTTCCTGGCCGATCAGATGGGGGTGCAACTGGTCGAGGGGCAGGATTTGCGCGTGGTGGACGGTCATGTCGCGATGCGCACGACCGAAGGCTACAAGCAGATCGACGTGCTCTATCGCCGGGTGGACGATGCCTTCCTCGATCCGCTGACTTTCCGGCCGGACTCCGCGCTCGGCGTGCCTGGCATCATGGATGTCTACCGGGCCGGCAACATCACGATCGCCAATGCGCCGGGAACCGGTATCGCCGACGACAAGGCGATCTATTCCTACATGCCCGAGATCGTCGAATTCTACACCGGCCGCAAGGCGATCCTCGGCAATATTCCGACCTGGCGCTGTTCGGAGCCGGACAGCCTGAAATATGTACTCGAACACATCGATGAGCTGGTGATCAAGGAAGTGCACGGTTCAGGCGGCTATGGCATGCTGGTCGGACCGGCGGCGACCAAGAACGAATGCCAGGATTTCGCCAAGAAGCTGCAGGCCAAGCCGTCCAATTACATCGCCCAGCCGACGTTGGCGCTCTCGACCTGTCCGATCCTGACCGAAAAGGGCCTGTCGCCGCGCCATGTCGATCTGAGACCCTATGTGCTGGTCTCCGACCGCATCCAGATCGTGCCGGGCGGGCTCACGCGCGTCGCGCTTAAGGAGGGCTCTCTGGTGGTCAATTCCTCGCAAGGCGGCGGCACGAAGGATACCTGGGTGCTGGATGATTGAGATGAGTAGTCAGTAGTCAGTAGTCAGTAGTCAGTAGGCAGTAGGCAGTAGGCAGTAGTTGGTATCAGAGGGGACAGAACGATGCCGTATCCAATCGAAATTCGAACATTCCCTACTCGCTACTCACTATTCCCTGCTCACTAGCCCGAAGGGCCACTCCATGCTTCTCGGCCGCACCGCCAACGGGCTCTACTGGATGAACCGCTATATCGAGCGGGCGGAAAACATGGCGCGTCTGGTCGATGCGGGCCTGCGCATGGCGCTGACGCGCACGCAGAGCGCGTCGGAAGAGTGGAATTCGGTGCTGCTCAGCGCCGGCTCCGACGTCGCCTACACGCAGAAGTATCAGGACTATACGGCGGCCGATGTAGCCGACTTCCTGTTGCGCGACACGTCGAACCCGTCGAGCACGATGTCGTCGATCGAGACGGCACGCAACAATGCCCGCATGGTGCGTACCGCGCTGACGCGGGA
The DNA here is from genome assembly GCF_006442185.1 of Mesorhizobium sp. B2-4-1. Classification (NCBI taxonomy): domain Bacteria; kingdom Pseudomonadati; phylum Pseudomonadota; class Alphaproteobacteria; order Hyphomicrobiales; family Phyllobacteriaceae; genus Mesorhizobium; species Mesorhizobium sp. B2-4-1. Next base: position 187,287 of record NZ_VFVN01000008.1, on the reverse strand, counting down.
GACCTGGGAGAGCATCAACGAGGCCTGGATGGCGCTGAAGCGCATGCTGGCAAGGCCGATCGACGAGCGTGACCTGCCAAACGTGCTCGATGCGATCAAGCGCGAAACGGCGCTGATCCGCGGCTCGTTCTACGGCACCATGCTGCGCAACGAGATCTTCGATTTCTCGCAGCTCGGCACCTATGTCGAGCGCGCCGACAATACGGCGCGCATCCTCGACGTGAAGTACTACGTGCTCTTGCCGTCGATCTCCTGGGTCGGCTCGACGCTCGACAATTACCAGTGGGAATCGATCCTGCGCTCGGTATCGGCGCACCGCTCCTACCGCTGGGTCTACGACGCCGACTACAAGCCGACCAACATCGCCGACTATCTGATCCTCAATGTGCGCATGCCGCGATCGCTGACCTTCTGCTATCGCTTCCTGGCCGAGCACCTGAAGTTCCTCGGCGACGACTATGGCGGGCGCCATCCCTGCCATGCGACGGCGGAAAAGACCCAGGCCATGCTGCAGGCAGGCTCGATCAAGGATATTTTCGACGCCGGCCTGCATGAATTCCTTGCCGGCTTCATTCGCGACAACACCAGGCTCGGCGACGAGATCGCGCAGGATTACAGGTTCTATTGAGGAGGCCATGCGGCTCAAGATCACCCATCGGACCGAATACCGTTACGACGCACCGGTGCAGTACCTGCTGCAGCGGCTGCGGCTGCTTCCGGTGAGCGGGCGCACGCAGACCGTGCTGTCCTGGGCCCTGAAGGTAGAAGGCGCGCGCGAGGAAGTGCGATTTGCCGACCACTACGGCAATGACACCCGATTGTTGAGCGTCGAGGGTGACCATGATTTCATTACGGTCGAGGCGTCAGGCGAGGTGGTGACGCGCGATACATCGGGGGTTTGTGGGCCGCATCAGGGATTCGCGCCGCTCTGGCTGTTCGCACAGGAGACGCCTTTGACCATGATCGGCGATGGCATTCGCGCACTCGCCGAGGCAGCCGGCAAGGGCACCGATATCGAAAGACTGCACCGTCTGATGGCTATCATCTCCGAGCGGGTCGCCTATGCGCCGGGCACCACCAATGCGACGACCCCGGCTGAAGAGGCTCTCGCGCTGAAAACCGGGGTCTGCCAGGATCATAGCCATATCTTTGCCGCCACCGCCCGCGCCATGGGTTTCCCGGCACGCTATGTCAGCGGCTATCTGATGATGGACGCGGCCATCGAGCAGGCGGCAAGCCATGCCTGGGCCGAAGCGCATGTCCAGGGCCTCGGCTGGGTTGCCTTCGACCCCTCCAACGGTATCTCTCCTGATGAGCGCTATGTGAGAGTGGCGACGGGGCGCGACTATCGCGATGCGTCGCCGGTTTCGGGGATTCTGCTGGGAGAGGCGCAAGAGCGGCTTGCCGTCACCGTCACGGTGGAGCAGTAGTCACCCGATGCAGGTCGTCCAACGCCACCTTGGTTTGGGTGACGACATGCATGAAAACAAGGACCTGAGCGCGCCGCATGGATCCGTTCCGACGCGACGCGGTTTTTACGGTTCGCTGCCGGAAGAGTAAACCATGACCTATTGCGTCGGCCTCAAGATCGATCGCGGGCTCGTGTTCATGTCGGACACGCGCACCAATGCCGGCATGGACTCGATCTCCACCTTCAAGAAGATGCATGTCTGGGAAGATCCCGGTGAGCGCGTCATCGTGCTGATGTCGGCCGGCAATCTGGCGACGACGCAAGCCGTGATCAGCGTGCTCGACGAGCGCACCAAGGCGGTTGGCGACCGGCACGCGGCAGTGCTCGAAACGCCGTCCATGTACCAGACGGTGCGGCTGGTCGGCGAAACCGTCAAGGACGTCATCGCCCATTCCTCGCCCGCCGGCGACAAGGCCGATTCCTACTTCAACGCCTCCTTCATCCTGGGCGGCCAGATAAAGGGCAGCGCACCGCGCCTGTTCATGATCTATCCCGAGGGCAATTTCATCGAATCGACCGATGACACGCCCTTTTTCCAGATCGGCGAGACCAAATACGGCAAGCCGATCATCATTCGCGCTTATGACCGGTCGATGAGTCTCGCGGAGACCGTGAAGCTGCTTCTGGTATCGTTCGATTCCACGCTGAAGTCGAACCTGTCGGTCGGGCTGCCGCTGGATCTGCTTTTCCTGGAAAAGGATGCCTTCCAGGTCGGGTTGAAGAAACGGATCGGTCATGACGACCCGTACTACCGCACGATCTCCGAGGGATGGTCGAGCGCCTTGAAGACGGCGTTTGCCAGTCTGCCGGATTTCCCGGGATAAGGACGCGCCGGATTTCTCCGGTGGTTGCAAATGTTTAACAGTCGTTTTGAAAACCGGGCGAAGGGCGCCGGTGAAGCGATCATGTCGGGAGGACAGGATGAACAGTGATGATTTCCGGCAATGGTCGCGGCGGGCCGCTGACTGGGGCGCCGACTACCGCGAAACGCTGCGCCAGCGCCCGGTACGGCCGCGGATCGAGTCCGGCGACATATTCAGGAGCATAGAAGCCTCGCCGCCCGAAGACGCGGAGCCGATGGACAGGATCTTCGCCGACTTCGAGGAGAAGATCGTGCCGGGCATGACGCATTGGCAGCATCCTCGCTTCTTCGCCTATTTTCCGGCCAACGCGGCACCAGTTTCTGTGGTGGCTGAGTATCTGGTCTCGGCAATGGCCGCGCAGTGCATGCTGTGGCAGACCTCGCCGGCGGCGACAGAACTCGAAACTCGGACTGTCGATTGGATGCGCCAGGCGCTCGGCCTGCCGGAAGGTTTTTCCGGCGTCATCCAGGATTCTGCCTCCTCGGCGACGCTGGCGGCGGTGCTGACGATGCGCGAACGCGCGCTCGACTGGCAAGGCAACAAAAGGGGCCTGACGGGGCAGGCGCGGTTGCGCATCTATTCGTCGGATCAGGTGCATACTTCGATCGACCGGGCGATCTGGGTGGCCGGCATCGGCGAGGACAATCTCGTGCGCATTCCGGTCGCCGGCCGCTTTCGCGCCATGGACATAGCGGCCCTCGAGGCGGCGATCGTCGCCGACAAGAAGGCAGGCTTGCTGCCCGCGGGTATCATCGCCTGCGTCGGTGGCACCAGCACCGGTGGCACCGACGACATCGCCGGCGTCGCCGCGATCGCCAAACGCCACGGGGTCTATCTTCACGTGGATGCCGCCTGGGCGGGATCGGCGATGATCTGCCCGGAATACCGGCATTTCTGGGCCGGTGTGGAGCAGGCGGATTCTATCGTCTTCAACCCGCATAAATGGCTGGGCGCGCAGTTCGACTGCTCGATCCAGTTCCTGCGCGACCCCGAAAGCCATGTCAGGACGCTCGCCATCAAGCCGGATTATCTGAAGACGCACGGTCATGACGGCATCATCAACTATTCCGAATGGTCGGTGCCGCTTGGCCGCCGCTTCCGCGCGCTGAAACTGTGGTTCCTGCTGCGCGCGCACGGGCTGGAAGGCCTGCGCACGATGATCCGCAACCACGTCGCCTGGAGCGAAGGCCTGGCAGCGCGCCTGGCCGACGAGCCGGACTTCGAGATCGTCACCGAGCCGATGCTGTCGCTGTTTTCGTTCCGGCACAAGGCGGAGGGAGCCGATGCCGACGAGCACAATCTCCGGCTGGTCAATGCGGTCAATGATGACGGACGCATCTACCTGACACAGACCAGGGTGAACGGGCGCGTCGCCATCCGCTTCCAGGTCGGCCAGTTCGAGGCGACCGCGGCGGATGTCGATTCGGCTTTTGCCGCCATCACCGAAATCGCGCGCGGATTAAGCTGAGGCTGCTGAGTCGGGACTGCGACGAAGTTTGCCTTTGCTATCATGTAGTTTCCATTAGCCGGCTTACGCCTTTTCATTGCTTTCGTTTTCGTCTATGGTCAAGAAAAACGAAAGCAGAAGGTTTTCAGATGTATCTGTCGCCGCGCCATGCCGAAATCGTCCAAATGGCAAAGGATCATGGCCGCGTTCTGGTCGACGATCTGGCCACCCACTTCAACGTCACGCCGCAGACCATCCGCAAGGACCTCAACGATCTTTGCGACCAGCGGTTGCTGTCGCGCATCCATGGCGGCGCCTTGTTTCCTTCCGGCATCGAGAACATGGAATACGAAGCCAGGCGCAAGATCGCCGCCGAGGAGAAGGAGGCGATCGGCAGCGCGGCCGCCAGGCTGATCCCGGACAATGCCTCGTTGTTCATCAATATCGGCACCACGACGGAGTCGGTCAGCAAGGCGCTGCTGGATCACAGCGGCCTCATGGTCATCACCAATAACATCAATGTTGCCAACAGGATGCGCATCTATCCTTCGATCGAGGTGGTGATCGCGGGCGGGGTGGTTCGCGGCTCGGATGGCGGCGTCGTCGGCGAGGCGGCGGTGGATTTCATCAGGCAGTTCAAAGTCGACTACGCCGTCATCGGCGCCTCGGCAATCGACCATGACGGCGCCTTGCTCGATTTCGATTTCCGCGAGGTCAAGGTCGCGCAAGCCATTATCGCCAATGCCAGGCACGTCATCCTGGTGTCCGACCGGACCAAATTCGAGCGCACGGCGCCGGTTCGCATCGGCCATCTGTCGCAGGTCAACACCTTCATCACCGACCGCTGCGATATCCCCTCGGTGCGCAATATCTGCCAGGAGGCCGAGGTTCAACTGATCGAAACCTCGCTCGATTGAGGACGTTGCAGCGCTTTCACGAGCTTGTGATATTTCGTTTGACATTCGTTATGAGTTCGAAATAATTCCGCCACGGTTTCGCAAAAGAGCCAAATGGTGCAATGCGAAATCGCTGGAGGAATTGGTGGACGCATCTTCGATCCGTGACATTTTCGTCATAGGCGGTGGCATCAATGGCTGCGGCATTGCCCGTGATGCCGCCGGCCGCGGGTTTTCGGTATTTCTGGCCGAGATGGACGATCTCGCCAGCGGAACCTCCTCAGGCTCGACCAAGCTGATCCATGGCGGCCTGCGTTATCTCGAATTCTACGAATTCCGCCTGGTGCGCGAAGCGCTGATGGAACGCGAAGTGCTGTGGAAGAACGCGCCGCACATCATCTGGCCGATGCGCTTCGTGCTGCCCTATGCCAAGGGCCTGCGTCCGGCCTGGCTGATCAGGCTCGGCCTTTTCCTTTACGATCATATTGGCGGGCGCAAATTGCTGCCGGCGACCAGAACCCTGGACATGGCCACCGACCCTGCCGGCAAGCCATTGAAACCATTGTTCAAGAAGGCCTTCGAATATTCCGACGGCTGGGTCAACGATGCGCGGCTGGTGACGCTGAACGCGCGTGACGCCGCCGACCGGGGCGCGACCATCCGCACCCGCACCAAGGTGGTCGGGGCGCGCCGCGAAGGCGGGCTGTGGACGATCAGGATCGAAAATCTGCGGACCGGCGAGACCGAAGAGGTCAAGGCGCGGCTGCTGGTCAATGCCGCGGGCCCCTGGGTCGATCATGTGCTTTCCGGCGTCGTCGGCCTCAACGATGTGCACAATGTCCGCCTCGTGCAGGGCAGTCACATCGTCATCGCGAAGAAATTCGACGATCCACGCGCCTATTTCTTCCAGAACAAGGATGGCCGCATCATCTTCGCCATTCCTTACGAGGACGAGTTCACGCTGATCGGCACCACCGACCAGGACTATCCCGGCGATCCGCACGACGTGAAGATCAGCGACACCGAGATCGACTATCTCTGCGCGGCGGCAAGCGAGTACTTCGCTCAACCCGTCAAGCGTTCGGACATCGTCTGGACCTATTCGGCCGTGCGTCCGCTTTATGACGATGGCGCTTCGAAGGCGCAGGAGGCGACACGCGACTATGTGCTGAAGGCCGATGGCGGCGAGGGCACAGCCCCGATCGTCAACACGTTCGGCGGCAAGATCACCACCTATCGCCGGCTGTCGGAATCGATGCTGGAGAAGATCGAAGGCTTTCTCGGCAGGCGCGGCAAGCCGTGGACGGCAAATGCGCCGCTGCCGGGCGGCGATTTCGCGGCGACCGGTTTTGATGCGCAAGTGGCGAGGCTGAAGAGCGCCTATCCCTTTCTCGACCAGCGTTTGGCGCGCCGGCTCACGCGGCTCTACGGCACGCGCGCGCAGATGTTGCTTGGCCTTGCCAAATCGAATGCCGACCTCGGCCGCAATTTCGGCGCGGACCTTTACGAGGCCGAGGTGCGCTACCTCGTCGAGAACGAATGGGCCGTCACATCGCAAGATGTGCTGTGGCGTCGGACCAAGCGCGGCCTGCATTTCAGCCGCGAGCAGACGGCGGCGTTGGATGAATTCATGCGCGGCATAAGCCGCCGCCACGTCGCGGCCGCGGAATGAAGGGCTGCTGATGCACACGGCCTGGGAGGAGGCATCATGCTGGAACTGAGGAACGTCACCAAGACGGTCGGCGCGGTGGAGCATATCCGCGACGTGTCGCTGACGCTCCAGCATGGCTCGCTGAACGTGCTGCTCGGGCCGACGCTGTCCGGCAAGACCAGCCTGATGCGGCTGATGGCCGGCCTCGACGCGCCGACTTCCGGCTCGGTCTGGTTCGACGGCAAGGACGTCACCGGACAGCCTGTTCAAAAGCGCAAGATCGCCATGGTCTACCAGCAGTTCATCAACTACCCCGCGATGAGCGTCTACGAAAACATCGCTTCGCCATTGCGGGTAGCGGGCGTCGAGAAGGCCAGGATCGACAGTCAGGTGCGGGAAGCCGCTGCCCTGCTCAAGCTGACGCCCTATTTGGACCGCACGCCGCTCAGCCTGTCCGGTGGCCAGCAACAGCGCACCGCACTGGCGCGCGCCATCGTCAAGAATGCAAGCCTGGTGCTGCTCGATGAGCCGCTCGCCAATCTCGACTACAAGCTGCGCGAGGAATTGCGCGCAGAACTGCCGAGGATCTTCGCCGCCGCCGGTACCATCTTCGTCTATGCCACGACCGAACCGCACGAGGCGCTGCTGCTCGGCGGCAATACGGCGACGCTGTCGCAAGGCCGCATCACCCAGTTCGGCCCGACCATCGAGGTGTTCCGCAAACCGGTCGACCTGGTGACGGCCAGGACCTTCGCCGATCCGCCGCTCAACACGATCGTGCTGGTCAAGAACGGGCCCGATTTCCTGCTGGAGGGCGGCGTCAAGCTGCCGGTGCCGCCGGAACTTGTCGGCATTGCCGACGGCAATTACACGATCGGCTTCCAGCCGCACCATCTGTCGCTCGAGCGGCCGGATGCGTGTGCCGTGCCGGTGCGGGCAAAGGTCACCATCACCGAGATCACCGGCTCGGAAAGCTTCATCCATCTTGATTTCGCCGACGCGCGCTGGGTGATGCTGACCCATGGCATCCGCGATTTCGAGACCGACGAAGCGGTCGAAGTGTTCATCGACCCGCGCCACATCATGGTTTTCGACCAACACGGCGTCGCCGTGGCCGCGGCAAAGCTGGCGGCCTGAGGAGAAAACGATGGCGCGCATCGACGTCAACCATGTCAGGCACTCATATCTGCCGAACCCGCGTACCGATGCGGATTTCGCACTGCGGGAGGTGCACCACACTTTCGAGGACGGTGGCGCCTATGCGCTGCTAGGCCCATCCGGCTGCGGCAAGACCACGCTGCTCAACATCATTTCCGGCCTGCTCCACCCCTCGCACGGCCAATTGCTGTTCAACGGCAGGGATGTCACGAGACTGTCGACGCAGGAGCGCAACATCGCGCAGGTGTTCCAGTTCCCTGTCATCTACGACACGATGACCGTCTACGACAACCTGGCTTTCCCGCTGCGCAACCGCGGCGTTCCGGAGGCCGACGTCGACCGCAAGGTGCGCGAGACGCTCGACATGATCGACCTGGCAGACTGGGCCAGGAAGAAGGCGAGGGGCCTGACCGCCGACCAGAAGCAGAAGATCTCGCTCGGCCGCGGACTGGTGCGCTCGGATGTCAATGCGATCCTGTTCGACGAGCCGCTGACCGTCATCGACCCGCACATGAAGTGGGTGCTGCGCTCGCAGTTGAAGCAGCTTCACCGCCGCTTCGGCTACACCATGGTCTATGTTACGCATGACCAGACAGAGGCGCTGACCTTCGCCGACCAGGTGGTGGTCATGTATGATGGCGGCATCGTGCAGATCGGCACGCCGGCCGAGCTGTTCGAGCGGCCGCGCCACACCTTCGTCGGCTACTTCATCGGCTCGCCCGGCATGAACGTCATGCCGGTAGCGATCGATGGCAAGACAGCGACGCTTGGTTCCCAGCGCATCCAATTGCCAGGCGCGCCGAAGGCCGGAAGCGGCGTCGTCGAACTCGGCATCCGTCCTGAATATGTCAGGCTCGGCCGCGATGGCATGGCCGTCCACGTCAGCAAGGTCGAGGATGTGGGCCGCCACAAGGTCGTGCGCGCCAGTCTGGAAGGCCGCGAGATCGCGGCCGTCATCGGCGAGGACGAAACCGTTCCCGCCGATCCAAAAGTGCGGTTCGACCCAGCCGGCATCAACATCTATGCCGATTCCTGGCGTGTCGAGATGGGGGCGTAAATGGAAAAGCCCTGGAACAACAAGGCCTGGTTCCTCGTGCTGCCGATGCTCGTGCTGGTGGCGTTCTCGGCCGTTATCCCGCTGATGACCGTCGTCAACTACTCGGTACAGGACACGTTCGGCAATAACGTCTTCTTCTGGGCGGGGACCGAATGGTTCGAAGAGTTGCTGCATTCCGATCGCTTCTGGGAAGCCATGGTGCGCAACCTGATCTTCTCCTTCATCATCCTGGCGATCGAAGTGCCGCTCGGCATCTTCATTGCCCTCAACATGCCCAAAAAGGGCTGGGGCGTGCCGGTCTGCCTGGTGCTGATGGCGCTGCCGCTCTTGATCCCGTGGAATGTCGTCGGCACGATCTGGCAGGTGTTCGGCCGCAACGATATCGGCCTGCTCGGCTACTACGTCAACGCGCTCGGCATCGACTACAATTACGTGCAGGATCCGTTCGACGCCTGGGTCACCGTCATCATCATGGACGTCTGGCACTGGACCAGCCTCGTCGTGCTGCTCTGCTATGCCGGCCTGGTCTCGATCCCCGACGCCTTCTACCAGGCGGCCAAGATCGATGGCGCCTCGCGCTGGGCGGTGTTCCGCTACATCCAGTTGCCGAAGATGAAGCGCGTGCTTCTGATCGCGGTGCTGCTGCGTTTCATGGACAGTTTCATGATCTACACCGAGCCCTTCGTCGTCACCGGCGGCGGTCCGGGCAATTCGACGACCTTCCTGTCGATCGACCTCGTCAAGACCGCGCTCGGACAGTTCGACCTCGGTCCGGCGGCGGCGATGTCGCTGGTCTACTTCCTGATCATCCTGTTGTTGTCGTGGGTGTTCTACACCGTGATGACCAACTACGACGCGGAACGCTGATATGGCCGGCGCCAACGAACGTACCGAGCGCAACCTGGTGAACGGGACCGCCGCTTCGGAAAGACTCGCCAGTTCGCTGTCGCAGAGCGAGCTGGACAGGCGCATGCGCCGCCGTGGCGAGGAATCGCGCTGGTGGTGGATCGTGCCGACGCTCTACATCATCGTCCTGCTGCTGCCGATCTACTGGCTCATCAATATGAGCTTCAAGACCAATGCGGAGATCGTCAATTCGCTGACGCTCTATCCGCATGCGCCGACGCTGCGCAACTACACCATCATCTTCACCGATGCGTCCTGGTATTCGGGCTACATCAATTCGATCACCTATGTGGTGATGAACATGGTGATCTCGGTCGCCGTGGCGCTGCCGGCGGCTTACGCCTTCTCACGCTACCGCTTCCTCGGGGACAAGCATCTGTTCTTCTGGTTGTTGACCAACCGCATGGCACCGCCGGCGGTGTTCGCGCTGCCGTTCTTCCAGCTTTATTCGGCATTCGGCCTCATCGATACGCATATCGCGGTGGCGCTGGCACACTGCCTGTTCAACGTGCCGCTGGCGGTGTGGATCCTTGAGGGCTTCATGTCCGGAGTGCCGAAGGAGATCGACGAAACGGCCTACATAGACGGCTATTCGTTTCCGCGTTTCTTCGTGAAGATATTCATGCCGCTGATCGCCAGCGGCATCGGCGTCGCCTGCTTCTTCTGCTTCATGTTCTCATGGGTGGAACTGCTCATCGCCCGCACGCTGACCACCACCGATGCCAAGCCGATCGCCGCTACCATGACCCGCACCGTGTCGGCGTCGGGAATGGACTGGGGGCTGCTGGCAGCCGCCGGGGTGCTGACGCTGATCCCCGGGGCGCTCGTCATCTGGTTCGTTCGCAACTACATCGCCAAGGGCTTCGCCCTGGGGAGGGTGTGACCATGAACCTCGACTTCTCCTGGATGGCGTGGACCTGGCCGACGGCCGCCTTCTTCGCCGTCATAGCGCTGCTGCTGGTCGGCATGGGTGTCTGGGAATATGCCTCGCCCGGCGGCGATCCGCGCATCGGCGTGCTGCGTTTCAAGACGACGCGCGGCGATCGTCTCTTCGTTTCGCTGCTTGGCAGCGCCTTCATCCATCTCGCTTGGCTGGGTCTTGTCGGACCCAGCCTGTGGTGGGCTCTCGCTCTCTCCGTGGTCTACGCCATCGGCGTCTTCCGCTACGTATAGAGGGGGAAACTGTTGGAGCGGCCGCTTGTTGGCGGCCTCTCCAGATCGCACTTGAAGTCTTTTCAAACGTGGAGGAAACACAATGCGACGGCAATTATTGACATCTACGACCGCCCTTGTCCTCTTGCTCGGCGTGGGCAACGCCTATGCCGGCATGGACGAGGCAAAAGCCTTTCTTGACAAGGAGATAGGCGATCTGTCGACGCTTTCGCGCGCCGATCAGGAAAAGGAAATGCAGTGGTTCGTCGACGCCGCCAAGCCGTTCGCCGGCATGGATATCAAGGTCGTGTCGGAAACGCTGACGACGCATCAATACGAGTCGCAGGTTCTGGCTCCGGCCTTCACCGCCATCACCGGCATCAAGGTCACGCACGACGTCATCCAGGAAGGCGACGTCGTTGAAAAGATCCAGACCCAGATGCAGACTGGCCAGAACCTCTATGACGGCTGGGTCAACGATTCCGACCTGATCGGCACCCACTGGCGTTACCAGCAGGTGCGCAACCTGACCGACTGGATGGCGGGCGAAGGCAAGGATGTCACCAATCCGAACCTCGATGTGAAGGATTTCATCGGCACCTCCTTCACCACCGCTCCGGACAAGAAGCTCTATCAGCTTCCCGACCAGCAGTTCGCCAACCTCTACTGGTTCCGCTACGACTGGTTCAACGACGAGAAGAACAAGGCCGACTTCAAGGCCAAGTACGGCTACGATCTCGGCGTTCCCGTCAACTGGTCGGCCTATGAGGACATTGCCGAGTTCTTCACCGGCCGCGACGTCGACGGCAAAAAAGTCTATGGGCACATGGACTACGGCAAGAAGGACCCGTCGCTCGGCTGGCGCTTCACCGATGCCTGGCTGTCGATGGCCGGCAATGGCGACAAGGGTATCCCGAACGGCCTGCCGGTCGACGAATGGGGCATCAAGGTCAACGAGAAATCGCAGCCGGTCGGCTCCTGCACGGCGCGGGGCGGCGACACCAACGGCCCGGCCGCCGTCTACTCGATCCAGAAATATCTCGATTGGCTGAAGGCCTACGCACCACAGGAAGCGCAGGGCATGACCTTCTCGGAATCCGGTCCGGTTCCCGCGCAGGGCAATGTTGCCCAGCAGATCTTCTGGTACACGGCCTTCACCGCCGACATGGTCAAGCCCGGCCTGCCCGTCATGAACGACGACGGCACGCCGAAATGGCGCATGGCTCCGTCGCCGCACGGTGTCTACTGGAAGGACGGCATGAAGCTCGGCTACCAGGATGTCGGTTCGTGGACGCTGATGAAGTCGACCCCGACCGACCGTGCCAAGGCCGCCTGGCTCTACGCCCAGTTCGTCACCTCGAAGACGGTGGACGTGAAGAAGAGCCATGTCGGCCTCACCTTCATCCGCGACTCCACCATTCACGACAAGAGCTTCACGGAGCGCGCGCCGAAGCTCGGCGGCCTGATCGAGTTCTATCGCTCGCCGGCCCGCGTGCAATGGTCGCCGACCGGCACCAACGTGCCGGACTATCCGAAGCTGGCACAGCTGTGGTGGCAGGCGATCGGCGATGCCTCGTCGGGCGCAAAGAGTGCGCAGGAAGCGATGGATTCGCTTTGCGCCGAGCAGGAGAAGGTCATGGGCCGCATCGAGAGGTCCGGCGTCCAGGGCGATATCGGGCCGAAGCTCGCCGAGGAACATGATCTCGCCTACTGGAATGCCGACGCGGTCAAGGCCGGCAATCTCGCTCCTCAGCTCAAGATCGAGAACGAGAAGGAGAAGCCCCAGACCATCAACTATGACGAGCTGGTCAAGAGCTGGCAGAAGTAGGACTGACCTATGCGGGCGTTCGCGCCCGTGTAAAATTCAGGGAGGCGGCACGTTGCCGTCTCCCTTCTTTGTGTCGTGACGGAGGAAGTGCGAATGAATGGCTTTGTCCTGGCAATCGACCAAGGCACGACATCGAGCCGGTCGATTCTGTTCGACGGCGACATGAAAGTCGTCGGCAGCAGCCAGCAAGAATTCACCCAGCACTATCCTGCTTCCGGCTGGGTCGAGCATGATCCGGAAGATATCTGGGCCAGCGTCGTGGCGACCGTGAAGGGCGCATTGAAGAATGCCGGGCGGGAGGCATCGGACGTCGCCGCGCTCGGCATCACCAACCAGCGCGAGACGGTCGTCATCTGGGACAGGGCGACCGGCAAGCCGATCCACAACGCCATCGTCTGGCAGGACCGGCGCACCGCGCCGCTATGCCGGAAGCTGAAGAAGCAGGGATTGGAAAAGACCTTCACCAGGAAGACCGGCCTGCTGCTCGATCCGTATTTCTCCGGCACCAAGATCGCCTGGATCCTGGACAAGGTGAAAGGCGCCAGGAAACGCGCCGAGAAAGGTGAATTGCTGGCCGGCACCATCGACAGTTTCCTGATCTGGCGCCTGACCAGCGGCAAGGTGCATGCCACCGACGCCACAAACGCCTCCCGCACGCTGGTCTACAACATCGAGAAGAATGCGTGGGACGACGAGTTGCTGGCCATCCTGAACATCCCGGCAAGGATGCTCCCCGAGGTGAAGGACTGCGCCGATGATTTTGGAATCACGGAGAAAAATCTCTTTGGCGCCGAGATAAGGATCCTCGGCGTTGCCGGCGATCAGCATGCCGCGACCATCGGCCAGGCCTGTTTCGAGCCCGGCATGATGAAATCGACCTACGGCACCGGCTGTTTCGCGCTGCTCAACACCGGTGCCGATCTGGTGCGCTCGAAGAACCGGCTGTTGACCACGATTGCCTATCGGCTGAACGGCAAGACCACCTATGCGCTGGAAGGATCGATCTTCATCGCCGGCGCCGCCGTGCAGTGGTTGCGCGACGGCATCAAGGTGATCGGCAAGGCCGAACAGAGCGGCAAGCTGGCGGCCGAGGCCGATCCGACCCAGGACGTGTATCTGGTGCCGGCCTTTGTCGGGCTCGGCGCGCCCCACTGGGATGCCGAGGCGCGGGGCGCGATCTTTGGCCTGACCCGCAATTCGGGGCCGGCGGAGTTTGCCCGCGCCGCGCTCGAATCCGTGGCCTACCAGACCCGCGACCTGCTCGATGCCATGCGCAAGGATTGGAAAGGTACGGCGGCCAAGACGGTGCTTCGGGTCGACGGCGGCATGGTGGCGTCCGACTGGACCATGCAACGGCTGGCCGACATTCTCGACGCCCCGGTCGACCGTCCGACCATTCTGGAGACGACCGCGCTCGGTGCCGCCTGGCTCGCCGGCTCGAAGGCGGGCGTGTGGCCTAAGGCGCGGGAGTTCGCCAAGACATGGGCGCTCGACCGCCGCTTCAGACCAGACATGGAGCCTGCGGCGCGCTCGGCCAAGCTGGCGGGGTGGCGCGATGCTGTTCGCAGGACGCTGAGCGTGTCATAATCAACAGTCAGATTGGGCGAGGGGGAAATGAAGCCAAACTGGTACTCTGCTTGGCGCGCCGAGGCTATCAAACAACTGAAGGCCAAGAATAAGCGCTTGGAGGAAGAATTCCGCATCGGCCACTGGTCGCGCTATGACTTGAGCAACGGAAAGCTCTTGTTTTCCAAGGACGGGGCGATCGAGGTGATCACCGAAATCCAGATCGCCGGTTCCACGAATGCCAAGGCACAGAACTGGCTCTGGGCGTGGGCAAATTCAAATTTGCCCGATAGTCTTCTCAGAGACGCAAAGCTGGTTCGGTCCTTCGGCGAGAAGAACGGCATTGACGAACTGGCTCAGGCTTACGTGATAGATGGGGATCAGCTGGAAGTGCTGGGTTGGGAATTGGCGGCCGTCACGGTTCGAATTTGCGATGCCGTCGGAGCGTACCGATCGCCCCGTGGTGAAGGTGGCGCGCTTTATTATATCTTCAAGACCATTAATTGGGCCAGCTGATCACAGCCTGCCCGGGGACCGTCCTCGCACGACAGAAAGCCCGCGCCATTTCCGGCACGGGCTTTGACTTTCTATCCCTCTGACGAACACTGTCGCCCATCAGTAGGGTGAAATGCACTGCTGCCGCGGGCCGTTATACGGCTGGAACGTGTTGTCGGATGCGCGGTAGGAACGGTAACGGTCATAGCACCACTGCACATGCGAATTGCCTTCATAGACGCGGTTCCGGTTGTTGGCGATCGCGCCGGTTATCAGCGCGCCAGTGGCGAAAGCAGCCAGCGGGAACCAGAAATCGCCGTGACGGCGATAGCCCGGGCGATATTCACGGTAGCCGCGATGGCCGTTCCAGTAGGCTCCGCGGTTGTCGCGGTAGAAGTTGCGGTTGCCGCGAAACTCGCCGCGGAAGTTACGGCGCCGCTCCCAGGGCCTGTACTGCACGGTCTGGACATCGGACGAGACAGATGCAGGCTGCGGCACATAGGCCGGTGCGGCTTCGACCGGCATGGCCGCCGCCACTGCGAACGAAGCTGACAGTGTGGTCGCCAGCAAACCCGACAGGACTTTGTTCATGATCTTCTCCTTGAGAGGTTGACGTCCCTTGTGGCGGAGGAAACGGACACGCTCGCGAATTGTTCCTGGAAAAAAAGGCAAGTTGCTGATTTGTAATGTTTCTCCGGTTTGGGATCGATGGAGGCCACAGGGTCTTTGGCCTGCCTGGCAAAGGTTCGGCATGTCCTTGCCGAAACGGCCGGCCGGGAAAGCCGGCACGGCGGGGACGCATGGCTTGGTGGCCCGTTTTTTCCGGTTGACCGGTCGAGGCACTCTCCCTATGTTCCGCGCAATTTCGAGGGCGCCGTTTCCAGCCCACGGGAGCGCGTAGCTCAGCCGGTAGAGCAACTGACTTTTAATCAGTAGGTCTCGGGTTCGAACCCCGACGCGCTCACCACTCAGTCCCGTGACAAATGCACGTTCAGGACAGCGGCTTTTTTGGCGATCAGTCCTTCCAGATCCGCGTCCGATCGGGTGGTGCCGGTGCGTTGGCGCAGCAGGGAGATCATCGCGCTCATCGAAAGCGGGGCGGTTTTTTGCTGAATCAGGATCGCGTCCACCGCGCCGGCAACGTCGGGGCCTTCCGCTGGTGCTCTCATGGTCGGATCCTTTCTGTCCAGCTCCGCCTCGGTGCCGCCGACCGATCCTCTGATGCCGCGGTCAAAGACGACGGCCAACCCGTTCTTGACGGCGAGGGCCGCGACCATGTCGTCGAGTTCGTGGTCCGAAAAGCTGGGGTCGGAAGGCGTGGGTTTCAGGACTCTGTGAATCACCCTGGCGGCCTGGTCCGTCGAAACA
Organism: Mesorhizobium sp. B2-4-1; assembly: GCF_006442185.1. Classification (NCBI taxonomy): domain Bacteria; kingdom Pseudomonadati; phylum Pseudomonadota; class Alphaproteobacteria; order Hyphomicrobiales; family Phyllobacteriaceae; genus Mesorhizobium; species Mesorhizobium sp. B2-4-1. The sequence goes on along the minus strand of NZ_VFVN01000008.1, from coordinate 171,429 downwards.
TAGCCGAAGCGCTGTTTTCTAGCTTCGACATATTGTTCGATGATCATGTCAAGCCGGCGGGCTGCAATGTCCTTTGATTGCTGCATCGGAACCTCCTCGGGTCGTCATGGCGCGCAGGAGCAGCACCTAAAGAGATAGGGCCGCCCGGAAGAACATCAAACATGAGAAATGACGCATCTGCCGATACCGGAGGAACGATCGCGCCGCTGATGCATTTTTGCCTTTGACCAGCTTATTGAGGGAACGCAGGCCAATGAAGATCGCCCATATCGCGCCGCTGTATGAATCCGTGCCGCCAAGGCTCTATGGAGGCACCGAACGCATCATCTCCTATCTCACCGAAGCTCTGGTCGGGCTCGGCCACGATGTAACGTTGTTTGCCAGCGGCGATACCAGGACCTCGGCCCGGCTGGTCGCGTGCCGGGAACGGGCGCTGCGCCTCGATCCCCGGCCGTTGAAGTCGGAGATCGCGGCGCATCTTTCGATGCTCGAGGAAGTCAGGAGACAGGCCGACGATTTCGACATTCTTCACTTCCATCTCAGCCACTTCCTGCATTTCCCGTTTTTCCGCCATATGCCGGAGCGCACGGTGACGACGCCGCATGGCAGGCTGGACTATGTGGATCTGGCACAGGCCTATGAGCGGTTCCCGCGTTTTCCGATGATTTCCATTTCACGCAGCCAGAGGACGAGGCTCGCGTCCGCCAACTGGTTGGCGACCATCCATCATGGGCTGCCGCTCGATCTCTATAGGCCGGATTTTGAAGCCGGCTCCGACGGCACATATCTGGCGTTCCTCGGCAGGATGTCGCGCGACAAGCGGCCGGACCGGGCGATTGAGATTGCCAGGCGCACGGGCCTGAGGCTCAAGCTCGCGGCCAAGGTGGGCGACGGCGACCGGGCCTATTTCGAGGAGGTCGTCCAGCCGCTGATCGATGGCGATCGCGTCGAATATGTCGGCGAGATCAGCGAGGACCAGAAGAGCAGGTTTCTCGGCAATGCCGCTGCCTTGCTGTTCCCCATCGACTGGCCCGAGCCTTTTGGTCTGGCGGTAATCGAGGCGATGGCCTGCGGAACCCCTGTCATGGCTTGGAGCTGCGGCGCCATGCCCGAGATCATCGATCACGGTGTGACCGGCTTCGTCGTCGAAACCCTCGAGGATGCCGTCGCCACCATGCCGGCCCTGCTTCAGCTCGACAGGCGCCGGCTAAGGGCCGTTTTCGAAGGACGGTTCTCGGCCGACCGCATGGCGCGCGACTATGTCGCCACCTATTCACAGGCGATCGACACTCAACAAATCAGGGCTTCCTAGTACAGTGCCCCGTTCAGAAACAAGCACGGGACAGTCTTCTTGACCATCACCCAACTTGACGAGCGCAAGCTTGATCCCGCAATAGCCCTGGCCTCCCTGGACGAAACCGCGCCGAGGGAACCGCACCGGCTCTTCGCACTCAAGCATGGCGACTGCTTCGCCGTCGCCGATTCCTATGGCGACATACGCGGTGTGGGCGACGGCTTCTTCCGCGACGACACGCGCGTGCTTTCCGAATTCCGCCTCGCGGTGGGCGGTCGTTCGACGTCGTTGCTGGGCGCATCGCTGAGCCAGGACAATGTCCTGTTCACCTCCAACCTGACCAATCTGCCTATAGAGAGTGCCGGCGGCCGTCCCATCCCGCAAGGAGCGATCCACATCGAGCGTGTCAGGCTGCTGTGGGAGGACCGGCTGTATGAGCGCCTGACCCTTTCCAACTACAGCCAGGAACATTCGACCGTCCTGCTTTCGCTGCGCTTCGCCGCCGATTTCCGCGACATGTTCGAAGTTCGTGGCTCGACACGCGCCAAACGAGGCACCGCCCATACCGCCGAGATGGACCAGAACTCGGTTCTGCTTCGCTATGAAGGCCTGGACAAGGTGGTGCGTACGTCGACGATATCGTTTTCGCAGAAACCCGACGAATTGACCTCCGACCGGGCGGATTTCTTCATTGCAGTCACCAAACGCAGCCGCAAGACACTGTATGTCGAGGTCGGCAGCGAGATGGCCGATGTGCCCGACCGCGACCGGTTTCGCGCCGCAGCGGCGCGCGCGCGTTTCGGCATGCGCGCCAAGCGCCGCCATGGCGCGACGCTGCACAGTTCGGGCAGGGTGTTCAACGACTGGATGGAGCGCGCCCGTGCCGATGTGGCGCTGCTCACCACCGAACTTGCGACCGGCCCTTATCCCTATGCCGGCATTCCGTGGTTCTCGACGGCCTTCGGCAGAGACGGCGTGATCTCGGCGTTGCAGATGCTCTGGCTCAATCCCGGCCTGGCGCGCGGCGTGCTTGCCTTTCTCGCGCAACATCAGGCGACCGAAACCTCGCCCTTCAGCGACTCTCAGCCCGGCAAGATCATGCATGAAACGCGCAAAGGTGAAATGACGGCGCTGAGCGAGTTGCCGTTCGGCCGCTACTATGGCGGCGTCGACACCACCCCGCTCTACGTTCATCTCGCCTGCGCTTACGCGGACCGCACCGGCGACATGGTCTTTATCGACGGCCTGTGGCAGTCGCTATGTGCAGCCGCCGAATGGATCGAGGCGGCAAGCGCTTCGACCGGATTCGTCACCTACCGGCGTGCGGCGGAGTCAGGCCTCGCCAACCAGGGATGGAAGGACAGCTTTGATTCGGTCTTTCATGCAGACGGTCGTATCCCGAAGGGGCCGATCGCGCTGGTCGAGGTGCAGGGCTACGTCTTCGCGGCGTTCCAGGGGCTGGCGAAACTGGCTCGCCGGCGAGGCGAGACAGAAAAGGCGGAAGCCTGGGAAAGGCGGGCCGAAGAGATCCGCCAACGGGTTGAAAGCCATTTCTGGATCGAAGAGCTGGGTTATTACGCGCTGGCGCTCGATGGCGACGGCCGGCCATGCGAGGTGCGCACGTCCAATGCTGGACATCTGCTCTATGTGGGGCTTCCGGATCCGGATCGGGCGCGGATCGTCGCCGATCAGTTGCTGTCGGCTTCTTTCCACTCCGGCTGGGGATTGAGGACGCTCGCCGACGACGCGATATTCTTCAATCCCATGTCGTATCACAATGGCTCCATCTGGCCGCACGACACGGCGATATGCGCGGCAGGCCTTGCGCGATACGGCATCCGCGACAATGTGGTGCGGCTGATGAGCGGGACGTTCGAATCCGCCGTTCATTTCAACATGCGCCTGCCCGAACTTTTCTGCGGCTTCACCCGCGCACCGGGCGAGGCGCCGATCGCGTATCCGGTCGCTTGCCTGCCGCAGGCCTGGTCGGCAGGTTCCGCCTTCATGTTGATGCAGGCCTGTCTAGGCCTCCATATCGACGGCTGGGCCGGCGAAATCCATGTCACAAGGCCGCGCCTGCCAATCGGCATCGACAGCCTGGTGATCCGCCATCTCGCGGTGGCGGGCACGGCAGTCGACCTGACGTTCCAGCGTGTAGGAGATCGTGTGGGCGCGTTCCTGGCCGACCGCCATGAAGGGTTGGCGCCTTTGATCGTGCGCAGCTAAAAACCGGAACCATCACCGGCGACGTGCGTTGCACCATCTCCCCCGCGGAGAGGCGCGACCTAGGCCGGAGCAATTCACATCGATGCCAGACAACAATTTTGACTTCCTCCACTCTGCCTCCGCTCTATGGTTCGTCATTCTTGCCAGCCTCTGCGTTTCCCTTGTTGCCTTGGTGATTTCCGCGCTGCGATCCCGCCGGACCCCGTCGGAGCCGGCGAATGTTGAGCCTCCACCGGCTCGCGTCGTATTGCGGGAGTTCGAAAAGAATGGCCATTCCGCCGACGCGGCGCTCGTCAACTGGTCGCCCTCGACACTGCGCGAAATCCTGGCGAAGGAACTGCCGGATGCGCAAGTGATCGTCGTCTCCAACCGCGAGCCCTACATTCACAATCTCAGGGATGACAATGTCGACCTGGTTGTGCCGGCCAGTGGACTTGTCTCGGCGCTGGAGCCGATCACCCGTGCCTGCGCGGGAACCTGGATAGCCTATGGCGGCGGCTCGGCGGATCATCTCGTCGTCGACCAGAACGACCGCATCGAGGTCCCACCCGAGAACCCGTCCTACACGTTGCGGCGTGTCTGGCTGACCGAAGAGGAACAGCAAGGCTATTATCTGGGTTTTGCCAATGAGGGTCTTTGGCCCCTGTGCCACATAGCCTTTACACGGCCCGTCTTCCGCACGTCCGACTGGGAAACGTACGAAGCCGTCAATCGCAAATTCGCCGATACCGTCGTTGCCGAAGCCCGGAACGAACGCCCGATCGTCCTCGTCCAGGATTATCATTTCGCGCTGCTGCCCCGAATGATCCGGGAACGCCTGCCCGATGCGATCGTCATCACCTTCTGGCACATTCCGTGGCCGAATTCGGAAGTCTTCAGCATCTGCCCCTGGCGGGAAAAAATCCTGGACGGCCTGCTGGGGAGCTCGATCATCGGCTTTCATACGCAGTTCCACTGCAACAACTTCATCGAGAGCGTCGACCGCTTTCTGGAAAGCAGGATCGAGCGCGAGGATTCGGCCATCTCCTATGGCGGCCAGACCAGTCTGGTCCACGCCTATCCGATCTCGATAGAGTGGCCGCCGGCTCAACTCGGGAAATTGCCCGCCATCGCGCAGTGCCGCGCGCGCATTCGCGAAAAATTCGGGCTGGCGGACAATGTCAGCCTCTGTGTCGGCGTCGAGCGCCTCGATTATACGAAAGGCATTCTCGACCGGTTTCATGCATTGGACGAACTGTTCAAGCAACACCCGGAGTGGATCGGCCAGGTGGCCTTCCTGCAGATCGCGGCACCAAGCCGTGGAACCTTGCCGGCCTACCAGCAACTGCACGAGGAATGCCTGCGTTGCGCGGCGGAGCTCAACGAGCGTTATGGCCGGGACGGCTACACGCCTGTCTTGATGGTGGCTGAACACCATTCCCAGGAGCAGGTCTACGAAATCTACCGGGCCGCCGATGTCTGCATGGTGACCAGCCTGCACGACGGAATGAACCTGGTCGCCAAGGAATTTGTCGCCGCGCGCGACGACGAGCAAGGCGTGCTGATGCTCAGCATGTTTGCCGGCGCTTCCAAGGAGCTTCTCGAGGCGCTGATCGTCAATCCTTACGACGCGACGATGATGGCCGAGGCGTTGCTGCAGGCATTGACCATGGTGCCCGCCGAGCAGCGCCAGCGCATGCAGCGCATGCGCGAGATCGTCCGCGACAACAATGTCTATCGCTGGGCGGGCAGCATGCTTCTCGACGCCGCCCGCTTGCGCAAGCGAATCGCGATCGACCCTGCCGGGCCGGGCTCTGTTGCCGCGGCCAATGTGATATCGCTGCTTGATCGCAAACGGGTCGCGGCGCTGTGATGTCGGGATCGGCAAATCTGTCCGTGCCGACCGTCCCGGAAGGCCGATGGGCACTCTTCCTGGACATTGACGGTACGCTTCTGGAACATGCCGCGCATCCCGACGCCGTGGTCGTCGGCGATGCGTTGCGAAGCATGCTGACAAGGCTGGACGGGCGTCTGGCTGGCGCTCTGGCTTTCATTACAGGAAGATCCGTTTCCGCCGTCGACCAGCTCTTCCAGCCGTTGCGCCTGCCGGCTGCGGGTCTATACGGCCTGGAGCACCGGCTTGTCCGTGACGGGCCCGTCGAGGCGGCCGACGAGCCCGCCGACATTGCCGCGCTTGCCGAGGAAATCGAGGCGGAACTGGACAATGTGGATGTCTATATCGAGCGCAAGGGCCCGATCCTGGCCATTCATACGCGTGCGGCGCCGCAGTTGCTGCAACGGGCGACGCAACTGGTCGAACAGGCACTGGAGCGGCTTCCGCGGGGATATCGGGTGCTTGCCGGCAATGCCGGGGTGGAACTGATGCCGCTCGAGGCGGCCAAGGGAGCGGCAATCAGGCGTTTCTGCGAGTTGCCGGCTTTCCGGGGGCGGATTCCCGTATTCCTCGGAGACGACACGTCGGATGAGAACGGCTTCGAAGCCGTCAATGAAATGGATGGCATTTCGGTCCGCATCAAACCGCAAGGGAAAACCGTGGCGCGCCACGCGCTGGCCGATGTCGGCGAGACCCTGGCCTGGCTTGAATCCCTATGTCACGACCGATCGGGCACGGGCCGGTTTGAGGAGGCGGTCCAGGCCACTGTCCGGCAGAGTTGAGGCCGCAAAACGCATTTTGCGCCTTTGAAGAACGGGTTTCAGGAGTTGATCAATGATCCAATTCACCAGCCTCATCCACGAGATCATGCCTGCGTGGCTCCGGCGGCGTTCGCGCCGGCGCATGCAAGATACCGAGACAACTTTCGATCCCTCGCGTCCTGAAGACGCCGATGCCGTCTGGCGAAAGGCTGTCGAGAGGGACCTGTTCGGCGCAAACACGCCCGACTATACCGAGACCGAACAGAAGAAACGCGATCACCACTGACGGAGGCTGTCAGCCTTCCGCGAAGACCAGCGAGACGTTGCCGCCGGCATGCCGTTCGAGCCGGCCGGCGAGGTCGAGCTCCAGGAGCACCATGAACACCTGTGCCGGATGCAGGCCGGTGTGGCGGATGATCTCGTCGATCGCCACCGGCGTCGGGCCGAGCGCTTCGGTCACCCTGGCGCGGTCGTTTTCGCCGGGTGGCGGCGTGGCCGAGAAATCGGGGGGATCTTCAAAGGGCGGCAGTTCGGGGGCCCGCAAACCGGTCAGCGGCGCGATTGCCCTGTGAATGTCGGCGGCTTCGGTGACCAAGGTGGCACCGTCCTTGAGCAGGCCATTGGTGCCGGCGGCGCGTGGATCAAGCGGCGAGCCGGGTACGGCGAAGACCAGCCGGCCCATTTCGCCTGCGAGCCTGGCGCTGATCAGGGATCCGGAACGCTGTGCTGCCTCGACCACCACCAGACCGACTGCCGCGCCCGCGACGAGACGGTTGCGGCGCGGAAAATCCTGGGCACGCGGCTGCCAGCCGAACGGCATCTCCGAAATGATGGCGCCGCCGCGCTCGACGATCTCGTCGCACAGGCCGGCATTCTCAGGCGGGTAGGGCAGATCGAGGCCTCCGGCCAGCACGCCGATCGTGCCGGTCGAAAGGCTGCCCTGATGTGCTGAAGTGTCGATGCCGCGCGCGAGGCCGGAGATGATGGCGTAACCGTCGCGGCCAAGGTCGGTCGCCAGCATGCGCGCCATCTTGATGCCGGCGAGCGAGGCGTTGCGGGCGCCGACGATAGCCACCGCGGGCAGCCGGAACACCGCGCCTTCGCCTTTCACCGCCAGCAGCGGCGGCGGATGGTCCATGTTTTTCAACAGGGCGGGATAGTCCGGCTCGCCGATACCGACAAAGCGGGCGCCTGCCCGCCTTGCGGCCTCCAGTTCCGCTTCGGCCTCGGCGATCGAGGGAATGCGGGCGATCCTGCTGGCGCCGCCCGAAATCATAAGTTCCGGCAGCATTTCCAGCGCGACTTCGGCCGAACCGAAGCGGTTGATCAGATCGCGAAAGGAGGCAGGACCTACATTCTGGGTGCGGATCAGCCGCAGCCAACTCAACCGCTGCCGGTCGCTGAGGCGCGGTCCGGCGAGCGGCTTGCTCACTCCTTCGCCCCGATTTTGCCCTCGATGCCGGCAAGCAGGCGTGAAATGTTGGCCCGGTGCTTGATGAAGACGATCAGGCTCATCACGACGAACAATGCGGCAATCTGCGGTGTGCTCAGGAAATAGAGGGCGATCGGCACGGCGACCGCGGCCGTCAGCGCTGCAAGCGAGGAGTAGCGGAACAGGAATGCCATGGCCAGCCAGACGATGGCGAAGATCAGCGCCACCTGCCAGGCAAGGCCGATCAGCACGCCGAGATAGGTGGCCACGCCCTTGCCTCCCTTGAATCCGAGCCAGATCGGGAAGAGATGGCCGAGGAAGGCGCCAAGGCCGGCCCAAGCGCCGAGTTCGGGCGCGAAATGGCCCGCGATCAGCACCGCGGCCGTGCCCTTCAGCGCGTCGAGCAGCAGCGTGGCCGCGGCAAGGCCCTTGTTGCCGGTGCGTAGCACATTTGTCGCGCCGATGTTGCCGGAGCCGATCTGGCGCACGTCGCCAAGCCCTGCCGCACGGGTCAGCAGAAGCCCGAACGGAATCGAGCCCAAGAAATAGCCGAGCACCAGCGCCGGGATCAGGTTGTAAGTCATTGTTCCCCCCGCATTTCCCCTGACGGGCTGAATCCGGCGCGATGCGCGGCCGCCCGCTCAGACCGAGAACACTGTGCGGCCCGCCACCAGCGTTTGCAAGACCTTGCCTTGCAGGCGCGCGCCTTCGAAACAGGTGTTCTTCGAGCGCGAGCGGATGCCGCTTTCGCTGACGATCCAGGGTTCATCCAGATCGACAAGCGCAAGGTCCGCGAGAGCGCCGGGCTTGAGCGTGCCGCCAGGCAGGCCGAACAGCCGTGCCGGCGCCGTGGACAAGGTCTGGATCAGCCGCGGCAGCGACACGTCGCCATTGTGGTAGAGCCGCAAGGCGGCGCCCAGCAACGTTTCCAGCCCGATGGCGCCGGCTGCGGCGTCGGCGAAGGGCAGGCGCTTGGTGTCGACGTCCTGCGGATCGTGCGAGGAGACGATGATGTCGACCGTGCCGTCCCTGATCGCTTCGATCATCGCCAGGCGGTCTTCCTCGGCGCGCAGCGGCGGGGTCAACCGGAAGAAGGTGCGATATTCGCCGACATCGTTTTCGTTGAGTGACAGATTGTGGATCGACACGCCCGATGTGACGGTCGCGCCGTCGGTCTTCGCGCGCGCCACCGATGCCGCCGCCATCGCCGTCGATATCTTTGCCGCGTGGTAGGAGCCGCGCGTCAGGCGCGCCAGGGCAAGGTCGCGCTCCAGCGGGATGGTTTCGGCTTCACGCGGAATGCCGGAAAGCCCCAGCCAGCTGGCGTAGAGTCCCTCGTTCATCACGCCCGACGACGCGAGGTCGGCATCCTGGGTTTCGTGCACGATGGTTGCGCCGAAATCGCGGGCATAAGTCAGCGCCCGGCGCATCACCAGCGCGCTTGATATGGTGTGGCGGCCGTCGGTGAAGGCGGCGGCGCCGGCCTCGCGCAGCAGCCCGAATTCGGTCATCTCGCGGCCGTCGAGGCCCTTGGTGATGGCTGCGGCCGGGAAAATATTCACGATTGCCGTGTCCTTGGCGGTGCGCAGCACGAATTCGACCAGGGCCACATTGTCGATGACCGGATCGGTATCGGGCATCATGACGATCGAGGTGACGCCGCCGGCAGCCGCGGCGACACTTGCTGACGCGATCGTTTCGCGATGTTCTCCGCCCGGTTCGCCGATGAAGACGCGGCCGTCGATCAGGCCTGGAATGACCGCCTTGCCGGCGCAGTCGATGATGGTGGCGCCCTCGGGCGCCCCCTGGTTCAGCGCAGCCTTGCCGGCGGCGGCTATCTTCTTCCCCTCGACGATGACCGTCCCGGTCTCGTCTACGCCGCGCGAGGGGTCGATGATGCGGGCGCGCTCGAACACCGTGATGGTCATGGGCCACGGCCCTCGTGGTTGCGGCGCGGGTCGAGCAGCGCTTCCATCACCGCCATGCGCACGGCAACGCCCATCTCGACCTGTTCCTGGATGACGCTCTGTGGCCCGTCCGCGATCTCCGAGGCGATCTCGACGCCACGGTTCATCGGTCCAGGATGCATTACCAGAGCGTCGTCCTTGGCCGCCTTCAGCTTCTCGGCGTCAAGGCCGAAATAGCGGAAATATTCGCGCACCGAAGGCACGAAGGCCCCTTCCATCCGCTCGCGCTGCAGGCGCAGCATCATCACCACGTCGGCATCCCTGAGGCCTTCTGCCATCGAGCGGCAGACGATCACGCCCATCCTGTCGATTCCCGAGGGAAGCAATGTCGAGGGCGCGACGACGCGGACCTGCGCGCCGAGCGCGTTGAGCAGCATGATATTGGAGCGGGCGACGCGCGAATGCAGGATGTCGCCGCAGATCGCCACGATCAGTTTCGACAGCGGACCCTTGGCGCGACGGATGGTCAGCGCGTCAAGCAGCGCCTGTGTGGGATGCTCGTGCGCGCCGTCCCCCGCATTGACCACGGAGCAGCCGACCTTCTGCGCCAGAAGGGCGGCCGCTCCCGCCGACTGGTGGCGGATGATCAATATGTCGGGCCGCATGGCGTTCAGCGTCATGGCCGTGTCGATGAGCGTCTCGCCCTTCTTCACCGAGGAACTCGCCACCGACATGTTCATGACGTCGGCGCCGAGACGCTTTCCGGCTAGCTCGAACGACGACTGCGTCCGCGTCGAAGCCTCGTAGAACAGGTTGATCTGGGTGCGGCCGCGCAGCGTCGAGGTTTTCTTCTCGGATTGCCGCGAGATCGCGACCGCCCGGTCCGCCCTGTCGAGCAGAAGCTCGATGTCGGCGGGGGAAAGATCGCGGATCCCCAGAAGATGGCGGTGGGGATAGAGTGGCAGGGACGAAGCGTCGGTCATCTCAAGGGGCTGCTATAGGGTGGACGTTCCATGGCTGCAAGCGCCAGCTTTGGATTGCGGCTGTTCTCCCCGGTATTTTCGTCGCGCGCCTTGGGCTATATCTAGCCGATGGCTCCGGATTCGTAGCCGCCTGGCAGTAAGGATGAAGCGTGACCGACGACGTGACGAACCAGCCGCCGCCGCTGACAGGCGGCAACGCCTGGCGGGGCGATCCGTTGCTGATCCAGCTTGCCGAGCGCTTTTCCGATCCGGTGCGCAAGGATCTCGACGGGCTCGGCCGCTTCGTGTTGACGCAGGAGGCCCAGGAACTGGCCCGCCTCGCCAATGTCGAAACGCCGAGGCTCAGGACGCATGATCGCCAGGGCCGGCGCATTGATCTGGTCGAGTTTCACCCCGCCTATCACGCCTTGATGCGCCGTTCCGTCGCCAACGGGCTGCACTCCTCGGTCTGGGAGAACGGCGACGCCGAGATCGGCCGCCGCCATCAGGTGCGCGCGGCCCGGTTCTACCTGACGGCCGAACTCGAGACCGGACATCTGTGTCCCATCACCATGACCAGCGCTTCGCTGGCGGCGCTGATGGCGAGCCCGAAACTGTTCCGCGAGTGGGCGCCGCGCGTGACGACGCGCAAATATGACCAGAGCCAAAAGCCGCCGGTCGAGAAGACCGGGCTTACGCTTGGCATGGGCATGACCGAGAAACAGGGCGGCACGGATGTGCGCGCCAATGTGACGAAGGCCGAGCGCGTCGGCAGCGGCTTCTATCGCCTGACCGGCCATAAATGGTTCATGTCGGCGCCGATGTCGGATGCCTTCCTGGTGCTGGCGCAGGCGCCGGAGGGATTGTCGTGCTTCCTCGTGCCGCGCGTCCTTGGCGACGGCTCGGGCAACGGCTTCCGTTTCCAGCGCCTGAAGGACAAGCTCGGCAACCGGTCGAATGCGTCTTCCGAGGTGGAGTTCGCCAACGCGATCGGTGAGATGGTCGGCGAGCCGGGCGCCGGCGTGAAGACGATCATGGACATGGTGACCTTGACCCGGCTCGACTGCGCCGTGGCGTCTTCGGCGATCATGCGGGCGGGTCTGGCCGAAGCCGTTCATCACGCCCGCCATCGCCAGGTGTTCGGCACCAACCTGATCGAGCAGCCGCTGATGCAGCGCGTGCTGGCGGACATGGCGCTCGATGTCGCCGCTGCCACGGCGCTGTCGTTCCGGCTGGCGCGTTCCTTCGACGAGGCGGCGAGCGATCGCGGCGAGGCGGCCTTTGCCCGCGCCATGACGCCGGTCGTCAAATATTGGGTCTGCAAAATTGCGCCGCCGCTGCTCTACGAGGCGATGGAATGCCTCGGCGGCAACGGCTATGTTGAGGAGGCGCCGCTCGCCCGCTACTATCGCGAAGCTCCGGTGAACGCTATCTGGGAAGGGTCGGGCAATGTCATGGCGCTGGATGTGCTGCGCGTGCTTGGCCGCGCGCCGGGCCTGTTCGAGGAGGTGCTTGCCGGCATCGATCGCGACCTGGGCGCGGGCGGACGCGGCACCATCGGTGTGCTGAAGGCGGCGATGCAGGTCGCCGCGACCGACGAAGGCTCGGCCCGCCTGCTGACGGAGCAACTGGCGCTGTCGGCGGCGGCGGCGGAATTGCGCCGGTTGGGGGCAGGGCGGATCGCCGATGCCTTCGTCGAGACGCGGCTGGCGGGCCAGTGGCGCAACACCTACGGCATGCTCGATTCGCGCCATGATGCGCGCATGATCATCGACACGCTCTATCCGCCAACCACCTGAGCAGCAGCCATGGACCACGCCTTGGTCATTCCCCTGCGCCGTTAACCTTAACAAATGGTTTCCGTTGCGAGGGCTGGCGGCAAAGCCCACTGTCATTCCTGTCGAAGCAGGAATCACGATGCGACAGGTATTGACCTCTTTTCTCGCCTTGCACTGGACGATCGTTTTCGCCCTGCTGGCGATCATCTGCATCGATGGAAACCGCGGCGTGGCCGGGGCGCTTGGTGTGCTGGGCGTGACGATCGAGAGCGCCCGCTTCGTCGATCTCGAAAATGTCGTCGTGGTTGCGCCTCTGGCAACGGCCCTGCTTGTCGTGGCGGTGCTGTTCTTCTGGGCTTTTGTCGAGGCGCTGATCAACAATGCCAGCAATCCGGGCGCCGACAGCGTTGCCCGCATCGCCTTCATCAGCGCTTCCGGCGTGCTGTCGCTGATCTTGGTCGGAGGCGCGGCGCAAGGCATCAACGGGCTGTTCCTGGTCGTCGCCGTGCAATTGGCCGCACTTCTGGCCTCCTATGTCGCCATGCTTGCCGAGCGCCGCACCCTGGCCACATCGGATGAGGTTGAAATCCACGCCACGGCGCACAGCATGGCCAGGGCCGCAGCCCACAATTCGCTGCTTTCGCTGATATCGGGCCGACCCCAGCCGACCCGGAAGGAAGGCCGCTGATGCGTTACATCTTCGCATTGTGGGCGGCTCCGATGGCGCTTTTCTGGGGCTGGTTCTACCTGTCGCTCAACGACATGAATTTCGGCTACGTCATGCTGAGCCGGCAGTTGCATGATTTCGTCTTCCAACTCTACGGCCAGATGCTCGGCATCGACCCGGCAATCATTCCCGGTATGGTTGGAAGAGCCTGTATATTCGACGGCCTGCTGCTGCTGGCGATCTGGGCGTTTCGCCGCCGCCGTGAAATCATCGGCTGGATCAGGGGGCGGGCGGCGGTTCCGGTGCAGTTCGAGCGGCTGCACCGAGCAAGCGAAGCCGGTCCAAAACTCCCTGCAGAATAAAGGCGGCGGCGGCCGAATCGATCTTGCCGGCCCGCTTGGCGCGCGAAAAATCCATCTCGATCAGCGTCCGTTCGGCGGCTACCGTCGACAGCCTCTCGTCCCATAACAGGAAGGGAAGGTCGCTCAAGGCGGCCATGTTGCGTACGAAGGCGCGCGATTTCTGCGCGCGCGGACCTTCCGAGCCGTCCATATTGACCGGCAGTCCAATCACCACCGCGCCGGCATTCTCCTTTTGCAGCAGATCCAGCAGCACGGCCGCGTCGAGCGAGAATTTTCGTCGCATGATGACCGGGCGCGGATGCGCGAAGGAAAAGCCACGGTCCGAAACGGCGACGCCGATCGTCTTGTCGCCGAGATCGAGCCCGGCAAGCGTCCTACCGCCGGCCAGCCGTGCCGGCAATTCCTCGATGGTAATGATAGCCAACGGTTTTCCTTTGACCCGACAGCGCCGTCGCGGCGTTTTGAACACGCGAGAACGCCGTAACACTTTGCTCTTGAGCTGACGCCGTTCTATCCTCCGGCGGAGCAAAAATCGAGGAACTCGCTGATGAAACTCACTTGGTACGGACAATCCGCCTTCAAGATCGAGGTGGCGGGCGCAAGCATCCTGATGGACCCGTTCCTGAGCGGCAATCCGCTTTGGAAGAAAAGCTGGGAAGGCCCGGCCGAAGGTGTCACCCATGTGCTTTTGACGCATGGTCACGGAGACCATGTCGGCGATGCGCTCGAGATCCTCAAGAAGACCGGAGCGATGCTGGTCGCCAACCCCGAGGTCTGCGGCTATCTCGGCGGCCAGGGCGTCGACCAGAACAATATCAACCAGGGCAACACCGGTGGCACGGTGGACTGCGGCCCGTTCACGACGACTTTTGTCCAGGCATTGCATTCCTCGTCCTATGGGGACGGCATCTATATGGGCAATCCCTGCGGGCTGGTCCTGCATTTCCAGGACGACAAGACGCTCTATCACATGGGCGATACCGACATCTTCTCGGATATGGCGCTGGTCAACGAGCTGCATGAGCCGAAGATCGGCCTGGTGCCGGTCGGCGACCGCTTTACCATGGGAGGCGCTGTCGCGGCTCTCGCCTGCCGCCGCTATTTCAAGTTCGATGTCGCCGTGCCATGCCACTATGCGACTTTCGGCCTGCTCGACCAGACCCCCGACAAATTCGTCGCCGGAATGGAGGGTTCGGGCGTGAATGTCGTCGTGCCTGGGATCGGCGAGGCGGTCACGCTATAAATTGAAAACGGAATTAGAACATGGGCTTGAGGAACTCTCTTTGCGTTTCGATTCTGTTTGCGGCGTCGCCGGCGTTTGCCGCGGACGATTTCATTGAAGGGGTCTACCTCAAGTCCGAGGAGCTCTGCGCACAGGCCGGGAAAGACACCCTGCAGACGCTGATCGATGCCGGCAACATCGTGCTGTCGGCCCATGGCCTGCAGGGGGTCGAATACAATTGCGAGTTCTTGCAGATCAGTAAGGCAACACGCTCGCCGAGCTGGGCGGTGACGGCCATTTGCCAGGAGCCGGGCTACGTTTTTCCCGACGTGCTCTCAGTGACGCAGATGAGCCCGACTGAGATCGATCTCGTCTCCGTCCGGCCCATCGAAGACGAGAGCGAGGCGAGCGGCAACAGCGGCAGCTACTATCTGTGCGAGGGCATGGCCCCGCCGTGAGGTCATTTGCCCGATTGTGGGCATGCACATGTTGCGCGCCGCGCGCGGCGCCGCTATAGGCCGGGGCTGGTTTTCCCGAGGCACAAACATGTCCGTTGACGTCAAGACAGTGAAGCGCGTCGCGCGTCTCGCCCGCATTGCGGTGAGCGAGGAAGATGCCGAACGCATGACCGGCGAGCTGAATGCCATACTGGGCTTCGTCGAACAGCTGAACGAGGTCGATGTTTCCGGGGTCGAGCCGATGACTTCGGTAACTCCGATGGGGATGAAGAAGCGCCAGGACGTCGTCACCGACGGCAACAAGGCTGCCGACATCGTCGCCAACGCGCCTGCCACGGAAGAGAACTTCTTCCTCGTGCCGAAGGTCGTGGAGTAACAGGCCGATGGCCATCGAAATCGCCATCGAGACGCCGCTGCAGGACGATGTGCGCGGCTTGGTCGCGGAGCTCAACGAGACGCTGCTCGAACTGACGCCGCCGGAACACTGCTATCACCTGACCGTCGAGCAGATGGCCGGCCCGGACACCACGGTCTTCGTCGCCCGCGACGACGGTCTTGCAATCGGTTGCGGGGCGCTGAAGCGCCATGACGGTGCCATAGGCGAGGTCAAGCGCATGTACACGCGGCCCACGCATCGCGGCCAGAAAATCGGCGCCAGGATCGTGGAGCGTGTCGAAGCGCTGGCGCGCGAGGAAGGATTGAAGCGTCTGGTTCTGGAGACGGGCGATCGCCATCCTGCCGCCTGGGCTGTCTATGAACGTTCCGGCTTCTCGCGTTGCGGTCCGGTGCTGGATTATCCCGATTCCGAGTGGTCGGTGTTTTACGAAAAGAGCCTTGCCTGATGAGCGACCTGACCCGACTGACGATTTCGCAGGCCCGCGCCAAGCTGCGCGCCAAGGAAATCACCGCGACCGAGATCGCCGACGCCTATCTTGCTGCGATCGAGCGCGCCAATCCGGCGCTCAACGCCTACGTCG
Organism: Mesorhizobium sp. B2-4-1; assembly: GCF_006442185.1. Lineage (NCBI taxonomy): Bacteria > Pseudomonadati > Pseudomonadota > Alphaproteobacteria > Hyphomicrobiales > Phyllobacteriaceae > Mesorhizobium > Mesorhizobium sp. B2-4-1. The sequence goes on along the minus strand of NZ_VFVN01000008.1, from coordinate 155,510 downwards.
TGGTGACCGGCGACAAGGCGCGCGACATGGCCAAGGCCTCCGACGCCAGGCTGGTCAAAGGCGAGGGCGGTGCGCTGGAAGGCATTCCGCTCGGCATTAAGGACCTGTTCGGCACCGAGGGCGTGCACACCCAGGCCTGCAGCCACGTGCTCGACGGCTTCAGGCCGCATTACGAATCGACCGTCACCTCCAATCTGTGGGCTGACGGGGCGGTCATGCTGGGCAAGCTCAACATGGACGAGTTCGCCATGGGCTCGTCCAACGAGACGTCCTATTACGGGCCGGTGGTCAACCCGTGGCGGCGTTCGCGCGTCGATACGATGGTGATGCCGACCACGCATCAGGGCGATGGCGGCTTCGTTTCGGCCGGCGGCACCAGGACCGCGCGCACCCTGGACAATGCGCAGCTGGTGCCGGGTGGCTCGTCGGGCGGCTCGGCCTCCGCCGTCTCGGCTTTCCTGTGCGCGGGCGCCACGGCCACCGACACTGGCGGCTCGATCCGCCAGCCGGCCGCGTTCACCGGCACGGTCGGCATCAAGCCGACCTATGGCCGCTGTTCGCGCTGGGGCATCGTCGCCTTCGCCTCGTCGCTCGACCAGGCCGGGCCGATCGCCCGCGACGTGCGCGATGCCGCGATCCTGCTCAAATCGATGGCCTCCGTCGATCCGAAGGACACGACCTCTGTCGACCGGCCTGTGCCGGATTATGAGGCGGCGATCGGCAAGCCGATCAAGGGCATGAAGGTCGGCATTCCCCGGGAATACCGCGTCGACGGCATGCCGGAGGAGATCGAGGCGCTGTGGCAGAAGGGCATTGCCTGGCTCAGGGATGCCGGCGCCGAGATCGTCGACATCTCCTTGCCGCACACCAAATACGCGCTACCGGCCTACTACATCGTGGCGCCCGCCGAAGCCTCGTCCAACCTTGCGCGCTATGACGGCGTCCGCTACGGCCTTCGCGTCCCGGGCAAGGATATCGTCGAGATGTATGAGAAGACCCGCGCCGCCGGCTTTGGCCGCGAGGTCAAGCGCCGGATCATGATCGGCACCTATGTGCTGTCGGCGGGCTATTACGACGCCTACTATCTGCAGGCGCAGAAGGTGCGCAATCTGATCAAGCGGGACTTCGAGAACGTCTTTGCCGCCGGCGTTGATGTCATCCTGACACCGGCGACGCCATCTGCCGCCTTCGGCATTGCAGACGAGGACATGGCTTCCGATCCGGTGAAGATGTACCTGAACGACATCTTCACCGTCACCGTGAACATGGCGGGCCTGCCGGGCATTGCGGTGCCCGCCGGCCTAGACCCCAAGGGCTTGCCGCTCGGCCTGCAACTGATCGGCAGGCCGTTCGAGGAAGAGACGCTGTTCCAGACCGCTGCCGTCATCGAGCAGGCGGCCGGAACGTTCCAGCCGGAGAAGTGGTGGTAGGATCGTCTCTCATCTAAGGGGTGAGGGATGTTCTTTTATCTTTCGAAAATCTTCTGGTTCTTTATCCAGCCGCTCAACCTGACGATCTTCCTGCTGCTGGCGGGGCTGGTCGCGGCATTTTTCGGCCGCCGGCGGCTGGCAGCCACCGGCGGCGTGCTGGCGTTTTTGGTTCTGGCGCTTTCGGCCTGGACCTCACTCGGCGCATTGCTGCTCAACCCGCTGGAGGAACGCTTTCCGCGCCCGCCGCTGCCGCAAAAAGTCGATGGCATCGTCGTGCTCGGCGGCGGCTTCGAGGGCGGCATCAATCTGGTGCGCGGCGGTTATGAGCTGAACAGCGGCGGCGACCGGATGGTCGAGACGGCCGTGCTGGCGCGGCGCTTTCCCAACGCCAAGGTGGTCGTCTCCGGCGGCAATGGCGAATTGTTCCTCGACGGCGAGGGCGACGCCGCCACCGCGCCGCGCCTGCTTGGCGCGCTTGGCGTGACGCCGGAGCGACTGATTCTCGAGGGCAAATCGCGCAACACCTATGAAAATGCCGTCTTCACCAAGGCCTTGATAGCGCCGAAGCCGGGCGAAACCTGGCTGCTGGTCACCTCGGCCTACCATATGCCGCGCGCCAAGGCGCTGTTCGACAAGGTCGGCTTCGCGACCGTCCCGTGGCCGGTCGACTATCGAACGTCGGGAGACGAAGGCATCGGCCTGTTCCGCGACAATCCGGCCGATGCGCTGCAGGCGGCCACAATGGCGATCCGCGAATGGATAGGGCTGTTCGCCTATTGGCTGTCCGGCCGCATCGATCGGCCTTTTCCCGCACCTGGCGGCTGACCGATCACGGCGCGGCGCGCCGCCGAGAAGAACTGGCGCCGCACCAGAACGGCCAGGAGCAGAAGCGTCGACAGCACGAACACCACCGGATCGACGAACCAGCCGAGATAGCCGATCGAAAAGAACACGCCGCGCAGGCCGGAATTAAAATGCTTGCCTGCCAGCATGTTCATCTGCGCCGCCCTCCACACCGCCGTTTCGGTGACCGGGTTGCGCGAGGCTTCGCCATGCGGGATCGGCACAGCACCGATCAGGATCGAGCAATAGTTGAACAGACGGTAGGCCCAGCCGAACTTGAAGAACGAAAACGCCAGGATCAGCACCAGTCCCAGCACCTTGATCTGAAAAGCCGGGCGCGACGGGGCGCCGCCCAGAGGCAGGGTGCTCAACACCTCGAGGACGCGGTCGGAGGCACCGAGCAAGGCAAAGCAGCCGCCAAGCGCGATCAGGGAGCTGGAGGCGAAGAAGGCGGTGCCTTGCTGCAGGCCACCCATGATGGCTGTGTCGACGATGCGGATCTCACGCTCGGCCATCCGGTGCATCCAGGCTTGACGCTGCGCATTCATCGCCGTTGTCAGCGACATGCGGCTGACCAGCACGCCGTCCGAGGCGAGCGTATGCAGAACCCACGCAATGAGGAAGAACGCCAACGCCGCGAGATCGGCTGTCGAAAGATCGAGGGAATCGCCCATTGGCGGAACCTATCACATCCAGTGCGATTGCTTCGATCGTCCGCCGGCAGCGACGGTCATGTCGCTGCCGGAGCAAACAAGGTCGGCGGGCGCTGCGCCGCGCCGTTCAAAACAGCGGAAACATCGCGGGAGTTCCTATATGTAGTCCCAGAGCGGCTTCGGGAGATTGTGGCGCGTGTTCCTTTCGGTTTTCGACCTGTTCAAGATCGGCATCGGACCATCGAGTTCGCACACGATGGGACCGATGACGGCCGCCCGCCGTTTCCTCGACGAGATCGCCGGAGACGACTGGCCGCGTCCGGCCGGCGCCAAGGTCGCTCGCATCGGCGCCAGCCTGCACGGCTCGCTCGCCTATACCGGCATCGGCCATGGCAGTGACCGTGCCGTCATTCTCGGCCTTGCCGGGCAGACGCCGCAGACGGTCGACCCTGACCAGGCGGACGGCATTGTCGCTCGCATCACCGCCGACAAGCTGATTTCACCGCCTGGTCATCCTTCCTACCGTTTCGATCCGGCCGGCGACCTGGTGCTCGACCGCAAGACGCCGCTCACCGGCCACGCCAACGGCATGGCGTTTTATGCCCATGATGCCGGCGACCGCCTGCTGCTCAAGCGCATCTATTATTCGATCGGCGGCGGCTTCGTGGTTTCGGAAGAAGAGCTGCAGCGCATGAAAGCCAAGGGTTCGGTGACGACCGAAGGCAAAAAAGTCCCTTATCCCTTCAAGAACGCCCTCGAGATGCTGAAGATGGCTGGCAAGAGCGGCCTTTCCATTGCCGAGATGAAGCGGGTCAACGAGGAAACACAAATGTCGCGCGATGAGCTCGACGACGGCCTCGACGCCATCTGGGGTGCCATGAAGAGTTGCATCGAGCGCGGCCTGTCGCAGGACGGCATCATGCCGGGCGGGCTGAAGGTGCGCCGCCGGGCCAGGCAATTGCACGACAAGCTGCAGGAGCAGTGGCAGCAGAACCGGCCCAATCCGCTGCTCGCCAATGACTGGCTGTCGATCTATGCCATGGCCGTCAACGAGGAGAATGCGGCCGGCGGGCGCGTCGTCACCGCGCCGACCAACGGCGCGGCCGGCACGCTGCCGGCAGTACTGCGCTACTGGCTGCATTTCCATCCCGAGGCCGACCAGCCCAGCATTCGCGATTTCCTGCTCACGGCAGCCGCCGTCGGCGGCATCATCAAGTCCAATGCGTCCATCTCCGGCGCCGAGGTCGGCTGCCAGGGCGAAGTCGGCTCGGCTTCGGCCATGGCGGCGGCCGGCCTGTGCGCCGTCATGGGCGGCACGCCCGAACAGGTCGAGAACGCCGCCGAGATCGCGCTGGAGCACCATCTGGGCATGACCTGCGATCCGGTCGGCGGGCTGGTGCAGGTGCCCTGCATCGAGCGCAATGCGCTGGGCGCGGTCAAGGCGGTGACGGCCGCCTCGCTTGCCATCAAGGGCGACGGCACCCATTTCGTGCCGCTGGACGCCGCGATCGAAACCATGCGCCAGACCGGCCTTGACATGAACGAGAAGTACAAGGAGACCAGCCTCGGCGGGCTGGCGGTCAATGTGGTGGAGTGTTGAGCCCGCTGGCACTGTGGAGAACTTGCTCAGGCCGTTGACGCATCCGTGCGACGGATTAAATCTTGGGCAATGGCTCTCAACCTCCTAAAGCTCTGCGTCGGCTGCGACAGCGTCGAGGATCTCGAAGAATGGATCGCGTTCCGCCTCGACGAGCGGCGCCGTGCCGGCGAACCGGCCGAGCATTGGCACACCACCCGCATGGTGCCGACGCGCGCCGATGAGGTTACCGACGGTGGCTCGCTCTACTGGGTGATCAAGGGAAGTGTGCAATGCCGGCAGTTGATCACCGAGATCCGGCCATTCACCGATGACGAGGGCATCGGCCGCTGCCATCTGATGCTGGATCCGCAAGTGGTGCGCACCGACTGGCAGCCGCGCCGCGCCTTTCAGGGCTGGCGCTATCTAAAGCCATCGGATGCACCCGCCGATCTCGGCAAGGGCAAGCCGGGGCAGGTCGAAATGCCGCCGAAACTCCGGCGCGAGCTCGCCGATCTCGGCCTGCTCTAAATCACTATCGGCTTGCTCCGAGCAGCCCATTGGCTTGCTCCGAGCAGCCAGTTGGCTTGCTCCGGGGCAATCTGGCGGCATGGTCGGCCCGTATAGGCGGACTGCGGTTGCTGGCCCTCAATGTTGCTGTCCGTTGGACTTGCAAGCGTCGCGACAACGCCACATCTTGAAAATCATGAGCGATAGGAACCATCCGGTTTCGATATCTGACGCACTCGCGCCGACCACATCGCGCCGCGGCGTGGTGGGATGCGGACCATGTGTCGCGCAAGGTCATGATTGCGGCGCAGAAATAACACCCGGTGGCGGCATGCTCGTGTTCAGGAATAGTCTGGAAAACCGGCCGATCGCCAGGCATTCACGGGGCAGTGGAATATGGTAGGCGCGATCATCGCTGTCGTCGCATTGCTGCTGGTGCTGATGGGCCTGGCAACGGCTTTCGTGCGGGCCGACCCGAGCAGGCTTGCAGGCGACATGAGGAAGGTTGGGCCGGTTTTGCTGGCGTTGGTCGGGGGCGCCGTGCTGCTGGTCGGGCGCGGCGGTCTCGGCGGCATCATCCTGCTCGCAGCGATCGCCTGGTACGGCTCGATGCGGCTGAACCGGCGAGCCGTGATGCCGGCGCGGAGACGCTCGACCGTACGCACAGCGGCGCTGGAAATGGACCTCGATCACGATACAGGAGGCCTTGAAGGCCTTGTCCTGGCAGGCCGCCATGAAGGCAAGATGCTTGGTGCGATGGGCAAAGCCGAATTGCTGCAGCTGTTTCGCGAACTCTCCGGTGACCCGGAGAGCCGGCAACTGCTAGAGACGTATCTTGACGGCAGATTTCCCGTCTGGCGCAAAAACGCTGAGGCGCACAGTGGCGAAGGGCTGGGTATTGCGCCAGGTCCGGGCGCCATGACTAAGGAGGAGGCCTACAAGGTCCTTGGTCTTGAAGCGGGGGCCGCCGCGGCGGATGTCCGCAAGGCGCACCGCCGCCTGATGCAACGCCTGCACCCCGATATCGGCGGCACGTCTTTCCTGGCGGCGCGGATCAACGAAGCCAAGGACGTCTTGCTCTCCAATCACAACTAGTCTCCTTCGACGCAGAAATTTTCCGGGAGATATCTTCTACGCCGTCCCTACTGCTGGACGGCGTAGCACTCGATTTTCTTCTTCTTGAGGGCGGTGCAGGCCTTCCAGGCCGCGGTCTTGGAACCGAAGCCGCCGAAGCGGGCGCGGTAGTACGTGACGCCGTCCTTGTCGAAGGCGACGGTGAAGCCGGAGGCATCTGCCAGCGCCTTGGGCGCCTGCTTGGTGGTCTTGTCGAGGAAGGCCTGGGCTTCGGACTGTTTCGGCGACGAGGCGACCTGAATGGCCCAACCCGACGGCACCGACGCGGTATTGACCGGGTCGACGGCCGGCGCGGGCTCGGCATAAGCGGACACCACCTGTGCCGTGGCGACCTTGGGGGCGGAGACGATAACCGTCTTCACCTTCTTTGCCGGAACAACCACTTCGGTTTCTTCGGCTGCGTTATCGTCGGCGTCCTCGCTGTCGCCCTGGGCTACCGTCGCGTCGTCGGCAACGGCCTCGTCCGCGTCATCGGCGCTGGCCACCGCCATCGGCTTCTCATCCGGAGTCGGTGCGTCGTGCTTGGGCAACAGCACCTTGGCCAATGCCGTCACCGGGTTGCCGCTATCGGCCTTGGCGACCAGATCGCCGCCGCCTCGGGTCGATGCCCGCGGCAGATAGGTGTTGATCAGGGCCGCCATCTGATTGTCGCGGCTGCTGCCCGAGGTGCCGCCCATGACCACGCCGACAATGCGACGGTTGCCGTCGGAAACCGACGAAACCAGGTTGAAGCCCGAAGCGCGGGTGTAGCCGGTCTTGATGCCGTCGACGCCCTTGATGCGTCCAAGCAGGCGGTTGTGGCCGTTGATGCGCTGGCGGCCATAGAGGAAGGAGCGCTGCGAGAAATAGCCGTAATATTGCGGGAAATGTTCGCGCAGCGCGATGCCGAGCGTTGCCATGTCGCGCGCAGTGGTGAACTGGCCGGGATCGGGCAAGCCGTTGGCGTTGCGGAACACGGTGCCGTTCATACCGAGCTGCCGCGCCTTGGCAGTCATCATGCGGGCGAAGTTGGTCTCGTTGCCGCCGAGCATTTCGCCGAGCGCGGTGGCCGAATCATTGGCCGATTTGGTCACCATCGACAGGATGGCGGTCTCGACCGCCACCGATCCGCCCGGCTTCACGCCGAGCTTCGTCGGCGGCTCTGCCGCGGCATGAGCCGAGAAGACGACCGGCGAGTTCCGGCTGATCTTGCCCTTGGCCAGAGCCTCGAAAGTCAAATAAAGCGTCATCATCTTGGTGAGCGAGGCGGGATAACGCCGGGCGTTGGCATCCGAGGAGTAGAGCACCTTGCCGGTCTTGGCGTCGACCACGATGGCCGCGGACTTCGCGGCGAGCGACGGGGCCGCACTTGCAACGACGATGGTCATCGCCACGGCGATGATCATGACCGTTTTGAAAGGGGACGCGGATTTGGAAACGATGCCCGACAACGCCTGACGCACTGATAGTTCCTTTGAATTTCTTGTTGCGCTGGAGGCGGCAAAGGGATCCTGCCTCACTTCCGGGCAAGCTATCGGGGCAGCGTTACCAATCCGTTTATGGTAACCGCCGCGTTCACCATTTTCTGGTGGTTTGAGCCTCTGTTTATTCGAATTTTAGCCATTGCCCACACCGGCTAGGACGGAAGCTGGCGATTTCTTGACTTTTGTGCGTCGCACAATATATTCGAGTGCATTGCACAAGGCGCTCGGGGCAGGGCGCATCAACCGTCCAGGGAGAATTGAAATGACGCAGACCTATGAGGACTTCAGCAAATACGGCAAAGAGTTCGCCGACACCGGCTTGAAGAGCTTCGCCTCCTTGTCCAAGGGCGCGCAGGCAATTGCGGCCGAGGCCGGCGAATACACCAAGAAGAGCTTCGAAGCCGGCAGCGCCGCTTTCGAGAAGATTGTTTCGGCCAAGTCGCTCGACAAGGCGATCGAGGTCCAGTCCGACTATGCCAAGCAGTCCTATGAGGCGTTCGTCGCCGAGGCCACCAAGATCGGCGACCTCTATGCCGAACTCGCCAAGGAAGCCTACAAGCCGTTCGAATCGATCGTTGCCAAGGCGAAGTAATTCCGTTCGGCAGTACGAGAACTGGGCCCATTGGGCCAAGACAGAGCCCGGCCGCGGCAGCGTGGCCGGGTTTTTTCATGTCAATTTCCGATCAGGGGCCTGGCTCGCCTTCACGATTGCGAAAATCCGCCAAGTTGGGCACCTAGCCATATTGTCAGCTAACCAGAAGGGCTTAAAATCGTCCATCGAACACCTACATGTCGAACTCGCATGAGGATTCGAAAGAGGCAGGATTACGTGACGATCGGTTTGACTGCCACCAGGGCACGGATGCAGAACGGCAGCGGCGACGGCAATGAGGCCGGCCGCGGCACGGCGGTCATCACGCGCACAAAGACCAAGACCAAGAAACCCAGCCTCTATCGGGTCCTCATCCTGAACGACGACTACACACCGATGGAGTTCGTGGTTCACGTGCTGGAGCGTTTTTTCCAGAAGGACCGCGAAGCCGCCACACGCATCATGCTTCATGTTCACAATCATGGAGTGGGCGAGTGCGGGGTCTATACATTCGAGGTGGCCGAGACCAAAGTGTCCCAGGTCATGGATTTCGCCCGACAAAATCAGCATCCGCTGCAATGCGTGATGGAGAAGAAGTGAGGTAACATGCCGGCTTTCTCCCAAGGCCTGGAAAAGGCGCTTCACCAAGCGCTGACGCTCGCCAACGAGCGGCACCATGAATATGCAACCCTTGAACATCTGCTGCTCGCCCTGATCGACGACACCGAGGCGGCCGCCGTCATGCGCGCCTGCAATGTCGATCTCGACGAGTTGAAGCACACTGTTCTCACCTATATCGACACCGAGCTCGACAATCTGGTTACCGGCTATGACGAGGATTCCAAGCCGACCGCCGGCTTCCAGCGCGTCATTCAGCGTGCGGTGATCCATGTGCAGTCGTCCGGCCGCGAAGAGGTCTCCGGCGCCAACGTGCTCGTCGCCATCTTCGCCGAGCGCGAGAGCCATGCCGCCTATTTCCTGCAGGAACAGCAGATGACCCGTTACGACGCGGTCAACTACATCTCGCACGGCATCGCCAAGCGTCCGGGCGCGTCGGAGACGCGTTCGCCGCGCGGCGCCGATGACGAGCAGGGTGGCGCGAACGGCGCCGAGCCGCAAGAGGAAGGCGGCAAGAAGAAGCAGCAGCAGGACGCGCTGACCGCTTATTGCGTCAATCTCAACAACAAGGCCAAGGCCGGCAAGATCGATCCGCTGATCGGGCGCGAGTCCGAGATCAACCGCACCATCCAGGTGCTGTGCCGCCGTTCCAAGAACAATCCGCTCTATGTCGGCGATCCCGGCGTCGGCAAGACGGCGATCGCCGAGGGCCTCGCCAAGCGCATCGTCGAGGGTGATGTTCCGGAAGTCTTGCACAACGCCACCATCTTCGCGCTCGACATGGGCACGCTTTTGGCCGGCACGCGCTATCGCGGCGATTTCGAGGAGCGGCTGAAGCAGGTCGTCAAGGAGCTCGAGGATTATCCGGGCGCTGTGCTGTTCATCGACGAGATCCACACCGTCATTGGCGCCGGCGCGACGTCGGGCGGCGCCATGGATGCGTCCAACCTGTTGAAGCCGGCACTGTCTTCGGGTGCGATCCGCTGCATCGGTTCGACAACCTACAAGGAGTTCCGCCAGTTCTTTGAGAAGGACCGCGCGCTCGTACGTCGCTTCCAGAAGATCGACGTCAACGAGCCAACCATCGAGGACGCCATCGAGATCATGAAGGGCCTGAAGCCCTATTTCGAGGAGTTCCACAAGGTCCGCTACACGACGGAAGCCATCAAGGCTTCGGTTGAGCTGTCGGCGCGCTACATCAACGACCGCAAGCTGCCGGACAAGGCGATCGACGTGATCGACGAGACCGGCGCCTCGCAGATGCTGGTGCCGGAGGCCAAGCGCAAGAAGACCATCGGCATCAAGGAGATCGAAGCGACGATCGCCACCATGGCGCGCATCCCACCGAAGACTGTTTCGGCCGATGACGAGAAGGTGCTGCAGGGGCTCGATATCGAGCTGAAGCGCGTCGTCTACGGCCAGGACACCGCGATCACCGCGCTGACCTCGGCGATCAAGCTGGCGCGTGCCGGCCTGCGGGAACCGGAGAAGCCGATCGGCTCCTATCTGTTCTCGGGTCCGACCGGCGTCGGCAAGACCGAAGTCGCCAAGCAATTGGCCGCTTCGCTCGGCGTCGAGCTGATCCGTTTCGACATGTCGGAATACATGGAACGCCACACGGTCTCTCGGTTGATCGGTGCGCCTCCCGGCTATGTCGGCTTCGATCAGGGCGGCCTTTTGACCGACGGCGTCGACCAGCATCCGCATTGCGTGCTGCTGCTGGACGAGGTCGAGAAGGCACATCCGGACCTGTTCAACATCCTGTTGCAGGTGATGGACCATGGCAAGCTGACCGACCACAACGGCAAGCAGATCGACTTCCGCAATGTGATCCTGATCATGACCACCAATGCGGGCGCGTCGGATGCGCAGCGCGCGGCGATCGGTTTCGGGTCGACCAAGCGCGAAGGCGACGATGTCGAGGCGATCAACCGGCTGTTCACGCCGGAGTTCCGCAACCGTCTCGATGCGATCATCCCGTTCGGCTCGCTGCCGGTGCCGGTTATCCATCAGGTGGTGCAGAAGTTCGTCATGCAGCTGGAGGCCCAGCTCTCCGAGCGTGGCGTCACCTTCGACCTGTCGCCGGATGCGATCGCCTGGCTCGCCGACAAGGGCTATGACGAGCGCATGGGTGCGCGTCCGCTCGGCCGCGTCATCCAGGAGCACATCAAGAAGCCGCTGGCAGACGAAGTGCTGTTCGGCAAGCTCAAGAAGGGCGGCACGGTGCGCGTCAGCGTCGAGAAGAAGGAAACCGGCGAGACCGGCCTGAAGCTCGAATCGCTCGCAGACGAGGCACCGGTGAAGCCCAAGAAGGAAGAACCGGAAGACGCCCCCAAGCAGCGCAAGGCAGTGGCCAAGAAGCCGGCGGCCAAGAAGGCCGTCGCGCAGAAGCCCGAGCCCAAGGGCAAGGACGGCGGCAAGCGCAGCCTGGTGCCGCAACTGCCGCGCAAGAGCTGATAGTCACTCCCTCGAAAAAGCCCCGGAAACGGGGCTTTTTTGTTGGCACAAAGGGACGATCACTGAAGCGTTGCCGGCGGCCCCTGGACAGCAAGCGGCGTCGGGCGGATTTTGGCTGATTTGTCCGTCCAGGACGGTGGTGCTCCCACCTTGGCGCCGACCATGCCGGACAGGCCGGGTGCCCGGCCGAAGGCCTCGCAGGCCGCGTATTTCGGCTTACCGCCGAGGAACGATTTTATGCGTTGACCCGACGGTATCGAGATATGCAATCCCGACGGCGCCTTGCCGGTAACGAGCATGCGCGAAAAGTCGTTTCCGAAAGTAGCGCCCAGACTGTACGCATCGCCGATCTCGGAGACCATGGCCTCGTTGGTGAAGGAGTTCGCTCCGCGGGACCAGACCATGGCGGCGCGTTGGATGCCGTTCCGGTCAAGTGCCTCCATGAGATGGGGAATTTTATGTCTGAACCAGGCCAGATCATCATCCTCAACGGCGCACCGCGATCGGGGAAATCGAGCATCGTCCAGGCAGTTCAGGAGAGCTTCGAGGGCCCATGGATGAACCTGGGGGTCGACACCTATGAGCAGGTCACGCCGCTGCGCTGTCGCCCGGGGATAGGTTTGCGGCCCGGCGGCGAGCGCCCGGATATTGAGGGTCTCGTGCCGAGGTTCTACGCCGCGCTCTACGAATCGATCGCCGCCCACAGCCGAGTGGGGTTGAATGTCGTGGCCGATCTCGGTCATCACGACAGCTATTCGCGACCCCTTGATTGCCTTGTCGATTGCGCCCGGCGCCTCGCAGGCCTGCCGGTTCTGTTTGTCGGTGTCCGCTGCCCGATCGAAATCATCATGCAGAGGCGCGCCGACAGTCCGGCGGGGAGGGGATATGTGACGGGATCGCCTGACGACCCTGTACCGCTGGCGGTGCGTCTGTGGCAGGAGGAGGTACACCGGCCTGGCGTGTATGATCTGGAAGTGGACACATCGCTTCTGACGCCGGCACAATGTGCGGATGCGATCCGCGGGCGGCTCAGGCAAAATGTAGAGCCTCCGACGGCGTTTGAGAGGCTTTTGGCGTTCTCCGCAAACAAGCTGTCCTGATCGCGCGCTCAGCGGCGATGAGAATGAATCTCAGCCGCGCGGCCCGCCCTCATCTACGGCGGGCATAATCTGATTGATGTGCTCGGCGGAATGGCGATCACGCTGATGTCCCGGCGGCTCGGATCCATGATTTTCGATGCGCAACCGCGTAACCTTCCCAGACGGCCGCAGCTGCTGGGAACCACTGAAAGCCAGGCGTCAGGATAGTGGCATGGCCGCCTTTATCCGGCCGGCATTCTCGGCCAGCACCTCGGGTTTCTCCATCTGGCCCGTATGCGGCTTCAGCGCGATGCCTTCGAAGCGCGGAATGACGTGGACGTGAAGGTGATAGACGGTCTGCCCGGAAGCCGGCTCGTTGAACTGCATCACGGTGACACCATCGGCCTTGAATGCCTCGCGGACGGCGAGCGCCACCTTCTGCACGACCGTGAAAAGCGGGCCGAACGTTGCCGGATCGGCGTCGAGCAGATTGCGCGACGGCGCCTTCGGCACCACCAGCGTATGGCCCGTTCCCTGCGGCATCACATCCATGAAGGCAACGACCGCTTCGTCCTCGTAGACGCGGTGCGAGGGAATTTCACCGCGCAGGATCTTGGCAAAGATGTTGTCGGTGTCATAGGCGGTTTCGGCCATGGCGAACGCTCCGGATTGTGCCTCGCTAATTGGTGTAGCGAAGCCTCTCGTGAGCGGCAAGACGATCGGGCGAGATCGATGAAGCCGATCTCGACAGGCGTGCACTGCCAACCCAGGGATGCCGAACCTGACATATGCTCCTGCCCTGCAGGATGGGCCTACTCCTCGAGATCTTTGCGGAACGGTGTGTGCTCTTCCAGGTATTCGCCCATGCGTTCAACCTCGCGCCGTTCGCGCCTGAGATAATCGGCGACGGCGTTGCGCAGGCCGGGATGGGCGATGTAATGCGCGGAATGCATGGTCACCGGCCGGTAGCCTCGCGCCAGCTTGTGTTCGCCCTGTGCGCCCGCCTCGACCACCTTCAGCTTGCGTTCGATGGCGAAGTCGATGGCCTGATGATAGCAGACCTCGAAATGCAGGAACGGATGATCCTCGATGCAGCCCCAGTTGCGGCCGTAGAGCGCATCCGAGCCGATGAAGTTGATAGCGCCGGCAATGTAGCGGCCGTTGCGCCTGGCCATCACCAGCAGGATGTCATCGGGCATCCGATCGCCGATCAGCGAGAAGAATTCCCGGTTCAGATAGGGCCGGCCCCATTTGCGGCTGCCGGTGTCCATGTAGAAGGCGAAGAAATCGTCCCAGGCCCGTTCTGTAAGGTCCTTGCCGGTAAGCCAGTCGATGGAGATGCCGTCGGCAAGCGCCTCGCGGCGCTCCTTCTTCATGGCCTTGCGCTTGCGGGAGGCCAGCGTGGCGAGGAAATCGTCATAGGTCGAGAAGCCCTCGTTGACGAAGTGGAACTGCTGGTCGGTGCGATGCAGGAAGCCCGCCGCCTCCAGCACGTCCACGTCGCTCTCCTGCGCGAAGGTGACATGCGCGGAAGAGACGCCGAGCTTTTCCGCCACTGCCTTCAATCCCGCGGCGAGCCCGGCCTTGACGGTGCCGGAATGCTGGCCCCTGCTCACCAGCAGGCGAGGGCCGGTGACCGGCGTGAACGGTACCGAGCATTGCAGCTTGGGATAATAACGGCCGCCGGCGCGCTCGAAGGCATCCGACCAGCCGTGATCGAACACATATTCGCCCTGGCTGTGTGACTTGAGATAGCAAGGGACCGCGCCGAGCAGCGTGCCTTGACCATTCTCCAGCCTGAGATGATGACCTTGCCAGCCAGTGCGCCGCACGGCGCAGCCGGAATCCTCGAGTGCGCTCAGGAAAGCATATGAAACGAGGGGGTTATAACCGTTTTCGGCATCACTGCGCGTGGTCCCGGCGAAACCGTCCCACTCTTCGCAGGTGAAGGCGCCGATGCCCGCCGCAATGCGGATCGCATACTCCGCATCAACCGTTTGCCCGTCGCCGTCGTCGCCCTGATCCATGAGGCTTATTTAAGCTCCATCCGGACCGCTACAAGTCACGTTCTAGGCACCCATATCAAGCGACCTTGACCAGATCGGGCTCGAACCCTTCGAACGTCATCTGGTCCGCATATTTGAATGTAAGGTCGACCGCCGGCTGGTCATGCACCGTCCAGGTGATGACCGGCATTTTGAGCCGTTCACGGACAAAGCTGACGAATGGATTCGGCAGGTCGCCCGCTGCGTAGGAGGTGAAGGCGATCTGATGCGCCAGCATGGCGAAATGCGCTTCGATCAGCCTGTCGTCCTTGCCATAGGCGGTCAATCCAGCCGGGATGCCCGGCGCATCCCTGGCGAAATCGCGGATCAGCCAGTGGTCGAACGACATGATCGCCACCTTGCCCTTGTAGCGCTTGAGCAGCCTACCGACGCTCGCCACCAGGCCATTGTCGTATCCAGCCATGCCTTTCAGTTCGACCACCAGCGGCACCCGCCCGTCGATCAGATCGAGCGCCTCGCGCAGCGTCGGCACATGATCAGACGTGCCGCCGACCTTGAGCGCTGCCAGTTCGGCCGCCGTGCGCTGCCAGACGAAACCGTCGTGCCCAGTCAGCCGCTGCAAGTCGCCATCATGGATAATGACGGGAACTCCGTCCGACGACAGGTGCACGTCGCATTCGATGGCATAGCCGCGTTCGGCCGCGGCGGCAAAGGCGGAGAGGGTGTTTTCCCAGCGCGTCTTGTTCATGTCGTGAAAGCCGCGATGGGCGACAGGCCGGGCAATCAGCCAGGAAAGGTCGGTCATGTCAGGCTCGCTCACTCGACTTCGAAGATCGCTTCGATTTCCACCGCGGCATTAAGCGGCAGCGAAGCCGTGCCGACGGCGGAACGGGCATGCTTGCCGCGCTCGCCGAGCGCCGCCACCAGGAAATCGGAGGCGCCGTTTGCGACCAGATGCTGCTCGACGAAATCCGGCGCCGAGGCGACGAAGACGGTGATCTTGACCAGCCGGCGTATCTTCTCAAGATCGCCAAGTGCCGCCTTGGCCTGTGCCAGAATGTTGATCGCGCAGTATTTTGCCGCTTCCTTGCCGGTTGCTGTGTCGACGTCGCGGCCAAGCAGTCCGCTCGCCTGCAGCTTACCGTCCTTGAGCGGCAATTGTCCGGCGGTGAAAAGCAGGTTTCCGGTCCTGCAATGCGGCACGTAGTTGGCGGCAGGCGCCGCGGCCGCGGGAATGGTGACCCCGAGGTCGTTTAGCCGCTTTTCGATTGTTTCACTCATTGCTTTTCCCTATTGCTGGAAGGCGCCGCGTCAGCCGGGCCGAAATTGCTATTTTTGCCTCGCTTCCGCCACGACTTTTTTTAAGCTGGACCATCTTTCCATGCGGCCTGCCATCAGCCGCGACGATCGGAGCCTCTCATGCGCGCAACGCGCCTTGTATTCCATGCCGTCCTGTTGTCGGCGGTCTTTTCGATAGGTCCCGCTTTCGCCGTGCCGGCGCTGCAGGCACATCGCGCCGTTTACGACCTTACGCTCAAGAAGGCGGACGACCGCTCCGGGATCACCGGCATTACCGGCCGCATGGTCTATGAATTCAACGGCTCGGCCTGCGAAGGCTATACGGTGAAATTCCGCTTTGTCACCCAGATTGCCACCAGCGACAACACCAAGCTGACCGACCAGCAGACGACGACGTTCGAAGACGCCGAAGGCAAGACCTTCTCGTTCGTGACCAAATCCTTCGTCGACCAGAACCTCGACAAGGAGGTCAAAGGCGTCGCCACGAAGGAAACGAAAGGGCTGAAGGTCGATATCGACAAGCCCGAGAAGAGCAGCCTGGAACTTGCCGCCACCCAGTTTCCGACCCAGCATCTGGTCGAATTGATAGACAAGGCCGAGAAGGGTGAAAACTTCTATCAAACCAATCTGTTCGACGGTTCCGAGGACGCCAACAAGGTGATGTCCACCACCGTCGTCGTCGGCAGGAGGACCGATGCCGACAAGGCCGATCCGGAAGCACCGGCGCTGGCCAAGCTTGCCACCGACAAATACTGGCCGGTCGACATCGCCTATTTCGACGACAGTGCCAAGAACGGAGAAGAAACGCCGGAATACCGGATCAGCTTCAAGCTGCACGAGAACGGCATCACCCGCGATCTAACCATGGACTATGGCGATTTCTCCATGACCGGCAAGCTGGTCAATCTGTCGCTTTTCGACCAGACGAAGGCCTGCCCGACGAAATAAACTTCGATTTGCCTCGACGCAGCGCCGTCGCGGTCCACGGCTTGAAAGCGTCGCGGCGGCTTCTCATCTTCTCGAGGCCGCCGGCCGCTTCATCTTCTGTGCGAATCCCTTCTATCATCGCTCGTCGCCGGTACCGGTCGGCGGAAGAAGGAATGCGGCGAGCCTCATGGCGGTCTATGTCGACGCGGCGATCTGGAAATGGGTTGGTCACCGCTGGTGCCATCTGATGGCCGACGACACCGATGAACTGCATCGTTTCGCCGCGCAACTCGGCATCAAGCGCTCATCCTACCAGGGGCCGCCGAAGACATCGGCGCCGCATTATGACATAACCGGTTTCGAGCGCGACCGCGCGGTGCGGCTCGGCGCCGTCGAGTGCAGCCGCGAGGAGATCGTCGCGATCTTCCGGCGGGTGAGGGTGCCAAAGGGTAAGATAAAGCGTTGAGGGCACGCGCGGATCGCCGCAGGCGCGCCGCAATGCGTCGTTGCGCTTGCGTTTGGAGCACTTCCCCTCTATATGCGCGCTCATTCCACACACGGACTTTGGTGTCTGCCCGGGAGAAATCCGGCTGAAACCTCCGGTGGCATCGAGGACTTCGTCCGAAAATGCCTGTGTCCGTGGAGGCTAACCGGAAAGGAAAATGAGAATGGCTCTGCCTGATTTCAGCATGCGCCAGCTTTTGGAAGCTGGCATTCACTTCGGCCACCAGACCCACCGCTGGAACCCGAAGATGGCGCCCTACATCTACGGCGCCCGCAACAACATCCACATCATCGACCTCAGCCAAACGGTGCCGTTGCTGCACCAGGCGCTGAAGCAGGTTTCCGACACCGTCGCCAAGGGCGGCCGCGTGCTGTTCGTCGGCACCAAGCGCCAGGCGTCCGACATCGTCGCCGATGCCGCGCAGCGTTCGGCCCAATACTATGTCAATTCGCGTTGGCTGGGCGGCATGCTGACCAACTGGAAGACGATCTCGAACTCGATCCAGCGCCTGCGCAAGCTCGACGAGATGCTGGCCGGCGAGGCGCAAGGGTTGACCAAGAAGGAGCGTCTCAACCTCGACCGCGAGCGCGAGAAGCTCGACAAGGCTCTCGGCGGCATCAAGGACATGGGCTCGACGCCCGACCTGATGTTCGTGATCGACACCAACAAGGAAGCGATCGCCATCCTCGAGGCCAAGCGCCTTGGCATTCCGGTCGTCGCCATCATCGATTCGAACTGCGATCCGGACAAGATCGACTTCCCGATCCCCGGCAATGACGACGCCGCGCGCGCCATCCAGCTCTATTGCGACCTCATCGCGAAGGCTGCCATCGACGGCATCGCCCGCCAGCAGGGCGCGCTGGGTGTCGACATCGGCGCTTCGGTGGAAGCTCCGGTCGAACCGGTGCTCGGCGAAACTCCGGCGGCGGAAACTCCGGAAGCGTGATAGCGAGGGCCGGTCACGGCCTTCATCTTTCTAATATTTTGACGCGTTAAACGGACGCACCGTCGAGATTCGATGGTGCGTCGGCGCATTGAACAAAGAGGCGACAATGAGCATTTCGGCTGCACAGGTCAAAGAACTCCGCGACTTGACCGGCGCGGGCATGATGGACTGCAAGGCGGCGTTGAACGAGACCAACGGCAACATGGAAGAAGCCGTCGACTGGCTGCGCAAGAAGGGTATCTCCAAGGCCGACAAGAAGGCAGGCCGCACCGCGGCCGAGGGCCTGATCGGCGTCGATTCCGGCGTGCGCGAGGCCGCGGTCGTCGAGGTCAATTCCGAGACCGACTTCGTCGCCCGCAACGCCGCCTTCCAGGAGATCGTCGCCAACGTCGCCAAGGTGGCACTGGCCTATGGCACGAGCGAGGCCGTGGCTGCCGCGAAGTACCCGGGTTCGGACAAGTCGGTCACCGACACCATCAAGGACGCCGTCGGCACCATCGGCGAGAACATGGGCTTCCGCCGTTCGGCCAAGCTCACCGTTCCGCACGGCGCCGTCGCGACCTATGTTCACAACGCGGTTGCCGACGGCCTTGGCAAGCTCGGCGTCCTTGTCGCCATCGAGACCACGGGCAACGAGCACGCGGCCAACGCATTCGCCCGCCAGGTCGCCATGCATGTCGCCGCCACCAACCCGATGGCGCTGACCACCGAGGAACTCGATCCCGCGGCAGTCGAGCGCGAGAAGGCGATCTTCGCCGACCAGGCTCGCCAGTCCGGCAAGCCGGAGGCGATCATCGAGAAGATGGTCGAGGGCCGCCTGCGCAAGTTCTACGAGGAAGTCGTGCTTCTGAAGCAGGCCTTCGTGCTCAATCCCGATATCACCGTCGAGAAGGCGCTGAAGGATGCCGAGAAGGAGATCGGCGCTCCGGCCAAGATCTCGGCCTATCTGCGTTTCGCGCTCGGCGAAGGCATCGAGAAGGAAGCGACCGATTTCGCGGCGGAAGTCGCGGCGGCGGTCAAGAAATAGCCCGAAGAACAAGTAAGGCTAAACGGCTCAGGCAACTCGGCCGGGTGTCCGCATGGATGCTCGGCCGATTTCTTGTGCGGCGTCGATGAAGGCCCTCAGCTTCGGCGCCATCGAAGCCCGGCGCGGAAAGTAAAGGAAAAGGCCGGGCTCCTCGATTGCCGTCTTTGGCAGGACCTGGACGAGGCGTCCTGCGGCAAGATCGGCGCGTACAAGCGGCTCGAACACATAGGCGAGCCCGACCCCTGCAAGCGCAAGATCGATCGCCGCCAGCGAATCGGTCACGACGGCCGTGCCACGCGTCTCGACGACGACCTCCTTGCCATTGTCGTTCAGATCCCAGCGATAGAACGCGCCGGAGCGGAGAAGCCTGTAGCCTATGCAATTATGGTTCGCGAGGTCGGCCACGTCGCAGGGACGGCCGTGCCTTCCGATATAGTCCGGCGAGGCGACGAGCACGGCCTTGAAGGGCTGCGTCAGCCGTATGGCGGTCATGTCCTGCGCGATCATCTCGCCCAGCCTAATGCCGGCGTCAAAACCTTCCCCGACGATATCGACCAGGGCTTGATCGGCGAAAACCTCGACCGTCACATCCGGATAGCGATCGGCCATGGCTGCGATCACAGGCGTCACCGCCAAAGGGATCGCGATGTTGGAGGCATTGATCCTGAGCAGGCCAGAGGGCCGCCCCTTGACGCCGCGGATGCGGTCCATCCGCTCCGCGATGTCCTGGAGGGCAGGGCCCGTTGTCTCCACCAGTGCCTTGCCGGCTTCGGTCAGCGAGACGCTGCGCGTCGTGCGTGCAAACAGCGGCTGGCCGATGCGCTCTTCCACCAGCCGCACAGCATGGCTGACCGCCGACGGGCTCATGCCGAGCTCGGCCGCGGCAAGCGCGAAGCCGCCCCGTCGCGCCACGGCAACGATGACGGGCAGGTGGGTAAGCAGGTCCCGGTCCATTCATGAATGATATCGCATAGTCTTTGCGAACAATGCAATCTTATCGATGGCGGCCCGTTGACCCACATTGTCCTCGACACAGCGGGCGGGCTGATTTCCTGGAGACGAGACATGAACGCTTTGAAACACGTTCCCTTCGCCGCAGGATTGGCGCTGGCGCTGATCGATGCCGGTGGCGCCGAACCGGCCAGATGGCAGGTGCTTGCCGACGAGCGCGCGGTCATCCGCATCGCCGATGCCATCGACCGCGCCGTCGATGCACAGGACTGGAAACTTGCCCGCAGCTATTTCGCGGATCGGGTTACCGCAGATTTCAGCAGCCTGTCCGGACAGCCGGCGGCCAACATTGCCTCCGACGACCTGATCGGCGCCTGGGCCGGCAACCTCAAGGGCAGCAAGACCAGCCTGCATCTGCGCACCAATCACCAGGTCGTTCTCGAAGCGGACACGGCGACCGTCCTGTCGAACGGCTATGCCTGGAACCGGATGGAAGGCGATGGCGACCCGCTTTGGGAAGTCTGGGGCACATATGAGCACCACCTGACCCGCTCCGGCGCGGGTTGGAAGGTCGACGGCTTCACCTTCCGCGTGACCCATGAGCGCGGCAATCCCTGGGTCAAGACGACACCCGGCCAATAACCCAACATCAAACTCGATCGGAGAATATCATGACCATGAACTACTACACGCTTGGCAATAGCGGCTTGCGCGTCAGCCGGTTGGCGCTGGGCACCATGACCTTCGGCACCGAATTGGGCTGGGGCACTGATAGGGATACAGCCCGCGCAATCTTCGACGAATATGTCGAGGCGGGCGGCAATTTCTTCGACACGGCCGATCTCTATACCGGCGGCACCGCCGAGACCTGGCTCGGCGAATTCGTCGCCGAGCGCGGATTGCGCGACAAGGCGGTGATCGCCACTAAATTCACCTTCAATTCAGAACCGGGCAATCCGAACGCCGGCGGCAATGGCCGCAAGAACATAATGCGCGCCGTGGACGCCTCTCTGAAGCGGCTCGGAACCGACTATATCGACCTCTATCTCATGCATGTGTGGGACAGGCTGACGCCGGCCGAGGAGGTGCTGCGCACGCTGGACGACCTGGTGCGCGCGGGCAAGGTGCGCCACGTCGGCCTTTCCGATGTGCCGGCCTGGTATGCGGGGCGGGCGCAGGCGATCGCAGAATTGCGCTGCTATGAGCCGATCTCGGCCCTGCAGCTCGAATATTCGCTGGCCGAACGCTCGATCGAGCATGAGTTCGTGCCTTTCGCCACGCATCATGGCGCCGGCGTCATGGTTTGGAGCCCGCTGGCCAGCGGCTTGCTCAGCGGCAAATATCGCCCGACGCAAGCCGGCAATGCCGGCCGGCTCGACGGTTTCCGCAACACCACGCATCCGAGCTTCCGGAAATTCAGCGACCGCAATTGGGCGATCGTGGCCGAGCTCGAAAAGGTGGCCGCCGAACTCGGCCGCAGCATGGCCCAGGTGGCACTCAACTGGGTGGCGACGCAGCCCGGCGTCGCAACCGTCATCCTGGGCGCGACCAAGCTCGCGCAACTGCAGGACAACCTCGCGGCGCTGGATTTTTCGATTGCCCCCGAACTCCGCAAGCGGCTGGATTCGGTGAGCAGCATGCCGGCGCCGTTCCCGCATTCCTATTTCGGGCCCGAGATCCAGGTCAGGGTGGCCGGCGGTGTCGTGACCGGCGACAAGCCCTCCGGCTATTCGCCGCAGGTTCTGGTGGAAGGCGAGGCGGTCAGCATCAGCAGCAACTGATCGAAAAAGCCTGGGATTTTGCGCAAGGGCGCGGCGTGACATCGCCGCGCCCTTCGTGTATCGGGTCGAACCATCATGCCAGCGCCGCCAGGCGAAGCGGGGCAGTTTCGCCTCCTGATTTGCCGCGCCGAGATTTTCGAGGACCAGATGACGGTGAAGCCCCTCTACCGACGTGTCTTGCTGAAAGCGTCTGGTGAAGCGTTGATGGGCGAACAGCATTTCGGCATCGACGTCTCGGTCGTCGACCGCATCGCCGGCGACATCGCCGAAGCCCGCGCGCTCGGCATCGAGGTTGGCGTCGTCATCGGCGGCGGCAATATCTTTCGCGGTGTGGCGGTTGCCTCCAAGGGTGGCGACCGCGTCACCGGCGACCATATGGGTATGCTCGCCACCGTCATCAATTCGCTAGCGCTGCGCACCTCGCTGAACAAGATCGGCGTCGATGCGGTGGTTCTTTCCGCGATCGCCATGCCTGAGCTTTGCGAGAGCTTTTCGCAGCGCCAGGCAACCGCCTACATGAACCAGGGCAAGGTGGTGATCTTTGCCGGCGGCACCGGCAATCCGTTCTTCACCACTGATTCGGCCGCGGCACTTCGCGCCGCTGAAATCGGCGCCGACGCGCTGTTCAAGGGCACACAGGTCGACGGCGTCTATTCTGCCGACCCGAAGAAGGACCCGAACGCGACGCGTTTCGAGCGCATCAGCCATGCCGAAGTGATAAATCGCGGCCTTTCCATCATGGATACGGCAGCGATTGCACTTGCGCGCGAAAACAACATTCCGATAATCGTCTATTCGATCCACGAAAAAGGTGGTTTCGGCGATATTCTAAGGGGCGGCGGCCGCTGCACGGTCGTCGCGGACGATTGATCCGGGGCCTGATCGCGGAAAAGGCGAAAACCGGTTTCGAAATCAGGCTCGAACACGGGGCCTTGCCCCGAAAGCAGTGAACCCGCGTCAGACGGGTCGAGGAGACTAAGATGAGTGGTGAGTACGACGATCTCAAGCGGCGCATGGATGGGGCAATCGCCGCGTTCAAGCATGACCTGGCTTCGCTGCGGACCGGTCGCGCTTCCAGCAACCTGCTCGACGCTATCCAGGTGCAGGCCTATGGCACCAGCATGCCGATCAACCAGGTGGCCAATGTCACGGTGCCTGAGCCGCGCATGATTTCGGTGTCGGTCTGGGACAAGTCGATGGTGGGCGCGGTCGATCGCGCCATCCGCGAATCCAATCTGGGCTTCAACCCTATCGTGGACGGCACCAATCTCAGGATTCCGCTTCCGGAACTCAACGAGCAGCGCCGTAAGGAACTCGTCAAGATCTCGCATGGCTACGCCGAGAACGCCCGTGTCGCAGCGCGCCATGTGCGCCGCGACGGCATGGACTTCCTGAAGAAGGCGGAGAAGGACGGCGTCATCAGCGAGGACGATCAGCGCAAGCGCTCCGACCAGGTCCAGAAGCTTACCGACGAAACGATCAGCACCATCGACCACCTGCTTTCCGACAAGGAAGCTGAAATCATGCAGGTTTAGGGTCTGGCCGGCGGCTGGCCCGAAAGCGAGATCATGGCAACGCCCGCGCATGTCGCGATCATCATGGATGGAAACGGACGCTGGGCCAAGGCGCGCGGCATGCCGCGGCTCGCCGGCCATCGCGCGGGCGTAGAAGCACTGCGCAAGACGGTGCGCGCCGCGCCCGATCTCGGCATTTCCTACCTGACTGTCTATGCCTTCTCTTCGGAAAACTGGTCGCGGCCGAAATCCGAAGTCAGCGACCTGATGGGCCTGTTGAAGCTGTTCATTCGCCGCGATCTCGCCGAACTGCACCGCAGCGGCGTGCGCGTCAGGATCATCGGCGACAGGGCAGGGCTGCAGCCCGATATCAGGCTCCTGCTCGAAGAAGCCGAAGCGCTGACGTCGGCCAACGAGGCGCTGACGCTGATCATCGCCTTCAACTACGGCGGACGCGACGAGATCGTGCGCACGGCGCGCAAGCTTGCCTCGGCCGTCGCGCGCGGCGAGCTCGACAGCGAGGCGATCACCGCCGAATCCTTTGCCGGCTGCCTCGACACGCAAGGCGTTCCCGATCCCGAACTGGTCATACGCACCAGCGGTGAGCTTCGCCTTTCCAATTTTCTTCTGTGGCAGGCTGCCTATAGCGAGCTTGTGTTCCTGCCCTGCTATTGGCCCGATTTCAGCCGAGAGCATCTAGCCGAGGCCTTGCGCGAGTTCGCCGGGCGCGAACGCCGTTTTGGCGGGCTGGATCCGCAAGATGTCGCTTCGCGGCCGGCCGCGGGATGAGCAATCTCCAGCTTCGCGTTCTTTCGGCGGTCGTGCTTGCCATCGCGACGCTTGGCCTGACCTGGTTCGGCGGCCTGCCGTTCCGGCTGCTTTCAGCCGCGATTTCGGCGGTGATCTTCTACGAATGGACGCGCATGTCTCGCCCTTCCGGGACGACCGGGCTCGGTTTTTTGCCGGAAGCGCTGCTGCTGGTGTTTCTCGGCGCCCTGATCACCGGCCTGCCTGCCTTGTGGCTGCTGCTTCTAGTGGCTGCACTGGTCGCCGTCACGGCCATCGCCGCCCAACTGCGCGGGGCCGGGCAGTGGGATGCCTCCGGCCTTGCCTATGCAGCCGTCTCGGGTCTTTCCCTTGCGCTTCTGCGTGACGGCGACCATTCCGGCCTCGTCGCCATCCTGTTCCTGTTCGCGGTGGTCTGGGCGACCGACATCTTTGCCTATTTCGTCGGCCGGGCCGTCGGTGGCCCGAGGCTGGCGCCGTCCATCTCTCCCGGCAAGACGCGAAGTGGCGCGCTCGGCGGCGCCGTGGGCGGGGTCGTTGCGGGGCTCATCCTGGCCGTCGCCGCCGGTGCGGGCAACCTGCCAATGCTCGGTCTCGTCGCGCTCGCGCTTTCAATCGTCTCCCAGGCTGGCGACCTCCTGGAATCCTGGGTCAAGCGCCGCCACGGCCGCAAGGATTCGGGCGCGCTCATTCCGGGCCATGGCGGCGTCATGGACCGTGTCGACGGGCTTGTCGCGGCGGCTTTCGCCCTATACGTCATCGGCTGGATTTCGGCGGGCGCCGATCAGCCGGCACAGGGGCTGTTTCCCATTTGAACGGCATCGTTCCACGATCGATGCGGGCGCGCCTTGGATTCGCCTGGATTGATGTCACAGTCGCGGCGCAACGGTGTCGCGGAAGAACTGAGGATTTGAGTTGAACGAGATTCTTCACGCGATCTTCGGCATGGAAGGCTTCCTTCTCGGCACGCTCGTGCCCTTCCTGTTCGTGCTGACCGTGGTCGTGTTCGTCCACGAGATGGGCCACTATCTCGTTGGCCGCTGGTGCGGCATCGGCGTCAGGGCCTTTTCGATCGGTTTCGGCCCGGAACTCTTCGGCTTCAACGACAGGCACGGCACGCGCTGGAAGCTCTGCGCCATACCGCTTGGCGGCTATGTCAAATTCGTCGGCGACATGAACGCCACCTCCAGCCAGCCGTCGACGGAAGAGATCGAAACGCTGACCGACGAGGAACGCAAGGTCGCCTTTCACACCCAGCCGATCTGGAAGCGGGCGGCGACGGTGGTGGCCGGGCCGCTGTTCAATTTCCTGCTGACGATCGTCGTCTTTTCGGTGCTGTTTTCAGCCTATGGCCGCTATGTCGCGGAACCCATGGTGGCCGAGGTGACCGCCGGCAGCCCGGCGGCGAAAGCCGGCATCCTGCCCGGCGACCGATTCGTCAGCGTCGACGGCAGCAAGATCGAAACCTTCGGTGACGTCCAACGCCTGGTTTCGGGCCGGGCCGGCGACAGCATCACCTTCGTCATGCTGCGCGACGGCAAGGAAGTGACCGTGACCGCCACGCCGCAGCTGATGGAGCAGCAGGACGCGCTCGGCAACAAGGTCAAGGTGGCCGTGATCGGCGTCGTCAACAACCAGGAACTCGGCCAGCCCAGGCTGATCACCTACAGCCCCGCCGGCGCGTTGGCCGCGGCGGTGGAGGAAACCGGGCACGTCATCCAGCGCACCGGCCAGTTCCTGCAGCGTTTCGTCGTCGGGCGCGAGGACAAGTGCCAGCTCGGCGGCCCGGTGAAGATCGCGGACATGGCCGGCAAGGCGGCGAAGCTCGGCTTCGAATGGCTCGTGCAGCTCGTTGCGCTGCTGTCCGTGGGCATCGGCATCCTCAATCTTTTGCCGATTCCCCCCCTCGACGGCGGCCATCTCCTGTTCTACGGCGTGGAGGCCGTCATCCGCCGGCCGGTGTCGGAACGGATGATGGAAATGGCCTATCGGGCCGGTCTGCTTCTGGTTTTGGGCTTCATGGGTTTCGTATTCTGGAACGATCTGTTTGGATGCTGAAATCATGAAGAAATTTGGCTTCGGGATGGTCGATGTTGAGACGCCGTTTACCATGCACGGGGATATGAGTGACGCGAAAGCCACGCACCAGGGTTAAGTAAATACAAATTAACCAGAAGCCTTGCGTGTAGGGAAAATCCGGTTAATACGGTACGAGAAATTACCGCACGTCCGGTTTTCTCGCCGTGGGGACTACGAGAAAAGGTTATTAAGCCCGATGAAGGCAGCATCCAAGTTTTTGAGCGCCGCTTCCGCGGCAGCCCTGTCCGCGGCTTTGGTCGTGCCAGGTGCGCTCGCAGTGCAGTTCGTTGCCACATCGGCGGCCGAAGCCGCTGTCGTCAGCAGGGTGGAGGTGAGCGGCAACCAACGTGTCGACGCCGATACCATCCGCAATTACATCACCATCAAGCCGGGCAAATCCTTCTCCAGCTCCGACATCGACAGCGCGGTCAAGGCGCTGTTCGGAACCGGGTTGTTCTCGGATGTGCAGATCAATCAGGTCGGTTCGACGTTGGTGGTCAAGGTCTCCGAGTACCAGGTCGTCAACCAGGTGCTGTTCCAGGGCAACAAGAAGCTCAAGGACAACGCGCTTGCGGCTGCCGTGCAGTTGAAGCCGCGCGGCACGTTCTCGCAGGCGGCGCTCGACGCCGATGTAGAGTCGGTCAAGGCCGCCTACAGACGTATCGGCCGTGACGATGCCGCCGTGACCACCGAGGTCATGCAGCTCGGCGACAACCGCGTGAACGTGGTCTTCCATGTCAATGAAGGTGATCGCACGCAGATCGCGGCGATCAATTTCGTCGGCAACAGCGCTTATTCGAGCCGCCGCCTGTCAGATGTGATCACGACCAAGCGCTCGTCCTGGGTTTCGTTCATCCTGCGCGACGACGTCTATGACGACGACAAGCTGCGCGCCGACCAGGAGCTGCTGCGGCGCTTCTACTACAATCACGGCTATGCCGACTTCCAGGTCGTGTCCGCTGTCGGCGAACTTGACAACGCGACCAACAAGTACACGGTCACCATAACCGTCCAGGAAGGCGAGCGTTATACGTTCGGCGACATCAGCGTCGAAAGCACGATTCCGGAAGTCGACTCGAAGGCGCTGGAATCGGTGGTCGAGACCCACAAGGGCGACGTCTACAACGCCAAGAACGTCGAGGACACCATCATTGCCCTGACCGAGAAGGTGGCCGGCTCCGGCTACGCCTTCGCGCAGGTGACGCCGCGTGGCGACCGCAATTTCGAGAATCATACGATTTCGGTGGTCTACACCATCGACCAGGGCACCAAGGCCTATGTCGAGCGTATCGAGATCCGCGGCAACGACCGCACACGCGACTATGTCATCCGCCGCGAGTTCGACGTCAGCGAAGGCGATGCGTTCAACCAAGTGCTGATCCAGCGCGCGAAGAAGCGGCTGGAAGATCTCAATTACTTTGACAAAGTCGAGGTTTCGACGGTGCCCGGTTCGGCGCCGGACCAGGTCGTGCTGGTGGTCGACGTGGTCGAAAAGTCGACCGGCGAATTCTCTGTCGGTGCCGGCTATTCGACCGGTGGGGACACCGCCGGTCCGTCCGTCGAAGGATCGATCACCGAGCGCAATTTCCTCGGCCGCGGCCAGTTCATCAAGGTGTCGGCGGGTGGCGGCAAGAACTCGCGCGATTACAGCCTTTCGTTCACCGAGCCCTATTTCCTCGGGCGCCGTATCGCCGCCGGCTTCGATGTCTACAAGCGGACCAGGGAATACGACGACTACGACAGCGATACGTTGGGCGCGACGGTGCGCTTCGGCCTGCCGATCACCGACAGCATCTCGACCCAGCTGGCGTATAATATTTCCCGGGAGAAGTATGAGCTGGATAACAGTTGCGACGACAACGGGGACGGTGTTCCCGACTCAGGCTGTGATGTTTCCGAGGCTATCTTGGATGGCATCGATCAAAGCCCGTGGATCAAGTCGTCGGTCAGCCTGGGACTAGTCTACAACACCATCGACGACATGAAGAACCCGCATGAGGGTATCTATGCCACCACAACCGTGGAAGTGGCAGGTCTCGGTGGCGATGCAAAGTTCGTAAAGGTGACGGGACGCGGCAGCGTCTATCAGACGCTGTCCGAGCAGTTCGATCTTGTCGGCCTCCTTTCGGGCGGCGCCGGCCATGTCGAAGGCTACGGAAACGACGGCGATCTGCGCATTTTCGATCATTTCCAGAGCACCGACCGCATGATCCGCGGTTTCGCCTATGGCGGCATCGGCCCGATTGCTTCCGGCACCAGCGGCGATCATCTCGGCGGTACCACCTATTTCAACGCCTCGGCGGAAGCGCAGTTTCCGCTGCCGGTCGTTCCGGAGAGCTTCGGCTTGCGCGGCGCGGTCTTTGCGGATGCCGCCACGCTCTACGGCAGCAAGATCGACGACCAGAGCTTGGTCGATCAATCGTCCACTGGCATGCAATGGCGCGCCTCGGTCGGTGTCGGCTTGATGTGGGCTTCGCCGTTCGGCCCGATCCGTATCGACTATGCGATCCCGGTCAAGAAAGAAGCGAGGGACGACGTGCAGGAATTCAACTTCGGCATATCGACCCGCTTCTGACCGGCGGATGACGATGCTCCCGGGTCGTTGAGGTCCGGGAGAAAATGTTCCGATCTAGCTGGATATAGCTTCTGGAATGACCGATCCGGTGTTCTTCGCGCCATCACGCCGGTATACGGCGGGCGAAGTCGCGAATCTGACCGGCTCGGTGCTTGTCGATTCCGGCCAGTCCGGCGTTTTCATCGACGCGCTGGCGCCTGCCAACGAAGGCGGCGAGAATGCACTCGTTTTCGTCGATGGCAAACGCAATTCCGTGCTGATGCCGTCGCTGCGGGCGGCCGCGGTGCTGTGTCCGGCGGAGTTCGCCGGCAAGGCGCCTGCCGCCATCGCCGTCCTTGTACATCCCCGTCCGCAACAGGCATTCGCGCTGGTCGGACGACTGCTGTTTCCGACGGCCGCGACACCTGGTCCGATGACCGGTGAAACCGGTATCTCGCCGCATGCCCATATCGATCCGAGCGCACATGTCGAGGAAGGTGCCGTCGTCGAAGCCGGCGCGGTGATCGGTCCTGCGGTGTCCATAGGCGCCGGCACCGTCATCGCGCCTCACGCCGTTGTCGGCCGTTCCTGCCAGATCGGGCGTGACGGCTATATCGGCCCGGGCGCCAGCGTCCAGTATGCCTTGATCGGCAACCGCGTCATCATCCATGGCGGCGCCCGGATCGGCCAGGACGGCTTTGGCTTCGTTGCCGGCGCCAAGGGGCCGGAACGTGTTCCGCAGATCGGCCGCGTCATCATCCAGGACGACGTCGAGATCGGTTCCAATTCCACCGTCGACCGCGGCGCCATGTCCGACACGATCATCGGCCAAGGCACCAAGATCGACAATCTCGTGCAGATCGCCCATAACGTCCGCATCGGCCGCAACTGCATCGTGGCCGGACTTTCGGGTATCTCCGGTTCCGTCGTCGTGGGCGACAATGTCACCATGGGCGGCGGCGTCGGGCTTGCGGATCACCTGACCATAGGGTCGGGCGCGAAGCTTGCCGCGAGAAGCGGATTCATGAGCAATGTGCCCGCGGGCGAGATCTGGGGCGGCTATCCGGCACAGCCGATGGCGGAAGCCATGCGCGAGATAGCCATGCTGCGCAAGCTCGCCAGGACCCGCAAACAGGGCGAGGGGAGCAATGGCTGACATCACCGGGACGACGCTGGAAGCAGTCGACATATTGGGGCTGATGAAGCTCCTGCCGCATCGCTATCCGTTCCTGATGATCGACCGCATCGTCGACATTGATGGCGACGAATCCGCCACCGGCATCAAGAACGTGACCATAAACGAGCCGCATTTTCAGGGTCACTTCCCCGAGCAGCCGGTCATGCCGGGCGTGCTCATCGTCGAGGCGATGGCACAGACTGCCGGGGCCATCTGCATCCGCAGTCTTCGCACTGAAAAGCCGTCGCTGGTCTATTTCCTGACCATCGACAACGCCAAGTTCCGCAAACCGGTCGTTCCCGGCGATCAGTTGAAGATCCATGTCAAGAAAATCAAGAAACGCGGCAACCTGCTCAAATTCGCCTGTGAAGCCCTGGTCGACGGCAACAAGGCCGCCGAGGCTGAGATCTCAGCCATGATGGTCACCGGCGACTGACAATCGAATGCTTATGAAAATCAAGACATCCATCCATCCTTCCTCCGTCGTGGAGGAAGGCGCTCAAATCGGCCAAGGCGTCCGCATAGGACCGCTCTGTTATGTCGGCGCAGATGCCGTGATTGGCGACGGCGTTGAACTGGTCAGCCATGTCTCGGTGATAGGCGCGACGACGATCGGCGCGTCGACCAAGGTCTATCCGATGGCGATACTGGGCGGGCCGCCGCAGAACACCAAGCACAAGGGCGGCCGCACCACGCTCGTCATCGGCGAGAACTGCACGATCCGCGAAGGCGTCACCATGCATGTCGGCACCGATACCAGCCGCGGCGAAACGACGGTCGGCGACAATGGGAATTTTCTCGCCTACGCCCACATCGCCCATGACTGCGTCGTCGGCAAGAACGCCACCTTCGCCAACGGCGCGACGCTGGGCGGACACTGCGAAATCGGCGACAACGTCTATATCGGCGGTCTCAGCGCCGTTCATCAATTCGTGCGGGTAGGCGACAACGCTTTTCTTGGCGGGTGCTCGGCTTTTGTGGGTGATGTCATTCCCTATGCCATGGCGGCGGGAAATCGGGCCAGCCTGCGCGGCCTCAACATCATCGGGCTCAAGCGCTCCGGTCTGCCAAGATCCGAGATCTATCTGCTGCGCAGGGTCTATAAGACAATATTCGACCGCTCGCGCACCGTTGGCGAGAACATCGAATTCGCCAAGGCGGAATTCGCCACGTCACCGACCGCCATGAAGATCATCGATTTCATCTCCAGTCGCGGCAAGCGGCACTATGCTGTGCCATCGCTCAAGGGGAGCGATGGCGATGACGGCGATGACGAAGACTGAGGCGGCGGCAGCGGATTTCGTTCTCTCGCCGGGGGCCAGGGTCGGCATCGTCGCCGGCGGTGGCAGCCTGCCGGTGGAAGTCGCGCAAGGCCTGGCCGCGCATGGCTACCCGCCCTTCATCCTCTTGATGGAAGGTGAGGCCGACCGCCGGCAGGAGTTGCTCCGATACGAACACGACAGCCTCGCCCTTGAGCAGATCGGTTCACTGGTGGCGACGCTGAAGCGCCACGGCATCACTCATGTGGTCCTTGCCGGCGAAATCAGACGCAGGCCCCGGCTGGCCGACATCCGTCCGAGCCTTGGCTTGCTGGCGATCGTACCATCGGTGATCATGGCGCTGGCGCGCGGCGATGATGGACTTTTGAAGGTGGTGACACGCGGCCTGGAGAAGCGGGGCATCAAAGTGGTCGGCGCGCATGAGGTCGTTCCCGAACTGGCCGCCGGCGAAGGCACACTGACCACGGCGAAACCAAAGCAATCGGACTGGCGCGACATCGAGGCGGCCAGGCTGGCCGCCAAGGCCATCGGCGCGCTTGATATCGGGCAGGCGGCGATTGCGATCGGAGGCCGGGCCATCGCGCTGGAAGGCATCGAAGGCACGAGCGGCCTGCTCGAAAGAGCGCGCGCGCTGCGCGGCCATGGCAGGCTTGCCGGAAAGACCCGCGGAGTGCTGGTCAAATGCGCCAAACCCGGCCAGGAGCTGCGGGCCGACCTGCCGTCGATCGGGCCGCAGACGGTGGAAGCAGCCCATGCGGCGGGGCTTGCCGGCATTGCCGTCGAAGCGGGGCGCTCTCTCATCCTGGAGGGGCCGGCGACGCTGTCGCGGGCGAATGCGCTCGGTCTGTTCATCGTCGGCCTGCCAGCGGCGGAGCCGGCGCATGGCTGACAAGGCGCTGAAGATCGCAATCGTGGCCGGCGAGGAATCCGGCGACCTGCTTGGCGCCGACATCGTGCGTTCGATTAAGCAGTCGACGGGGCGCGAGGTGCAGCTCGTCGGTCTCGGCGGCCGCCATCTGCAGGCGCTCGGGCTGGTCTCGCCGTTCGACGCCGGCGAGATCGCGCTCATGGGCTTCAGCGCCATCCTGAGTGACCTGCCGCGGCTGATGCGGCGGATCAGTCAGCTGGCCAGGACGGTCGCGGATGCGAAGCCCGACTGCCTCATAACCATCGACAGTCCCGATTTTTCCCTGCGCGTGGCCAGGAAAGTGCGCGCGGCCAACCCCACCATCCCGATCATCCACTATGTCTGTCCCAGCGTCTGGGCATGGCGGCCGGGCAGGGCGGTGGCGATGAAGCCCTATGTCGACCACATCCTCTGCATCCTGCCGTTCGAGGTGAAGGAGCTAGGCAGGCTCGGCGGACCGCCAGGGACCTATGTCGGACATCGCCTCACCCATGACGCGGGCGTGCTCTCGGCAGCCAGGACGCAGGCCCAACCGCGGGATCTTTCGCCGGATCGCCTGAAGACGCTGCTCGTCCTGCCCGGCTCGCGGCGCAGCGAAGTGCGGCGGCTGCTCGAGCCGTTTGGGGAGACCGTTTCGATGCTGCGGGCACGCGGGCATCGCCTGCGGCTGATGTTGCCGACCGTGCCGCATGTCGCCGATGTCGTGCGCTCGGCGGTCGCTCGCTGGGACGAGAAGCCCGAGATCATCCTCGACGCTGAGCGAAAGTGGCAGGCCTTCGGCAAGGCTGACGCGGCGCTGATCGCGTCCGGCACGGTTTCGCTTGAACTGGCGCTGTCCGATGTGCCGATGATCTCCTGCTACCGGCTTGACCCTGTTGCGCGCATCGTGGCGCCATATCTCGTTTCGGTCTGGTCGGCGCTGCTACCCAATCTGATATCGGATCGGGCGCTGATCCCGGAATTCTACAACGAGTATGTCAAGCCGAACAATCTGGCCCGCCAACTCGAAGCGCTGTTCGCCGACACAGGCATGCGCAGATGGCAGAAGGACGGGTTCGCCGAGATCGCGCGGCGCATGACAACCGCCAAGCCGTCAGGCGACATCGCCGCGCAGGTGGTGATGGGGTATATCAAGAGAGTGAGTAGTGAGTAGTGAGTAGTGAGTAGGATTACCGCTCTTTCCCTACTGACTACTCACTTTTATTCACTTCTTCCTTTTTACCGCTTCGCGATCGGCACGTAGTCTCGCTCCGGCGCGCCGGTGTAGAGCTGGCGGGGGCGGCCGATCTTCTGGCGCGGATCCTCAATCATCTCCTTCCACTGCGCGATCCAGCCGACGGTGCGGGCGACGGCGAACAGCACGGTGAACATGGTGGTGGGGAAGCCCAGCGCCTTCAGCGTGATGCCGGAATAGAAGTCGACATTGGGGTAGAGCTTCTTCTCGATGAAATAGGGATCGGTGAGTGCGATCTTCTCCAGTTCCATGGCGATGTCGAGCAGCGGATCGTCCTTGATGCCGAGTTCGCCCAGCACCTCATGCGCGGTCTTCTGCATGATCTTGGCGCGCGGATCGTAGTTCTTGTAGACGCGGTGGCCAAAGCCCATCAGCCGGAACGGATCGTCCTTGTCCTTGGCGCGGGCGATGAATTCCGGAATATGATCGACATGGCCGATCTCGCCGAGCATGTTCAGCGCCGCTTCGTTGGCGCCGCCATGCGCCGGGCCCCACAGGCAGGCGATGCCGGCGGCGATGCAGGCGAACGGATTGGCGCCAGACGAGCCGGCGAGCCGAACGGTAGAGGTCGAAGCGTTCTGCTCGTGGTCGGCGTGCAGGATGAAGATGCGCTCCATGGCGCGCGCCAGGACCGGGTTGATCTTGTATTCCTCGCACGGCACGGCAAAGCACATGTGCAGGAAGTTGGCGGCGAAATTCAGTTCGTTCTTCGGGTAAATGAAGGGCTGGCCGATATGGTATTTGTAGGCCATGGCCGCGATCGTCGGCATCTTGGCGATCAGCCGCATCGACGCCACCATGCGCTGGTAAGGATCCGAGATGTCGGTGGAGTCGTGATAGAAGGCCGACAGCGCGCCGACCACGCCGCACATCACCGCCATCGGATGCGCGTCGCGGCGGAAGCCGGTGAAGAAGCGCGACATCTGCTCATGCACCATGGTGTGGCGCGTCACGCGGTAATCGAAATCGTCCTTCTGCGCCTTGGTCGGCAGTTCGCCGTAGAGCAGGAGATAGCAGACTTCCAGGAAGTCGCCATGTTCGGCCAACTGGTCGATCGGATAGCCGCGATGCAGGAGAATGCCGGCGTCGCCATCGATGAACGTGATCTCGGACTCGCAGCTTGCCGTCGAGGTGAAGCCGGGATCGTAGGTGAAGGCGCCGGTGGTGCTGTACAGCGTGGCGATGTCGATGACGTCAGGCCCGACTGAACCACTTCGCACCTTGAATTCGTGCGTCTTGCCGGCGAATTCCAGCTTTGCCGTGGCTTCCTGGGTCTTGCCGCCCAGTTCCCGTCTTGTCGCAGCTTCGGTCATTGCAAACTCCTTCTTGTTTCCTCATGCCGGCAAAGGCAAATTCTGCAAAGCGACACGTCGAAGTCACCGAATGCGCGTATTCGCGACCGCATTTTAGGAAGTGCGTGCCAGATTGGGCCAAGGCTCAATGTTGCACTGCGAAACGCGCCTTTCAATGCCAATCTTCTTGGGCCAGATTGCTCCTAATCGATTTGATCGGCGATGCGCGCCAGGCTCTCCTCGCGACCAAGCACGGCGAGAACGTCGAACACGCCGGGCGAGGTGCTCTTGCCTGTCAAGGCGGCGCGCAAGGGCTGGGCGACGGCGCCGAGCTTGTAGCCGCCGGCCGTCGCATAGTCGCGGATCGCGGCTTCAGCCGAGGCCGCCGTCCAGTCGCCTGAAACCGCCTCGAGCGCGTCGTGAGCGCCACGCAGGACCTTGCGCGCATCGTCATTGAGCAGCAGGGCTGCCTTCTCATCGATCGGCAACGGCCGCGCGGCAAACAGGAAGGCAGCGCCATCGACGAGTTCGACCAGCGTCTTGGCGCGCTCCTTCAGGCCCGGCAGCGCTGCCAGCAACTGCGCCCTGTTCTTGTCGTCGAGGCGTGCGGCCATCGCCGGGCCGCCCTCGAGATAGGGCAAGGTGGCAATGAAGATATCGAACAGCTCGGCATCGCCCATGCGGCGCATATGGACGCCGTTCAGCGCCTCCAGCTTGGCGAAATCGAAGCGGGCGGCGCCCTTGTTCACATCGCCGATGTCGAACCATGCGATCATGTCCTGGATCGACATGATCTCGTCGTCGCCGTGGCTCCAGCCGAGCCGAGCCAGGTAGTTGAGCAGCGCTTCGGGCAGGTAGCCCATGGCGCGGTAGGCCTCCACGCCCAGCGCGCCGTGCCGCTTCGACAGCTTGGCGCCGTCGGCGCCGTGGATCAGCGGTATGTGCGACATTGAAGGCACATCCCAGCCCATGGCGTTGTAGATCACGGTCTGGCGGGCGGCATTGGTCAGGTGGTCGTCGCCACGGATGATGTGGGTGACGCCCATGTCGTGATCGTCAACGACGACGGCATGCATGTAGGTCGGATTGCCGTCCGAGCGCAGGATGATGAAGTCGTCCAGATCCTTGTTGGGAAAGCGCACGTCGCCCTGGACACGGTCATGCACCACCGTCTCGCCTTTGGTCGGCGCCTTGATGCGGATCGCGCCCTTGACGCCAGGAGGCGCCTGCGAAGGGTCGCGGTCACGCCAGCTTCCGTCATAGCGCGGCGGCAGGCCCTTGGCCCGCGCCGCGTCGCGCATTGCCTCAAGCTCGGCAGGGGTCTCGTAGCTGTAGTAAGCCTTGCCCATGCGCACCAGCTCCTCGGCCACCTCGCGATGGCGCGGCGCGCGCTCGAACTGCGAGACGGCGTCGCCGTCCCAGGTGAGGCCGAGCCAAGTCAGTCCTTCGAGAATGGCTGCTGTCGCCGCATCGGTGGAGCGCTCGCGGTCGGTGTCCTCGATGCGCAGCAGCATCGTACCGCCGGTGTGCTTGGCGTAGAGCCAGTTGAAGAGCGCCGTACGCGCGCCGCCGATGTGCAGGTAGCCGGTGGGCGAGGGGGCAAAACGGGTGACAACCTTGTCGGACATACAACTCTCGGGAAACGTCTGGAGCGGGGTGCGGATCACACGCACTTTCGCGCGTTGCGCGTTCATGTAGCATAGGGTGTCGAGGGCGCAAGG
This sequence comes from Mesorhizobium sp. B2-4-1, assembly GCF_006442185.1. Classification (NCBI taxonomy): domain Bacteria; kingdom Pseudomonadati; phylum Pseudomonadota; class Alphaproteobacteria; order Hyphomicrobiales; family Phyllobacteriaceae; genus Mesorhizobium; species Mesorhizobium sp. B2-4-1. The sequence goes on along the minus strand of NZ_VFVN01000008.1, from coordinate 119,169 downwards.
GGCAGACCCGATGGCTGGAGCGGGCCGGGGCGCGGAGGAAGGCGAGGACGTCGTTGCCGGCGTCAGCGAACGCTCCCTTTTTGCCATGCCCGCGCCCGCCTCATTGCCGCTGGCGTTGCCGCCCCTACAGCAGCCGGGCAAGTCGCCGCCGGCGGATGTTTCCACGCCGCCCGGCATTCCCGCAGCCGGCGCGGCCGTGCGTCTGCGCCGTGAGTTCGGCCGTGCTTCATGGCCTCGTCTGCGCAACGGCGTGGCCAGAGCGTCCGAGCTCGAACTCGATCGGGGCATAGCCTTCCTGCTCGTGCCGGTGTTCCTGGCATGCGGATCGATCGCCTATTTTTCGCTGGCGGCGGAGCCGGGCTTTGCCAAGCCTGTCGCGGTCGCGATCCTGATGTCGCTGTGCGCGCTCGTTTCACGCTCATGGCCGAAAACGCATCTGTGCTTCATGGCGGCGCTGTTGTGCGCGCTCGGCATGCTCGCCGGCAAAGTCGAGACGTGGCGAGCGGGAACGCGGATGCTGGGCTCGGAAATCTCCACGCAAATCACCGGCCGCGTCGTTTCGGTCGACCAGATGGAGACCGGGCGCATCCGGCTGACCATCGATGTGACATCGACCGCGCGGCCGAAACTACTCTACGCGCCGGAGCGCGTTCGCCTTTCGGCACGCAAGGTGCCGGCTGAAGTGACGGCCGGTTCGCTCGTGACCGGCTATGCCAGGCTGTTGCCGCCGACCGGACCGGTGCGGCCGGACAGCTACGACTTTTCCTTCGACAGCTACTTCGCCGGCATAGGCGCCAGCGGCTTCTTTCTCGGCAACCCCAAAATCGTCTCAGCCGATGACAGGCCGCTGTGGGCCGCCCTTTCAGCCGCCATCGAGAGTGCTCGCGAAAGCATTGCCGACCATATCAGGGGCAGCATCGGCGGTGCCGAGGGCGAGATCGCCGCGGCGCTGATCGTGGGTGTGCGCGCCGGGATTCCCGACGAGATCAATGAAGCGATGCGACGCACCGGCATCTACCACATCATCTCAATTTCCGGGCTGCACATGGCGCTGGTCGCCGGCACGGTCATGGGTCTGCTGCGTGGCGGCTTCGCGCTGTTCCCGAATTTTTCCTCCCGCCGGCCGGTCAAGAAATACGCGGCCGCGGCGGCACTTTTCTCGATCGCCGCCTACCTCGTCATTTCGGGCGTCGTTGTCGCCGCCGAACGCAGCTTCATCATGCTGGCGGTGATGCTGATCGCCGTTCTGTTCGATCGGGCGGCACTCACCATGCGCAATCTGGCTATTTCGGCGATCGCCGTCATCGTGGTGTCGCCGCACGAGGTGGTAGGGCCGAGCTTCCAGATGTCGTTCGCCGCCACCGCGGCCCTGGTCGGCGCCTATGCCGGCTGGTCGGATCGCAAAGCCGACAAAGCGCGGACCCCGCCGCCGCAACGGACCTTGCCTGGCCTGCTGACGCGAAAATTGCTGCTGGCGACAGGTGGGCTGGCGATGACCTCGATTATCGCGGGAAGCGCCACGGCGCTTTTCGCCATCTGGCATTTCCAGCGCGTGTCGCCGCTCAGCCTGTTCGCCAATCTTGCCGTCATGCCGATCGTTTCTGTCGTGATGTTCCTTGCGGTTGCCAGCGCGCTGCTGATGCCGTTCGGGTTCGATGGACCATCCCTTTATCTGATGGGCAAGGGACTGACCGCGATGATCGCCATATCAGGATGGATCTCGCAACGCTCGCCGGTCGACGCGGTCGGGTTGATTTCGCAGCATCCGTCCTTCTGGTGGCGATCGCCCTGGTCATCGCGACGATGGCCACGACATGGCTGCGGCTGGCGGCACTTCCCTTCGCGCTCGCCGGCCTGTTGACCGTCTCGGACACGCGCACGCCGGACGTGCTGATTTCGGAGGATGCCCGCCTGGTGGCGTTGCCGATCGGCGGCGGCGAGCTCGCGATCAACCGGGCGCGCCCGAACGAATTCACCGTCGATAATTGGAAACGCGCGCTGAAGTCCGAAACCATCGTTGCGCCGGAACTGTTCGACAGCGGAGACCGACAGTTCGACATCTTCGATCCCGCGCAACTTCCGGCGGGAGCGCCTTTCTATTGCTTCACGGGCCTGTGCATGGCCCGGCATACCTCGGGGGCGATCATCGCGCAGGTGGAGGATCGCAAGGACGCCTGGAGGGCCTGCTCCTATGCGGATCTGATCGTCATCAACGACCCCGCGGGCTACGATCCCTGCCACAATCCGCTGGTTCTCGTCATCACCAAGCGGCAGCTCGCTCGTAAGGGAAGTGCCGCCGTCTTCTTCGACCAGCAATCGGCGACGGCACCGGCACGGGTCAGCTTTGCCGTCGACAGGCCATATCGGCCTTGGCACGAACAGCGGAAATTCTCACGCGAGGCAAGGGGACTGCCGCCTTACCGCAAACCCGAAAAGCCCACCGCCGACCCCGCTCAGTAGCGCCTGATCAGGCCGACCAGCTTGCCTTGCACCTTGACCCTGTCCGGTCCGAAAATACGTGTTTCATAGGCCGGATTGGCAGCCTCGAGCGCAATCGAAGCACCCTTTCGGCGGAAGCGCTTCAGCGTTGCTTCCTCCTCGTCCACCAGGGCCACGATGATCTCGCCGGGACTTGCGGTGTCGGCATTGCGGATGATGACCGTGTCGCCGTCGAAAATGCCGGCCTCGATCATCGAATCGCCCTTGACCTCCAGCGCATAGTGTTCGCCGCCCATGATCATGTCAGGCGGCACTGAAATGGAATGCGTCTGATGCTGGATGGCGTCGATCGGCACACCCGCTGCGATGCGACCCATGACCGGGATCGACACCGCTGAAACCGCATCGTCGTCATTGCCGGCAGCGGGCAGACGCGAAGACGTCGCCGGCTTGATCTGCCGGCTAGGGCTGCTGCCCTGTCCGAGGCTGCCCTGGATGACGCTCGGGGAGAACTTCTTTGCCGCGTTAAGACCCGGCGCGATCGAGTCCGGCAGGCGCAGCACCTCCAGCGCGCGCGCCCGGTTGGGCAGGCGGCGAATGAAGCCGCGCTCCTCCAACGCCGTGATCAGCCGATGAATTCCCGACTTGGAGGCGAGGTCCAGCGCTTCCTTCATCTCGTCGAAGGACGGCGGAATGCCGCTTTCCTTCAGCCGTTCATGGATGAACATCAAGAGTTCATGTTGCTTGCGCGTGAGCATGGCGGCCCCCAAAGGCATTGCACGAAGGGTCTGGAACCAGAATCAGAAAACAAACCCAGAACAAACACTATCTGTTCCAGTTGTGTTCCGCAACCATTTAAAGTTTAATGAATTTGTTAAGGCGACGGAAACGAAATGCCCTCCCGCAGCCAGCATCCTGCCAGCGCGGTCCGTCGTCAATGCGCTCCCGGGCCCTTTGAAACTATTTTGGTTAATGGCCTGTGGCCCGACCGGTCTCCACTCTTGGCACAAGCCTGCAAGCTGGGTGACCGGCAGGTGCGGGGTGCGTTTGGGCGGATTAAAAACCCCTGCGGCTCGTGAACGAAACGAAACCAAAATGCCAACTTCCTGCGGGAAAACGACGAGGCACCACCACTGGTCGCGATGGGCTGCGTTCGCTCGCTCCTTGCTTCCCGTTCGCTTGACGAAACCGTATAATAATGTACGGTTTTCGAAGAGGAACACCAATGACCACGCCGAAGCAGGCCGCGCGACGCGAACGGATAGAGGAGGCCGCCTATGCGGTGCTCCGGGAAGCCGGCTACAAGAGCGCCTCCCTGCTTGCTATCGCCAAGCGGGCATCGGCCTCGAACGAAACCCTCTACAACTGGTACGGCAACAAGCAGACCCTGTTTCGATCCTTGATCGAAGCCAATGCGGGAGAGGCAAGGAAGCTGCTGGAGGACGCCCTTCACCAGGCGCGCGATCCGCTCGAAACCCTGAACTTGCTCGGGCCAGTCCTGCTGACCCTCGTGACGGGCGACAAGGCGGTGGCGCTCAATCGCGCCGCGGCCGGCGACGTCAACGATACAGGCACGCTTGGCCAATCGATCGCGCAATTCGGCCGCAATGCCATAATGCCGCTTGTTGGCGACCTGCTTCGAACCGCAAGTCGGGCCGGCCTGATCGCCTGTGACGATCCTGCCGAAGCCGCCGACATCTACATCAGTCTTTTGATCGGCGATCTCCAGGTTCGCCGGATCGTTGGGGTGCTCGAGGAACTGCCTCGGGCGGAAATCGAGCAAAGATCGAACCGGGCGTTCACCCTGTTCTTGCGCGTCTATGCGGCCAGCCCTTGCCCGGGCGGCAAAACAGCCGGCCCGTTTCCAGGGCGCTCTTCTCACCGAGGAACATCGCGACCATGAGCAAAATTCCCGATCTCGCAGCGATCGAGGCAATGGACACCGCGGATCCGCTGCGTGCCATGCGTGACCGCTTCACCTTGCCCCAGGGGGTGATCTATCTCGACGGCAATTCGCTGGGCGCCGCTTCGCCCGCCGTGTTCGGCGAGCTGCAGAAGGCCGCCACGCAGGAGTGGGCGCAGGATCTCATCCGCGCCTGGAACACCGCCGGCTGGTTCGACATGCCGGTCGAACTCGGCGACCAACTCGGGCGCCTGATCGGGGCCGCCGCCGGCCAGACGGTGGTCTGCGATACCACCTCGATCAACATCTACAAGGTGCTGCATGCGGCACTCGGGATGCGGCCGGACAGGTCAGTCATCGTCGCCGAGGGGGACAGCTTTCCGACCGATCTCTATATGGCCGAAGGCGTTGCCTCGACGCGGCCGGGCACGGTGCTGCGGCTCGAGGGTGTCGATGCGCCGACCATAGAAGAACTGATCGACGAGCGGGTCGCGGTCATCCTGGTCAACCACGTCAACTACAAATCCGGGCAGTTGCGCGACGTGGCCGCGCTGACGCGGACGGCACATGATGCCGGCGCGCTGATTGTCTGGGATCTCTGCCATACCGCCGGCGCCTTGCCCGTCGAGCTCGACCGTTCGAATGCCGATTTCGCCGTTGGCTGCACCTACAAATATCTCAATGGCGGCCCGGGTGCCCCGGCCTTCATCTACGCGGCCGAGCGCCACCATGGCGATGTCCGCCAGCCGCTCAGCGGCTGGTGGGGCCATGCGCGGCCATTCGCCTTCGAACAGGGTTTTGCTGTCGGCACAGGCATCCGCCGGTTTCTCTGCGGCACGCAGCCTGTGCTGTCGATGCGCGCGCTCAAAGGGGCGCTCGATGTCTGGAACGACGTCGACATGGCAGAGGTGCGCAGGAAGAGCATGGCGTTGACCGATCTGTTCATCCAACTGGTCGAGGCAAAATGCGGCGCCTACGGCCTCGAACTCGAAAGCCCGCGCGATGGCAATGAGCGCGGCAGCCAGGTTTCGTTCCTCCACCCGCATGGCTATCAGGTGATGCGGGCCTTGATCGAGCGCGGCGTGATCGGCGATTTCCGCGCGCCATCCACGATTCGCTTCGGCTTTACGCCGCTTTATGTCGGCTATGTCGATGTCTGGCAGGCTGTCGAGGTGCTGGAAGACATTTTGCGCACGGACGCGTGGCAGGAGGCGCGTTTCGCCGTCAAGGCGGCGGTGACTTAAGAGCCTGTCGCTCAGAAAAGCGCAGTGGGTTCGGGATAACGATATGCAGTCGGCAAAGCTACGTCAGAGCCGGGTGCGGACCTTCCACAGCTCCGGGAACAACTCCACCTCCAGCATCTTCTTCAGGTAGGACGCGCCCGATGTGCCGCCGGTGCCGCGCTTCATACCGATGATGCGCTCGACCGTGGTGACGTGGTTGAAGCGCCAACGGCGGAAATAATCCTCGAAATCGACCAGCTTCTCGGCGAGTTCGTAGAACATCCAGTAGCGCTGCGGGTCGCGGTAGATGATCTGCCAGGCGACAAGGACCTCTTCGTTCTCGGTCCGCGTTTCGCGCCAGTCCGTACGCCTTGCGTCGGCACCGATGTCGAAGCCGTTACGGGCGAGCAGCAGCAGCGCCTCGTCGTAGAGCGACGGTTGCGCCAGGATCGCCTCCAGTTTCTCGCTGAGGTCCGGCCGGTGCTTGTGCGGTCCGAGCATTGCGAGATTGCGGTTGCCGGCCATGAACTCGATGGCACGGTACTGCCACGACTGGAAGCCCGAGGACTGGCCAAGCGCGTCGCGGAACTCGGTGTATTCGCTGGGCGTCATCGTGCGCAGCACGTCCCAGGCATTGTTGAGCTGCTCGAAGATGCGGGCGACGCGCGAAAGCATCTTGAAGCTCGGTTCGAGACGGTCGGCGCGGATGGAGCGGATTGCGGCGCCGATTTCGTGCAGCGCGAGCTTCATCCAGAGTTCCGATGTCTGGTGCTGGATGATGAACAGCATCTCGTCATGGGCTGACGAAAGCGGCTCCTGCGCCTCGAGCACCTTTTCCAGATGCAGATAGTCGCTGTAGGACATGCGCTCCTTGAACGACATTTCCGCGCCCTCGGCGGACGGGTCGTAGGGCTTGCTCAATTGATCTTCTCCGCGCGCAGCCGGAAGCGCTGGATCTTGCCGGTCTGCGTCTTGGGCAAAGCGGCGATGAATTTTACCGAGCGCGGATATTTGTAGGGCGCGATCGTGGCCTTGACGTGATCCTGCAGACGCTTGACGGTCATTGCGTCTGGCGCCACGCCTTTCACGAGCACCACATGAGCCTCGACGATCTGGCCGCGCTCGGCATCCTCGGCGCCGACCACCGCGCATTCGGCGACATCGGCATGCGCCAGCAGCGCCGCTTCGACCTCTGGGCCGGCGATGTTGTAGCCGGCACTGACGATCATGTCGTCGGAGCGCGCTGCGAAGTGGAAAAAACCGTCCTCGTCCTGCCAGAACGTGTCGCCGGTGAGGTTCCACCCGTCGCGGACATAGTCGCTCTGCCTGGCATCGGCCATGTAGCGGCAGCCGGTCGGTCCCCGCACCGCGAGCCTGCCCGCGGTGCCGCGCGGCACTTCGCGCATTTCGTCGTCGACGACGCGCGCCTGATAGCCGCCAACGGCCTTGCCGGTGGAGGCAGGCTTCATGTCATCAAAGCGGTTGGAGATGAAAATATGCAGCATTTCCGTGGCGCCGATGCCGTCAAGGATCGGCTTTCCGGTTTTCTCAGTCCATTCCTCGAAGACCGGCGCGGGCAAGGTCTCGCCGGCCGAAACGGCGACGCGCAGCGACGATAAATCGGCCCCTTCGTCCATGGCCTTGAGCATTGCGCGATAGGCGGTGGGCGCGGTGAAGGAGATCGTCGCTTTGTAGGTTTCGATGATGTGGACCATGTTGGGCGGCGTTGCCTGTTCCAGCAGCGTCGCCGCGGCGCCGAAACGCAGCGGGAAGATGGCGAGCCCGCCAAGGCCAAAGGTGAAGGCCAGGGGCGGCGAGCCGACGAAGATGTCGTCAGGCGTCACCTGCAGGATCTCGCGGGCGTAGGCGTCGGCGATGATCAGGAGGTCGCGGTGAAAATGCATCGTCGCCTTCGGCACGCCTGTCGTGCCTGAGGTGAAGCCGAGCAGGGCGACGTCGTCACGCCCGGTCTGCACCGCGGTAAACGTGACGGGCTTGTCGAGGGCGGCGCGATCGAGTTCGGCGTCGTGGTTGGCGGTGCCGTCGAAGCCGATGACCTGCTTGAGGAACGCGCTGTCCTTGGCGCAGGCGGTCATCTCGTCCATCAGCCTGGTGTCGCACAGCGCTGTGGTGATTTCGGCCTTGTCGACGATCTTGGCGAGTTCGCCGGCGCGCAGCATCGGCATCGTGTTGACCACGACGGCGCCGACCTTGGTGGCGGCCAGCCAGCAGGCCACCATTGCGGGGTTGTTGGCCGAGCGGATCAGCACCCGGTTGCCTGGCTTGACGCCGTAATTCTCGACCAGCGCATGCGCCAGCCTGTTCGTCCAGTCGGATAATTCCTTGTAGGTGCGGCGGCGGCCGTTGCCGATCAGCGCGGTGTGGTCGCCCAACCCTTTCTCGACCAGCCTGTCGGTCAGTTCGACGCCGGCATTGAGCCGTTCGGGATAGTCGAAGCCGTCGAGCAGGAAGTCCGGCCATTGATCCGGCGGCGGCAGGTTATCGCGCGTGAACGTGTCGATATGCGCTGATGGCCCAAGCATTTTCGGCTGCCCCTGTCTGCCTCACGCCCATCGCTGAACAAGGCACAGGATCGCACCAGTCGAAATTTGTTTCAAGCCTAAAATGTTTTGCCCCCGGAGCATTGACGTTGCCGCTGTCGATCGCCATTGCTATCGGCTGAAACGATGCCGTCCGGGGGAGGGTGCCGATGCTCGAACATCGCATTGCCGATTGGGACAATGCCTACGCCAACGGCGCCAACATCGCCGGCAGCGATCGCTGGCCAGCTGCATGGGTCGAACCGGCGCAGGCATTTCGCGATGCGCTTGCGGCAAAGGGCAGGGCTCAGCTCGACATCGCCTATGGCGACAGGCCGCGCAACCGGCTCGATCTCTTCCTTCCCGCCGGGGCACCCAAGGGGCTCGTCGTGTTCATCCATGGCGGCTACTGGCTGGAGTCCGACAAGGATAGCTGGTCGCATCTCGCCAAGGGCTCGGTTGACAGCGGCTTTGCCGTGGCGATGCCGTCCTATACGCTCTGCCCCGCCATACGCATCGCCGGCATCTCCCACGAGATCGGCGCGGCGATCGGCAAGGCGGCGGCGATGGTCGGGGGACCGCTTATGCTGACCGGGCATTCGGCCGGCGGCCATCTCGCCAGCCGCATGGCGGCGACATCAACGCCCCTGGCGGCCGGCGTGGCAAGGCGCGTACGCCACGTCGTTTCGATTTCGGGCCTGCATGACCTGCGTCCGCTTATGCGCACCGGCATGAACGCGGCGCTGAAAATCGATGAAGCCGAGGCGCTGACGGAAAGCCCGGCGCTGCTGCGGCCCATGGATGGCGCTCGCGTCACGTGCTGGGCCGGAGGCGGCGAGCGGTCCGAGTTCTTGCGCCAGAACGCCTTGCTGGCCAATATCTGGACAGGGCTTGGTGCCGTCACGAGCGCGGTGGTCGAGCCGGACCGACATCATTACGACATTGTCGAAGGCCTGGCTGATCCGGTCCATCCGCTGACACGAACTTTGCTTGCGGAGTAGAAAAACGGCGAAACTTCACCTCAGCATTATAACGCTGCAGGCATTTCCTACAGCCGCGGCGGACGCAGACGGTTCGCGCACGATCAGTCCGTTGGCGTCGGCCAGTATCCTCAGCATCGAGGAATCCTGGATGCTGAAAGGGGTTGCCACCAGCATGCCGGCCTCTTGCCTGACCACCGCCCGCACATAGTCCTGGCGCAGATCATTGGCCTGCATGGCGGCGCCCAGCCTTGCCTGACGAATATCTTGCCGGAAATCGCGGCCGCCGAGGCGTGCCAGGAGCGGTTTCAGGAACAGTTGCGAGCAGACGAGGCTCGCCACCGGATTGCCGGGCAGGCCGATGCACCTGATGTCGCCGAGGCGGCCGAACATCAGCGGCTTGCCGGGACGCATGGCGATCTTCCAGAAACCGAGCGTCATGCCTTCGCCGGTCAGCACGTCATGGATCAGATCGTGGTCGCCGACCGAGGCGCCGCCAAGCGTGACGACGACATCAGCGCCGGCCGCGACCGCTTTCCTGACCAGCGCCGCGATGGCTTCCTCGCGATCAGCGGCAATGCCGAGATCAAGCGCATGCGCGCCGACCGATTGCGCGGCGGCGGCGACGCCATAGGCGTTTGACGAAATGATCTGGTCGGGGCCGAGTTCGCTGCCGGGCGGCAGCAGCTCGTCGCCGGTGGCGATGATGGCAACCAGCGGCCGCTTTACGACGCCCACCCGGGGATGGTTGGCCGAGGCGACAAGCGACAGTGCTGCCGGATCGAGCACGCGGCCTTTTTCCAGCAGGATGTCGCCCTCGGAGAAATCGAGCCCGAAGCGGCGGATGTTGCGCCCCTCGGCCGTCGGTTCGACCACCTCGATGCTGCCGCCGCCGAGGTCACGAACGTTTTCCTGGATGACGATGGTGTCTGCGCCTTGCGGCAGCGGAGCACCGGTGAAGATGCGCACGGCCTGCGCCTTGCCGACGGCGCCGTCAAAGCCGCGCCCGGCCGCCGCCACGCCCATCACCGAAAGCCGGGACGGCACGGACGCGACATCGACAGCGCGGACCGCGTATCCGTCCATGGCAGAGGCGTTGAAGGGCGGTTGGGTGCGCAACGCCACCACCGGTTCCGCGAGAACGCGATCCACGGCCTCGAGGAGCGAAACGCTTTCGCTCGCAAGCGGCGCAGCACCCTCCAGCAGGCGTTCGAGCGCTGCTGCGACCGGAAGCAGCGCCATCAGGCGACCGCCCCATCTTCGCCAGCGGCTTTGTAGTCGCCCGACTTGCCGCCGGTCTTTTCGACCAACCGGATGCCGGTGATGACCATGGCACGGTCGACCGCCTTGGCCATGTCGTAAATGGTCAGGCAGGCAACCGAAGCCGCGGTGAGCGCTTCCATCTCGACGCCGGTCTTGCCGGTGACGCGCGCCAGCGCAACGATCTTCAGTCCGGGCAGGGCAGGATCGGGCTCAATGTCGACGGAGACCTTGGTCAAGAGCAGCGGATGGCAGAGCGGGATCAGCTCATGCGTCTTCTTCGCTGCCATGATGCCGGCTATGCGCGCGGTGCCCAGCACATCGCCTTTCTTGGCATTGCCGGCCAGGATCATCTTCAGCGTCTCGGGCCGCATCGAGACGAAACCCTCGGCGACAGCGGTGCGCGTCGTTTCGTCCTTGCCGCCGACATCGACCATGTTGGCCTGGCCCTGCGGGCCGAGATGGGTGAGGGCGGCCGTCATCGTCAGACGGCCTCGGCCGCTGCCTTGCCGGTGAGCAGCGCGCGCGTTGCCGCGGTCACATCCTGCTGGCGCATCAAACTTTCGCCGACCAGGAAGGTGCCGATGTCGCTCTTCTGCAATCTGAGGCAGTCGTCATGAGAGAAGATGCCGCTTTCGCTGACCAGCAAGTAACCGCCCGGAATCATCGCCCGCAGTCGTTCCGAGGTTTCGAGACGGGTCTCGAATGTCCGCAGATTACGGTTGTTGATGCCGATTAATTGCGACGACAGCTTCAGTGCGCGCTCCGTCTCGGCCTCGTCGTGGACCTCGATCAGCGCATCCATGCCGAGTTCGAATGCCGTCGCTTCAAGCTCGCTCGCCAAATGGTCATCGACGCTGGCCATGATGATCAGGATGGCGTCCGCCCCCCAGGCGCGAGCTTCATGGACCTGATAAGGATCGAACAGAAAATCCTTGCGCAGCGCGGGCAGGGTGACGGCGGCTCTTGCCTTGGTGAGAAATTCCGGCGCGCCTTGGAAAGACGGTGCGTCGGTCAGCACCGAAAGACAGGCGGCGCCGCCTTTTGCATAGGCCCGCGCGAGCGCTGGCGGATCGAAGTCGGCGCGGATCAAGCCCTTGGACGGGCTTGCCTTCTTGATCTCGGCGATCAGAGCGAAGCCGCCGGATCTGCGCTTCGCCTCAAGTGCTGTGAGAAAGCCGCGCGGCGCGTCAGTGTCTTTCGCCCGCGCCTTGATCTCGGCCAGCGGCACGCGCGCCTTGGCCGTCGCGATCTCGTCGCGCTTGTAGGCCTCGATCTTGCGCAGGATGTCCGACATCTGTCTAACCGTTCGAAATCTCGACCAGCCGGTCGAGCACCTGCAGCGCCCGGCCGCTGTCGATGGCTTGCACCGCCGTCGCCATGCCGTCGGCGAGCGTCGTCGCCTTGCCCGCCACCACCAAGCCGCCACCGGCGTTCATCAGCACGGTGTCGCGAAAAGCGCCCCCGGCGCCACCCAGCATAGCGCGCAAAGCCTCGGCGTTGTAGGCAGCGTCGCCGCCGCGCAGTTCTTCCTTGGTGTGACGGGCCAGGCCAACCGCTTCGGGCGTCAAGGTGAAGGTGCGGATCTCGCCGCCGATCAGTTCGGCGACATGCGTTTCGCCCGTGGTGGTAATCTCGTCGTAGCCATCACCATGAACGACCCAGGCATGCTCGGTGCCCAGCGCCTTCAGCGTCTCGGCCACCGGTATGATCCATTCCGGCATGAACACGCCGACCATCTGCCGGCGCACGTCGGCCGGGTTGGAGAGCGGACCGAGCAAGTTGAAGATGGTTCTGGTGCCGAGCTCCACGCGGGTCGGGCCGACATGCTTCATCGCCGGGTGATGTGCCGGCGCGAACATGAATCCGACGCCAGCCTCGTGGATGCAGCGGCCGATGGCCTGCGGCGTGAGATCGATCTTGACGCCGAGCGCGGTCAGGACGTCGGCCGCACCGGTCAGCGAAGACAACCCGCGATTGCCATGCTTGGCGACCGGAACCCCGCTGGCGGCGATGACGAAAGCGGATGCCGTCGAGATGTTGACGGAGTGCGAATTGTCGCCGCCGGTGCCAACGATGTCGATGGCGCCGACAGGTGCGTCGACGCGAAGCATCTTGGCGCGCATGGTGGCGACGGCGCCGGAAATCTCGTCCACCGTCTCGCCGCGCACACGCAACGCCATCAGGAAGCCGCCGATCTGGCCGGGCGTAGCATCGCCCGACATGATGATGTCGAAGGCCTCGCGCGCCTCGTCGAAGGACAGGGCGGTGCCGGTCGCGACCTTGGCGATATGGGTTTTCAGCGCGCTCATCTTGTCGAGGCTTGGGCAACGGCAGCCTGGTCGACGCGGACGCCGTACTGCGTCTGCAACTGCGCCACCAACTGGTCGAGCAGATCGTCCGACATGCCGGAGGTGAAGGACTTGCGCGCGTCCTCGGGCACCGAACTGGCATCGGCCCCGGCGGGTTCGAACACCTCGGCGACCTTGAACAGGATTTGCGCGTCGCTGGTGGGAGAGGGGATCAGGCCGGTGCCGCCTTCGCCGACGCCGAACATCACCGCTGCACCTTCCTTGCCGAAATCGGCGTCGTCGGCTTCGCGCTTCAGGCCACGCTTGGTCTGCTTTTCCAGCTTGAGCTCGCCGGCAATGACGTCGAGCGTTGCGCCGGCCTTGAGCCGCTTTTCCAGCTCCTGCGCCTTGGCGGTCAGCCGCTTGGCCGTCTCGGCCGCGGTCCAGTCGGCAACGACCTTCTGGCGAACTTCGTCCAGCGTGCGGTCGCGGGCCGGCGTGATCGAAGCCACTTCATAGAAAATGAAGCCGTTATCGGCCGTGGTCAGCGCCTCGTTTTCAGTATTCGGTTCGGCATCGAAGGCAGCCTTGATCAGGGCCGGCGATTCCGGCAGATCCTTGACGATGGAGCCATCGGGCCGCAGGCCACTGCGATCGATCGCGTCGACAGTGACGACCTTCAGCTTCAGCTTGGCGGCGGCGTCGGCCAGCGAACTGCCGGCGGCGCGACTGTCCTCGTAATTATCATGCACGTCCAGAAGGATGCGGTTTGCCTCGCCCAGCGCCAGGTCCTTGCGGATCTGGTCCGACACTTCGGCCAGCGGCTTCACGACTTCGGGCTTGATCTCGGTGACGCGCAGCAGCACGGGACCAAAGGCACCCTGCACGACAGGGCTGACCTCATTGACGTTGAGCGCAAAAGCAGCGTCGGCGACCGCCTTGTCGGCGATCTTGTCCTTGGCGAGCGTTCCGAGCAGCGTGTCGGCCGGGGTCTTGCCTTCCGCAGTGACGAGCTTGTCGAAGGTTGCGCCGGACTTCAACGAATCGAGCGCGGCCTTGGCCTCGTCCGGCGTCTTGAACACAAGCTGCTCTATGGTGCGCATCTCGGGAGTGGTGTAGCGCGCCTTGTTCTTGTTGTAGTCGTCGCTGACCTGGGCGTCGGTCACCGAGCTCGTGTCCATGATGTCCTGCGGCTCGAGCCTGACATAGGAAAACTTGCGGTATTCGGGCGCGGCATAGGTCTTCTTGTTGGCCTCGAAATAGGCCTGCAGCGCGCTGTCGCTCGGCGCCTCGATGGGTTCGACCAGCGCCTTCGGCAAGGTCAGATAGTCGACCGTACGATCCTCGCCACGGTACAGGGCCACCGCCTTGAAGAAGGTGTCAGGCGCCTTGAGGCCGTCCGAAACCGCCTCGACGATCTGCTGGCGCACCGCGACCTGGGCACGATTCTTCAAATAATCCTCCGGGCGCATGCCGACCTCACGCAGCCTGTATTCGAAGGCTCTCCGGTCGAACTGTCCGCCGGGGCCCTTGAACGCCGGATCCTCGCGGGTGAGTTCCGCCAGCCGGTCCTTGGACAGGCCAAGGCCGAGCTTGCGAGCCTGTTCGTCGAGGACCGCGCCCGAAACAAGCTGCGCCAACACCTGGTTGTCGACGCCGAGCGCCTTTGCCTGTTCGTGGGTGAGGCGCTGACCGAACTGCTGCGACATGACGGCGAGCTGGCGGTCATAGGCGAGGCGGTATTCGTTGATCGACACCTTGGTGCCGCCGGCCGTGATGACGGAGTCGTGGCCGGCAAGGCCACCCATCAGCCGTCCCGATACGCCCCAGACCGCAAAACTGACCACCAGCAGCGAAAGCAGTAACTTCGCGACCCAGGTGCCCGCCGCGCTTCTCAATATACCAAGCATCGTTACTTCCGATTTATGCGCATTTTCGGATGCGCCGAGTCTGAAACAAGCGCAATAGCGCCCTTCCGGTCCACTGTCGATTGCTTTGTGGCTTGATTTTGGTAGTGAGAACGCCAGCCGAATGTCACCCGGAGAAGCAAACGATGACGCCAGGAATTCGCCCGCTCGTCGCAGGCAACTGGAAAATGAACGGTACCAGCGCCTCGCTCAACGAACTCAGGATGATCGGCAACGGTTTCATGAGCGGACTCGACGCAGACACCGAGGCGCTGGTCTGCGTTCCCGCGACCTTACTCGCCCATGCCGCCGAGATTCTGTCGCGTACGCCGGTTCATGCCGGCGGTGAGGATTGCCACGCCAAGGAGAGCGGCGCCTATACCGGGTGCATCTCCGCGGAGATGCTGAAGGATGCGGGCGCGACCCACGTCATCGTCGGCCATTCCGAATGCCGCGAACAGCGCGGCGAGGATGATGCGACAGTTCAGGCCAAGGCCTCCGCAGCCTGGCGCGCCGGGCTTGTGGCCATTGTCTGCATCGGCGAGACGCGGCAGGAGCGCGAAGCGGGCGCGACGCTGGACGTGCTGTCACGCCAGGTTGCCGGTTCGGTGCCGGCAAGCGCTACCGCGTCCAACACGATCGTTGCCTATGAGCCGGTGTGGGCGATCGGCACCGGCCTGACCCCGACCGTCGCCGATGTAGCCGAAGCGCATGCGCATATTCGCGAAAAACTGTCGGAGAAGCTCGGCGCCGCCGCGGGCAAGATGCGCATTCTCTATGGCGGTTCGGTCAAGCCGTCCAATGCAGTGGAACTGCTTGGGGTCAGGAATGTCGACGGCGCGCTGGTTGGCGGGGCCAGCCTGAAAGCGGCCGACTTCCTGGGCATCGCGGAAGCCTATCGCAGCATCTCCTGATGACTTCGCGCGGCGCCGAAGCGGGCGCGGCGCACGGGAAATCGTTGTAAAGGACGCCTTGCTTCCCATATTCCGGCCACGGGCTTGGAAATGCCGTGAAAGCATTGTATTGAGCCGCCTCCAATTCCCCGGTCGTGTCCGCGGCCGGGCAGGGCATTGCCAGGATAAACTATGCAAACCGTACTGATCGTCATCCATCTCATGGTCGTTCTGGCCCTTGTCGGCGTTGTGCTGCTGCAGCGCTCCGAAGGCGGCGGCCTTGGCATTGGTGGCGGATCTGGCTTCATGACGGCGCGCGGCGCCGCCAATGCGCTGACCCGGGCGACGGCGATTCTGGCGGCCGCTTTCTTCGTGACGTCGCTGACCTTGTCGATCATTGCCCGCTACGGCGAGAAGCCGATCGACATTCTCGACCGCGTTCCCGCAACATCGGACGGCGCCGGCAAGGGCGTACTCAACCAATTGCCTGGCACGACCACCCCGACGCCGCCTTCCGGCAACGCCGCGCCGACGCCGCCTTCCGGCAACGGAGCCGCGACAACGCCGCCAGCCAATGCTCCGGCCACGCCGCCTGCCGCCGGCTCGACGCCGCCGGCGACCAACGGCACCAGCACCGCGCCCGCGGCCCCGCAGGTTCCGAACCAGTAATCCGGGTTCGTTCAAGGGCTATCTGACAGGGAGCGCCGGCGTGCGAACGCCGGCATTCTGCGTCGTTACAACCGAACTGCGCTCGGTTCCGGTCCTCGCCGCCGGGCTCTCGGCCCGCTCTGATCTCTTACACTCAGCCGATCTGTTGTCGTTTGACCACAGTCGCGGCAAATGCGGCGGCATCACGAAGATTCGACGGGAAGTGCAGCGGCCTCGCGCTTGAGGCGCCCGCGCTTATTCGACTATAGATTGCGCGCGGCATTTTCGGTGTCCTTGGGGGATGCCGGGCGACGCCGTGGGCAACAAATATTGAACGATCGGATCTTCGCCATGCAGCTTCGCAGCTTCATCTTCCTGGGACTTTGCGCCGCACTCGGCATGAGCTCCCCGGCTTTCGCCGGCGTGCCAGCCAATTTGGCCGCCAATCAATCGGTCGGCAAGACCGATGCCATCAACGTCGCAGCCAAGAGCGATGCGGCGCAGTTGAGGCTTCTCAAGAAGAAGAAAAATCCGACACCGGACGATCTCGCCCAGATCAAAAAGATCGAGGCCAAGATCGTTGCCGACAAGGAAGCCGCCAAGGCCAAGGCGCTGGAAGCCAGGAAGATGGCGATGCGCGAGGCGGCGAAAGCGAAGGCCGAGGCGGAACGGCAGGCGTTCCTGGCCAAGAAAGGCAAGACTGCCCCGGCGACCGAAGTGGCCGCGGCCAAGCCGGCCAAGAAGATCACGAAGATCATCGAGCCGTTGACGCCGATCGAGCCGATTCCTTCGGCCGAACCGGAATCGGCCGAGGTGATGAACGTTGCGCTGACCGGCAACAATGGCGAATTGCGCAGCGAGCTGCCTGGCCAGAAACAGCGCACCGGCGGCGGCCTGTTCGCCGGACTGTTTGGCGGCCAGATGGCATCGTCCTCGATTAACTATCTGCCTGAGACCCGTGCGCTGGATTCGGCGCTCGCCAGGAAAAACGCCAAGAAGCCGTTCAAGGTGAAGCCGGAGTTCGTGCCACAGGACGTGGAATTCACCGGTTACGAGGCCGGCACGATCGTCATCGATACCAGTGCCCGCCGGCTCTATCTGGTGGAATCATCGTCCACCGCCCGCCGCTACGCCATCGCGGTCGGCCGCGAAGGATTGCAGTTCAAGGGCACCGTGGCGGTCGGCGACAAGCAGGAGTGGCCACGCTGGATCCCGACGCTGGACATGCAGAAGCGCGAGCCCAAGCATTATGCCCAGTACAAGGACGGCATGCCCGGCGGCGGCCAGAATCCGCTCGGCGCCCGCGCCATCTACCTCTATGACGGCAAGAAGGACACGCATCTGCGCATCCACGGCACCATCGCGCCGCAGTCGATCGGAACCAGCGCTTCCAATGGCTGTTTCCGCATGATGAACGAGCACGTCATGGACCTCTACAGCCGCGTCAAGGTCGGCACCAAGGTCGTCATCATCTGACGTTTGCAGCAGCTTGCCAAAAGGGCCGGTTCAGCCGGCCCTTTTGTTTTGCCTCGCTCTCGGTCGCGTTCCAGTGGAACGGGCCAGCCCGTTCGACATGGGCCTATCCGAAAACCGGATCCCATTTTCGGATCACGGTTCGAGCGCCTTGTTGGGAAAAAGCCTTAGCGGCGGTTTTTTCTCTGGCGGAATCAATCCGGCCGCGTTAAGCGATGACTCCCATGGCGCGATATGTATTCATCACAGGCGGCGTGGTTTCCTCACTTGGAAAAGGCATTGCCGCAGCGGCCCTCGGGGCTCTCTTGCAGGCGCGGGGCTATCGCGCACGCATAAAAAAACTCGATCCCTACCTCAATGTCGATCCAGGCACGATGTCGCCGTATCAGCATGGCGAGGTGTTCGTCACAGATGACGGCGCGGAGACCGATCTCGATCTTGGCCATTACGAGCGGTTCACTGGCCGTTCCGCCAACCAGCAGGACAACATCACCACCGGCCGCATCTACAAGAACATCATCGAGCGCGAGCGGCGCGGCGACTACCTCGGCGCCACCGTGCAGGTCATCCCGCACGTCACCGACGAGATCAAGAATTTCGTCCTCGACGGCAATGACGACTATGATTTCGTGCTGTGCGAAATCGGCGGCACCGTGGGCGACATCGAGGCGATGCCGTTCCTGGAGGCAATCCGCCAGCTCGGCAACGACCTGCCGCGCAACAACGCCGTCTATGTGCATCTGACGCTGATGCCCTATATCCCGACCGCGGGCGAATTGAAGACCAAGCCGACCCAGCATTCGGTCAAGGAGCTGCGCGGCATCGGCATCGCGCCCGACATCCTGCTCGTCCGCGCCGACCGGGCCATTCCCAAGGAAGAGCGTAGAAAACTGTCGCTGTTCTGCAATGTCAGGGAAAGCGCGGTCATCCAGGCGCTCGACGTGCCGCACATCTACGACGTGCCGATGGCTTACCACAAGGAAGGGCTCGATTCGGAAGTGCTGGCCGCGTTCGGCATCGACCCCGCGCCGAAGCCGCGCATGGAGCCGTGGCAGGCCGTGTCCAACCGCATCCACAATCCGGAAGGCGAGGTGACCATCGCCATCGTCGGCAAATATACCGGCCTCAAGGACGCCTACAAATCGCTGATCGAGGCGCTGTCGCATGGCGGTCTGGCCAACCACGTCAAGGTCAAGCTCGACTGGATCGAATCGGAAATCTTCGAGAAGGAGGATCCGACGCCCTGGCTGGAAAAGGTGCATGGCATCCTGGTGCCCGGCGGTTTCGGCGAGCGCGGCTCGGAAGGCAAGATCCTGGCTGCGAAATTCGCGCGTGAGCGCAAGGTGCCGTATTTCGGCATCTGCTTCGGCATGCAGATGGCCTGTATCGAGGCGGCGCGGTCGCTGGCCGGGGTCGATGAGGCCTCCTCGACCGAATTCGGCCCGACCAAGGAGCCGGTCGTCGGCCTGATGACGGAGTGGCTGAAGGGCAACATGCTGGAGAAGCGCCGGGCAACCGGCGATCTCGGCGGCACGATGCGGCTCGGCGCCTATCAGGCCGAGCTCGCCAAGGGTTCCAAGATCGCCGACATCTATGGCGACACGCAGATTTCCGAGCGTCACCGCCACCGCTACGAGGTCAATATCGACTATAAGCAGCGGCTGGAGGATTGCGGCCTGGTGTTTGCCGGCATGTCGCCCGACGGCGTGCTGCCCGAAACGGTCGAATACCCCGACCATCCCTGGTTCATCGGCGTGCAATACCACCCCGAGCTGAAGAGCCGGCCGCTCGACCCGCATCCGCTGTTCGCCAGCTTCATCGAGGCGGCGGTCGAACAATCGCGCCTGGTATAGGCGCGCCAGGCGGGGTTCGGCATCCGATGCAGACCTACGTCGCCCTTCTCTACAGCATCGTCCTGGGAGAAGGGCGCCGGGTCGTGATGTCCGACCTGAAGGCGATGGCGGAAGGCCTCGGGCTGAAGAATGTCCGTACGCTCGTGGCGACGGGCAATCTTGTCTTCGAGGCGCCGGCGACGGACGTCGCCGGTCTCGAGCAGCGTCTGGAGGCCGCCTTCAAAAAAGCTTTCGGCCGACATGTCGATATCATCGTGCGCGCTGCCGAAGATTGGCTGAGGCTCGCGGCCGGCAATCCGTTTCCGGCTGAATCCGCCGAGACCGGTGACCAGGTGGCGGTCCGGATAATGCGCAAGCCCGTGCCCGATGATGCGGCGGCGGCGCTCGAGACCTATGCCGCCGCCGATGAGAAGGTGATGTCACGCGGCGGCGACATCTGGGTCGTCTTTTCGCGGGAACGACCGAGTTCACGGCTGCTCGCGGCCGCCAATCACAAACGCCTGGGCGTCGGTACGTCGCGCAACTGGAACACGGTGCGCCGGTTGGCCGAGATGGTAGGAGCAGGCAGTAGGCAGTAGGGGGAAGCCGTCTGCTTTCCCTACCTTTCCTGCCTACTGCCCCATTTCAGGCCTTCGCCGTCTTGGCGCCGGCACCCACGGCGGCGGTGCGCAGCACGTAGTAGATGATGCCGGCAATCCCGACGCCGAAGAACCAGCCATAGACGCCCCACCAGGATGGCAGCCAGTTGGTGAAGTTCGGCAGGATCGAGGAGAAGACGGCGCCAATGCCGGCAGCGATGAAGGCATTGACATGCCAGCCGCCCTGGAAGCGGAACTCGCCGTCCTCGCGATAAAGCGCTTCGACGTCGACCTCGCCCTTCCGGATCAGGTAGTAGTCGACCATCATGACGCCGAAGATCGGCCCCATCGTCGCGCCGATGATGTTGACGAAGGACGCAGCGCTGCCTTCCCAAGGCGCGAAGGGATAGAGCACGAGCGCGATCAGTGCCGCGATGTAGCCGCCCTTCTTGAAGTCGATCTGGCGCGGGAAGACGTTAGAGAAGTCGAAGGCCGGCGAGACGAAGTTGGCCACGACATTGATGCCGAGCGTCGCCACCGCGAAGGTCAAGGCGGCGAGCGCGGCCAGGAACCAGCTGCCGAATTTCGCCGATATCTGGTCGGGGTGCAGCAGCACCTCGTGATAGACGTCGTAAGCGGCAATGGTGGTGACGCCAGCGACCAGCGAGAACAGGATGAGATTGATCGGCAGGCCCCAGATATTGCCCTTGCGCAGCGATGCCTTGTCCGGTGCATAGCGGGCGAAATCGCAGAAGTTGAGATAGAGGGCCGAAAAATAGGTCACCCAGATCGCGGCGACGGCGAACAGCGACGTCCACGATCCCGGCGTACCTGGCACGCCCGCATCCTTGGTCTTTTCGAGCAGCACCTCCATCGGAATGTCACTGGTGAAGGCGAAGGTCCCGGCTTTGACACAGAGATAGACGGCCAGGATCAGCATCATCACCCACACGGCTGGCCCGGCCCAATCCTGGAAGCGGCGCACCGTCTCCATGCCGTTCTGGATAATCAGCAGCTGCAGCGCCCAGATGACCACGAAGCAGATCACTTCCAGCCCGGAGTGGCCGAGGAAATGGGTGTTGGCGTTGAAATCGGCGAACCATTGCGAGCGGATCAGCAGCGCGACAATGGCGCCGGAAGCGGCCGCCGTCTGTGCGCCGTACCAGAAGCAGGCGACGATGGCGCGCACCAGCGCCGGTATGTTGGCGCCCCATATGCCGAACGAGGCGCGGGCGAGCACTGGGTAAGGCACGCCGGTCTTCACGCCGGCATAGCCGACCATGTTCATCAGCGCGTAGATGACGAGCGAGCCGATGCCGATGGCGATGATGAAGTTGACGAAACCGCCGCAGAACAGGAAAAGGCTGGCGGCGAGATAGTAACCCCAGAGGCTGTGCACGTCCGACGTCCAGACGTTGAAAATCGAGAATGGTCCCCAGTTTCGTATCTTGGCCGGTGCGAGATCTTCGTTATATAGATCCGGCGATGCGCCTTGTATCGTCATTGCAATTGTCCCCTTCTTGCAGCACGCGCCCTCACGCGTTGACCGTCAAGGTTACGCCTGACGCGAGGGAAGGGGCAATCGGCTGATTTGCCGGCTTTGGCCTTAAAGATATTCAATGGGGATCGCCATTGTCGCGCGGCATGATGCTTGCCCTCTGATCGGCGAGTCGGGTTCGTGGCGCTTTCAAGCGCCGGCGCGACGACATCGGAGCCGCGACGGGCAAACCTGCCCTTTTTTTGCCAAGCGTACGTTTTTTATGGAACCAAGTGGATGATGGCGCGTTTGATGGGGTTCGGTCGAACACGTCGCGACCGAGCGGGAGGATATAATGGACTATTTGCATTTTTTTTCGCCCGTGCGGATTTCACGCGGGCAGGGACACCCTATCGAGGAAATCGACAGTGTTGCCGAGGCCATGATGTTTTTGCGTAAATGGCCGACCGGGCGACGTGGCCCTGTCTATCAATGCGCGCTGAACTGCTGCGCGGCCGCCCTGTCGGGGCAGATGTCGGCTGAAGAAGCCAGGAAGGCGTTCACCGGCTTCGCCCGGATCACGCGGCTTCTGGATGACGACATGGCCTTGTCGGTGGGCAGCGAGCCAGCTGGGCGCGTGTACGCGCTGCGGCGGTAACGTTCTGAACCGGCTGTAGTCGAAAATCGGCGCCGACCCCCGGCGCCGATCGACTGTTTGTCCGTTTGCCATGGCGTCGGCGAACGCCTAATGCGGCGCGGCCCAGGATGGCCACCACCTGCTTGTGGTCGGCAACTTCGGAAAGCAGCCAATCCTGGAAAGGCGGTCCCCCGTCTTGTTCGCCGCAGTTGAAAGACTATCGACCAGGTCGCAAAACGGCGTGCCGCTCTCCTGCGGTGTAGCAAGGGGGTGCAAGCTTCCGATTTCTTGGAGCGATTTCGCCCAGCACTCGAAAAAAACGAGAAGACAGCACTTCAGGCCATAGGATTTGGCAGGCGCAGAAGGACCGCCTTCAGACTTACTGCTCGAGCGAGGGGCTTGCCTACTTCGCATATGTCGCCGATATGAGGATTGGTGGCCATACCGCCCGCATCAACCAACCAATTGACGCAAAAAATGTCGAGATACCAAGAGCATAAGGTGGCAATCGCCCCGATGATGGATTGGACGGACCGCCATTGCCGGTTCTTCCATCGCCAGCTGACTCGCCGTGCGTTGCTCTACACCGAGATGGTGGTGGCGGACGCGGTCATCCAGGGCGCGCGCGAGCGCCTGCTTGGTTTTGATGAGGCGGAACATCCGGTCGCGCTGCAGCTCGGCGGCTCCGATCCGGGGAAGCTGGCCGAGGCGGCGCGCATCGGCCAGGCTTTCGGCTATGAGGAAATCAACCTCAATGTCGGCTGCCCGTCGGACCGCGTCCAGTCCGGTACGTTCGGCGCCTGCCTGATGAAGGTGCCTGACCTCGTCGCCGACTGTGTCGCGGCGATGAAGGCGGCCGTGACCATTCCCGTAACCGTCAAATGCCGCATCGGCGTCGACGAGCAGGATCCCGAGCCGGCGCTGGATGCGCTTGCAGACGGCGTTTTCGCGGCCGGCGCCGACGCCCTTTGGGTGCATGCGCGCAAGGCATGGCTGGAGGGGCTGAGCCCCAAGGAAAACCGCGACATCCCGCCGCTCGACTACGGTCGCGTCTATCGGCTGAAGACGAGAAAAACGAGCGAATTCATCGGCATCAATGGCGGTATTCAATCGCTTGAAGAGGCGCAGACGCATCTCCAGCACCTCGACGGCGCCATGCTCGGCCGCGCCGCCTACCATACTCCAGGCATTCTGACCGGCGTCGATTCCATGTTTTATGGAGAGCGGACCGTTCCCTTCGATTTCGCCGCGCTGATCGACGTCATGGCCGGCTACGCCGCACGCCATGTCGAACAGGGCGGGCGGCTCGGTCATGTCACCCGCCACATGGTCGGGCTATTCCATGGATTGCCCGGTGCGCGCCGCTACCGCCAGATCCTCTCCACGGATGCAACGCGCCCCGGCGCTGGGCCGCAGGTGCTGAAGACGGCGTTCGCTGCGGTCGACCTCAGCGGGGCGGTCGACAAGGCCGCCTGAACCGCTTTCGCCGAACGTCAATCCCGGAGGGTCATCCGGTCGCCGCGCACGTCGAAGCCGGACAGCGAACTGATGAAGTTCATGCCGAGCAGGCTCTGGCCAAGCATACCGGGTGCCGCGACCATCACCGGCATATTCTTTCGCACGATGCCGCCGATGGCCAGTTCGTTGGTTTTCACAGCCGCGGCGCGCGCCGTGCCGTTGGCGGTCGAGACCGGTATGGTGAAATCGAGAGCGGCGGGATTGATCCCGGCTGCCTGGGCGTCCTGCGACGTCAACACGGTGCTGGTCGCTCCTGTGTCGACCACCGTGCGCACTGGCGCGCCGTTGATCAGGATGCGCGCCTCGAAATGGCCATTGTCGGCCTTGTCGAGCGTCACGGTGGCATGGCCGTCCTCGATGCCCAGCGCCAGCGGGCTGCCGGGAACAAGGCCAGCGGTTACCCGGTTGGCGAAATCCTGCAATTCGTAGCGATATTGATAGCCGGCGATCAGCGCGAGCGCGATCGCCGCCCACGCGCCGAGATTGCGCGCCATGGCGCTGAGCGGGCGGCCCGACCTTAGAAGGCCGGCGCCGATGAGCGCGCCGAAGGCGCCCAGCCAGATCAACCGGCCGAAATCATCGTTCTCGACGCCGAGCGTATTGCCGGCGGAATCGTTGAACATCAGCAGCACCGCGCCGACGCCGATGACGAGCATCAGGATCCAGAACAGGCGGTTCATGTCGGCAATCCGTTCACGAGAGCGCGTCGCGTTCCCGTGCCATACGGGTGCGGCGGGTTTCGCGGCGCGGCCGGCGCTCGACCGTCTCCAGCCTTGCAGGCAGTTGGGCCATGACGTTACGGCGCGCCTGCGCCGTCATGTCGATCCAGGCGCCGATCTCGTCCCGGGTGCGGCCGCACCCGAAACAGAAACCGGTCTTCATATCGATCGAACAGACCAGAATGCATGGGGATTCGATGGCCGTCATGAATGTTTCCTTGGCTGACTTCCACATGGTGCAACGGCATGGCCTTTGCAAGCCCTCGGGAATGCGTCGCTCGCGGCCGCTTTTACATCAGGCGCGGGAGGTTGTGCCGGCGCACGAGGGCGGCTATGCCGCTGCCATCTGCAAGGACGATTTCCACGACATGACCAGAGCACAGCCCTTCGACGATTTCCGTAACCTGCTGGCCAACCTGCCGGCGGCCGACACGACAGCCGAGGCCCGTGTGCGAACGCTGTTCGCCAAGGCGGACAAGCCAAGGAACTCGCTTGGTCGCATCGAGGATATCGCTGCCTGGCTGGCAGCATGGAGCGGCCGTGCGCCGCCGGCAGTGACGCGGCCTCTGGTCGCGGTCTTTGCCGGCAACCATGGTGTTGTCAGGCACGGCGTCTCGCCGAGAGTCGTGGCGGCGACCGCCAACGCCGTCGAACTGTGTGCGGCCGGCGGTGCAGCGATCAACCAGGTCTGCGTCGCCAACGACCTCGGGCTGAAGGTTTTCGATCTCGCCTTGCATATTCCGACAGCCGACATCACGCAGGATGCCGCACTCGACGAGCGGGGTTGCGCCGCGACCATGGCCTTCGGCATGGAGGCGATCGCCGGCGGCGCCGACCTGCTTTGCCTCGGCGATCTGGGCGTCGGCAATTCCACCGTCGCCGCGGCCCTGTTCGCGGCCGTGTTGGGCGGCAAGGGCACCGATTGGGTCGGCCCGGGCTCCGGCGCCGATGCGGCGATGCAGGCGCGCAAGGCGGAGGTGGTCGATGCGGCGCTGGCTTTCCACGCCGGCCATCTCGATGAACCGTTGGAGGTGCTGCGCCGGCTCGGTGGCCGTGAGTTCGCGGCGATAGCCGGCGCCATCCTTGCGGCACGGATGCAGAGAATCCCCGTGCTGCTCGACGGAGTTGCGGCAACGGCCGCGGCGGCGGTGCTGCATGCCGCAAATCCTGCGACACTGGATCATTGCCTGCTCGCCGGCCTGTCGCCGGAGCCCGCGCATGCGCAGGCCGCCGAGCGCCTTGGCCTTCGCCCCTTGCTTGACCTCGGCGTCGGCCACGGCGAGGGAGTAGGCGCGGCACTTGCCGCCGGCCTAATCAAGGCAGCGGCACTGACCAGTTCGGGCATGGCCGCGGCCGTTCGCGGCTAGGCCGAGCATTCGTCGCTCATTCCACGCATGAGGCGCGTCAACGCCGACGCGCCGCGACCGCCGCGGTCGGCAGGGCCGGGAGTTCCTCCATTACCCGGCTCAGCGGGAAGATGGCAATCGCCTCTGTGCCTTCGCGCAGCTTGGAATGAAGTTGGAATTCGCCGCCATGCATGGCGAGCAGGCCCTGCACGATCGGCAGACCAAGTCCGGTGCCCTGTTCGGCGCTCTTGATGGCGATCGAACCCTGGCCGAAGGCCGAAAGCACTACCGGGATCTCGTCTTCCGGTATGCCGGGGCCGTTGTCCCTGACCGAGATGTATTGTCCGCCGCCGGCCGTCCAGCCGACGCGCACGCGGATTTCGCCGCCGGTAGCGGTGAACTTGATCGCGTTGGACAAGAGGTTGAGGGTGATCTGGCGCACCGCGCGCTCGTCGGCGAACAGGCGCGGCAAGGCATGTTCGAAATCCTGAATGACGCGGATATCCTTGTTGCGCGCCTTCAACTCCATCATGTGGCAGCAATCCTCGACAATGCCGAGCAGCATCACCGGCTCTTCATTGAGCTGGTACCGGCCGGCCTCGATGCGCGACAGGTCGAGGATCTCGTTGATGAGGTCGAGAAGATGCTGGCCGGATTCGTGCACGTCATGGGCATAGTCGCGATAAGTGGGATTGCTCATCGGCCCCAGCACTTCGTTCGACATCACTTCGGAAAAACCGAGAATTGCGTTGAGCGGCGTGCGCAATTCATGGCTCATCGAGGCAAGAAAGCGCGATTTGGCCAGATTGGCATCTTCCGCGCGCCGCCGCGCCTCGTCCGACATCGATTTCGCGGTCTCGACTTCGGCGATCAGTGCGTCCTTTTCGGAGCGGAACGACAAAAGCATCAGGGAGGAGCGGTTGAGGTTCCGCGCGATATAGGCAAAGAAAGGCAGCGAAAGAACGAGCAGTACGGCCATGATCGCCCCGACCGGCATCCACAGCCTTATTTCGGCGTAGGCGTAAAGCGTCACCGGAACAGCGAAAGTCGCCAGCAACGCCCCGCGCAGGGATGAGGCCATGATAGCGGTTCCGGCCATGGCAAGCAGCAGCACCACGGCCTTGACCACCTGAAACTGGTCGACCGCGCAGGCACCGCAGCCGAGCCAGACGAACCAGCCCCAGCCGAGGCCGCACAGGAAATGTGCGAACAGGAATTCTCTCTGGGTTTGCAACGGGTTAAGATCGGACGCTTCCACGCGTTCGACGCGGCGCGCCATGAAAGCCAACATCGTGTAGCAGGTCAGGGTGAACAGCGCCCAGAGAATGATCTCATTGCCGATGCCGGCCAGCCGGCCAAGCGCGGCGATCGCCAGGACGAGCAGCGGAATGGCAATGGCCCCGCTGGTCATCGCGCGCGCATGGAGTCTCAGCAGTTCGCGATCGAAATCCGGATTGCCGGCCTGTTGCGAAAGACGGTCGCGCGTCTTGCGCACCGCGCGCGCGACATCGCTGTTGCGATGGCGTTTCCTGCGGTCCACAATGAATTTGTCCGCTGTGTTCGAGCGTTGCAAAGGCATGAAGACTTCAATTATGCGGGCGGCATTTCAAGGTGTTAAGCTACGTTCGAATGATTAACCAACCGTTTGCCATATGAGCCGTTCCTGGTCGCAAGGACCGCGCCGGCGGTACGCTGCGCCGCGCCCGCGAACCCCATGGCGCAAATTGCTGGACTATGGGCTGACGGTCATCGTTCTGGGGCTGCTGATCGTGCTTGCGGCGCGCCTCGATCGCGTGGAGACGCGAAAGACACAGGGCGTCGCCATCATCAATGATGGCGACTCGATCACGCTCGGGGCCGAACGCATCCGCATGCGCGGCATCGACGCGCCGGAATACACCCAGACCTGCCGCAAGAACGGCGCCGATTATTCCTGTGGCACGCTTGCGCGCCAATCTCTGGTGCGCCTGATCGCCGGCAGGCCCGTCATCTGCAGCGGCTGGCAGCGCGATCGTTACGGCCGGCTGCTCGGCGATTGCAAGGCGGGCGATACCGATCTCAACCGCGCACAGGTCGAGGCAGGCTGGGCGGTCGCTTTCGGCGATTACGAGAGCGAGGAAGCCATCGCGCGCGCGGCAAGGGCCGGCATCTGGGCAGGTACATTCGACCAGCCGCAAGATTGGCGCGACAGCCACCATGGCGAGTCCGTCGAGAGAAAACATGGCACGCTCGCCTCCATCGCCGATGCCGTGCGAGAGATTTTCCGCTTCTGGTAAGCCGGCGGAAGCTGAACCCTGCCGTCACCGGCAAGAACTGGAGGATCGAATGAAGCTCTTCGACGGCGGCCGGGCGCCCAACCCAAGGCGGGTTCGCGTTTTTCTGGCCGAGAAGGGAATCGCGGTTCCGCTGGTGTCCGTCGACATGGGCGCGCTGGAACACAGGCAACAGGCGGTCAGCTCGCGCAATCCACTGCGGCGACTGCCGGTGCTGGAGCTTGACGACGGCACCGTCATCACCGAGTCCGTCGCCATCTGCCGCTATTTCGAGGAACTCAATCCCGAGCCCGCACTGTTCGGTCGCGGGGCGCTCGGCAAGGCGCAGGTCGAGATGTGGCAAAGGCGGATGGAATTCAACCTGCTGACCTGCGTCGCGCAAGCTTTCCGCCACACCCATCCGGCCATGAAGGAATGGGAGATCCCGCAGATTCCCGAGTGGGGCGAGGCCAACAAGCCGAAGGCAATCGAATTCCTGCGACTTCTCGACGGCGAGCTGGGAACCCGCGAATTCGCCGCCGGCGACGCCTATTCGATCGCCGATATCACCGGGATGATCGCCATCGATTTTATGAAACCGGCGCGCATCAAGGTGCCGGACGAGTGCAGCAATGTGTTGCGCTGGTATCGGATGGTTTCGAGCCGGCCGAGTGCCGCGGCCTGAGGATGACTGCGGAACTCGAAAGCTTCGCCGCGACGGTTCGCGCCTGCCGCATCTGCGTCGACAATCCGATCGGCCGGCCACTGCCGCACGAACCGCGCCCGGTGCTGCGACCCTCGTCGAATGCCCGCATCCTGATTGCCAGCCAGGCGCCGGGAACCAAGGTGCATCTGTCGGGCATGCCGTTCACCGATGCTTCGGGCGACCGGCTGCGAGACTGGCTCGGCGTCACCAGCGAGGAGTTCTACGACACCGAGAAGTTCGCTATCGTGCCGATGGGCTTCTGTTTCCCCGGCCAGGACGCCAAGGGCAGCGACTTGCCGCCAAGGCGTGAATGCGCGCCGGCCTGGCGCGCGCCGTTGATGGGGCTCATGCCGCAGATCGACTTGGTGCTGACGATCGGCATCTACGCGCAGTCCTGGCACATGGGTGCCGCGCGGCGCCCGTCCCTGACGGAAACGGTGAGGGACTGGCGCTCCATCTGGGAGAAATCCGCTGGCCAGAAGGTGCTGCCGCTGCCGCATCCGTCCTGGCGCAACACCGGCTGGCTGAAGCGGAATCCCTGGTTTGAAATGGATTTGCTGCCTTTCCTCAGGTCGGAAATCCGCTATCGCCTCGGTTAGACATTCAGCAAGAAACCACCGGCTTTTCCGCCAATCAGCAGAATTTTTTTCTTGTGGAAGCCTATAATAACGCCGATTATGGCCAATCCATTCCTTCAGGAGCTTTCAATGGACCGCCTTGACCGAAAAATTCTCCGCCTCCTGCAGGAGGACGCGACGCTCGCGGTCGCAGATGTCGCCAAGAAAGTGGGACTGTCGACGACCCCTTGCTGGCGGCGCATCCAGAAGCTCGAGGAAGAGGGCGTCATCAAGCGGCGTGTCGCCATTCTCGATCATGAAAAGGTCAATGTGCGGGTCACCGTCTTCGTCTCGATCCGCACCAATTCGCACAGCCATGAATGGCTGCGGCGTTTTTCCGAAGTCATCCAGGAATTCCCCGAGGTGGTCGAGTTCTACCGCATGAGCGGCGATGTCGACTACCTCCTGCGTGTCGTGGTGCCCGACATTGCAGCCTATGATGCCTTCTATAAGCGGCTGATCGCCAAGATCGAGATTCGCGACGTCTCGTCCTCCTTCGCCATGGAGCAGATCAAGTACACGACCGAAATCCCGCTCGATTACATGGTGCTGGACAAGGAATCGGGCGCGAACGCGGCCTGAGCGCGCGTGGCCTTGGTGCATGCAAGGTCACGCAAGCTCGCCTTGCTTAGTTCTTCTTTTTGTTGAGGAAAGTCCAAGGCGAGTTGACCGGTAGGGTTATTGTGTCCGGCACGGTGTCGACGCCGGTCACGTCTGCCTTGCGCACGGTATAGCCCGACTGGATGACCGAGACGCCGTCCAGGATGAAAAGCTGGCTCTTCTCCATGCCTGGTTTCAGCGCGCCGGTTACGGAAACCGGCTGGTAGGCCCGCGATATTTTGTAGGGCTGAGCCGGGGTGACCAGGACGATCTGGTTGGGTGGTGGTGTCGGCATGTGGCTGCAGGCGCCGGTCCACGGCACCAGTAGGAATTGATAGACAAGATCGCCTTCGCGATCGACCGGCAACGCATAGCCGGCTATTTGTATGGTCTTGTCCTGCAGGCCGAGGGATAACGTCTCGCCGCGATCGGGCAATTTTGCCGCGATCATCGGCAGGCCAGCTTCTTCGGCAACCGCCTGGGTCGCCGGGCGCAAATCCTTCCAGAATATGTGTGTGGTCTCGGCCGAAGCGAGGGCGGCTGTAAAAGCCGACATCGCGCCCGCGAACGCTGCCATGGCTATCAGACGTTTGGTCATCGGACGTTTTCCTTTGCGTTCGAGTAAAGACACCGCCACCGGCGACGTCAACGCTCGAGCCGCATTACATGCCGGCGAGAACCGGTCATGCCGGCGTCGTGAAAGCCGCGCGCCGCAAACATGTCGCGAAACCCCATGAAACGGTAGCTCGGCGATGCCTCGCCCACCGGATAGGCCTCAATGATATGCGCCCCCTTGGCGAACGCGTGGTCAATGGCCGCATCGAGCAATGCGGAAGCAAAACCGCGGCCGCGCAAAGCCCTTGGCACATAAAAGCAGACGATTGACCATACCCCCGTCTCGCTGTCGTCCTGCTGCTTTGAAAGCCTTCGGTAGGTTTCGCGCGGCGCGACCGAACACCAGGCAACGGTCTTGCCGTCGATCTGGGCGAGGATGCCGACCGGCCTGCCGGCATCGATAAGTGCCATCATCTGGCGCTTTTTCTCATCATTCGGGATGTGCTCGCGGACGGACTGCCGCCACGCCATGCACCAGCAATATCTTGGCGCACCCGGCTGCTCGAACAATATCTCGAAGTCGCCGCGTGTTGCCGGCGTCACCTCCGTGAACCGGATATCGGCAAGATCAGCTTTTTCTGGAGGTGAGCCGTTCCAGCCTTTTGGCATCCGTTAACTCCTTCACGGCGTCCCGGCCGATCCAGCTAACTCCTTCACGGCGTCCCGGCCGATCCAGCGCGCCGTCTTGTCGGATGATCCGGCCAACTTTTGCGCGAGCGCAAGGGCAGGGGCATGCAGCGCCGCCGAGCGTTTGCCGATCTGCCGCAGCGCCCAGCTGACCGCCTTCCTGACGAAATTGCGCGGATCGCCGGCATGCGCCTCGATCAACGGCAGATAGGCGAGAAACGTCGCGTCCGGCTCCTGCTTCAGATGCACTGCGCTCCACGCCACCATGGCAAAGCCGGCGCGGCGCACGAACTCGCGTTCGTCGGCAGCAAACTCCTCGATCAACTCACGCCGGAACGGCGTTTCAGCAAAGAGATCCGAAACGCTGTCTACGATCTCCCATGAATCGAAATCGCCGGCCCAGCGGCGGCACTGCTCGGCCGTGATCCTTTTCTGCTCCCCGGTGAACGTCGCCACCAGCCGCGCCTCGCGAACACCGCTGTCCCACAGGGCAAGCGCCCGCTCGTGATTGCGCTTCAGCTTGCGCGCCAGCGGCCGCAAATCCGAATTGCCTACACCAAGCGCCGTCGCGGTGTTGATGCCGAACCGGGCCATGCCGGCGCGGTTTTCCTGCGTGCCGATCGAGCGCAGGTGAGCGACGACGTCGTCCGCGCTCCAGCTCGGGCAGGGCAGGGACATCTGCGTTCTACTTTTCCAGCCTCGCCAGCAGTGAGGATGTGTCCCAGCGCCTGCCGCCCATCGCCTGGACGTCCTTATAGAACTGGTCGACGAGCGCCGTCACGGGCAGTCTGGCCCCGTTGCGGTCGGCTTCATCAAGGCAGATGCCGAGATCCTTGCGCATCCAGTCGACCGCGAAGCCGAAGTCGTATTTGCCTGCATTCATCGTCTTGTGCCGGTTCTCCATCTGCCACGAGCCCGCTGCGCCCTTGGAGATCACATCGATGACCTTCTCGATGTCGAGCCCGGCTTTCCTGCCGAAATGGATGCCTTCGGACAGTCCCTGCACCAGCCCGGCGATGCAGATTTGGTTGATCATCTTGGTGAGCTGGCCGGCGCCTGCCGGTCCCATAAGCCCGACCATCCGGGCATAGGCGTCGATGACGGGCCTGGCTTTGTCGAAGGCTGCCTGATCGCCGCCGACCATGACGGTCAGAATGCCGTTTTCGGCGCCGGCCTGGCCGCCGGAGACCGGCGCGTCGAGGAACGAGAAGCCGCGCTCCTGTGCGGTCTCGGCCAATTCGCGCGCGACCTCGGCCGATGCCGTGGTGTTGTCGATGTAGACGGCGCCCTTTTTCATGGCCTGAAAGGCACCGTCCTTTGCCGTCGTCACCGAACGCAGATCGTCGTCATTGCCCACGCACGAGAAAACAAAGTCCTTGCCTTCGGCAGCCTGCGCCGGCGTCAGGGCGAGAGCGCCGCCGTGCTGGGCGACCCATTGCTCCGCCTTTGCCCCGGTGCGGTTGTAGACGGTGACGTCATGGCCGCCCTTGTTCTTCAGATGCGCGGCCATGGGGTAGCCCATGACGCCAAGACCGAGAAATGCCACCGATGCCATGGCTTGTTCCTTCCGACGGGAGCAAAGATTGCAGTTGCGGAAGGTCTAGGCCATGCGGCGGATTCGTCAAGGCGCGCGCCGCGCCATCGACTGGCACAGATCAGGTAGGCTTACCGTTTCAGGTGAATGGTAATCCGGCGCTCGATCCATTCGACCCCGTGGCGCAGGATCTCGACCATCACCAGATAGACGATTGCCACCCAGACATAGGCCTGGAAGTCGAAGGACTTGGCGTAGGCGAGTTTCGCATTGCCCATCAGGTCGTAGACGGTGATGATGGCGACGATCGCGGAGGCCTTGATCATCAGAACGAGTTCATTGCCGTAGGGTCGCAAGGCCACGATGATCGCCTGGGGCAGTATGACCTTGCGCAGCGTCTGCAACTTGTGCAGGCCGAGCGAAGCGGCGCCTTCCCACTGGCCCCTTGGAACGCTCTCTATGGCGCCGCGCAAGATTTCGGCCTGATAGGCGGCCGTGTTGAGCGCAAAGGCGAACACGCCGCAGTTGAAGGCGTCGCGGAAGAACCACCATAGCCCAACCGATTCGAGCTGCACGCGGAAAGAACCGACCCCGTAATAGACCAGATAGACCTGGACCAGCAGCGGCGTGCCGCGGAAGAAATAGACGTAGCAATAGGCGGGCCACGACAGCAACCGGTTGTTCGACATGCGGCCATAGGTGACGGGCAGCGACAGGATGGCGCCGGCCACCATCGACACAGCCACCAGCGACAGGGTGGTTCCAAGTCCCTGCAGATAGGCCGGCGCATATCGTGCGAAGAACTCGCCGTTCCACGCGGAGACCAGATAGGCCAGTATGCCGAAGCCGAAGAGGATCCAGAGGCCGACGAGTGCGTATCCCACGATACGGGCACGCGGCCAGCCGCGCGCCGGCGGCGGCGGCCGATCGACGGCAATGGTGTCGGTGACGCTCATCGCGCTTCCTTCTGCCCGAGCGACCGCAAGATGAAGCCGGTGGCGATCGAAGACAGGATTGCCAGGATGAGAAAGACCAGCGCCGCGACGCTGTAGAACAGGAACGAATGTTTGGTGACGCGCGCCGCGACGCCCGCATTGCGCAAGGTCTCGGCGAGGTTGACGACCGAGACCAGGGCTGTGTCCTTGAGCAGGCTGAGCCAGCAATTCTCGAGACCGGGGAAGGCGATGCGCAGCAATTGAGGCAGGATCACCTTGCGCATGGTCAGCCACTTCGACAGACCGATCGCATAGCCGCCCTCATACTGGCCCTTCGGAATGGCGCGAAAGGCCGAAAGGAATACCTCGCTGGCATAGGAAGAGAAGATCAGCGAGAGCACGATCATGCCGGCGATGAAGCTGTCGACATCGATCGTCGCCTCGGGCCTGAAGAAGCGGATGATGTATTGCAGCAGGATGGGCATGCCGAAGAAGAACAGGAAGAGCGTCACCAGCTCCGGAAGGCCCCGAAACATGGTGGTGTAAATGTTCGCGGCCAGCCGCAGCGAAGGCTCTTCGGATTGCTTTGCCCAGGCAATGAAAAAGCCGATCGTCAGGCCGATCGGAAGCGTGGCGAGCGCCAGCGCGATGGTGACCACCGCGCCATAGGCGATATCGTCAAGCCAGCCATTGGGTCCCCAACTGAGAAGTGTCCATATGCTTTGGGCTGGCATCGAGTGGTGTTATCTCCAGAGCTCCCAGATCGGGTAAGGCGGCAGGGAGACCCTGCCGCCCTTGGAGGTGATTATCAGGACTCGGCGCCGTAGACGTCGAACTTGAAGTACTTGTCGTTGATTTCCTTGTATTTTCCGTTGGCCCTGATGGCGTCGATGGCGGAATTCAGCTTGTTGACCAGATCGGTCTCGCCCTTGCGCACCGCAATGCCCGCGCCAGGTCCGAAAATCTCGACCGGCTGCGGCGAGGGCTGGCCGAGGATCTTGCAGCAGGCACCGTCAGGCGAATCCAGCCACTGCTGCAGCACCACGATATCATCCTCGATGGCGTCGAGGCGGCCGTTGGCCAGATCCGCCTGTTCCTCGGGGCTGCTCGGATAACCCTTGATCGTGCTGTCGGTGTAGGTCTTCGAGGCATAGTTGAAATGGGTCGTCGTGGTGGCCACGCCGATACTCTTGCCGGCGAGGTCCTCCTTGGTCACGCCCTTCAGCGTCGAATCCTTCGGGACGGCGAGCGCCGAGGGCGTGTTGTAGTATTTGTGAGTGAAGTCTACCTTCTCGGCACGCTCCGGCGTGATCGACATTGATGCCACGATGGCGTCGAACTTGCCCGCCTGCAGCGCCGGGATGATGCCGTCCCAATCCTGGGCGACGAAGGTGCACTTGACCTTCATCTCATCGCAGAGCGCCTGGGCGATGTCGATGTCGAAACCGACGAGCTTGCCATCGGAAGTCAGGTTGTTGAAGGGCGGGTAGGCGCCCTCGGTGCCGATCCTCAGGGTCTTTTCCTGGGCCTGGGCTACGCCGAGCGTCAGCAGCGCGGCCGAAGCGGCGAGCGCGATACGCAGTGCAATACGCATAATGATCCTCTCTTTATGGTCCCGGCCGTCGTTCCGAAACGGCTCT
Source organism: Mesorhizobium sp. B2-4-1 (assembly GCF_006442185.1). Classification (NCBI taxonomy): domain Bacteria; kingdom Pseudomonadati; phylum Pseudomonadota; class Alphaproteobacteria; order Hyphomicrobiales; family Phyllobacteriaceae; genus Mesorhizobium; species Mesorhizobium sp. B2-4-1. The sequence continues at coordinate 83,958 of NZ_VFVN01000008.1, read as the reverse complement.
GTGGGGGCGGTGCTTTTGACCGCCCGCTGGCCCGATACTCCCACTCTTTCCAAGAAAAAAGCAACTGCAAAACCACGAAAATCGGCAATGTCCTTCTGCCGTTACGTTACTTCTCAAGCAACGAGGCCGGTCGCGCGCTCGACGAAGTCGGCTATCGATTTCACGTCGTCGAGGTCGAACACCGGCAGGCTTTTGTCCTCGATGACGAAGTCGGCCGCAATGGCAACGATCCCGGGGTCACCCGCCGAAAGCGGCGTCCGGTCCTTCGCCTCCAGGCGCCGGGTTTCGATCTTGCGGTGGGCTTCGCGCTTGTAGCCTTCGACCAACACGATGTCGGACGGCGCAAGCCGCGACAGGATCGCTTCCAGCGCCGGCTCATCCTCGCCGCGCAATTCGTGCATCAGCGCCCAGCGATTGGCGGAGACGATGGCGACTTCCATGGCTCCTGCCTGCCGGTGGCGAAAGCTGTCCGCGCCCGGCTTGTCGATGTCGAAATCATGATGGGCGTGCTTTACGGTCGAAACCGTCCAGCCGCGCCCAACGAGTTCCGCGACCAGTTTCTCAGTCAGGGTCGTCTTGCCGGAGTTCTTCCAGCCGGTGATGCCGAAGAGGCGCTTGTTCATCTCAGATGCTCTGCAGCAACCGCGCCGCCTTGGCAAGATCGTCGGGGGGCGCTTTCGAGCCGCAGCAAGGTCTTGTCGCCACCGCCCCTGCGTCTGGATTGAATGCCGGCCAGCATCAATCCCGCAATATCTCTCACCATCATCGAGCCCGTGCGCCGTCGCGAAAATTCCCCGCGAGCCACTTATATGCCGTCCGGGGCCATGGCAGGACCAGTGCTTTCCGCGACGATCCTGCGCCGGCCGACGACGCGCTCACGATAAAGCGCGTAAAGGCCGGAGCCGACGATTGTGCTGGCGCCGATGATCATCGTCATGTCGGGGACATCGCCGAAGACCAGCAGGCCGAGCACAATGGACCAGAGCAGCGCCGTATAGCGGAACGGCGCTATGAAGGAAATCTCGCCCGAGCGCATCGCCATGATGATGAATTGATAGCCGATGAGCACCAGCACCGCTGCGAGCGCCAGCAGCGCAGTGGCTTTTCCCGTCATCGGTGTCCAGCCGCCCATCGGCGACAGCAGCAGCGCGCCGACCATGGTCATGGCCAATGCCGTTGCGGTGGAGACGAGCAGCGTGGGGATAGCCTGCGGAATCCGCTTGGTGGCGAGGTCGCGCACTGCGCAGCAGGCGACGCTGGCCAGCGCCACGAGCGAAAACATGCTGAACCCCTCGAAGCCCGGGCGCACCACGACCAGCACGCCGGCAAATCCAACGGCGATCGCCAGCCAGCGGCGCCAGCCGACCGCCTCGCCCAAGACAAGGGCCGCGCCCATTGTCACGGCCAGCGGCAGTGCCTGCAGGACGGCCGAGACGCTGGCGATCGGCAAATGGGCAAGCGCGACCAGGAAGGTCACCGTCGCGCCGGCCTCGGCAAGGACGCGCAGTGCCACCAGCGGCTGCAGCATCGAGCGCGGACGGACCAGCGCGCCGCGCTGCCAGGCAAGCAGGCCGACGAAGAGCGAGGCAAATGCGCCTCTGATCAGCATGACCTGCGCCATGTTCATCGACTGCGACGAATATTTGGTGATGGCGTCATTGAGGGTGAAGCCGGCCATCGCCACCACCATGAACAACGCACCGCGAAGATTGGGAGAAAGGGGCAAGATCTCTACCGGTTCTGCTTTGAAAAAAGCCTGTAGCAGCCGGGACCGAAACAGCAACGACAAAGGGCTGGGCCACGGCCTTGATCGCGGCCCAGAATTTCAACCGCGGATGACCGGCCTTACTTCTTCGGCGTTAGCACCTCGGTGCCGCTGCCGTCTTTGCCGGCGATCGTCCACAGGCCGTGCAGCGAGCCGTCGTCATCCATCTTGTAGACGACAAGGCCGATCTCCTTGCCTAGGACATAGCCGGCCGAGAAGGCGTTGTCGTTGCGCATGCAGATGCCGTCCGAGGACGAGCCGCCGGTTTCCCAATGGATCGTGCAGGTCGTGCCGCTTGTCAGCGTGATGGTTGCTTCGCCGCCATAGGCCGAACCATCGAAATTGGTGCCGGCGACATCGTAAGTGCCGCCGATGGATTGCGCCGCCGCCGGCATGGCGGCGAGGCCGAGCAAGGCAACAGAAAAGATGAATTTGCGCATAATGTTTTCCCCCAACGGAGCGAAAGCCGCTACCGGATGGAAGGCTAGGCGCGAAAACGGCTGGGGTAAATCAGGCGGGCATCCGCCGGCGGAGATTTATTGCGGCATGGCCGCAATAGTCACGGTCCCTCGAGGCTGGCGGCGATGGCGCCGACCAGCGGGTCGTATTTCGGCTTCACGGCCGGCGGATATTCGATCCAGACGGTGCGGATGACGCCGTCCTTGCCGAACAGGCGGCGCTCATAAAAGATGTTCCCGGCCTTCAGCCCCGAAAGCACGGCCCAGTCCTTTCCCGTCCTGCTGTAGGTGACCTTGTAACCCGCCTCCGTGCTGGCTTTCTCGGTCGCGACGAAGTGTCTCGGCGTGTCGTTGTCGATATTCAGGATGCCGGAACAGATCAGGCTGGCGTCGTCGGGCGCGAGCCATTGCTGGCCGTCACCGTTGTCCGGTTCGGGCTGGCGGTCGGTGAAAACATCATCGGGAAAGGTGCAGACCGTGCCGAATCGCTCGTTGGTGTAGGTGAAAGGAGCGGCGGCCGAGGGGATTGCCGCGATCGCCGCAACGAATGCCAATACCGAGCGCGCGCACTTCATTCCATTCCTCCAGCAGTCAGCCGGAAGCGATCCTGCACCAGATCCGTGGGAAAATCAGCCGCCGGTGACGCTCATATGCCGCGACACGGAGGGGCGGCTGGTGCGACGGTCGATGATGAAATCATGCCCTTTCGGCTTGCGCCCGATCGCCTCGTCGATCGCCGCGCTGACCAACTCGTTGCCTTCGGACGCGCGCAACGGTTCCCTGAGATCGGCGGCATCCTCCTGGCCGAGGCACATAAAGAGCGTGCCGGTGCAGGTCAGCCGGACGCGGTTGCAGCTCTCGCAAAAATTATGGGTCATCGGCGTGATGAAGCCGAGCCGGCCACCGGTTTCCGCGACATGGACATAGCGGGCCGGACCGCCGGTCTTGAACGGGACGTCTGTCAGCGTGAACTGGCGCTCCAGCGAGGCGCGCAGCAGCGACAGCGGCAGGTACTGGTCGGTGCGGTCGGCGTCGATCTCGCCCATCGGCATGGTTTCGATGACGGTCAGGTCCATGCCGCGGCCATGCGCCCAGCGCATCATCTCAGGCAATTCGGCGTCGTTGAAATCCTTCAGCGCCACGGCGTTGAGCTTTATCTTCAGCCCCGCCGCCTGCGCCGCATCGATGCCGGCCATGACCTTGCCGAGATGGCCCCAGCGGGTGATTGCGTGGAACTTGTCGGCATCAAGCGTGTCGAGCGAAACATTGATGCGCTTGACGCCGCAATCGGCGAGCTCGGCAGCAAAACGCGAAAGCTGCGAGCCGTTGGTGGTCAGCGTCAGTTCTTCCAGCGCGCCGCTTTCGAGATGACGCGACAGCTGACGGACCAGGTGCATGATGTTCTTGCGCACCAGCGGCTCGCCGCCGGTGAGACGCAATTTGCGCACGCCTTTTGCGATGAAGACGCTGCACAGCCGGTCGAGTTCCTCGAGCGACAGCAGGTCCTTCTTGGGCAGGAAAGCCATGTCCTCGGCCATGCAATAGGTGCAGCGGAAATCGCAGCGGTCGGTGACCGACACGCGCAGGTAGCTGATCGTGCGGCCGAAAGGATCGATCATGTCCATGCGTGAAGCGTTTCCCGTGGCTGTGAACGACGGCGTTATATATCACTATGTGATACGATCCGGCCTGTCGTTCAAGATAGCCGCTCTCGATCTTTGGTAACATTCCCCGACCGACACCGGATGTCGGCTGCCTGGTACGGGCTTTTCCAATCCGGCGAAGCGGCGTAGGGAAGGGCGTTCGAAACGGAAAAACACCATGACGGCGCCGAAGGAACTGCGGGTCTCCAAAGACCGCAAACTGCTCTCCGTGACCTTTCCCGGCCACCAGCCATTCGAGCTGCCGGCCGAGCTGCTGCGCGTCGCCTCGCCGTCGGCCGAGGTGCAGGGCCATTCGCCGGACCAGCGGGTGACCGTTCCGGGCAAGCGCGATGTCGCCATCCTCAAAATTGAACCGGTCGGCAACTACGCGGTGCGCATCACCTTCGATGATTTCCATGACACCGGTATCTTCACCTGGAATTACCTGCACACGCTGGGCCACGAGAAGGATGCGCGCTGGAATGCCTATCTTGCCGAGCTGGCACAAAAGGGTCTCAGCCGCGACCGTTAGCCGGCGGGCGTCGTCAAGATGTCATGGAGCGGGAGTAGGGGCGGCGGATCGGAAGACAAGACAATGTCCATCATAACCACCGTCGAACAGCTTGAAGCGTTCTATGGCCTGCCCGGCGAAGCCTCGGTGGTCAAGGAACTCGACCACGTCATTCCCGAATACGCCGCCTTCATCGAGGCCTCGCCCTTCGTCGCGCTGGCGACCAGCGGGCCGGAAGGGCTGGATTGCTCGCCGCGCGGCGATCTCGCCGGCTTCGTGCGCATCGTCGATCCGAAAACCCTGATGATGCCGGACCGGCGCGGCAACAACCGCGCCGATTCGCTGAAAAACATCATTCGCGATCCCCGCGTCGGGCTGCTGTTCCTGGTGCCGGGCTCCGGAACGACGCTGCGCATCAACGGCCGCGCGCGCATCACCACGGATGCCGCGCTTTGCGCGTCGTTCACGGTCGACAGCAGGCCGGCACGCTCGGTGAGCGTCATCGATGTCGATACGGTCTATTTCCAATGCGCCCGCGCCATCGTGCGGTCGGAACTGTGGAACCCGGAAAGGCATGTCGATCCGAAGTCCCTGCCGACGCCAGGAAAGATCCTGGAGATCACCAGCCGCAGGAACATCGACGGCGAAACCTATGACAAGGAATGGCCGGAGCGGGCAAAAAAGACGATGTGGTGATCCGCTGGACCGCAATGGCGGTCAGGCGTCCTTCAACACCTCGTAGATCTTGCGCATCTGCTCGCCGATCATGTCGCACTGCTCCGGCGTCGACTGGCTCATCGCTTTCTCGATCAGCGCCATGTGCACCTTCAGCGCCTGCATCAGCAGCGCCTCGCCGGCTTCGGTGAGGGCCAGCCGCAGGATGCGCTTGTCCTTCTCGTCGCCTTCGCGGCGCAGCAGGCCGCGAGCCTCGAGCTGCGGCAACAGCATGGTGACGTTGGAGCGGCCGACGAGCAGCTTGCGGGCGAGATCGTGCTGCGACATGCCGGGATGGCGGTAGAGATTCATCAAAACATCGAGCTGCGCGGGTTTCAGATCGAGCGGAGCGAGCTTCACGGCAAGCGTGCGCTCCAGCACATGGCAGGCGCGCGCAACCGCGACCCAGTTGCGAAACCGCGGGTTGTCCCAGGGCAGCTCTTGTTTATTGTTCATCTTTGAACTATTATGTTCATGCTTGAACGTATGGATGGATTCCCACTATGGCATCATTCGGACTGAAGGTCATCCGGGGTGTATTCGGGGCCGCCGAACATGTCGCCCCCCGCCTCACCGGGCGCGCCGCATTCGAGCTGTTCTGCCGTACGCCGAACGCCAGGGTGCTGAGCGAGGGCGAACGCCGTGCCGTCGACCGCGCGGCAGATTTCATGGATGAAGCGCGGCATCACCGGCTGAAAGCCGGATCCGGCTGCGTCATGGTGCATGAATTCCGTCCGGAGCCAGGCAGGGCGTCCGCCGGAACGGTTCTCGTCGTTCATGGGTGGCGCTCGCGCACCGAATATATGCGCATGCTGATCGAGGGCTACCGCGCCGCCGGCTACAGGGTCGTCTCGCTCGACCTTCCCGGCCACGGCCAATCGCATGGCCGGCGGTTGAACATGGTCAATGCCGTGGATGCGGTGCGAATCGCGGGCGAATGGTTCGGCCCGTTCGCGGCGGTGGTCGGTCATTCCTTCGGCGGCGCCGTCGCCGCCAATGCAATCGCCGGATCGATCAGGAACATTGCGCCGCTGGCGGCCGGGCGCCTGGTGCTGATCGCCGCGCCCAGTTCATTGCCGGCCATCTTCGCCGACTTCAGCCGCATGCTCAATGTCGGTCCGCGCTCGCAGGCCGCCATGGCGGACCGTGTCGAATATCTTTCCGGCCGGCCGCTGCACGAATTCACCGGCGATCGGCAGCTTGCCCAGGCGCCGGTGCCGACGTTGGTCATCCACGCACCCGACGATCGCGAAGTCTCGGCCGATCATGCCTGGCGTTATGCCGGCGCCGGTGACCATGTGTTGCTCCACTGGGCCGAAGGGCTCGGCCATCGCCGCATCCTGGCGGACAAGGGCGTGGTGGAACGCGCCGTCAGCTTCGTGGCCGCGCAGCGGGAGCCGTCGCTGCTCCATTGAACCGCAATCAGGGCTGTTTCTTCTTCTCGCCGGGTTCCACCGGCAGTCCGGCCGCCTTCCAGGCGGTGTAGCCGCCAAGGATATGCTTGACCCGCGACAGCCCCATGTCCTGCGCGGTCTTGGTGGCGAGCGCCGAACGCCAGCCGCCGGCGCAGAAGAACACGAAGCTCTTTCCCGAAGCGAAGAACGGCTTGTGATAAGGGCTCTCGGGATCGATCCAGAATTCCAGCATGCCACGGGTGACATGTTTCGCGCCGGGAATCCTGCCGTCGCGTTCAATCTCGCGAGGATCTCGCAGGTCGACAAAGATGGTGCCTTCGTCCTCGATCAGGGCTGCCGCTTCCTCGGGCGAAAGCACTTCGATCTCGGCATTCGCCTCGTCCAGCAGTTCGCGATAACCCTTTTTCACCGTTCGATCCTCCCGGCCCGTTTAGACTGGCGCTCCGTCCGTTCGGATTTCGAGCACAACGCCCGGCGTTTGTCATCCCGCGTCGGGACCGGCTATCGTCTTCCAGGCCGCCAAGGCCCCCTCCGCGGTCGCCAGCAGGGCCGCATGCGAAGCACCGTCGCGCGCCTGGATCGACATGCCGTGTTGAGCCGTCGCGAAAGAGGTCGCAGCGGCTTCGCAGTCGAAACTCCTCGGCAATTCGCCCACGGCCATGCGCCGAGGTCTGACGACGCCCCTGGGCTTCGACGGCCGGAGCGGATTGTGTCCGCTCCGGCCGTCACGATGTTGTGAAACCGTTCTGCCACAGCTGCCCCAAAATTTATGAAAGCTTAACGAAATCGGTATGAATCGGTATAGTCGCGTCTTACATCCGCCATGCGGTGGGCAAGACGCACGAGCGTGCGGAACGGAGCCGGTTGCGGCTGGAGCGGGTGACCATGAAATTGCCGGGAAACAAAGCTACCGCGTTGCCGCTTGCAGCGCTCGTGGCGACGCTGGCCCTGGGAACGCCGCAAGCAGGCGCGCAGGGGCTTTTCGACATGCTTTTCGGCGGCGGCGTAAGGCACGAGCCGCGAGGTGAGTTTCCTCCTCCGCCACCAAGGCGCAAGCCGAACCCCAACGTATCCGCCGGCGGTGGTGGCGGCGGCAGCGTGAAGATCAGCAGCCCTTCCTACTACACCTACAAAGCCGACAAGCTCGTGCGCGTCGACTTCTCGGCGCTTACGGCAGCGCCGCAGCCGGCGACGCCGCAGGACGCCGCCTTCGTGCCCTCAGCCACCGGCAACGCCTTTCGCGAGGCAATCGCCGGACTGAGCGACTACGAGCTCTATGCGGAGCCGGATATCGCCAAGGCGCTGATCGCCTATTATTCGGCCAATCCGGATTTCATCTGGGTGACCGGAGCCAACGCCAACAGCCGCGCACAGGACGCGGTGCGGGTGCTTGGCGAGGCGGCGAGCTACGGCCTGGCACCGTCCGACTACACGGTCGACGTGCCGACCGCCGCTGCGTCGACTGGTGACGCCGCTGCACGTTTGAAGGAGTTCGTGCGCTTCGAAATGGCGCTGTCGGCTCGCGTGCTTCGCTATGTCCATGATGCCCAAAGCGGCCGCGTCGAACCCAACCGCATGACCGGCTACTATGATTTCCCCGCCAAGCCGCTCGACATGGAAGGCGTTTTGAAGACGCTGGCGCACACCCAGGAAGTGCGCACCTATCTCGAATCGCGGCATCCGCAGAACCCGGAGTACCAGGCGCTGCGCGTCGAGCTGGAGTCGCTGCAAGCGAGCGCCGAAAACGAGATCGTCGTCGATCCCAAGCTGTTGCTGAAGCCGGGCGAAACCAGTCCCGAGCTTCCCAAGCTGCTGAGCCTGATCGCGCGCAATCTCGACGACGAGATGGGCGGCGCCTACGGCGAAGTGCTGTCGCGGCTCGCCACCAGCGACATCTACCTCCCTGAGCTGGTCCCGGTCATCAAGGCGGTGCAGCAAAAGGCAGGCATGAAGGGCGACGGCGTCATCGGACCGCGCACCGTCGCGTCGCTGGCCGGAACGTCCAAGGCCGACCGGCTGCTCAAGGTACAGGTGGCGCTGGAAGAACTGCGCTGGCTGCCATCCGACCTCGGCAGCCCGCGTGTGTTCATCAACCAGCCGGCCTTCACGGCGAGCTACATCGACAATGGCGAGGAAAAGCTGAAAACCCGTGCGGTCATCGGCAGGACCACCAACCAGACCGCCTTCTTCTACGACCAGATCAAGCAGGTCGACTTCCATCCCTATTGGGGGGTGCCGCAGTCGATCATCGTCAACGAAATGCTGCCGAGATTGCGCAGCGATCCGGGTTATCTCGACCGGGCCGGCTATGAGGTGACCGATTCGCGCGGCAAGCGCATTCCGTCCTCGGCGGTCAACTGGGGCGGCTATGGCGCGAACATCCCCTACAGCGTGCGCCAACTCCCGAGCGAGGCCAATGCGCTGGGCGAATTGAAGATCCTGTTCCCCAACAAGCACGCCATCTACATGCACGACACGCCGCAGAAGTCGTTCTTCCAGCGCGATATGCGTGCGCTCAGCCACGGCTGCGTGCGGTTGCAGGACCCGCGCGGCATGGCGGCTGCGGTGCTGGGCACGTCGGTCGACTACATCGCCGAGAAGCTGAAGCACGGGCACGCGACCGAGAATGTGACGCGCACGATTCCGGTCTATGTCGCCTATTTCACCGCATGGCCCGACATGTCCGGCAAGGTCGAATACTTCAACGACGTCTACGACCGGGACACGCGGTTGAAGCAAGCCCTGGACGCTACCGAAGCAGCACGCTCGCCGTCGAGCTGAGAATTCAGCGGGCCGAGAGCGGTCGCCGGAAACCGGCGTCGCGCCCTGCGATCAGCCAGTAGACAAGCCCGGCGACCAGGCCTGCAGCGGCGATGATGCCGATGTCGGCCCAGCGCTCCGGGGCCATGTCCTCGAGCGCGCTCGGCCAGATCAGGGCAAAGCCGCCGACCGCCGCCGCCCCGCCGAAGAGCATGTGGAGCCAGAAGCCGCGCAACGAGAAGCATTCGGCGATCAATGCGAACACCAATGTCTGCACCCCGGTCAGCACGATCGTCAGGAAATAGATGAACATGCCGACCGGCGGCACCACCAGCGCCGCGATCGGCGAGACGCCCATGAGGTCGAAATGCCGGGGCGCATTGGGTAGGGAGCTCAGCACGGCATAGATCGCGACAACGGCGATCAGACCGACCAGCGCGGCGACGAGATAGCCGGCAAGCACCATCAAGATACGTTTCAACACATGCCTGGCCGTCGCCATGCATACCCCCGTGAAGCTCCGCTGTAATCAGCCATCAAAGGTGCATTGGCGCAAGGGCAGGCACATCTCACGCCGCAGGCTCGGCATTTTCAGATTGGGACCGGTGATCATTGCGGGGAGGGATCGCAATACGGGTTGCTCGCCCCCGCAGGTTTTCTCCTGACGAAGCTATCTGGGCTCGGCTGTTACCGGATCATAGGTGATTTCGACCTTCGCCTTGTCGGCGGTGTAGTAGGTGACGGTATAGGCGCCATCATCCCAGTCGACCTCCTTGACATAGCGGAAGCCATCGCGCTGCTCGACCTTGGCGATGATGTCGGACAATTTCTTGGCATTGGGCGGCGGCAAAGGCTTGTCGTCCGCGGCGAAGGCCGGCCCGGCGCCGAGGAGAATGGCGACGCTTGTCGCCACGAGAAATCTGGTCATGGTTTTCCCTCAAGTTTCGACAGGGGGAAACTCAGTGATGGGGAGGTTTGTTCCCCAGGCGGGATGGATGGCCAGGCTATGCATCGGCTTTGTGACTGCCCTCGAGCAATTCCCGATTTTCTTGCAATCAACCCCGCCGGCTTTGTCCCGGCGCTACAAGACGGCGAATGATCATGGTCGAATCGATCGCGATTCTCGAATACCTGCTCGGCCGCACGGGCCGAGCCCGCTCGCCGTCGCCCCACATGATCCGGCTTTCGTCGCCTACCTGCAATTTTTCGGAGGGCTTCTCAACCCCCCACGCGTCAGGCTGACCGCTTAAGCTCTGCCACCTGCACACCCAGCCGGAACGCCTGACCGTCGGCGTATGAGCGCGCATAGCTTTCGGCTGAGAATGGGACGGTGGTGGTGACGCCATTGACGGTCACGCGAACCGACCACGACTTTTCCCTGACGATTTCAACGGCGTGTTCTGCCATGTTCTCCCCCGAGAATCTGACGTTGAGGAAGCTACCATAGCGTCGCCCAACTGATTTGCATACAAACAAACCGACAGATGGTGACGGAAACCCAAAATCAATAAGGGCGAGGCGCCAAGCTGTTTGGCCTACGCGCCAGTAGCTTTTTTGGACAAAGTGGAGGGGCCTAGTCATCCAACAAATCAGTTTAGTTGGATGGTGGGCGATGCAGGGATTGAACCTGCGACCCCACCCGTGTGAAGGGTGTGCTCTCCCGCTGAGCTAATCGCCCGCTCGTTGCCCGAAGGCCAAGCGAGCCGCGATATAAGGGAGGGCGGCCGGGTAAGTCAAGGCGGTGTCCGGCGTTCTCACAGGGGGCAATCGCTTCAGGTTTCGTCATACTCTTTCAAGCGCCGGCGCCGCCCCTCACCTGCCTGCCGGCATCCTCTCCCCGTATAGACGGGGAGAGGGGGCTGTGTCGCCGTTTTCGCCAATTTTTCACGTTGCAATGGAGGCGCCAGCGTTCCGGCCAGACCCTTCTCCCCGTCTCTGTGCGGGGAGAAATGCCCGGCAGGGCGATGAGGGGCGGCGCCGACTTCGATCATTAGAGGCATCCGCCGCAAACAGGAAACTGTCATTGAACCTGTCCCGGCCGCCCGCTATCCGTTCAATGTTGCGCCGCGGCGATCAGCCGCTCAGCTAGGTCCAGCGTCAGCGCGTCGAAATGCGAGATCACCGCCGAGGGCTCGAACTCGCGCACGTGGCGGTCGGTGTAGCCGAAGTCGACGGCCACCACTGGGATGCCGGCGGCTTTCGCGGTGTCGATGTCGGTCTGCGAATCGCCGACCATCAAAGCTCGGTGCGGGTCGCCGCCGGCGCGCTTGATGGTTTCGGTGAGGTGGCGCGGATCGGGTTTGCGGAAGGCGAAGGTATCCTGTCCGGCAATCGCCGCGAAGTGTTTGGTCAGGCCGAGCGCCTCGATCAGCGCCAGCGAGTTGGCCTCGTATTTGTTGGTGCAGACGGCCAGGAGGTAGCCGGCCTTCTCGAAGCGGGCGATCGCCTCGAGGACGCCGGGGTAGGGGCGGGACTTGCCGGGAATGTTGAGGGTGTAGTGGTCGAGGAATAGTTTCAGCAGCCGGTCGTGTTCGGCGACATCGAGCGACCGTTGCTGCGCGGCGTGCGCCCGTTCGATCATGACGCGGCCGCCATGGCCGACGAAGCGCCTGAAGCCGGCTTCGTCGACGGCCGCGAGCGCGCTGGCGGCAAGGCTGTGGTTCAGGCTGTCGAGCAAATCCGGCGCTGTGTCGATCAGCGTACCGTCGAGGTCAAACACGATGATCGGGCGGGTCATGATCCATCCTGGGCAGTTTATGCAATGGGCAGGCGATAAAGGCTGCGGCGCGTCAAGGCAAGCGCCGGGCAGGCTCGTTCAGGCAAGCAAGCTCCCCGGACCGGGCATTCGCGACGAACCGCCAGGCATGAAAAAACCCGCCAGTGCGGCGGGTCCCGGCGCAAATCTGCACCATAGGCAAATATGTAGCATAACTGCCTTCACCCAGTCAACGGCATATAAGAAAAAATTCCTATGAACGTTACCCGCGCATCGCTGGCCGGCCGCGCGGGCACACCATTGACGGGAGGCCGAACGTCATCAACCTACGCCGCTGCAAGGGCTTTGACCGGACCGGCAAAAATGGTAGGAGCCGCAAACACCAGGTTCCGGGGCGGTAAAAGCGGCATGGATGCAAGACAGTTGAAGGTCGAAGCCGCGCGGGCGGCCCTTGCCCATGTCACCGACGGCATGCGGCTCGGCATCGGCACCGGCACCACCGCCGACGAGTTCGTGCGGCTGCTCGCCGACAAGGTGGCCACGGGCCTGACCATCATCGGCGTGCCAACGTCCGAGCGCACCGCCTCGCTGTGCCGCGAACTTGGCGTGCCGCTGTCGACGCTGGAGGAGACGCCGGAACTCGATCTCACCGTGGACGGCGCCGACGAAGTCGACCCGGCCCTGACCCTGATCAAGGGCGGCGGCGGCGCATTGCTGCGCGAGAAGATCGTCGCGGCGGCTTCCGCTCGCATGATCGTCATCGCCGACCGGTCCAAGATGGTCGAGACGCTCGGCCGTTTCCCATTGCCCATCGAGGTCAACCCGTTCGGTCTGCGCGCAACCGAAATCGCGATCGGCAAGGCGGCTGCAAGGCTCGGCCTTTCCGGTCCGGTTACATTGAGGATGACGGGCGGCCAGGCTTTTGTTACAGACGGCGGCCACTTTATCCTCGATGCATCTTTTGGCCGCATTCCGGATACAAGAGCGCTATCGAATGCTCTCCACGCCATTCCCGGCGTGGTCGAGCACGGTCTTTTCATCGGGCTGGCGTCAGCGGCCATCATCGCCGGGGGCGATGGCATCCAAACCGTCCATGCCGCCTGAAAACAGGGAGTTCTATCGACCATGATGTTGCATAACCGGGTTCGCCGCTTTTCCGTCCTTCTGGCGGCATCGGCCGTTTTGGCCTTCTCTTCGCCGGCGTTCTCGCAGGACGTCACGGAAGCGCACCTGAAGGCGGCGCGTGCCGCGGTCACCGCGATCCATGCGACCGACCCGTTCGACAACATCCTGCCGCAGGCCGCCGCCGCCCTCGAATCGCAGCTCATCCAGAAGAACCCCGACATGCAGGAGCTGATCGCCAAGACGATCAGCGAGAAGGCGCTGGCGCTTGCCTCGCGCCGGGCCGACCTGGAGAAGGAAGCGGCCCTTGCCTATGCGAAGGTGTTTTCCGAACAGGAACTCAACGACATCGCGACCTTCTACAATTCGGACTCCGGCAAGAAGCTCCTCGAGAGCGGCCCGGCCGTGACGCGCGACCTGGTGAAAGCGGCCGATATCTGGCAGAACGGGCTTGCTCGTGACCTCGCCCAGCAGGTCGGTGAAACGCTGGCCGCGGCGGCCAAGGCGAAAGCGCCGGCAGCGCCTGCCAATGCGGCCGCGCCCGCCGATGGCGCCGCGCCTGCCGATGGATCGGCCCCTGCCGACGACACGCAGAACTGATCCTGCCATTCCAAACGGCCCTGCGGCCATCTGTGAAGCCCGGCTTGTCCGGGCTTTTCTTTTGATGGTTTGCGGCCTACCTGTCACTCACATTTTCCGAAGCTCAAGGAGCCGCGCAATGGCCGGTTACGACTACGATCTTTTCGTCATCGGCGGCGGTTCGGGCGGGGTGAGGGCGGCGCGCGTCGCCGCAGCGCTCGGCAAGCGCGTGGGCATCGCCGAGGAATACCGCTTCGGCGGCACCTGCGTCATCAGAGGCTGCGTACCGAAGAAGCTCTATGTCTATGCTTCGCAATTTCCTGAGCATTTCGCCGATGCCGCCGGCTATGGCTGGACGGTGCCGGAAGCCAGTTTCGACTGGCCCACACTGGTCGCCAACAAGGACCGCGAGATCAGCCGGCTGGAGGCGATCTACAAGAGGAACGTCGAGGGCGCCGGCGGCGAGGCCTTTCACACGCGCGCCATGATCGTCGACCCGCATGTGGTACGTCTTCTGGACGAGGACCGTACCGTCACCGCCGACCAGATCCTGATCGCCACCGGCGGCCGTCCGGCGCCGCACCCGGCACTGCCCGGCCACGAACACTGCATCTTCTCCAACGAGGCCTTCGACCTCAAGCAGTTGCCCAAGTCGATCATGATCGAAGGCGGCGGCTATATCGCGGTCGAATTCGCCAACATCTTCCATGGCCTGGGCGTCGACACCACGCTGGTCTATCGCGGCAAGGAGATCCTCAGCCGCTTCGATATGGACCTGCGGCGCATGCTGCACGAAACGATGGAGAAGAAGGGGATCAAGATCCTTTGCCATGCCGTCTCGGAATGGATCCGCAAACGGCCGGACGGCCGGCTCGACGCGTTGCTCACCGGCGGCCAGACGCTGACGGTCGACCAGGTGATGCTCGCCATCGGCCGCATCCCCAACACCGAGAATATGGGACTGGAAGGCATCGGCATCGAGATGACCGCGACCGGCGCGATCCAGGTCGACGCGTACTCCCGCACCAACGTCGAAAACATCTGGGCGATCGGCGACGTCACCAATCGCGTGCAACTGACGCCGGTGGCGATCCACGAGGCGATGTGCTTCGTCGAGACCGCCTTCAAGGGCAACCCGACCGCGCCCGACCACGACACGATCGCCACCGCCGTGTTCTCGCAGCCGGAGATCGGCACGGTCGGCCTGTCGGAAGACGAGGCGGTCAAGCGCTTCCCCGACATCGAGATCTATCGCGCGGCATTCCGTCCGATGCGGCACACCTTGTCCGGCCGCGACGAAAAGATGCTGATGAAGCTGGTGGTCGATGGCGCGTCTAAGAAGGTACTCGGCGCGCACATATTGGGGCCGGATGCCGGCGAGATGGCGCAGCTTCTCGCCATTCCGCTGAAGGCCGGGCTGGTCAAGGATGATTTCGACCGCACCATGGCCGTGCATCCGACGGCCGCGGAAGAGCTTGTGACCATGTACAAGCCGACTTACCGAGTGAAGGATGGCGAGCGCGTAGACTGACGGACAAACGCGCCGCGGCAAGGTGCTTGCCGCGACGCAGCTAGGAGAGCTGCTACAGCAACGTGCCGCGCAGGATCACCTGCGCCACCGAGAAATAGATGACAAGCCCGGTGACATCGACCAGCGTGGCGACAAACGGCGCCGACGCGCTGGCCGGGTCGAAGCCGATGCGTTTCAAGGCGAACGGCAACATCGATCCCGACAGCGAGCCGAAGGTGACGATGCCGACCAATGCCGCTCCGACCGTCGCGGCGATCAACAGCCAGTGCGGTCCGTAGTCGTAGAAGCCGAAATACTGCCAGAGCGCGATGCGGCAGATGCCGACGACGCCGAGTATCGCCCCGAGCAGGAGGCCGGTGGGCAGTTCGCGCAGCGCCACCCGCCACCAGTCGCCCAGGCCGATCTCGCGCAACGCCAGCGCGCGTATGACCAGCGAGGTCGCCTGCGAGCCGGAGTTGCCGCCGGAGCTCATGATCAGCGGAATGAAGAGCGTCAGCACGATCGCTTTTTCCAGCTCGCTCTCATAGCTCTGCATCGCATTGGCCGTCAGCATCTCGCTGATGAACAGCGCGCACAGCCAGCCGGCGCGCTTCTGGATCATGGCGAGGAAGCTCATCTTCATGTAGGGCTCGTCGAGAGCCTCCATGCCGCCGAAGCGATGCACGTCCTCCGTCGTCTCCTCGATCATCGTGTCGATGATGTCGTCGATGGTGACGATGCCGAGGATCTTGCCGTGATCGACGACGGGAACGGCGAGCAGATCGTATTTGGAGATCGTCTGCGCCAGGGTTTCGCGATCGGTCAAAGGCGTGACGGTCACCGGCACGCGGTCCGGCGCCACCGACAGGATCGAATCGCCAGGCTCGCCGGTGATGAGCCGGCGCAGGCCGGTCGAGCGCATGAGCAGATGCGTCTCGGGATCGACGATGTAGATGGCGTAGACGGTTTCGCGCGTCCGCTCGACCTTGCGGATGTAGTCGAGCGTGCGGCCGACGGTCCAGTCCGAGGGCACGCTGACGAACTCCGTCGTCATGATCGAAGCGGCACTGCCTTCGGGGTAACCGAGAATCGAGAGCAGGGTTGCGCGCAGCGGCGGCGCCAGCACGCCGAGCAGCTCGGAACGGGCGGGTTCGTCAAGATCGCGCAGGATGTCGGCAGCGCGATCGACCGACATGGCGGTAAGCAGCTTGCCCGCCTTGGCGCGAGGCAAGGCCTCCGCCAGCTCTGGCGCGCCCTCGAGCTCCGGCTGGTCGAAGATATCGACCAGCCGTTCGAACGGCACTTCGCAAAGCAGCTCGGTCGCCGTTTCGCGCGACTCGCGGTTGAGCGCTTCGACCACGTCTGCGACATGGTCGTTTGCAAGGATGCGGGCGATGGCGACGGCCTCGTCGTCCGCTACGGGGGAAAAATCGTTCATGGTTCACTCCTTGCCGTCCGGCAAGACGTGAACCGTCGAGGTCACGTCAGGGCGGACGGCGGTTGCGTTCGACTGTGACTGTCGCCAGGCATGGCGCGGTGACCTTTCCGCTCGCGGGTTCGAGTTTGATGTCTGCGAGCGGGCGCAACATAGGAGCTCGCCTTGCCCTGTCAATCGAAGTGATCGAGGAAAATGCGGGCAACATGCCCCAGTCGCGAGACTGTGATCGCTGAAGCGTATCGCGCCGAAACGGTAAAATGGCTGGACGGCCTATGCCGCGGCGAGTCCGGCTACTTCTGCTTCAGCCGGCGCGGAAAACGCAGCCATTTGTCGTCGACCGGCCTTGGCACCGGCCCTGGCTGTGCGAGAATGGTGGTGAGCTCGGGAGGCAGGCTCGGCACCAGCGGCTTCTTGGTGGCGACGCCGTCCGCGATCGCGACGATCGAGTGGTAGAACTCGGCGCCGGTGACCGATCGCGGCGCCACCGCTTCATGCATGACGCTGATCACCGTTACATCCGGGCAGTTGTCCTTGATCGCCTGGTGGAAGGCAACCTTGCCCTCCGGATCGAGTGCGCCGGTCGCCTCGTCCAGGAATAGCAGCCCGGGTTGATGGAGCACGATGCGGGCCACCACCAGCTTCTGTTTCTGACCGCCGGACAGGACCTGATCCCAGCTTTTGCCTTCGCGGCTTTCGTCGCCCATATTCTCGATGAAGTCGCCCAGACCCGCCTTGTGCAGCGCGGACGCGACCTGCGCGTCGCCATGGTCGTGCTCGGAGCCCGGCAGGCAGACCAGCTGCTTCAGGGTCACCTGCTGCAGCTTGACCTCCTGGGCTGCATAGAAACTCTTCACCCCTTCGGGGAAGACGATGGTGCCGCGGCCGTAGGGCCACAGGCCGTTGATGGCCTTGATCAGCGAGGTCTTGCCGCAGCCGGATTCGCCTTTCAGGAAGGTCCATTCGCCGCGCCGGAAGCGCAGGTTCGCCGCTACGAGGAAAGGCGTTGCGTCCTCACCCTGATGCGCCAGTTCAAGCTTCTGGATGGTCAAGCCAAAAACCGGGTTCTGGCTGGCGTAGCGGAAGTCGGAACGGCCGCTCTGGCTGTAGAATTCCTGGGGGTGCTGAACGTTCTCGATCGCATTGGCCAACTCGGTGACACGCTGGCTGTTGGCGCGCAGGGTGGCGATGGCGGGCATGACATGGATGAACCACGAACATTGGCCGATCAGCGAATTGACCAGTTCGGAGCCGGTTATGTAGCCCTTCAGGTCGAAGCCGTTGTGGATGAACGGCACAAGGCCCGGCCCATAGGCGACAATGCGGGCGCCGATGAAATTGTAGATCAGCTCGAACGACATGTAGACGGTGTTGACGATGTTGAGCCGCGTCCATGTGCCGTCAATATCGCCATAGAGGCGGCCATGCATGGTCCTCTGCACGCCTTCGCCGCGCGAGGCCGCGACATGGAAGCTGCGGCGCAGGAATGTCGTCAGCTCGCCACGGTAACTGCCTTCGGCCTGCTGCATCCTGACATTGAGACGCTCGAGCATGCCACCGAGCTTTACCGCGATCCAGGTGTTGAGCGGCACATAGATGGCGACGGCAAGGAGGGCGAGGATGGCGCTGCCATAGCTGCCGAGGAATTCGAGCCCCTTTACCTCGACGGAGGTCTCGAGCAGCTTCTGGCCGACGAAATAGAGCGAGGTGGCGACACCCAGCACACCCATGGCCAGCCCGATGGCGCCGCCCGTCATGTCCTTGATCGATTCCTGGACGCGCTGATCGATGTTGTCGGGGGCCGGCGCGCCATTGCCGGTCGAGGCATGCTGGGCGTGGAAATGGGTGTGGTTGCCGTCCAGCAGCGCCTCGTTGAAACGGCTGTCGAGCCAACCGCGCCATTTGCGGTGCAAGGTTGCCGAGACAAGATTGCGGATGCCCGTGAAGCCGGCGTCCTTGAGCACGACCAGCAGCACCAAAATACCGGCATTGGCCAAAAGCGTCTGGAGAGGGGTGGTGTTGGCGGCGTCGTGGAAGAAGGCGATCGAGTTGACCAGTTCTCCGGATGCTTCTGCGAACCAGACGCCGGCCTTGCTGGACAGAGCGGTGAGCAGCGCGATCACCAGCGTCAGCGTCCAGGCCTCCTTCCACCGGTCCGAGACCCAGTAGGCCCGCATCAGGCCCCAGAAGCTGCGCATCGAGGAAACCGGGGTCAGAAGCGACCGCCTTGCGGCATCGCTGTGTAGTCCATCTGTTCCTGACAGTTGCGGTGGTCTGTCGACCCGAATCACAATCCCGCCCAAACCTTCTTTGTATTGTTACGGATGGTAACACCAATTGATCATTTTCCATTAATTTTTATAGGGGGGCAGCGGGATTGAGGTGGACGCCGTGGCTGCAGGGCAACAGGTTCGGCTTCCCGAGCGTCGCGCCAAAGCCGACGAAAAGCCGGTTTAAGCTAGTGATGTCAGGTAATTACGCGGCATCAGAGCGCGACGTTTCTACCTTCCCCTAGGGAAGGCGTTCGCACGAATTTGTGAACCGCTTGGGCTGCCCGGCAAGCCGGCTTTTCATTGCAGGCTAATCAAAATTCCGGAAAACACGTCGCCCTGGACGCCTGATTCCTCGCCGGCATGTCCCCGCCGGAAGTCCGGAAATGACCTGAGACGCTGGGCAAGCCAGCGATCGACCGGACCGGCGGCATCAAGGCAGGCCGCGACGCCGGCAAAGCCAATGATCGCGGAACCCACCGGGGCCAGGCGTTGCCTCACGCCCGGGGAGGGCTGCTTGAAAATCCTGCGTTGAAGATCGGGTTCAGTCGACTTTTTCCAGTTCGCCACGCGCCTTGGCGGCGGCTACCTGGCGGATGGCGTCGGCGAGCGTGTCGACGTCCTGCGCGCCCATCACCGCGTATTTGCCCTCCAGCAGGAAGCATGGCACGCCTGATATGCCCATGCGCGACGCGGTGGCGATCTCGGTGCGAACCGCCTCGACATCGGCATCGGTCGGCAAGAGCGTCTCGACAACGGATGCGTCCATTCCGGTCTCGCGCGCCGCCTCGACCAGCACGGCGTGATCGCCGATGTTGGCGCCCTCCTCGAAGTTCAGCTGGAACAGGCGGCGCACCAGCCGGTTCTGCACGTCTTCGCCGGCCGCACCGGCCCAGCGAATGACGCGATGGGCATCAAGCGTGTTGGGCGCGACCTTGATGGCGCCGAAAGCGAAGGAAATGCCTTCGGCTTCACCGAGCGGCTCGATACGGGCGTGGATCTGGCGAATGTGTTCGTCGCTGCCGAACTTGGCCAGCATATACTCGCGGCGATCCTTGCCTTCCGGCGGAATGGTCGGATCGAGCTGGAACGGCCGCCAGCGTATATGCACATCCACCTCGCCGGCGGCGGCGACCGCCTTATCCAGCCGCTTCTGGCCGATGAAGCACCATGGGCACACGACGTCGGACACCACGTCTATGGTGATCGTATTCGCTTGGCTCATCTCGATCTCCTGAACGTTCGGGCGCCGTGCACTTACCGGGCTTCCACTCCTGGGCCTATGCTCAGTTCGGCTTTCGCCACCAGGTCGGCAACTGGTAACCGAATATGGGCGTCTTTCGCGGATGGTCCAGATAATTCCAGTAAGCGATCCATTGCTGCGTGTTGTGCTGCATCGGCACCATGTAGTTGCCGGAGATCAGCAACCGGTCGAGAACGCGCACGGCGGCGACGTAATCCTCCTTGGTGCGGGCGCGCAACATGGCCTCGATCGCAGCGTCCACCGCGGGATCGGCGACGCCGGCGAGGTTGAACGAACCTTCAGCCTTGGCGGCGGAGGATGACCAACGCCCGATCTGCTCGATGCCGGGCGAGAGCGAATTGTTGAAGCCGCTCGAGCCGATCAG
This sequence comes from Mesorhizobium sp. B2-4-1, assembly GCF_006442185.1. Taxonomy (NCBI): domain Bacteria; kingdom Pseudomonadati; phylum Pseudomonadota; class Alphaproteobacteria; order Hyphomicrobiales; family Phyllobacteriaceae; genus Mesorhizobium; species Mesorhizobium sp. B2-4-1. The sequence continues at coordinate 63,432 of NZ_VFVN01000008.1, read as the reverse complement.
CACCTCGAAATCGAAACGCTGCTTGCGCGACTGTATCTGGTCGCCGTCGAGGCTGCGGATGGAGACATCGATGCCGATCTTTTCCAGCGTGCGCTGGTAGATGCCGGCGAGACGCTCCTCGTCCTGCGAGGCGGTCAGGATCTCGAAGCCGAAGGGCTTGCCCTCGGGGTCGAGCATCGTGCCGCCCTGCAGGTGGTAGCCGATGCTTTTCAGGAGATCGAAAGCCGCTTTCAGCACCTTTCGGTCCTGGCCCGAGCCATCGGTCACCGGCGGCCGCCAGGTTCCGTCCATGACGTCGGCCGGCACGCGGCCGGGGTAGGGCGCCAGCAACGCTTTTTCCCTGTCGTCGGCCGGATGGCCGAGCGCCGAAAGCTCGGAATTCTGCCAGTAGCTCATCGTTCGCGCGTATTTGCCGCCAAACAGGTTCTTGTTGGCCCATTCGAAGTCGTAGAGCATGCCGAGCGCCTGACGCACCACGGGGTTCGAGAATTTCGGCAGCCTCGTGTTGAACAGGAAACCGGTCACGACGGGTGGAATACCGGTGTCGAAAGTTTCGGCAACCACCTCTCCCCTATGGAAAGCGGGAAAATCCAGATCGCGTTCGCGCTTCACCGGATCGCTGTCGTCGTCGATGGCGCAAAGGCCTTTCTTGAACGCCTCGAGCTTGGCATTGGCGTTGAGGAAATATTCGATGGTGATCTGGTCGTAATTGTCGAAGCCGCGCTTGGCCGGAATATCCTTGCCCCAATAGTCCGGGTTGCGCTTGAAAACGATGCGCTGGCCGGGCGTCACCTGTGCGATCCTGTAGGGGCCGCTGCCGATCAACGGCTTCAGCGTCGTCCTGTCGAAAGTCTCGATGTCGAAGGCGTGCTTGGGGATGATCGGCGTCAGCGCGATGATCAGCGGAAATTCGCGATCGGCCTTGTCGTTGAAGGTGAACCGCACGCTGTGGTCGCCGGTCTTCTCAAGCTTGGCAATCCTGGCCATGCGGTCGCTGTAGGGCGGACGGCCTTTCTGCGTATAGGCATCGTAGGTGAACAGCACGTCCTCCGGCGTCACCGGCTGGCCGTCCGACCATTTGGCATTCGGGTTGAGATGGAATTCGATGCTCTTGCGCTCGGAATCCATGTCGGCCGACTCGGCAAGCAAGCCATAGAGCGTGAAGGCCTCGTCGGCATTGCGCTGCATCAGCGGCTCGAAGACCAGATTGCCGAAGATCGTGTCCATCATGCCGCGCGCCGTGGTGCGCAGGCTCTTCAGGATGAAGGGGTTGAGATTGTCGAAACTGCCGACGACGCAATAGGTAATGCTGCCGCCCTTCGGCGCGTCGGGATTGACGTAGTCGAAATGCGCATAGTCGGGCGGCAGGGCCGGCTCACCCTGCATGGCAATTGCATATCTGGGTTCCGACGCCGCCGGCAGGGGCGAAAGGGCGAAAAATGATGTCGCGGTGATCAGCCAAACGAGAACGCGGCCCATGACCGTCTCCTTACCGGGTCGGCTTGATGATTCGGTGCGCACACTAGCATGGGGCACCGCCAATGTTCGTTGCCAAGAATCGCAGATTGCGGGCTGGATTCGGCACCGCTTGCAGTGTAACACGCCGTCCGAAGTCATTCTGTTGCCTCATTTCGGCAACAGGTAGCTGGACCACACGGCGCGAAGAAGCGGGTCCCCGGGATCATTTGAGAGGAAGTGCACGACATGACGAGCCTGAACAGCAATGCGTACCGCCTGTCGGTCATGGCCGCTGGCGTGATCGGCTTTCTGGGCGCGGCAATTCCCGTTGCTTCCGCACAGCAGCAACAACAGATCCCGCAGGGCTGGTTCAAGGCTTGCACAAAGCAGGAAGACGTCGACATCTGCAACGTGCAGAACATCACCACCGCCGGCAACGGCCAGTTGGTCACCGGCGTGAGCCTGATCGAGCTGAAAGGCAAGGTGAACCGCAAGGTCTTCCAGGTGACGGTTCCGACCGGTCGTCTGGTTGGTGCCGGCATTGGCCTCCAGATCGATACCGGCAAAACGCAGAAGCTTGAATATGTGGTCTGCTTCCCCGACCGCTGCGTGGCGGAAGTGCCGCTGACCGACCAGCTCGTCGCCTCCTTCAAGAAGGGCCAGGCGCTCACCTTGACCTCGATCAATTTCCAGAACCAGCCCAATCCGATCAAGGTCGCGCTGCAGGGCTTCAGCGGCGCCTATGACGGCCCGCCGCTGCAGCAGTCGGACATCGAGGACCGGCAGAAGAAGCTCCAGGATTTCGTCGCCAAGAACAACCAGGACTTCGCCAAGAAGCTCAAGGAAGAGCAGGACAAGGCGAAGACCGCGAACTGATCGGTTCGGGCATTCTCAAAGCCACAAAAAAGCGGGGTCATGCCCCGCTTTTTTGCTTCTGCACCTGACTCACTGATCAGTGCCTGAGGTGATCAATGCCTGGACTGCCGTTTCGGTTCGTAGCGTCCGTCCGGCTTTTTGTCGAACATTTCCTTGATCTGCGGGTGGCGGACCGGTTCTCCCGATTGGTCCTCGAGCAGATTCTGCTCGGACACATAGGCGATGTACTCGGTTTCCGAATTCTCGGCGAGCAGATGGTAGAACGGCTGGTCCTTGCGCGGGCGCACGTCGACGGGGATCGCCTCGTACCATTCCTCCGTATTGGCGAATTGCGGATCGACATCGAAAATGATGCCCCGGAACGGAAACAGCCGATGGCGAACCACCTGTCCGATCGCGAATTTGGCTGTTCTCATCGTACTCACCACTGAATTCCTTAGCTTTATTTGGCGCAGACTCCGAATCAATTCAATCCCGAAGCTTTGAGCGTCCTCAAGCTGCGTGTGATACGGAGCAAAGATTGTGGGCGAGTTGCCGGCCATCGATGCCTGCCGGCAGCAAATGTGTTCGCAAGCTCACTGCTGGCGCGCTTGCTTTCCCAAGCCACCGCCAAGCGCCGCAAACCCGCTGCCGGGACGGAGCCCTTCGCGCATGAAGAAAGCGCGAAGCGGTGCAAAACCACCAAGCACGCCGAGCCCGGCACCGCGCGCCATCTGCGCCGGCAGCAGGTCGGAAAGCAGCGACATGTTCAGTAGATTGACCGCGCTGCTGCGCGCCAGAATATCGGGCCGGCGCTTGAAGTCATAGATGGCGAGGGCTTTCGCGGCCCCTGGGTCTTCATAATTTTCATTCGCGATTCCAATAAGATCGTCGATATCCCTGATGCCAAGATTGAGCCCTTGCGCGCCGATCGGCGGAAATACGTGGGCGGCTTCGCCGACAAGCGCCACCCGGTCGCGCGCAAAACGCAGCGGCGTCGCCGTTGCAAGCGGATAGACCTGCCGGCCTGGCTCGACCGTCACCCGGCCCAGCATGGACTGCATCCGCTGTTCGACCCGCAGCGACAACGTCGCATCGTCCAGCGCGGCAAGTTCCGTGGCGGTTTCCGGCTTGACCACCCAGACCAGGCTCGAGCGGTTGCCGGGCAGCGGAACCTGCGTGAACGGACCGGTTTCGGTATGGAACTCGGTCGAGGTGAAGGCATGATCGCGGCCGTGGGAGAAGTTGAGCACCAGCGCTGCCTGGGGATAAGTCCGGGCGGCGGTCGAGATGCCCGCCGCCTGGCGCGCCGGCGACAGGCGTCCGTCGGCGGCAACCGCCAGGGATGCTTCGATCACGCTGCCGTCGGCAAGGGCCGCGCGAGCCTTATCGGCGCCGAGATGCCAGGCATCGACCATGGATGTCAGCCACGCGATCCCGGAATGCGCGGCAACCCTGCCGGCGAGCGCGGGAATGAGGACGCTATTGGGCAGGTTGAGCCCGAACTGATCCTCGTCGATCTCGCTGGCGCGGAAGGTGACGACCGGACTGCGGATCAACCGGTTGGTCGCGTCGACGATGCGCATCACCTTGAGGGGCGCGGCCTGCGGCTTGATGTCGGCGAGGACGCCCAGCCGCTCAAGCACCTTCAAGGCAGGGTTCATCAGTGCCGTCGTGCGGCCATCGCGGGCGGATGCCTCCGGCCCGACGAGCGTCACCGGAAAGCCGGCATCGGCGAAACCGAGCGCGGCGATCAGCCCTGCCGGCCCCGTGCCGGCGATGAGTATCCGTGCTGTTTTCTGATGCTCCAAGATCGACTTCCGGCTTGCGATGCGGGGCAGCGCACGCGCCCCGCCACTCGATGAGCATATAGGTCAGGTCATACGGCTTGATCAACGGGGCGATTCGGCCCATTCGAAGGTCATGACCGGCCGCCAGGACGACTTCAGCCATCTCGACAGCGCAGGCCGTGCGACGGCCGATATCGCACGCAACCCGCGTTTGACGGTGAACCTCGTTGTCGGCGCCGGCATCCTGCTTGCCTGGCTGTCCCTGGCCGCAATGGCGGTCCGCGCCGCGGAGGGACGCGCCGCGGGTATCGGCGCGCCCGGCGACGCCTTGTTGAAAACCCTGCCGCAGCTGCCGTTGCCCGATTCCGTGGCCCGGTTCTTCGCCCTCTGCCTCTCGGCCGCGCCCCTGGACGGAGATATCGGCCCGCGCGCCGGTGCGCTGACGGCAATGTGGTTCCTGATGGCGACCGCGACGATGCTGCCCTCGGCGGCGCCGATGATCCGAACCTATTGCGAGATCGCCGATACGGCCAGGATCAGGCATGAGCCGGTCGTCCATCCGCTGGTGCTGGTCGCCGGCTATCTCTCGACATGGCTGGCCGCGTCGGCTGGGTTTGCGGCGCTGACGCTCGCCATCGATGCGTTCGCCTCGTCAGGCCAGATGTTCGATCCGGTTCTGGGCATTGCCGGCGCTGTCGCCTTGCTGGTCGCCGGCCTCTACCAGTTCAGTGGCCTGAAGGAGGGCTGCCTGAAGAAATGCAGGACCCCCTTCGCGATCCTGTTTGCCAACTGGAGCGCGCGGCCTGCAGCCATTTTCCGGCTCGGCGTCGCGCAAGGCATCTGGTGCCTTGGCTGTTGCTGGGCACTGATGCTGGTGATGTTCGCCGTGGGCGTGATGAACGTCTTCTGGATGGCGCTGATCGGCCTGTTCACCCTGATCGAAAAACAAGCCGCGGGCAGGCTTCCAACCCGGCTGGCCGGTGCGATACTGCTTGTCTGGGCAGCCGCGCTGCTAGTAGTCTCGCTATGAGTGGGGGAAACTCGATGACGGATCCGAGCTGGGCAATGAAGGGGGAGCTCGTACTCTCCTGCAATTGCACGGTTTTTTGCCCTTGCGTGCTGTCGCTGGGCAGCCATCCTCCGACCGAAGGCTATTGCCAGACCTGGGCGGGTTTCCGTATCGATGCCGGTCATTTCGGAGAGGTCGACCTGTCAGGGCTTAATCTCGGGCTGATCATGGAAATCCCCGGCTATATGAGCCGCGGCAACTGGACCGCCGGCCTGTTCATCGACGTCAGAGCCTCGATCTATGCGGTCAAGGCGTTGACGAAGATCTTCACCGGCAAGGCGGGCGGGACGACGTCGCTGCTTTCGATCCTCGTCGGCAAATTCCTCGGTGTCGAACAAGTGCCGATTACCTATGAGACACGCGACAAGACGCGTATCTTCCAGATACCGAAGATCATCGATGGGGCGGTCACGCCAATTGTCGGCAAGGACCGCGACAAGGACACGGTGATCAGCAATTCGGAATATTGGATCGCGCCGGAGATCATCGTGGCCAAGTCCGACAAGAGCAAGATGCGAGCCTTTGGTCGCAACTGGAATTTCGGCGGCCGTTCAGCCGAAATCTGCAAGCTGGACTGGCAGGGCCCGTGAGCAAGAACACAACGGCCAGGAAAGCCGCCAAGAAAATCGCCGACCGGATTCCGCGGCCGAAGAAGAAAGTCACCTGGCCGCAGGCGCGCGCTTTTTCGGTGCATCTCCTGACCGCCTCGGGTTCGTTCCTGGCCTTCCTGTCGCTGGTGGCGGCGAGCGAGGAGCGCTGGACGGCCATGTTCTGGTGGCTGGGGCTGGCGCTGTTCGTCGACGGCATAGACGGGCCGATCGCGCGCAAGCTCGAGGTCAAGGAAATCCTGCCAACATGGTCGGGCGAGCTCCTCGACAACATCATCGACTATGTCACCTATGTTCTGATCCCGGCCTTCGCGCTCTATCAGCGCGGCTTCATGGGCGAGGGCCTGTCGTTCCTGTCGGCGGCCATCATCGTGGTGTCCAGCGCGATCTACTATGCAGACACCGGCATGAAGACGAAGGAGAATTTCTTCAAGGGATTCCCCGTTGTCTGGAACATGGTGGTGTTCACGCTCTTCGTCATCGAGCCGGGACAATGGGTCTCGTTCGCGGTGGTCGTGGTGGCGGGCATCCTGACATTCGTTCCGATCAACTTCATCCATCCGGTTAGGGTGGTGCGGCTGCGGCGCATCAATCTCGCAATGACTCTTTTGTGGTGCGCTTTCGGCGCGCTTGCGCTTGCGCAAGCGGCACTCGCCGCCTTCTATGACCAGATCGGCGTGCTGGGCGCGCAGGTCAGCACCTTCATAAAGATTGGCATTACCGTTACCGGGCTCTATCTCGCCTGTATCGGCGGCATCATGCAGTTCTTTCCAAATCTCGGTGCCAAAAAAGCCTGATCGGCAAATTTCTCAAGGAAGCCCACCATGCCCAAAGCAGTCCGCATCCACGCCCATGGCGGTCCGGAAGTCCTGACCTATGAGGACACCGATCCCGGCCAACCGGGATCAGGGCAGATCCTGGTCAGGCACACGGCAATCGGCCTCAATTTCATCGACGTCTATCATCGCTCCGGTCTCTATCCGCCGCCCGGCGGGTTTCCGCTTATTCCCGGCAGCGAGGCCGCCGGTTTGGTCCTGACTGTGGGCGAGGGCGTTGACTGGCTGAAGCCCGGCGACCGGATCGCCTATGCCGTCACCACAGGCGCCTATGCGCAGGAGCGCGTCATCGATGCCAGCAAGGTCGTCAAGGTGCCGGACGGCATCAGCGACGAGCAGGCGGCAGCAATGATGCTGAAAGGCATGACCGCCGAATATCTCTTGCGCCGGACCTTCAAGGTCAAGGCAGGCGACACCATCCTGTTCCATGCGGCAGCCGGCGGCGTGGGGCTCATTCTCGGCCAATGGGCGAAGCATCTGGGCGCGACCGTTATCGGCACGGCAAGTTCGAACGACAAGATCGAACTCGCCAAGGCACACGGCTTCGACCATGTCATCAACTACAAGGAGCAGGATTTCGTTGCCGGCGTCGCGGCCATCACCGGCGGCAAAAAATGCGATGTCGTCTACGATTCCGTCGGCAATGACACATTCCCGGCCTCGCTCGACTGCCTGAAGCCGCTCGGCATGTTCGTCAGCTTCGGCCAGTCGTCGGGACCGATCCCGCCATTCTCGATGTCGCTGCTGGCGCAGAAAGGATCCTTGTTCGCCACAAGGCCGACGTTGTTCGTCTACAATGCAAAACGCGAGGATCTGGACGCCTCGGCCGCGGCCTTGTTCGAGGTCGTGCTCAGCGGCGCCGTCGAGATCAAGATCAACCAGCGTTATGCACTCAAGGATGCGGGCAAGGCGCACGCGGATCTTGAAGGGCGCCGCACGACAGGCACGACCATACTGGTTCCCTGACGGATACTGCCCTGGTTTTCAGCTCTCTCACACAGGTGCGGGCAAGGTTTGCACGAAAAGCCGGCCCGCCGCGTGGTTGCGCGAAGAAGACTGATCTTTGCCCTTGAGTTTCCGCTGAAATTCTTGAAGCTCTTTCAAGTCGAGTGCTGCTTTCGCATGGGAGCTGGCCGCGCATACGATGCTTGCGGGAACACAGAACATATCCGGGAACCCGGATGGGAGGCACTGTGAGTGCAAATCATAACGGAGCGAATCTGCTTGAGGTTCGCGGCCTTACCAAGATTTTCGGCACGCTGACGGCGTGCGATCATGTCGACCTCGACATCGCCAAGGGTGAGATCCACGCGCTGCTCGGCGAGAACGGCGCCGGCAAGTCGACGCTGGTCAAGATGCTGTTCGGCTCGCTGGAACCCAATTCCGGCGAGATCTTCTGGAATGGCCAGGCCGTCCGAATTACCAGCCCGGGCGTCGCGAAAAAGCTCGGCATCGGCATGGTATTCCAGCACTTCTCGCTGTTCGAGGCACTGACGGCGGCCGAGAACATCGCGCTTTCCCTGGATGACGGTTCGCCGATCAGCAGCATCGCGGCCAAGGCGAGGGCGCTTTCCTACAGCTATGGCCTGCCGCTCGATCCGGAATCGCTGGTCGGCGACCTGTCGGTGGGCGAGCGCCAGCGCATCGAGATCATCCGCTGCCTGCTGCAGACGCCGCAGCTCATCATCCTGGACGAGCCGACCTCGGTGCTGACGCCGCAGGAGGCCGACAAGCTGTTCGAGACGCTCGAACGTCTGCGCTCGGAAGGCAAATCGATCCTGTACATCTCGCACCGGCTGGAGGAGGTCAAACGCATCTGCGACCGCGCCACCGTGCTGCGGCACGGCAAGGTGGTCGGCCACTGCAATCCGCGCGAGGAGACCGCCGCGTCCTTGGCCCGCATGATGGTCGGCAACGAAGTGCAGGCCGTGGTGCGCGCGCCGGTCGCGGGCATCGAAACGGCACAGTCCCTGCTCGAAATCCGCGGCCTCAGCCGCAAGCCGGCGACGCCGTTTTCGATCCCGCTCAAGAATATCAATCTCACCGTCCGCGCCGGCGAGGTGATCGGCATCGCCGGTGTCGCGGGCAACGGCCAGGGCGAGTTCTTCGAATCCGTTTCCGGTGAAGTCCTGCAGCCGGATGCCGCCTCGGTGCGCATTCGCGGCAAGGATGCGGGCAGCCTCAGCATCACCGGGCGCCGGCTGCTGGGTGCAGCCTTCGTGCCGGAGGAGCGCCTCGGCCATGGTGCCGCCCCGCGCATGCGGCTTTCGGAAAACCTGCTCCTGTCGCGCCATGCCACCGACGGCAAGACCTTCGTCGGGACGGGCGGAATGGTCAAGAGCGGCACCGTCTATGCCGCCGCCCAGCGCATCATCGAGGCGATGGACGTGCGCAAGAGCGCGCCCGATCCGGAGGCGGCAGCGCTGTCCGGCGGCAATCTGCAGAAATTCATCGTCGGCCGCGAACTCGACCGCAGGCCTGACGTCATGGTGGTCAACCAGCCGACCTGGGGTGTCGATGCAGGCGCAGCCGCCCATATCCGCCAGGCACTCATCGAACTGTCCCGCAGCGGATCGGCGGTGTTGGTCATCAGCCAGGATCTCGACGAGCTGTTCGAGATATCGGATGCGATCGCGGTGATGCACAATGGCGAACTGTCCAGGCCGCTGGCGATCGCCGAGGCGACCTTCGAAAAAATCGGCCTGCTGATGGGCGGCGCCGAACCAGGCCACGCCGAACACACGCTGGAGACGGCATGATGCGCCTCGAACTCGTCAAACGGCCGCAGCGCTCGGCGCTGTTTTCCATGCTGTCGCCATTCATCGCCTTCGCGCTGACGATCATCGCGGGCGGCATCATGTTCGCGCTGCTCGGGGTCAATCCGTTCAGCGCGTTCAACATCTATTTCATCGAGCCGGTCAGCCAGGTCTGGCAGTTGCACGAGCTGGCGATCAAGGCGGCGCCGCTGATCCTGATCGCGGTCGGCCTGTCGGTCTGCTACAAGGCCAACATCTGGAACATCGGCGCCGAAGGCCAGTTCATCTTCGGCGCCATCTTCGGCTCGGCCGTTCCGGTGCTGTTTCCTGGGTTCGAGGGCCCATTGGTGCTGCCGCTGATGCTTCTGCTGGGCATGGTCGGCGGTGCCGCCTACGCGGCTATCCCCGCATTTCTGAAAACCCGCTTCAGCACCAACGAGATCCTGACCAGCCTGATGCTGGTTTACGTCGCACAGCTCTTCCTCGACTGGCTGGTGCGCGGACCCTGGCGCGACCCGCAGGGCCATGGCTTCCCGCAGACCATCCAATTCGGCGATTCCGCCATCCTGCCGGAACTGATGCCGGATGCCGGCCGCGCCAATTGGGGCTTCGTGTTCGCGCTGGTCGCGGCGGTGCTGGTGTGGCTGATGATGAGCCGCATGCTCAAGGGTTTCGAGGTTCGCGTGCTCGGCTCCAGCCCGAGGGCAGGGCGCTTCGCCGGCTTCGGCCTCAACCGCATGGTCTTCTTCGCCTTCCTGTTGTCGGGCGCCTTGGCCGGGCTTGCCGGGATATCGGAAGTTTCCGGCGCCATCGGGCAACTTCAGCCCGTCATTTCGCCCGGCTACGGCTTCACCGCCATCATCGTGGCGTTCCTTGGCCGGCTCAATCCCCTCGGCATCGTCGCGGCGGGCCTGGTGCTGGCCCTGACCTATCTCGGCGGCGAGGCGGTGCAAAGCGCGCTCGGCATCTCCGACAAGGTGGCGCGCGTGTTCCAGGGCATGCTGCTGTTCTTCGTGCTCGGCTGCGACACGCTCATCCATTACCGCATCCGGTTGATCGGTCTGGCGCTGACCAAATCGGAGAGTGCCGCGAAGCTCGAGGCCGCGCCAAAGTTGAAGGAAGCCCGCTGATGGACATCACCGTCAACATCCTCCTGACCATCGCCACGGCGGCGACGCCGCTGCTCATTGCGGCGATCGGGGAACTGGTGGTCGAACGCTCCGGCGTGCTCAACCTTGGCGTCGAAGGCATGATGATCATGGGCGCCGTCGGCGGTTTCGGCGCAGGCTATCTGACCGGCTCGCCCTGGATCGGGCTCTTGGCGGCCATCGCCATGGGCGCGCTGTTCTCGCTGCTGTTTGCCGTCATGACGCTGTCGCTGGCCACCAACCAGGTGGCGACCGGCCTGTCGCTGACACTGCTCGGCCTCGGCCTCTCCGGCATGATGGGAACCAGTTTCGTCGGCCAGCCCGGCGTCAGGTTGCCCAATCTCGATATTCCCGGGCTCAGCTCCATCCCGGTGGTGGGCAGACTGCTGTTCGGCCAGGATCCGTTGTTCTACATCTCGATCGCGCTGACGGCGGCGGTGATGTGGTTCCTGTTCCGGACGCGCACCGGGCTGACGCTGCGCTCGATCGGCGACAGCCACGCCTCGGCGCATGCGCTCGGCATCAGGGTCATCCGCTACCGCTATCTCTCGGTGATCTTCGGCGGCGCCTGCGCCGGTCTTGCCGGCGGCCATCTCTCGCTGGTCTACACCCCGCAATGGGTCGAGAACATGAGCGCGGGCCGCGGCTGGATCGCGCTTGCGTTGGTGGTGTTCGCGTCCTGGCGGCCGTGGCGGGTGCTGGCGGGCGCCTATATCTTCGGCGCGGTGTGGATCGGCCAGCTTCATGCACAGGCTTTTGGCATTCCAGTGCCTTCGCAACTGCTTTCTTCGTTGCCCTATCTGGCGACCGTCGTGGTTCTCGTTCTAATCTCGCGCAACAAGCGTCTGACGATGATGAACACACCGGCTTCCTTGGGGCAGCCATTCGTTCCGGATCGTTGACAACAATAACAAGACGGGAAGCTCCAAGGCTTAACTCAGAGAGGTAACACGATGAAAAAACTGCTTATTGCCCTGATGACGACGACAGCGGCATTTTCGCTGGTCGCGTCCGCGGAGGCCGCCGACAAGCTGAAGGCATGCTGGGTCTATACCGGCCCGATCGGCGACTTCGGCTATTCCTACCAGCACGACCAAGGCCGCCTCGAAGTCGAAAAGGCGCTCGGCGACAAGGTCGAGACCGCCTATCTGGAAAACGTCTCCGAAGGCCCCGATGCCGACCGCGCTTTCGAGCGCTTGGCGCGCGAGGGCTGCAAGATCATCTTCGGCACGTCCTTCGGCTTCATGGATGCAGAAGTGAAGGTCGCCAAGAAGTTCCCCAAGGTGATGTTCGAGCACGCCACCGGCTACAAGACGGCGGACAATCTCGGCATCTACAACGCGCGCTTCTATGAGGGCCGCTATGTGCTCGGTCAGATCGCGGCCAAGGAATCGAAGTCCGGCGTCGCCGGCTACATCGTCTCCTTCCCGATCCCGGAAGTGGTGATGGGCATCAACTCCTTCATGCTCGGCGCGCAGTCGATCAATCCGAATTTCAAGGCTAAGATCGTCTGGGTGAATTCCTGGTTCGATCCGGGCAAGGAAGCCGATGCGGCCAAGGCCCTGTTCGACCAGGGAGCCGACATCATCGTCCAGCACACGGATTCGACCGCGGCCCTGCAAGTGGCCGAGGAGCGCAAGCTGCACGGCTTCGGCCAGTCCTCCGACATGATCAAGTTCGCGCCGAACGCGCAGTTGACTTCGCTGACCGACGAATGGGGACCCTATTACATCAGCCGGGTTCAGGCAGCCATCGACGGCACCTGGAAGCCCGACAATGTCTGGCTCGGCATCAAGGACGGCGCGGTGAAGCTCGCGCCCTACACCAATATGCCCGACGACGTGAAGGCGATGGCCGAGGCGACCGAGAAGAAGATCGCCGGCGGCTGGAACCCCTTCACCGGACCGATCGCCAAGCAGGACGGCTCGCCATGGCTGAAGGACGGCGAGGTCGCCGATGACGGCACGCTGCTCGGCATGAATTTCTACGTCAAGGGCGTCGACGACAAGCTGCCGCAATAAGCTCTACGTACGTTCGTCAGGGAAGGGCGCCGCGAGGCGCCCTTTTCATTCGGCGGCTTGCGCTACCGCCGGGACATGGCGAAACCGCACCAGGCCGGCGTCCACCACGAGGCTGAGCCGGATCCTGAGCCAACGCTGCACCGGCCGCTCGAAATAGCGCCAGATCGCCCACGACACCAAAACCATGAGCGCCACGCAGGTCCACGCTGCAACCCATTTGCCGGCCAGCGGCGTCAAGGCGCTGATGAAGAGATAGCCGGCATTCTGGTGAATGAGATAAAGCGGGTAAGTCAGCCCGCCGAGAGCCAGCGTGAACGCCGACGGCCTGATCCGGTGGCGCAGCAGGACAGCGCCGATCAGCGCCGCGTGCATCGCGAGGTTGGCGGCCACGAGATGGGCGGACGAGACCGCAATGCCATAATGCCCGATCATCCACTGTTGCGTCACCGATAGCGTATAGCTGGAGAGCACGAAGGCGGCCGCCAGCAACAGCAAGGCCGGCACTGAGCGACCATGCGCGTGGAGATGATGGACCAGCATGCCGGCGGCGAAGAACGGCCCGAACTCGGTGAGAAACAGAAGCCGCGCCGCGCCGCTGCCGAGGAAGAGTTCGTTGATGGCCGAGATCGCCAGCCAGCCGAGGATCAGCCCCAATTTCCATCGCTGGAAAACGCCGGCAATCAGGGCCAGCGTCACCCAGCCGTAGAAAACCACTTCAAGCACGACCGACCAGTAGACGCCGTCCATGAAAGGCTGACCGAAGGCCGGCGCGAACATTGTGAGATTGGCGAGATATTGGCTGAGAGAGGCCGGGAGCAGCGGCGTGCCGGAAAAGGCGATAACCGCGAAGCTTATCGTCATGCAGAGCAGAAAGCCCGGATATAGACGCGCGAAACGTGCGACGGCGAATTCTTCCCAGCCGCCGCCTTCCGCCGACCATGCGATGACGAAACCGCTGATCAGAAAGAAAAGATTGACGCCGAGATAGCCGTACAGAGCGAGTGGCGCGGCATGAGGATAGCCCGTCGTGAGAAAGCCGTCGGCAGCCGCGCCGCGGAAGAAATAGTGAAACAGCACAACGGCCAGCGCCGCCGCCAGCCTCAACAGGTCGAGCGTCGCGATATAATCCTGGCGGACAGGTCTGGGGTCCATCCTGAGTTCCTGCGTTTACGGTCCGGAAACCATAAGGCAGGCGGCGGCCAAACAGGGTAAATGGCCGGAACTATCGCGAAATGTGGTAAATCGCAGTCTCAGACGGCCGAGCCGTAGAGGTCATAGGCGTCGGCGCGATCGACCTTGACGGTGACGATGTCGCCGGCGCGCAGCGGGCGGCGCGACTGGATGTGGACGGAGCCATCAATCTCCGGCGCATCGTATTTGGTGCGGCCCTTGGCTGATGTGCCATGCGCTTCGTCGATCAGCACCGGCAGGCGCTTGCCGACCTTCTTGGCCAATTGCGTCGCCGAGATCTTCTGCTGGCGCTGCATGAAGCGGTGCCAGCGCGCCTCCTTGATTTCCTGCGGCACCTGCTCAAGGCCGAGTTCGTTGGAGCGCGCGCCCCGTACAGGTTCATATTTGAAGCAGCCGGCGCGATCGATCTTCGCTTCGTCCAGCCAGTCGAGCAGCATCTCGAAATCCTCGTCGGTCTCGCCGGGAAAGCCGACGATGAAGGTCGAGCGGATGGCGAGGTCGGGACACACATCGCGCCAGCCGCGAATGCGCTCGAGCGTCTTTTCGCCATGTGCCGGTCGGCGCATGTTCTTCAACACCTGCGGCGACGCATGCTGGAAGGGGATGTCGAGGTAGGGAAGGATTTTTCCCTCGGCCATCAGCGGGATGACGTCGGCCACGTGCGGGTAGGGGTAGACATAGTGCATGCGCACCCAGATGCCGAGCTTGCCCAGTTCCTCGGATAGATCGAGGAATTTCGCCCGCACTTCACGATCACCGAACATGCTGGCCTGGTATTTGATGTCGATGCCGTAGGCGCTGGTGTCCTGCGAGATGACGAGGAGTTCCTTGACGCCGGCCTTGGCCAGTTTCTCGGCTTCACGCAGCACATCGGCCGCCGGCCGCGAGACAAGGTCGCCGCGCAGCGCCGGGATGATGCAGAAGGTGCAGCGATTGTTGCAGCCTTCCGAAATCTTGAGATAGGCATAGTGGCGCGGCGTGAGCTTGACGCCTTGAGGCGGCAGCAGATCGATATAGGGATCATGGCTCGGCGGCGCAGCCTCGTGCACGGCCGCCATGACGCTCTCATAGGCCTGCGGACCGGTGATGGCGAGAACGTTGGGATGCTTCTCGCGAATGACATCGGGCTCGGCGCCCAGGCAGCCGGTGACGATGACCCTGCCGTTCTCCGAAAGCGCCGAACCAATGGCGTTGAGCGATTCATCACGGGCGGAATCGAGGAAGCCGCAGGTGTTGACCACGACGAGATCGGCACCGTCATGCTTGCGCGCGATCTCATAGCCCTCGGCGCGCAGGCGCGTGATGATGCGTTCGGAATCCACCAGGGCTTTGGGGCATCCGAGACTGACGAAGCTGACGCGCGGGGCGGACATGGGCAAGGTTCCAATGGACATGAACCGGAAACGCTGATCCGGCTCGAAGTCTCGACATATAACGGTTTGCACGGCTCTGGCGGGAGCTCAATTCGGGCGGCGCAATAGCACGGCTCGCCCGAACAGGCAAACAGGCAAGCTCTGCGACATCGGCGATCTCGTTGTGCAGATCGAAGCGAAGAAGCCGAAAGCCGTTGGTTCGCGGCTCTTAAAGCGAATTGCCGGGTAATGGCAGCCAGTCAACGCGACTTTCAGCGCTATGATTAGGACTTACTAATATGCTATAGGCAGAATGGTGAGGGGCTAGTCCCATGAAACAGTTGCTAGGACATATTGCATTGGCGTGGCTTGTGCTGCCCGGCGATGCGGACGCACACGGTTGGTATACGGGCAAGACCGATCCCGTTCTTCACTATGACTGCTGCGGAAACAAGGATTGCCGCCCCATCGATTCCAACGATGTCAGGATGACCAAAGACGGCTATTTTGTCAGGCTGCACCCTACCTACTTGAATGAGCCACAAGAAGCAGAGTGGTTTATCCCGAGAGAACGTGTCCAGGCTGCGCCCGATGATCGATACCACATCTGCGAGCGTCTAATGACGTTTTATCGAACGATCATTCCCCATATGAAGTTTGATCCTTACCAGCGATATAGGTGGACGTGCTTCTTCGCGCCGATGGGCACCGGTTCAATTCCAATTAGAATGAACCACTATGCTGCAATTTCAAACTGACCAACATCGGCGGGCGCAAGGGCTCCAGCTCAGTGGCCGCTCGACCCGAACCACGGCGCCAGGAAAGCGAATTGGTCGGGAAACTGCTGCACGGCGCCATCGAGAAGCATCTTCACGGCGACGTAAAGGATGATCAGCAGGCCGATATAGGCGATCCAACGGTATTTGTGCAGCAGGCGCGCCACGAAGGACGCGGCGAAGCCCATCAGCGCAATCGACAGAGCGAGGCCGATGATCAGCACCGTCGGATGGTTCATGGCCGCTCCCGCCACGGCCAGGACATTGTCGAGCGACATGGAGACGTCGGCAATGACGATCTGCCAGGCGGCCTGCGAGAAGGTCTTGCGCGGCGACTTGCCGGCGATGGTCCCATCCTTGTCGAAATCGCCATTCGACAGCGCTTCGGTCGCGTCGCGCTCCTGCTCGTGGCTGACACCCAGCTCCCGCCACATCTTCCAGCATACCCAAAGCAGCAGCAGGCCGCCGGCGATGAGGAGCATGGGGCCAATTGTCAGCAGCCATTGCGTGATCAGGGCGAAGAAAATGCGAAGGACGGTGGCCGCGATGATGCCGACCAGAATGGCTCGTTTGCGCTGACTGGCCGGCAAGCCGGCCGCCGCAAGGCCGATGACGATGGCGTTGTCCCCAGCCAGCGCAAGATCGATCGCGATTACCTGAAAAAGGGCCGATAAGCCTGCGGCAGTAAATATTTCCATCGACCTGGAAGCCCTTGCCTGTTCGCCGAGTGTTTGTTGTCGATCGCCCAGCCCGCCCTAAAGGCATGGTTCCTTGCCGTCAAGACATCGCTTCGGGCAATGCCGCAAAACCGCTTTCGTTGCAGCGGCGCCATTGAGGGGATTCGACAATCACGGGCAGGCGAGCCGAAACGGCAATGAAAACCTAGTCGTAGCGCCTAATCGTAGAGATTGTATTTTGCCCAGTCGGTCTCTGGAATCTCGTCGCCGATGCGGTAGCGGAGCTGTAAAACCTCCATATGGTCCGGCGCCGTCTCGCACTTGAATTTCAGCCGGTACCATTGCCCCTTGCTGCGGAAGGCGGCTCCTGGGCTCTTAATGGCGTCGTCGCTCATGACCGGCGTGGCAAAGGCGTAAGCGACCACCCGATCCGCCTTGTACTTGCGGTCGTCATGGGTGATCCGGTCGAGGACTTCAGCATCACAGCGCTGTTCGAGGCGGGTTTGCGGGTCGAGTTTCAGGAGGCCTGCGCGCAAGGCGCTGTCCATGGCGTTGGCCGGAAAAGCCAGGGTCAAGAACGCCATGACCGTCGTGCAGAGTGTCTTCATGGGCGGGACAAGCAGCATATTTTGTCTGAAAAATCAACCAAAGGGCCGGGCGTTGTCCCGCGCTCAGGCACTCGGCGCGTTCAAAATCCCGTGTCGGGATTCATCGTGCGATGGCTGCGGCCAACGCATCAGCGAGGCACGGCCGGCGTCGGTCAGATCGTATACGCCGCGGTCGACGCGCGCGAACCAGCCATAGACATTGTGCAGCAGGATTTTCGGCGCAAGCGGCGTCAGCGCCTTGAGATCGCGCGGGCGCTTGGGCCCGTCGGCCAATGCCGCGGCGCAGGCGAGGGCGCTTTGGCGGTACGCTGTCATGATGGGATTGCGCGATCCCCCGCCCGCGACAGGATCGCCGCGGCGCCGGCGGTGCTCGTCGACCAGCCGCGAGCGGCGCCGTGGGTTCTTGCGCGGCGCGACGGTGACCGGACTCAGGAGCACCTCGACCCGGTCGCTCGCCGTCACGCCGAGCAGGCCGAAGCCAAGCCGGCGGCAAAGATTGCGGAACCGGGCGTCGCTCTCGCGTCCCTTGCCCCTGGCCGACATGCGCGCGGCCAGCCACACCTCGTCGCAGGCGGTCGCGCGGTCGACGCCTTGCAGCACCAGTTCGAGATTGAACGCCAGCTTCAACTCGCAAATGACGACGACGGGCTGCTCCCCCTCACGCAGCGCGACGATGTCGCAGCCGCCGATCTCGCCCTTCACGGCAAAGTCCAGGCTTTCGAGAAACCGCTTCACCGGCGCGTAGAGGGAGGTTTCGTTCATAGGCTCAAGGCTTAGCCGATTCGGCACGAAAAGCCTCGGGAGCACGTCTACATGCCTTTCCGGGGTTCGCCGAACCATCCTGATGCGGCTTGAGCGGCTTCCTCGGGGTTGGGGTCATCCTCGCCGGCCCAGGCCACGAAGCCATCGGGGCGCACGAGCACGGCGCTCAGGCCCAGTTGATCCTTGGCCTTACCGGCGACGTAGGTGATCCGGTCGCCCCAGCGGCCTGCAAGCGCTTCAAGCGATGGGCGAGCGTCAAAGTCAAGGAACAGGCCCTTGCCCGGGCTGAGGAGCCCGCCGATTTTTCTTCCTTGGATCAGCTCGAAATCGGGAACACTGCGCCCGACCAGCCGGTGGCCGCTGCCAGGATCGTAGCGAAGAGAAATACCCCATACCCGTTCGGCGAAGTATGTCGCGCCGTCGCGCGTGTCGATCAGGTCACGGATGATGGTTTCGAGCGCGCGCGTTGCCGGGCTTGGCCGCATGAGCGCGACCTGGGCGCGCGACCAGTCGAGGATTTGCGCCCCGACCGGATGGCGTTCGCTGACATAGCTGTCGAGCAGACCGTCCGGCGCGTCGCCGCGGATGGTGGCGGCCAGCTTCCAGCCAAGGTTCATCGCGTCGCCGAGCCCGAGGTTGAGACCCTGGCCGCCCAAGGGGGAATGGATATGCGCGGCGTCGCCGGCAAGCAGCACTCGTCCCTTGCGGTAGGTCGTTGCCTGATAGGCGCGATCCGTCCAGGTGGCGGCGAGTTTGAGGGCCGTCAGCGTGATGTCCGCGCCGGATACTCGGCGCAAAACCGCCTGCACATGGTCGCAGGTGATTGGCCGGATTCGGTGGAAAGCCCCGCCATCGAACTCGACCATCGCGACGGTACCGGGTCTTTGATAAGTGTACATGCCGGTCGGCGTGTAGTGGCGGCCCGGCGTGAGCCTGTCCGGCTCGGCCATTTCGATCTGAACGGAATAGCCTGTGAATTCCGGATCGGTACCGACGAACGCGAAGTCGCCGGCCTTGCGCACCGTGCTGCGCCCGCCGTCACAGCCGACAAGCCAAAATCCCCGAAAAATCTCACCGCCGGCGCAAACGGTCACGCCTTCATGCGTCTGATCGAAATCCTCGACAGCGAAGCCGCGCCTGATCTCGACTCCCATTGCGATTGCGCGCGCGGCCAAGACTGATTCGAGATGCGCCATCTCGACCGCGATTGCGGCGGTGGCCGAACCTGGCAGGCGGTAGGGCCATTTCGCGGCGTCGATGGCATCGTGGAAGAACTGGATACCTGCGAAATGGCCACCCGGACGGCGCGGTTGATTCAGCCAGTGCGCACCAGTCGCAGCGCCACCGTTGCCCGTCCCATCCCTCGCACTTTGTGGAGCGGCGATGTCGTCCCGCAGACCGCGACGGTAGAGGGCTTCGATGGTGGGCACCGAGAGGCCGCGCAGCCCGAACGGAAGCTGCTTCAACGGGGAGTGCGGGTCTTCGGCTTGCTCCAGCACCAGCACCGAGAGGCCGGCGACGCGCAACTCACAAGCGAGGAACAGGCCGACAGGGCCTGCACCAGCGATTATTACGTCATGGGAATCGAGATGGCGGTTGTGCATGAACTGCTCCTTTGTCGATGTTCGACCGGAGCATTCCTCGGATTTGAGAACACGGACGAACGATTGGACGCGAGAGAAGCGTCCGATGTTCGTCGTGGGGATCTCCTGCAGGAGGCCAAAGACCAGAACTTTCGTTACCGAAAGGACTTGGGCTTACCAAACCAAGTCTGCCTTTTCCGACACCGGCTCTATAGCGTTGCGGTGAGCAATCCGCAACAGACGGGGTTGCGGCCGACGCCGAACGGAATCATGGCCGCTCAGGCTAGAACCGATGAAACGCCCGATGTTGTCCGATTCGCTCGTCTCATGGCAATTTCGCCGTCGGTCGGCTTGAATGGAATGGCATTCCGGGCACCATTCCCGTGGCACAACCCTAAGGGCTTCCTGACGGCGGATGGCTTTCATCTTTGAGACGCCGGCAGAGCCGCCTGCTTTTGAACCTGGCACATCGGATACGGCAAGCTCCCACACAGGTACCGGGCGGCGTGGCTGTCGGTGCGCCTACTGGTGGCACGCCATCAGCCGGACTGATAAACGTGTCAGCCGGCTGAGAAGCAACACTGCCTATACAAATCCGTAAGAGCGATTGCCGTCATGTGGCGCGTTGCGTCATTGCAAACAGCAATACAGGTTGTCTGTGCAATCTTCCCCGCGCTATAGAGCCACATCTTTTCAGGGGCGAGACGGCAGACATTGCTCAAGCACATCACCATCATCTTACCTTTCCCGTATCGGGGGGGCTCGCTACGGGTCACCAAAACCATAGCGCGTATGATCCGAGCGGGCAGCCAGCGTGCCGGTGAGCCGTGCAAAGTGAGGATTGGTGTTCTCGCCGGGGTGTACGACCTGGCGGCCAATTTCACCGATGCCCTAGAGGACGGCGTCGATATTGTGGAGTTCGAGTGGTCCGATGTCTCACCAGAGGCAATCCACATCGCTAATGCTAACCAGGGCCGAACGGTGGATTTGCCGTTTGATATCTACCAGATGCCCATCGACGGCATTAAGAACTTCGCGGATTCCGATCTTTGGCTCGTTGTTTCTGATCGCACCAATAAACCACTTGCCCCGATTCGTCCCTATGTCGTCTTTGCCACGGACTACATCCAGCGCTATGTGCCTGAGATTTTCGAAGGCAATGCGAGCGGAAGCTACGACCTACCGTTCTTGCAGACAGTTAGGCAGGCAAGCGCGGTAATTACAACGACGCCGCAAACAGCTGAAGATGTGATTTCTTATGTCGGGGTTCCGCGGACCAGGGTCCATCTCGCGCCGATGGATTTCGATCCCACGCCCCTTTCCGGAAAAGCTCCATCAAAGAAAAAGGGAGAGGGCTACTTCGTGTGGCCCACCAACACTACCAAGCACAAGAATCATTTACGGGCGTTCGATGCGCTCATGGAATATTACGACCTGCTTGGGGGCAAACTGCGCTTGAAGGTCATGGGGCCATTCTCCGATTATATGAACCCGGACAATGAGGACGCTCCGGACTGGTTCCGGAATATCCCCTATATTCAGGAAATTCAGAAAAAGATCCGCTCGTCTTCATCGATCAGACGGAATGTCGAATTCGTTGGGGAGCTTTCCGACGCCGCATACGCCGCGACTGTGACCGGCGCGGCGTTTCTTTGGCATCCGACCATATACGACAACGGGACTTTCGCAGTCGCAGAAGCCGCATGGCTGGGGACACCCTCTCTCTCAAGCGGCTATCCACAAATGCGATACATCGGTGAGCGGTTCGCAATTCCGATAGAGTTTTTCAATGCCCGCTCAGCGCCGAAAATGGCCGCGTCTCTAAAGGCGATGGAACGCGCGGCCGGGCCTCTGCGTGCCAAGCTACCCAGTCGAGAGGCGCTGTCGAAGCACACCTGGCAGCACTACGCGTCGGACTATTGGCGTATGCTCAAGGGGATCTCGGCATGAAGAAAATGGGGATCTTTCTCGGATACACACCGAGGCAACTCGTGCCGCATGAGGGCATTACCAGGCTGCTCGGGTTCATCATCCGGGGCGCTGTGAATTCAGGGGAAATAGCAGTCACCGTTGCGGGGCCGGGATGGCTGAAGACAGACATCATCAACCTTCTCGATGACGCAGGAGTGCCGCCCGGGTCTGTCGATATAGTCACGACAAAAGGCGAGCCGTATCTGATAAAATTGTGGAGGATCAAAACCTGGTTTTCCCCAGGGGCGATCAAGCGGCCGGCCAAATTAAAACGAAAGCGGGTGTTCAATCTTTTGGTTGATGGGGTCAGCCTCGTTGTGCGCTGGCTCTCGAATTCTTCCATATTCGTATTTCTGCTCGGCGTCGTTTTGCTGGCTTTTCTCATTGTGATCATGGCGTTGCCAGTGCTGCTTTCCGCAGTCATCGTGGCTGGCCTCTACGCGGCAAAACGATTGCTGCGGAGGGTGAGGAGCGGTCGGTTTTACAGGGCCAAGAACTGGTTGCTGATCAGGTGGGGTTACCTGCTCAATGCTGTCGGCCCGCTCGACACCGTTCGGGCAGCGGAACTAAACAGGCTGGTCAGGCTGCTCAACCGCCGCCGCGACATCGACGTCTGGTATGTGCCTTCGATGTTCTGGCCGGAGACGTCAAAGCTTCAGGGCAAGGTCGTCATGGCCGCACCGGACATCGTTTTCTATGAGCACCCGGCACAGTTCATCAGCCCCTCCGATCTGAGAGCGCACCATCGAATCTCGCAGAGTATCGCTGGCGCGGATCGCCTTATCACCTATAGCGATCACGTAAAGGCGACTCATATCGTCAATCGGCATGGTGTTGATCCCGATCATGTATCGGTCATTCGCCACGGTTTCGTAGATATGGCTTCGATCGAGCGCGGAGACAAAACAAGGCGAGGCGCCTTGGACATCCTGCACCAATATATGAAGAAGAAAGAAGACAGCCTACCCAGCTATTTGAATGGCTTCAAATTCGATGATGTGAAATTTCTTTTCTATTCGTCTCAAGTCCGGCCGCACAAGAACATTGAAGGCTTGATCTCAGTCTTTGAAAGGGTTCTCCGGGAGCACTATAGGCCGGTGAAGCTCGTGCTCACGGGCAGAGTTGGCCAGGTCCAGAGGATCCGCGACATGATCGATAATCGCGGCTTGCAACGGGATGTCATTTCCTTGCCCGCCGTCCCCAACCATGTGCTGGCCGCGCTGTACAGATTGTCGGCCCTTTCCGTAACACCAACCCAATTCGAGGGTGGCTTTCCGTTTACTTTCTCCGAGGCTTATTCGGTGGGAACACCATCCGTGATGAGCCGTATCCCAGTTGTGACGGAGCTTTTGAAGGACCGGAAGCTGCTCGATATCATGACTTTCGACCCGCAGGACCGGGAGGACATGCTGCGCAAAGTCCTTTGGGGTCTAGACAACAGGGAAACGCTTTTCCAGGCGCAGCGCCCGTTATTTGAAGTCCTGTCAGCCCGAACCTGGTCGAAGGTGGCCGACGAGTATTTGGACCTGATGCGGTCTGTCGAGGCAAAATGAAGAGCGACGGCAAGGGTCCGAAAGCGACAAGGTCGGGGCTGCGCTCAACGCGTACCATGAGCAGATGGTCAGTATGCAAGCGGAATTAATGGCTATTCAGCTGGTAATGGCCGGCCAGTTGAGGAAGCTGAAAACGGGAGAAGATGGGAAACAGGCACTTTCCGCTGCATTCAACTTTGCCGCCGATGTCGCCGTTGCCCCAAAAACCCGTCACCCAAAAATGTACTTGCTTTAAAGATGCTGGATCACTGGCGAAAGATGTTCCAAGCTTAGGCCATTCTCTGTGATTTCACAAAAAACGTCCTTTTCCCATGGCCTGTGAACATTTTGACAGGATGCGGTCGCAACTTTGCATTCGGTCCCGTTTGGCATGTGGAAGCAGTGTCGGGGGCAACGAGGCTATTATGGACAGGAGCACATCGCGGGTCGACTTCGCAAACACGTTGCGAGGCATTGCGGCCCTCTGTGTCCTGATCGCGCATTATACCTACAATTTCTGGACGTTGCGCGATGCTGTCGCAAGCCTGGCCCACGCGCCCGTGCTGCCGGAGCACTTTGCATTTCCGACGTACCTGCGCTGGCTTCATACGACAGTGCCTCAGTTCAATTGGGGTGCGTTCGGCGTCGCGCTCTTCTTTCTGGTGAGTGGCTTCGTCATCCCTTTTTCGCTTCGCAATATGACCTGGCAGGGATTTCTCGTCGGGCGCCTTTTTCGAATCATCCCGCTGTACATGACCGGGTTTTCGATCACCATTCTGTCGATCTGGCTGGTCGGGCGATATTTCGGTGTTCAATGGCCGTTCAGCATCAGCGAAGTCTCCATTCTTTATCTGCCGGGGCTTCGTGAGTTCTTCGGGATGCCGAGCATCGACGGGGTCGTCTGGACGCTAGAGATCGAGATTAAGTTCTATCTGGTCTGTGCTCTTGGCATTGCGCTGTTTCGGCGCGGCTCGATCTGGGTTTTCGCGATCCCCGCGGCGCTAGCCTTGGGTGAGTTTTACATGATCAGGAACGGTTACGGCCAGATCGCGGTCCTGCCGATTCCATTCCTGATCTTCATGTTCATCGGAGTTGTTTTTCACTATCTGCACGTTGGCGCGCTCACCGCCGAACGGTCATTGTTTCTCAGTGCAAGCTTGTTTTTCGGGTTTTCGATTCTGCTCGGACAGGCGATGCCCGGCCTTGCTTCGATGGCGTGGACCTATGGTTTCGCTGTGCTGGTTTTCGCCTTTGCCGCCAGCTTCTCGCAACTTTTCCAACGGACCCGTGTCGGCGACTTCTTCGCCGACATCAGCTATCCGCTCTATGTGATTCATGGCGTCGCCGGTTATGCCGGCCTGCGCGTCTTGATCGATCTTGGCGTAAAGGCGTGGCTGAGCCTGATCATCATCACAGCCGGCGCAACCGGACTGGCGTGGGTGCTCCATGTAGTCGTTGAGACGCCCGGCCATAATCTCGGCAAGCGCCTGGCGGCCCGTTTGCGCCTGCCGATCGTTTCCCGGTTGCCAGACATCGAGCCGGTTCCCGCCAACTCTCTCCCTGCCGCTGCTTAGCTCGGCTGCGGAAGGCATTCAAGCTCCAGCGCCTCAGTACCCTATCAGGTGGCGCAGCTCGACGATCGGTAGGTAAAACCGTCCAGACCAAGCAGACCAAGATTGCGGCGACGGTACACATGGATGGTGCCTACTCCTGTCATGTTTTCAGAGCCGACCGCTCCAGGCTTTCAGTTAAGTTTCCATCGCCTTATCCTTGTATACGTGCCGTCGAAATAGGACGTCAGCTGCGCTAAATTAGTAAGTTGACATCAATAGTAGCAAATGTAAAAGTATTCCAGTTTTCCCGGGGGCATGATTTTCATGAGCGAGCGCAGTTCCGCGCTGGATGGCCTTCGTGGCGTGGCTGCGGTTGCTGTGGTTTTCTACCACGCCATTCTCGATCAAAGCGCCTCGACGATTGCCGTCCTTGACCCTCCCGCTCAAAGTCTGGGCTCTTTCAGAGACATAGCAACCAAGGTCGCGCTCACCGTCTCAAACGGGCAAAGCGCCGTGCTCCTGTTCTTCGTGCTGAGCGGCTTTGTCCTCAAGCTCTCACTTGCCCGGACGGCCGGGCCGGCGTGGTCGATCTGCTGCAAGTTCATCGTTCGACGGCTGTGCCGCCTGTATCCCGCGGTGATCTTCTGCATGGCGTTTTGCTTTGTATTGGGGGTGTCGCTGACCAATGTTCCGTGGTTTGCGGGCAGTCCTCACTTGGCAGCGGCGGCAGACCTCAGTTCCGTGTTGGTCAACGCCACCTTGGGACGTATCACGGTACAGGGAGCCACATGGACCTTGCAGGCGGAAGTGCTGGCAATTCCTTTTGTGTTGCTGGCGTTCTTTATTGGCGCAAGGTGGGGCATTATAGGTACAGCCGTTTGTTTGGCTATTTCGATCACAGCGATCGAAGCTCCATTTTTAACGCTGAGCCTACCCAATATGTCGGCGGTGCTGTTCGCGTTCATGGCGGGTGTGCTGTTGGCCGACACCAAGGCGTCGGCGCTCAACGAGCAAGCAATCTGGATCGCTGTGGCCTTCTTTCTGCTCGCCCGGTTGGTCGTTCCCCTGCATTCGACAACGGCCACCATAAGCCAAGTGATGCTAGCCTGCTGCTTGGTTTATTCGGCCTACCATGCGAAAGCCGGGCTGTTTTACGACGTCCTCAACACCCGAACCTCGCGGTTCCTTGGTCGCGTAAGCTTCAGCCTTTATCTCCTGAATGTCCCGGTGATGTGGGTTGTTGGCGCGCTCATCAAGGACATTGGTCTCAGTGAAACCCACCCCCCTGGAGATGGGAATCATTCTTGGTCTTGCAACAACCTTGCTCACGCTGCCGCTCGCAAGCTTTTCGGAAACATGGTTCGAACAGGGCGGCATCAAGCTGGGGCGGTTGCTGACCGCATCGCGCGCGTCAGTGGCGCCCGCAGCAGTACCGGCAGCATAACAACCGATCCCGCCGTACAATCCGCTCCGCAAGGCCAGATCTCTTCCTGATGCTTGGACGGCGAGCGCTGCGCTACAGCCTAGAGCAGCCCCGGGCCCGGGCATAAACGAGAGAAGCGACCATGATCATCAATGACCACGCCAGCCGATCGCGACCTTCTGACCCGGCGACAGGTGCCCGCGAGAAATCGCACGGCCGCTGGCCCTGGAACTACCCTGTCCACGTTCGATGGCGACATCAGTGCCAGATAGATAAAGGGGGTTCTTGCCAGGATGCCGAGGTGCCTCGCTTTGGGAACATAGCGGACCTGTCCTTGTCCTGTCCCGTTCATTTCAAATCTTTTCGAATACAACATTGTTGTACTCACCATCCTTGACTCTGTCTGTGATGCGAAAACCTGTTCTCTCAGCTAATATGTCTGGTGATCGGCCGAGGAGAAATATCGTATGAAAACGTGTTATGGGATAAAGATATTCGTAGCAGGGAGACGAGTGTGCCATTTTGCCGCCTGGTGCGAGTACGCGCTGAAACTCGCGGAACTGAACGATTGGCTCCTTAAAATGTTCAATCACGTTATTAGAAAAAATACCTGCAAGATCGCTCCCTAAATCTGATCGATCAATTTTCACAAAAGGCGCTTCAGATGGCGCGTTGGGTTCAAAACTCCAAACGTCATACCCGTCGGCACGCAATACTTGAGTTGTGTCGTTCCAGACTCCTGCACCCCAATTTACGTAGGTAGCTCCCCGGACGGGTCGAAGCGACTGGAAAGTTCTCTTTTCGTTTTCTCCAGTGTTCCCTTCACGATAACGAGAATAGAGCAATCGATAGTCGAGATCGGTCATGGCCTCGTCGAGATCGAGAAACTTTTGACCGCCAAAGACACAATCGCAGTTTGGGCAGCGGTATCGCTCAAGCCGCCCCCCGTTGAAAATGCATTCTGATCTGAGAATCTCGAAGCCGTCTCTAAAGTCGTCATGGTCGCAGACTAAACACTTTAACTGGCGCGACGGTAGTGCCAGGTCGTCAATCTTGTCGAGCGTGTGCCAGAATCCACGTATATGATGAGTTTCGACAAGTTCTACCTGTTCCTCAAGCTTCCGAACTCTTTCCTGCAAACCTTTGGCCACCGATTCGGGCGTGGTGTTAATTCCGTGGCTTGGAGTTGCCGGATCTGTCCGGACTCGTTCCGAGGAGCTGTCATTGGTTGCGTGCAAAGACGTCCCAATCACATCTGGTTTGCGGTTGGTTCGCTTTAGATGCCGAAGGTTTCGCAACACCTCCAAGGCCCTCCAGCCCCTGGAATTCGTCATCGTCTCTACAAGTTCTACGAGTTCTTTCTCGCGCTCCTTAAGCCACTTCGCTTCATTGTTGAGTCGATCAATCTCGATCTGTTTGTCGGCGATTTCAGCACTTAGCTGTTCGACCTGATGTTGAGTTCCGCTATTTCCCGCCAATCGACGAAACGCCATGAGCGGTATCATGTCCGTTCGCACGAAATATGCGTTAGCAAAAGAGTGAATGTCATATTGGTAACCGAGTTCGCCCATGACTATTCGAAGCTGATCAAACCCCACGTGACCAAACTCGATGCACATGACGTGGGGCAACACAGGGCTATTTCTCATTCCGGACAACACTGATAATTCATGACCCTCGACGTCGAGAACCATCAGGTCGACGTCCGTAATTTTTTGGGTCGAAATAAGTTCCTGCCAGCTTATGGCTCTGATCTTGATCTCCTCAAACGTACAACCGCCGGCTATCAGCGCTTCCTTGAAGACCGGGTCATGATCGACGGATCCAATCGTTGTATCTCGCCCGTAGACTGGATGAATGACGCTTTGGAAATTCAACACGCCTGTCTTGTCGGACATGCCGACGTTGATGTTTTTACTGTTGGGACGATTAACGACCAATTTATCGTATATCCACGGAACCGGTTCAAGGTTGTATCCCTGCCATCCCATCGTTTCTTCAAAGAAACGACAGGAACATTCGGTCTGCCCGTCAAAAGCCCCGCATTCAATAAATACGCCCTTAATGTCGGGGTCGGGGAAATAGCGCTCGAAAATGAAACGATCGACAGGAACCTCGAATTGTCCGTAGAATTTCATTCTTAGTCTCACTTCCGAAGAATCTGAAGGATATTGCGGGCAGTTGATTCCTAATTGCACGCGGGCTCATTAGGCGACGCGATTAATGCCGAATTCACCACGATTGGCATCACCCTGAACAACGCTTCGTAACGGGTCCGGAGATCCCCTTGCAAGTGCGATTACTCCGGTCAAGTGCGTCGCGGCTCGGCATCCATTGCAGGGGCATTATGACGAGCGGCACACGGCCTCACATTTAATGACCGGCGCCAAACAGGAGGCGGGGTTGGGGCGGGTACCTGATGAGCGCCGGCCGTGCAGCCTTGGGTTGCCTTCCATCCGTTTCGCTGTTCACATCAACCATCCGAAGCAATGCTAACAAGTTGGGTATTTTCGGTGGTAGCCGCCCTCATTATTCGCAGGAGTTAGGCGTCAAGAGGAAAACAAAAACGACGCTATTTCGATTCGATAGCAAAAAATGGCGGAGGGAGTGGGATTCGAACCCACGGTGAACTTGCGCCCACGCCGGTTTTCAAGACCGGTGCCTTAAACCGCTCGGCCATCCCTCCAGCGACATCTCTTCGCCAACGTCAACCCGATCCGATATTCGAGCCTGGCGGCGAATGAAGAGAGCCATCTTGCTGATGCTCTAGTGTGCCCGGCAAAGATCTGTCAACCGGCATGCGCGGACCGCATGTTTCCCGGCAGCCGACGCCGGGCAGGGTGGCGTCACAATCTTGCCCGGTTCCGGCCACAATCGATTAATAGCGTGATAAACAATTCCTGCGCACAAAGGACAGGGGTTCGAGGCGTCGTTGGTATTGGTCAGGTAAGCTTTGGCTCCTGCGACGTCCAAGCCGCGGCGTTTTTGGTCGAGACTGTAGGGGACATCAGGAAATGCAAACTACGGCGCGCCCGCGTCTACGCCGTGCTTGCGCTTTCGCGCTATTCACCATGTCGGCAGCCTTGCTTGCCGCCTGCGCGTCGCAGCCTGAACCAAAAGGGATGGTCCACAAGAGGACCCGTTCCAAGGAATATTTCGCCGAAACCGAATATGGCGTGAAGGCCAGCCCTCGCGTCGCCTTCATGCGGCGTGGCGGCGGCCGCGACCAGCTCGGAAAACCCTACCAGGTTCGCGGCAAGTGGTACTATCCGAAGGAAGACAAGCACTATGCCAAGGTCGGCCTGGCGTCGTGGTACGGCGATGCCTTTCATGGACGGCTGACCGCCAACGGCGAAGTCTACGACATGAGCCATCTGACGGCGGCGCACCCGACCATGCCTCTGCCGAGCTACGCCCGCGTCACCAATCTCAAGACCGGCAGTTCGGTCATCGTGCGCGTCAATGATCGCGGTCCCTACCACCAGGGCCGCATCATCGACGTCTCGGAACGCGCCGCCCAGATGCTCGACTATGCCAATGTCGGCACGGCCGAGGTGAAGGTGGAATATGTTGGCCGCGCGCCGCTCGACGGCAATGACGACCAGTATCTGATGGCCTCCTACCATCCAGGCAACAGGATACCGGATCCGTCGGACGGCCTGCCGACCGGCGTCATGGTGGCCATGAACGGACCGTCGCCCAGCCTGCCGGTGGGTGCTGCCGCCGTGCCGTTTCCGGGTCAGCTGACGAATTCCGATATGGTTCCGCAAGGGCAGGTGCCGGCACAATCGCCGGCGTTGGGTGACCTGGCGCTGCCCGACTTCGGTCCGATCGTGCCAGAGCGTCCGGATATCGGCCTGCCGCCGCAATCGCCGTTTTCGGTGGCCTCGCTCTCCTATGCCGACGAGCGCGTGCGGAGCGCCGATGTCTTTGCCGCACTTGACGACGACGGCATGTCGCCCGCCGACATCCTGCGCTCATGGAAGAGCGCCAATCCCCAGGCGCCGTCGCCGGCCTATGTCGCGGCCGGCACTTTCGATGACGCCACCGAGGCAAAACGCGTGGCCGCCGCGCTCGAGCCCTTCGGCAGGATAGAGATCCAGCGTTCCGAATTCGACGGCAAGGACTGGTATGCGGTAAACCTCTATCCGGACGGCCATGGCGGCGTCGACGATCTGCTGCAGGCGGCCTGGTCGCATGGTGCGCCGGACGCCCTGGCCGTGCGCAACTGATCTATTTTTCCCGCACGGTTGATCCTGCGGAAAAAACCCTGATAGCTTGGCTGCGCCAGAACCGGCAAACGGGTCGAGATTTCATGCAGTTGCGCGTCTTTCCGCCTTTGGCCGGATTTCTGGGATTGGCCCTGCTGCTGTTTTGCATCGCGCCCGCCAGCGCGCAGCTTTTCGAGACCAAGGCAGCCCAGGCCTTCATGATAGACGCCGACACAGGGACGGTGTTGTTTTCCAAGGACGCCGACAAGCCGATACAGCCGGCCTCGATGGCCAAGCTGATGACGATGGAAGTGGTGTTCAACGCCATCAAGTCCGGGCGCCTGACCCTCGACGACACGTTCGTGGTGAGTGAAAACGCCTGGCGCAAGGGCGGCGCCCCTTCGGGAACGTCGACGATGTTTGCCAAGCTCAAATCGGCGGTCCGGGTCGAGGACCTGATCCAGGGCGTGACGGTGCAGGCGGCCAATGACGGCTGTATCGTGCTGGCCGAAGGCTTGGCCGGGTCCGAGGACAATTTCGCCGCGCAGATGACCGAACGCGCCCGCCAGATCGGCCTGGCCAAATCGACTTTCGTCAATTCGACCGGGCTGCCGGCGGAGGGCCAGCAGACGAGCGTGCGCGAGCTGGCAATGCTGGCTTTGCATCTGTGGCGCGAGTATCCGGACCTTTATCGCTACTACGGCCTGAAGGATTTTACCTGGAACAAGATTTCGCAGAGGAATCGCAACCCGCTGCTGGCGATGGACATCGGCGCCGACGGCCTGGCGGTCGGCAGCAGTGAGGTGTCCGGCTTTGGCATAGTCGGCTCGGTCGGCCACAATGGCGCGCGGGTGATCGCGGCGATGAGCGGGCTCGCCAGCGACAAGGAACGCGCCGAGGAGGCGCGCAAGCTGCTCGACTGGGGTTCCCGTTCCTTCGAGAAGACGCAAATCTTCGCCAAGGACGAGGTGGTGGGCCAAGCTCAGGTTTTCGGCGGCATTAAAGCCGGCGTGACGCTGAAGGCGAAAGGGCCGATCGCCATCTTCCTGCCGGTAGCCAACCGGGACAAGCTGACGGCGAGCATCGTTTATGACGGACCGGTTGCCGCACCCGTGGAGGAGGGGCAGCCGGTAGGCGTGCTGCGGGTCTGGATCGGCGATACGCTGAGCCAGGAGACGCCGCTGTTCGCCGCCGAATCGATCGGCATCGGCACGCTGCCGCAACGCGCCCTCGACGCCGTCAAGGAACTGGCCGTCGGCTGGCTCCGCTAAAGCGCGTCGCGCTGAACCGGATTCACGCGATGCGCTTTAGCGTCTTTGTTTATGCATGTCGTTCTCTCAAAGCCGAGCTCACTTTTGAGCGACTGCGATAACTCCGGCGGCATGGACGTTTCCCCGAACGCGGACTATCTAGAGCGCTAGAATCCATGCAAATAAGGGATAAAGGCCTTTCGATTGGCACGCGGATTTTTCATCACCTTCGAAGGCGGCGAAGGAGCAGGCAAGTCGACGCAGATCGAGCGGCTGGCGGGAAAGATGCGCGCCAAGAAATACGACGTCCTCGTCACCCGCGAGCCCGGCGGCTCGCCGGGCGCGGAAGCGGTCCGGCATGTGCTGCTTTCGGGCGCCGCCGAGCCGTTTGGGCCGAAGATGGAAGCGCTGCTTTTCGCCGCGGCGCGCTCCGACCATGTCGAGCAGGTCATCCGCCCGGCGGTCGAGCGCGGCTCCATTGTCCTATGCGACCGCTTCCTGGATTCCTCGCGCGTCTACCAGGGCGTCACCGGCGGCCTCGACCCGGTGTTCATGGAGACGCTGGAGCAGGTGGCCATCAATGGCATGATGCCCGACATGACGCTGATCTTCGACATCGATCCCACCGAAGGCCTGAGACGCGCAACAGTACGTCGCGGCGCCGGCGCCGGCCCCGACCGCTTCGAAAAGGAAACACTTGCCATTCACGAGGCGCGCCGCGAGGCATTCCTGGCGATCGCGGCGGCCGAGCCGGAGCGCTGCGTCGTGATCGACGCATCCGCCGCTCCCGATGCGGTAGAAAATGTCGTCACCGCCACGGTGTTCGCGGCGCTGGAGGCGAGGGCGCCCATGCGCAACAGACAGACCGCACCCGCATGATCTTCGAACGCATCGCGCCGGAACAGCATGACACGCTGGACGGCGTCCCCGAACCGTCCGAAACGCCACGCCTGGTCGGGCACGGGCAGGCCGCCGCCATGCTCGCCGCCGCCTATCGCGCTGGAAAGCTGCCGCACGCGCTGATCTTCGCCGGACCGCTCGGCATCGGCAAGGCGACGCTCGCCTTCCATCTGGCGCATCACCTCCTGAAGCATCCGGCCTTCGAGCAGGCGCCGGAGACGCTCGCCGTTCCCGATCCGGCGTCCTCGCTGTTTCGCCAGATCGCCACCGGCGCGCATCCCGGCGTGCTGCATCTGACCCGTCCGCTGAACGACAAGACCAAGAACTTCAAGACGGTCGTCACCGTCGACGAGATCCGCAAGGTCAATCGCTTCCTGTCGCTGACTTCGCATGACGGCAGCTACCGGGTGGTGATCGTCGATCCGGCCGATGACATGAACACCAATGCAGCCAATGCCTTGCTGAAGAATCTCGAGGAGCCGCCGGCGCGAACGCTGTTCATCCTCATCGTCCATGCACCGGGCAGCCTGTTGCCGACGATCCGCTCGCGCTGCCAATTGGTTCGGCTGTCGCCGCTCGATGCCGACGAGCTGATGGCGGTGCTGGAAACTGCCGAGCCGCCTCCGCCGGACGATCCGGCCGCGCGGACAGCCCTTGCCGCGCGGGCAGGGGGCAGCGCCCGCAATGCGATCCTCCTGACGCAGTATGGCGGGTTGGAGATCGCCGAAACGCTGGACGCCCTGGTGAGCGCCGGCAAGAGCGACATCGCCGGCGCCTATCGCCTTGCCGAGGTGGTGGCCGGGCGCGACCAGGCGATCCAGTTCGATATCTTCAACCGCCGCGCGCTCGACCTGTTGTCCTATGCGGCGAGCCGGGCGGCGCTGGCCGGCGATCTCGCACGAGCCAAAACGCTTTCGGACACTTGGCATGAGGCGCTGGACGCTATATCTGAGACTGATACCTACAATCTCGACAAGAAGCAGCACGCCTTGACCATGATCGACCGCCTGAAGTCTGCAATGCGAATGTGATGGTTCCCTCGGGATGGCAATCGCCGCCCCGATGCGATATCCACCGCCACGCCTTACATTCAGACATTCATGACGGTTCATTCATGTCACGCGATACATACTACGTCACGACCGCGATCTCTTACCCCAATGGCAAGCCGCATATCGGCCATGCCTACGAATTGATCGCCACCGATGCGCTGGCCCGCTTTCAACGGCTCGACGGCAAGCAGGTCTTCTTTCTCACCGGCACCGACGAACACGGCATCAAGATGCTGCAGACAGCGAAGAAGGAAGACATTTCGGCGCGCGAACTGGCCGACCGCAATTCGGCCGAGTTCAAACGCATGGCGACCGCTCTCAACGCCTCCAACGACGATTTCATCCGCACCACCGAAGAGCGGCACTACGCGGCCTCTCAGGCGATCTGGAAGGCGATGGCCGCCAATGGCGACATCTACAAGGGCGGCTATGCCGGCTGGTACTCGGTGCGCGACGAAGCCTATTACGGCGAGGAGGAAACCGAGGTTCGTCCCGACAATATCCGCTATGGCCCGCAAGGAACGCCGGTCGAATGGGTCGAGGAGGAAAGCTATTTCTTCCGGCTCTCGGCCTATCAGGACAAACTGCTGGCGCTCTATGAGGGCCAGCCGGATTTCATCGGCCCGGCCGAGCGGCGCAACGAAGTGATGAGCTTCGTCAGATCGGGACTGAAAGACCTGTCGATCTCGCGCACGACGTTCGACTGGGGCGTGCCGGTGCCCGGCGACGAGAAGCACGTGATGTATGTCTGGGTCGACGCGCTGACAAACTACATTACCGGCGTCGGCTATCCCGATGAAAAAGCAGATAATTGGAAATTCTGGCCGGCCGATGCGCACATCATCGGCAAGGACATCGTGCGTTTCCACGCCGTCTACTGGCCGGCCTTCCTGATGTCGGCAGGCATTCCGCTGCCGAAGCGCGTCTTTGGCCACGGCTTCCTGTTCAACCGCGGCGAGAAGATGTCGAAATCGGTCGGCAACGTCATCGACCCCTTCACCATGGTAGAGCACTACGGGCTCGACCAGGTGCGCTATTTCTTCCTGCGCGAGGTGCCGTTCGGCCAGGACGGCAGCTACAGCCACGAAGCGATCGTCAACCGCACCAATGCCGACCTCGCCAACGGCATCGGCAATCTGGCGCAGCGCTCGCTGTCGATGATCGCCAAGAACTGCGGCGGCGTGGTGCCGACGCGCGGCGAGCTGACGGATGCCGACAAGGCAATCCTCGATCAGGCGGCGGCCGCTCTTGCCGCCGCGCGCAAGGCAATGGCCGAGCAGGGCATCCATCTGGCGCTGGCGTCGATCTTCGGCGTGGTGGCCGAAGCCGACCGGTATTTCGCCGGACAGGAACCCTGGGCACTGAAGAAGACCAACCCCGAGCGCATGCAAACGGTGCTGTGGACAACGGCCGAGGTGGTCCGGCGCGTGGCGATTCTGTGCCAACCCTTTATTCCAGGATCGGCCGCGAAGCTGCTTGACCTGCTGGCGGTGCCGGCAGACGAGCGCAATTTCGTGCATCTCCACGCCGACCATGCGCTTGTGCCGGGCAGAGCGTTGCCTGTGCCAGAAGGCGTGTTTCCGCGTTATGTCGATCAGCCGGAAGCGAACGGCTGATGCTCGTCGACAGCCACTGCCATCTGGATTTTCCGGACTTCGCCGAGGAACGGGCGGCCGTCGTCGCCCGTGCCCTGGCCGCCGGGATCGGCCGCATGGTAACCATTTCGACGCGCGTGAAGCGATTTCAGCAAATACTTGAAATCGCAGATGCTTTCGACGAAGTGTACTGCTCCGTCGGAACCCATCCGCACAATGCCGCCGAAGAGCTTGACGTGACGACGGCGGATCTCGTGCGCCTGTCCGCTCATCCAAAGGCGGTGGCGATCGGCGAGGCCGGGCTCGACTATTTCTATGACAAGGCGCCCCGCGATGCGCAGGCGCAGGGTTTGCGCAACCACATCGCCGCTGCTCGCGAGACGGGCCTGCCGCTGGTCATCCATTCGCGCGACGCCGACGACGACATGGCTCATATTCTTGAGGAAGAAACGGGGAAGGGCGCCTTCCCATTCGTCCTGCACTGTTTTTCGTCGGGACGCAGGCTGGCCGAGGTCGGCGTCTCGCTGGGCGGCTATGTTTCGTTTTCCGGCATCCTGACCTTCAAGAATTCGCCCGAAATACGCGCCATAGCCGCCGACCTGCCGCACGACCGGCTGCTGGTGGAGACCGATGCGCCATATCTCGCGCCGATCCCATTTCGCGGCAAGCGCAACGAACCCGCCTATGTCGCGCACACGGCCAGGGTTCTGGCCGAGACGATCGGCGTCAGCGAAGGTGAAATCGCAGCTTTGACGACCGATAATTTCTTCCGGCTGTTCGGCAAGATGCCGCGACCCGCCGAGCAAAGCGCCTGAACGATGACAGACCGGCTGCGCCTCACCATTCTCGGCTGTGGCTCGTCACCGGGCACGCCGCGCATCACCGGCGACTGGGGCAATTGCGATCCGCACAATCCGAAAAATCGGCGCATGCGCACGGCAGCCCTTGTCGAGCGGATTGCCGAGAGCGGCGCCCGCACCACCGTCGTCATCGACACAGGACCGGATTTCCGCCAGCAGATGCTGATGGCCTCGGTCAAACGCATCGATGCCGTCGTCTACACCCATCCACATGCCGACCACATCCACGGCATCGACGACTTGCGCGGCTTCGTGCTCGACCAGCGGCAGCGGATCGATATCCATGCCGACCAGCCAACGATGCTGCGGCTGCGCCAGGCCTTCGGCTACTGTTTCGAGACGCCGCCAGGCAGTTCCTATCCACCGATTGTCGACGCCCATATCATCGATCACACAAAGCCGGTCGTGATCGAAGGCGAGGGCGGTGCCCTCACCCTCGAGCCGCTGCCGCAGGTCCATGGCGACATCATATCGCTCGGTTTCCGCATCGGCGGACTAGCCTATTGCCCCGACATCAGCGATTTTCCGGCTGCCACCGCCGAGCGGCTGCGTAATCTTGATGTCCTGATCGTGGACGCGCTTCAGTACAGGACGCACCCGAGCCATCTGTCGCTCGGCGAGGCGCTTGAGTGGATCGAGCGGCTGGCCCCGAAACAGGCTGTGCTGACCCATATGCATGGGCCGCTGGACTACGCTACCGTGATGGCTGAGACTCCGGCAAATGTCGAGCCGGCATTTGATGGCATGGCGCTTGAAATTCGTTATAGATCAGACAGATAGAATATTCTCTTCATAGCTGATGGCACTGATCGCCTGGCAGCGAGCCGCCGATACAGGTCCGATGTCGAGATCTTGCACCTGGGATCGCCACACGGCCGCCGCCAGTTCGCTGTCGCTTCAAGATTGCAAAATGCCAAAAGAGGATTGCATTGTCAGGCCGGTGGATGCTTGTCGATCTGCATTGCAGGCCTGACAGGCAGTCTATGTGATGGCTTCCTAAAATATACATTGAGAGCAAGAGGCGCTAACCTTTGCCCGTTAGTTGGAAAGGAGAGGCCCGATGATTCGCAAACTCATACTTACAGTGACGCTTCTTGCTCCTATCGCTGCCACAGCGCAGGAATTGCCAACCGCCCCTTACTTGCCGCTTGAGCGGGCAACCAAGGCAGCACAAGCCGCGCTGGAGGCCTGCGCTGCCGAAGGCAGCAATGTCAGCGTCGCCATCGTGGCGCGGAGCGGCGCGACGCAAGTGCTGCTCAAGGCCGATAATTCCGGCGCACACACCGCATCCAGCGCCGAAGGCAAGGCCTTCACCGCGGCAGCCTTGGGTCGCGACACTGCGGGGCTCGCCGAATTCATAGCCTCCAAGCCGGCAAATGACGGCATGCGTGACATGGATCCTCGCATGGTGATCCAGGCTGGCGGCTTGCCGGTCAAGTTCGGCGATGCCTTGGTGGCCGGCATTGGCGTCGGCGGTGCTCCTTCGGGCGATATCGACGCCAAATGCGCCGCCGCCGGGCTCAAGGCGATCGGCGCCGCCGAGTAAACTTGCCTAGGATGTGCCAACGCAGCCCGCCCAAGGCGGGCTGCTCCGTTGAACGGGGTTCAGTCTGTGAACCCTGTCTCCACACCGGAACCGGCGGACGTAAGATCGCATTCGACCGGCAACCGACGGCCGATCCTGAGACCCGAGCTGGAAGCTTAGTTCCATAATCTATCTTATGCGACTTTCGGCAAGGTAGGAATGTCGCTCCTGCTTGTGCGCAGCCAATCTCCCCACCTCAACTCTCCTGACACGGTTTTTGGTGCCCGTTCTGCTAAACTGGTGAATTGGAATGAACGCTTTGCAGATCACGGGCCACATGGCAGCCGCTTCGTCGCCGCCCGCGAGGGCATCGAAGCTGCAGCAATGGCTGTCGTCGGCTACCTGCGTAGCCGCTCTCTGTGTTCGTCAAGAATGCGCTCAATGGTCCGGACTCGGTCCTGCCGACGGTTGAGACCTCTGCGTGCTTTGCCGCGAGCGTGCCGCTCATAGATTTCCCGGCTCGCCTGGAGCTGCTCGATATACACCTTATCGGGCTTCCCATTCTCAAGGCGGTCGAACACCCAGCAGAACGGCGCCGGGAGCTGGCCTTCGCGATAGCGCGGGCTTGCCGAGGCCTGATCTTCGTCGAGGATTTCCTGCAGCACGACCTGATCCCAGACTTCCGGGTTTTCATCGCTGCGCTTCTTCCACAAGGCGAGGATCTCGCGAGCAGCCGGCGTATCGTTGATGAGGATGGTTCCAGCCATCAGCCGGCCACTTTCGCGATAGACCGCGATGTCGCAATCAAAACCGGCGAGCTCCGGCCAGGGATCATGATGGAAGACCGTGTCGACGTCCACATACAGCAGCGGTCCCTGAAGCCTCCTACGCATATTGACAAGGAATGTCGGCTTCAGGCTCGCGTTGCGCACCCAGGATCCAGCGTCGGCGAATGGCCGGGCTTGGACAGAAAGGCCAAGACGCCACGCTGACGCGGTCATGCGAGCGGCTTCTGTCTCATAGAAGGAGTTGATCGTAAAGAACGCCACGATTTCACCGGCCTTGTCCGGGTTGCCGGACGGCTGTGGGTTTATCGGGAAGGGAGCGAGCATTTCCCGGTGCCTGTGTTTGGTGGCCCGGAACAAATCAAGAACGTGGGTGAGCAACGCGAAGCCTTATTAGGATATGAATATTTAGACGCCAAGCATATAGCAATAAGTCCGAATAGCCTCGCAATGCGATAAAGTCATCGGTAGCGGCGCAGAAAACATTGGGCCACAACCATTTTGTTGACGAGGGGCGCCAGCTGGGCCGAGGCCGCGGTCTGGAACTCCTGTCCTTGCGCTCAACCAGATCATTTCGCCGGCCATGATGCAGCCGTAAGAATCCACCTGGTCGATGACCTCGGCGAGTTCGTGCTTTGGATCTGGCGACGCGCTGCTGGTTTGCCCCCGGCTTCTCGAGGCAACCTCCCTACCCCAGAACTTTCAATGAGCTCCGCTCGCTCTGGTTGCAGCATTCGGCCTACCGTTCCCAAAAAGGCTTTGCCAGCTCCGCCTCGACCTGTTGTCTCGTCAATCCGATGTCGTCGATCAGATGGGGATTGTCCTTCGACATTCGCTCAAGCTCCCAGCGAAAGCGTATCCGCTCGCGCCAGGTCCGATCGTGCCAGGCCGCGACAATGCTTCGCAGGGTCGCCAAGTGCCGACGCGACGCTTCCGCCAGCACTACAGGCATTCTCGGCCGCACCGTCTGACACCGCGTCGATGCAAGGGTATCGTTCATGGCAACCTCCTATGGTTTGAGGGTGGGTCCTCGACTTGGGACCTCGACCTGAAAGAGGTTGAATTGTGCCGGATGCAAACAGCGCCGTAATTAAGCCCTCCCAAATAGTTCTCAAAAGTTCCAAACGGGCTATAGATGCGCCTTATGCAGGGATCGCGCTTTGCCTTCGGTCCGTTCGTGCTTGATCCGGATGCGGGAACGCTGCTTCGGAACGATGATCCTGTTGCCGTCGGCTACCGCGGGCTGAAGCTGTTGGCGGCGCTCGTCGGGCGGCCTGGCGAAATCCTCGACAAGGCCAAGCTGATGGATGCGGCGTGGCCGGGTACGGCCGTCGAGGAAGGCAATCTCACCGTCCAGATCGCGCAGCTGCGCAAGCTGCTTGGTCCGTCCGCCGACGGCGGTGAATGGATCACCACTGTTCCGCGCGTCGGCTACCGCTTCACGGGGATCGTCGAACCCCTCGATGGCGCGAACCGAAAAGCTTTGCCGCTGCCCGACAAACCGTCGATAGCCGTGCTCCCCTTCGTCAATCTCAGCAACGACCCCGAACAGGAGCCCTTCGCCGACGGATTGACCGAAGACCTGATCACCGACCTGTCCAGGGCCTCGGGCTTGTTCGTCATCGCGCGCAATTCCACCTTCGCCTACAAGGGAAAGGCGGCGGACGTGCGCGAGATCGCCCGGGAGCTTGGCGTGCGCTACCTCCTGGAGGGCAGCGCAAGACGTGCCGCGGGGCGCGTGCGCATCAACGCCCAGCTGGTCGACGCGGCGAGCGGCGATCACCTGTGGGCGGAACGCTTCGATCGCGGCCTGGACGATATCTTTGCCGTTCAGGACGAGGTGACGGCCAAGATCGTGGAGGCGCTGCTTGGCCGGCTGCGCGCGCCGCCGCCGCGCAATCGGCCCAAGACTCTCGAGGCCTACGATCTGTGCGTGCGGGCGCGCAAGCTGATCGACGATTCGCCGCAGACGGCGCGGGAGGCGCATCTGATGCTGACGCGCGCGGTCGCGCTCGATCCCGACTATGCCGAAGCCTATCGCTGGCTTGCCATGAACCACTGGATGGGATGGGTGCATTGGGGCGAACCGGTGGAACCCAACCGCCACATTGCCCTGGAGCTGGCGCGCAAGGCGGTGGCGATCGATCCCAACGACGCCGGCTGCCGCTGGGTGCTCGGCAACCTGCTTGCCTATGAGCGCGACTTCGCCGAAGCGGATGCCGAGTTCGCCAGGGCGTTCGAGCTCGACCCCAACGAGGCCGATGCCTGGGCGACACTGTCTGACATCTCCGTGCTGGCCGGGCGGGTCGAGGAAGGACTCGAACAGATCCGCAAGGCGTTCCGGCTCAACCCGTTTCCGGCAAGCTGGTACCATCTGACACTCGGCGCGGCGCAATATGCGGCGCGCGACTACAAAGCCGCCGTCAAGACACTGCGCCGGGACGAGACTTACCGCACCAGCTCACGCCGCTTCCTGGCGGCCAGCCTCGCGCAGCTCGGCCGGCTCGACGAGGCGCGCGCGGAAGTCGAACTGTTCCTCGTCGGCAATCCGCATTTCACCACCAGCCATTGGGTCTGGACGGAGCCCTTCCGCGATCCGGCGATGCTCGACCATTTCGTCGATGGCTTCCGCAAGGCCGGCCTTCCGGATTGAAGCGCCGCCGGTCCCTTGGTCATGGCGCCTTCCCGCCGTTCGTGCCGCCTACTCTTCGAACCGACCCGTGGCGTCACGATCGCGCTCATATCGTCTCGTGAGCGGAAACGGCGGCAACCAGGTTTCGCGACGGACGATCCAGCTTTCGTACGTTGGCGTCAGTTGGTCCGGGGCATCCAGGGATCCCAGGTTCACTTCGATTTCGTCGGCGGTGCGACCAAAAATGGTCGAGCCGCAACGGGGACAGAAGAACCGCCCGGCGTAGTCACGGGTTTCGCCATCGATCGTCACCGCATCCTGAGGGAAAATCGCGGAAGCATGAAAAAGCGCCCCGTGATGCTTGCGGCAGTCGAGACAGTGACAAAGGCCCACCCGGTATGGGCGTCCAGTCGCCACAATTCGGACGTTGCCGCACAGGCAACCGCCGGTGAATCGGTCCATGCTGCATTCCTCCAAATCAAGCGAGCTGGATGTTTACGAACAACTCCACCATCCATGAACGCGACGCCAGCCTTTCAGCTAATGCGTCTGCGGTTGAAGTTCGATCCGATAGCCGAGCACGCGCCTTCCGGCCGGCTCGATCAGCATCACTCCTGGCTTGTCGGCGAATTCGCCATCGAAATCCACCGGGCTGGCGAGGCCGTGCCAGGGTTCGATGCAGAGGAATGGCGCGCCGCCCGGCTTTGACCAGACGCCCAATTCCCGGAATCCGTTCCAATGCATCTCGATCGCCGGACCACGATCGGCACCGTAACGCACAGCGGTGCTGGAAGGCTGGTCCAGGATCAAGGCATCCTCGTCAAACAGCCGATCCGACAAAGCGAGAATGTTGCCCTCGATGGGCGTCGGCTGCCTTGCCGCCAGCAGTAACCCGTTTTTGAGACGGCGGATCGGCGCATGCTCGGGCTTTGCAAAGGTCAGGCGGTAGGCCTCCTTGGGCAGGTCCGGCAGCAGCGGCCAGTTGAATGCCGGGTGCGCCCCGATCGACGCCGGTAGCGGCTCGTCGCCGGTGTTGGTGATCTCGAACGTGACGCCAAGCTGCCGGCCGTCGAGAGTGTAGGTTACCGCCAGACGGAAGGCGAAGGGGTAGTGCGTTCGGGTCTCCGCGTCGTCGGTGAGCACCAGCATGCAGGACCGAGAACCCCTCTCCGCCCAGGCAAACGACTTATCGCGGGCGAAGCCGTGCTGCGTCATCGGATAGGTCTGGCCGCGATGGCGCAGTTGGTCGCCCTTCAGCCGGCCGACGATCGGAAACAACACCGGGGAATGACGGCGCCAGGCCGGTCCGGCCTGCCACACAAGCTCCAGCCCATCCGCATCCCGCAGCGAGACCAGTTCGGCCCCCTGCCCGACTATAACGGCCGAGATGTCGTCGCCATGAAGTGTCTGGCTGTCCTGTGCCATATGTTCTCGCGGTTTGTCTTTGCTTGGCCGGCAGGCTAGCAAATGGCCAGGCGTGAACTCAAGGCGGCGGTTTGCATTGCGTTTCACACAGTCACGATGAACGTGCGATGGCACAAGCGGGCCAGGCGCCGTCTCAAATGAAGAGTGGCCGGAGATTTCCCTCCGGCCAAGGCAAGATGCAAGGTGTTGCCTGCTACGGTTCGGACTATTCCCGCTCGCCGGTGAAGTTCAGCAACAGCTGAAAGATGTTGACGAAGTTGAGGTAGAGCGAGAAGGCGCCGAAAACGGCCAGCTTCTGCCGCGACTCCGCGTCGAAGTTCTCCGCATACTGTTCCTTGATCGACTGCGTGTCCCAGGCGGTCAGGCCGATGAACACGGCGATGCCGATCACCGAGATGGCGAACTGCAAAGCGGTCGAGCCGAGAAAGATGTTGACGATGCTGGCAATCACCACGCCGATCAGGCCCATGATCAGAAAGGACGAGAACTGGGTCAGGTCACGCCGGGTCGTGTAGCCGTAGAGGCTGGTGGCGCCGAACATGGTGGCGGCGATGAAGAAGGTGCGCGCGATGCTGGTTCCGGTGAAAACCAGGAAGACGGAGGCCAACGACAGACCCATGACCGCACAGAAGGCCCAGAACATCGCCTGCGCGCTTGCCGCCGACATCGTCTGCATCTTGAACGAGAACAGCAGGACGAAGGCGAGCGGCGCCAGCATCACCACCCATTTCAGCGGGCTGGAAAAGATTGGCACGTAGAGCGCGGGCGTCGACGACACCATGAACGCGACGAGGCCGGTGACCACGAGGCCGAGGCCCATATAGTTGTAGACGCGCAGCATGTGCTGGCGCAGGCCCTCGTCGTAGAGGGCGCCGCTTTGGGCGCCGGCGCCGACGCGGTATCCCAGATTGGGCGTGTTCATTTGCATTCTCCTTTGTGAACGGATCAGTAAAGCGTTCTGGCAAGCGTCTCGGCGGCGCGGTCGAGGTCCCGCACCTCGCCCTGCGCGACCACCGCATAAGCGACCTCGCCGATCTGGAAATAGGCCGAGGAAATGTCGCCCGAGGGCGCGACGGTCGGCTTGACCACGTCGAAGGTTCCCGGCCGTATCGCGAACAGCGACACCAGGCCCATCTCCTTGGTCTCGACCGCCATCTCGACGCTGGGGCCGAAGCGCGATGGATAGACCTGCACGTCGCGGACCTTCCAGTCCTTGGGCAAGGACGGCATGACGATGGCCGTCGCCGCGCGGATTTCGCCGGCATTGTAGTTTGGCGCCTCGGCCTGCGAAGACATGCTTTCGCGCACAAGGGTCGTCCTGTGCGCGCGCACCGCCTCGTCGACATAGGCGGGCGGCTGCGGCGAGGCGACGACCCTGGTCACAGACATCGGCCCGACGATGCCGTTAGCCAGCCAGCCGGCAGCGACGAAAGCGGCCACCGCCGCGGCACGTTGCAAGACGCCGAAGATGCGGCCCCGGGCAAGTCCCCTCTCCAGGCGCCGCGCGGCATCGGTCGTCACCGGCCTCGCCATGCCTGATCCGGCCAGCGCCACGCGCAGTTCGTCCCGCATCCTGAGATCCGACATCACACGCGCGGCCTCTTCCGGCCGGGCGGAGAGGAAGGCCTCGACTTCGATACGGCGCGAGACGTCGAGCTGATCGTCGACATAGGCGTCGAGATCAGCGTCCGTCACGGGGTCGATAGTTCCTGTCATGACGGGCCTCCAACAATCCTGAGGTGATTTTTCGCCTTCGTCGGAGCCCCCTCCTCCATCTTCCGAAGCGCGGCGCGCGCCCTACCGATGCGCGACATCAGCGTTCCGAGTGGCACGCCGCTGGCATCGGCCGCCTGGCTGTAGGAAAGGCCCTCAATGGCGACGAGATGCAGGGCCGAGCGCTGTTCTTCGGGCAGGCTGAAAAAAGCATCGCGCACCTGGCCCAGGCGCACCGAATGCTCCT
The DNA here is from genome assembly GCF_006442185.1 of Mesorhizobium sp. B2-4-1. Classification (NCBI taxonomy): domain Bacteria; kingdom Pseudomonadati; phylum Pseudomonadota; class Alphaproteobacteria; order Hyphomicrobiales; family Phyllobacteriaceae; genus Mesorhizobium; species Mesorhizobium sp. B2-4-1. Next base: position 19,268 of record NZ_VFVN01000008.1, on the reverse strand, counting down.
GCGGCGCCGGCGCGCTGCCATCCGCAAGGTATCCAGCCTGTTCGATGCGCGCTGCTTCAGAGCGTCGCGAGCGCATGCGGTCGACGAACGTGTTGTGGACGATGGACAGCAGCCAGGCGCGCAAATTTCCGCCCGAGCGGAAGGTGCCGCGCCGCTCATAGGCGCGCACAAGAGCGTCATGCACGAGATCCTCGGCATCGGCACCGTCGCGCGTCAGCGAGCGCGCGTAACGCCTGAGCGAACCGAGTTGTCCGACGATATCGAAGCGTGGCATCGACCGTTTCATGCCCTGTTTACGGAACATGTGGGGGTTTTAATCCCGGCCCTGCAGATTTTTTCGCGAAACGCCGCAGATATGCAGCCGCGGAGGTGGCTCGCAGCGATGCCAGGCTATGCGATTCAGGCTGGCGCGAGTTAAAACCGCTGGTGCAAGGGGTTCGATTTGCGTATCACTCCGCCGCGCCAACGGAACCATGCAGATGTTTGAAAACCTTCAGCCGGCTGCCGCCGACAAGATCCTTGCCCTGATCGGCCTCTATCGTGCCGATCCTCGACCCGACAAGGTCGACCTCGGTGTCGGCGTCTACAAGGATCGCGACGGCAAGACGCCGGTCATGCGGGCCGTGCGCGAGGCGGAGAAGCGGCTGCTGCAGGGTCAGGACACCAAGACTTATCTCGGCCTCGCCGGCGACACCGGGTTCAATACCGTGATGGCCAGGCTCGCCTTCGGTGCGGACGCAGACATGACGCGGATCCGTGCCGCGCAGGCGCCGGGCGGCTCCGGCGCGTTGCGGCTGGTGGCCGAGCTTTTGAAGCGAACCCGCGCCGATGCGACGGTCTGGTTGTCCGATCCCACCTGGCCGAACCACATGCCAGTGATGCGCGCCGCCGGGCTGCAAATCCGTGAATATCCCTATTTCGACGCGACATCGGGCGCCGTTCGCTTCGACGACATGCTGGCAGCACTGCGCACGGCGAAGGGCGGCGACGTGGTGCTGCTGCATGGCTGCTGCCACAACCCGACCGGCGCCAATCTGGACATCGCGCAGTGGGCCGCTGTCACCGATCTCGTCGTCGAGCGCGGCCTGCTGCCGTTTGTCGACATTGCCTATCAGGGCTTTGGCGATGGCCTCGAGGCCGATGCCGGCGGACTGCGGCTGCTGGCCGAAAAAGTTCCGGAAATGGTCGTCGCGTCCAGCTGCTCGAAGAACTTCGCCGTCTACCGCGACCGTGTCGGCGCGGCGATGATCCTGGCCAGGGACAGCGCGCAGGCCGACGTGGCGCTGGGCCAGATGCTGTCGGCGGCTCGTGCCATGTATTCGATGCCGCCGGACCACGGCGCAGCGGCAGTGCGCATCGTGCTCGAGGACGCGGTCTTGCGCGCGGACTGGGAAGCCGAGCTCGAGGAGATGCGCCTGCGCATGCTCAGGCTTCGGGTGCAATTCGCTGAGGCGCTGCGCCGGCAGTCCAATTCCGACCGCTTCGATTTCGTCGCCAGCCATCGCGGCATGTTTTCCCGGCTTGGGCTCACGGAAGCGCAGGTCGAACGGCTGCGCGCGGAATATGGCGTCTACATGGTCGGCGACAGCCGCATCAATGTCGCCGGCCTGCCGGAAGACGGCATGGACAAGCTCGCCAAGGCGATCGTTTCCGTGCTCGACTGACTGGACTTGTCCGGCGCAGTTGTGGACAAGCCCGCTTCGCCCGCCGACAGCATTGGCCGCGCGGCGGACCGCGCGATAGCATCCGCCGCATGAAGCCATCGAAAGACATTTCGCGCCTGATCGAAATCATGGCGGCGCTGCGTGCGCCAAAGACCGGCTGTCCCTGGGATATCGAACAGGATTTCTCGACCATCGCGCCTTACACGATCGAGGAGGCCTATGAGGTGGCCGACGCCATCGCGCGCGGCGATCTCGACGATCTGCGCGACGAACTCGGCGATCTCCTTTTGCAGGTCGTGTACCACGCGCGGATGGCTGAGGAAGCCGGCGAGTTCGCTTTCGGCGACGTGGTCCAGGCCATCACCACGAAGATGATCCGCCGCCATCCACACGTCTTCGGCGACGAACAGGCCCGCAGTGCCGGCATGGCCAAGGGCATGTGGGAGAAGATCAAGGCACAAGAGAAGACCGAGAAGCGTAGCGCCCGTCTCGCGCGCGGACTCGACCCGGAAGACAACGGCAAGGGGTTTCTGGACAGCGTGCCGGTCGCCCTGCCCGCACTGACGCGGGCATTGAAGCTTCAGGAGAAGGCCGCCCGCGTCGGTTTCGACTGGAGCGAGGCAGCCCCCATCCTCGACAAGATCGAGGAAGAGATCCGCGAATTGCGCGAGGCGCTGGCCAAAGGCCAAACCGCGGAGATCAAGGATGAATTCGGCGATATGCTGTTTGCCGTCGTGAATCTCGGCCGTCACCTGAAGCTCGATTCGGAAGCAGCGCTAAGCGGCACCAACGAGAAATTCCGTTCGCGCTTCCACTATGTCGAGCAGGCCCTGGAGAAATCCGGCAGCTCGCTGGAAAAGGCTGATCTGGACGAAATGGAAGCGCTCTGGCAGGAAGCAAAAGGCACGAAGTAGAGCTCTTCGTCATCACGCAGCCTCGGGCGGAATAACGCCCAGCGTTTTTCCTGGAATCCCTTCAGCCGTTGTTCTTGCGACGCAATCTGCTTTCGATCTCTTCGCGGGCACTTTGCGTGGCCTTGAGGGAGATGGTGGCGCTGCCGTCGTCATTGTCGGTTCGCGAAACGACATCGCCATTGCGGTAAAGCCAGTCGACAAGGCCGAACTGCGCCGGCCCGATCGTCACCGTCAGATCTTCAAGCTCGCCGGACATGCGTGTCTCGATGATCGCGTTCAGCGCGTCGATGCCTTCGCCCGTGACAGCCGATATGGCGACGGGAGGCGCCTTGGCATCCGTACTCTCGGCAAGCAGCCGTGCGCGATTGCCTTCATCGAGCAGGTCGACCTTGTTCCAGACTTCGATGACCCGCTTGGTATCGCCGGCGTCGACGCCGAGATCGGCCAGGATGCGCTCGACGTCCTCGGCCTGGGCGGATGTGTCAGGATCGGAGATGTCGCGCAAATGGATGATGAGATCCGCCTCGACCACCTCTTCAAGCGTGGCGCGGAAAGCCGCGATGAGATGCGTCGGCAGGTCCGAGATGAAGCCGACCGTGTCCGAGAGGATGATCGGCGTGCCGTGCGGCAGCCGCACGCGGCGCAGCGTCGGATCGAGCGTGGCGAACAGCATGTCCTGCGCCAGCACCCCTGCCCCGGTCAGCTTGTTGAACAGCGTCGATTTTCCGGCATTGGTGTAGCCGACGATGGCCACCACCGGAAACGGCACCTTCTTGCGCTTGGCACGATGCAGGTCGCGGGTGCGGCGCACCGTCTCCAACTCGTGCTTCAGCTTGACGATCTTGTCCTGCAGGACGCGCCGGTCCGATTCGATCTGGGTTTCGCCGGGGCCGCCGAGGAAGCCGGCGCCGCCGCGCTGGCGCTCGAGGTGGGTCCAGCTGCGCACCAGCCGGCCCTTCTGGTAGTTGAGATGGGCAAGCTCGACCTGCAGCGTGCCTTCCTTGGTGCGGGCGCGCTCGCCGAAGATCTCGAGGATCAGCCCGGTGCGGTCCAGCACCTTGGCGTTGAATTCCTTCTCGAGGTTGCGCTGCTGCACCGGCGTCAGCGGATGATCGACGATGACCACCTCCGCATGCCCTTCCTTGACGATCTCCGCCAACTCCTCGACCTTGCCGCTGCCGAGCAAGGTCGCCGGACGTGGATCGTTGACGGTAACCACGGCCGTGTGGATCAGATCGAGATCGATGGCGCGGGCAAGACCGACCGCCTCGTCGTGACGGGCCTCGGCTGAGCGCGTCAGCCGCGGACGGTTGGTGTCGTCCTCGCCGCGCGGCTGGCGGGTAAGCACCGGCACGATGACAACTGCCCGGGTCGGACCCTCGGCCTCCGTCCCCGGCTGATGTGCTGATTTTCCGCGAACGCTGCGGTCCGGGTCCTTCTCACGTGCCAATCAGGCGCCCTGGCTTTCCTCGCCATCGAACATCTGAACCGGCTGGCTCGGCATGATCGTGGAAATGGCGTGCTTGTAGACGAGCTGGGAGTGGCCGTCGCGGCGCAGCAGGACGCAGAAATTGTCGAATGAAGTGACGACGCCGGTCAGCTTCACGCCGTTGATGAGAAAGATGGTGAGCGGGTTCTTGCTCTTGCGAACAGAGTTCAGGAACAGGTCCTGAAGGTTTTGCGATCGTTCCGCCATTGTTCTTGTCTTTCGCCGATCCCCTTCGGTTTGCAGGCCAATGCGCCAAATTAACCAGCACATGTCAAGCGCGCAAACACCGTCTTGTCGTCAGTAACGACAAGCAGAACGAGATATATTGATGTTCATTCCACCTGTGCGGTTATCAGGCTGGACTTTTTTCCGCAATGTCAAAAAAGGCTTGCCGCAACGAAAGTGTTATCGAGCCGGGGTGGCCGTTGGCGATCGGGTCGCCGTCTATGGCCACGACCGGCATGGCGATCGTGGTCGCGGAACTGATGAAAGCCTCCCTCGCCGCCTTGGCCTCGGCGACGGAAAAACCGCGTTCCTCGATCTTGAGTCCGAGCTTGGCCGCCACTTCAAACATGGTGGTGCGGGTTATGCCGCGCAGAATACCGTGCTCGGCGGGCCTGGTGACCAGAACGCCGTCCCTGGTGACGATCCAGGCATTCGACGACCCGCCTTCCTTGACGTTGCCGTCCGTATCCACGAACCAGGCTTCCTGCGCGCCAGCTTCCTTGGCCTTCTGCTTGGCCAACACATTGGCTAGCAGGCCGGTGCTCTTGATGTCGACGCGATCCCAGCGATTCTCGGGCACGGTGATGACGGCGATACCGGTCTCGGCCCGCTTGGCTCCAGCAGCGGGATCCAGCTTCCTGGCGGTGATCACCAGCGACGGCCTGGTATCAGCCGAGGGGAAGGCGAAGTCGCGGCTGGCGACGCCGCGTGTGACCTGAACGTAAACCAGGCCGTTGACGACATGGTTGCGATTGACCACTTCGCGCATGATGAGCGGCAGGACGCCTGGGGTGACGGGCCAGCCGATCGACAGCTCGCTCAGCGAACGGTTCAGCCGGGCGAGGTGACGCGGCATGTCCACGATGAAGCCGCGCGCCACTTCGCAGACCTCGTAAACGCCGTCGGCGAACTGGTAGCCACGGTCTTCGATATGCACAGCGGCATCGGCATGAGCGGTGTAGCGCCCGTTCACATAGGCAATACGCGGCATTTGTCACCTCGGGGGATCTGCTTCGGCTTGTTTAAGCGATTCCGCCTCAACAGTGATGGATAATCGCGTGGGCCACTGAAGCAACTCCAGAAAGCGTGTAACGGTTTTCCGGCCGGAACTGCTTGAGCAAGGTATCGAACCGGGCCGGCAATGCATCAAACGCCGAACCGCTCAAGATATCAGTCAGACGCCGAGCGACTTCAGCTTGCGGTGCAGCGCGGAACGCTCCATGCCGATGAACTCGGCCGTTTTCGAGATGTTGCCGCCGAACCGGTTGATCTGGGCGATCAGATAGTCCTTCTCGAATTGTTCGCGCGCCTCGCGCAGCGGCAGCGCCATGATGTGCTGGTCCGACTGGTTGGGCGTGCGAGGCATGACATCGCCGATTTCGGACGGCAACAGGTCGGCGGTGATCGGCGCATCGACATTGTCGCCGCGCGCCAGGATCATCAGCCGTTCGACATTGTTGCGCAATTGGCGAACATTGCCTGGCCAATTGTGCGCCTGCAGCACCGCCATGGCGTCATCGCCGATGCGGCGCGGCTTGATGCCGGCCTGACGGGCGATCTGCTTCATGAAATTGTCAACGAGATAAGGAATGTCCTCGCGCCGCTCGGCAAGTCCCGGCACCGTCACCGGTACCACCGCAAGGCGATGATAAAGATCCTCGCGGAAACGGCCATCGGCGATCATCGCCTCCAGGTTCTGCGACGTCGAGGAGATGATGCGGACATCGACCTTGACCCGTTTGGTGCCGCCGACGCGCTCGAACTGCTGTTCGACCAGCACACGCAGGATCTTGTTCTGCGTCTCGCGCGGCATGTCAGCCACCTCATCGATGTAGAGGATGCCGCGATGGGCTTCCTCCAGGGCGCCGACCTTGCGCTCGACACCGTTCGATTCGGTGCCGAACAGTTCGATCTCCATGCGTTCGGGCGTGATGTTGGCGGCGCTCAGCGTCACGAAAGGCGCGCTCTTGCGTGCCGACAGCGTGTGGATGGCGCGCGCGGCCAGCTCCTTGCCAGATCCGGAGGGCCCAATGATCATGACGCGGCTGTTGGTCGGCGCGACGCGCTCGATGGTCTGGCGCAACTGGCTCATCGCCGACGACATGCCGATCAGGTCGAAGGTCTCGCCGCTGCGCAGCTTGAGATCGGAAACCTCGCGCCTCAGCTTGGAGGTTTCCAGCGCACGCTCGGCAATCAGAATCAGCCTGTCCGCCTTGAAGGGCTTCTCGATGAAGTCATAGGCGCCGCGTCTGATGGCGGAGACCGCGGTCTCGATGTTGCCATGGCCCGAAATCATTACCACCGGCAGGTTGGGGTGCATGGTCTTGATCTCGTCCAGCAAAGCCAGGCCGTCCAGGCGCGAACCCTGCAACCAGATGTCGAGGAAAATCAGCCGCGGCGCTCGGTCGGCGATGGCCGCCAGCGCGGTGTCGGCATCGGATGCCGTGCGGGTTTCGTGACCTTCGTCGCTCAGTATGCCTGCGACGAGTTCACGGATGTCTTCCTCGTCATCGACGATCAGAATATCAGACGCCATTACCGACCTTTTCAGTTTCTCTTTCGTGTTCCGTCCTGCTTTCGCCGCGCGCTGGCGCCACGGCCGCAGGTGGCAGGATGATGCTGATCATCGCGCCGCGCCCGCCATGGAAATCCGCAGGCGCATCGTGGAGCTCCAGCCTGCCGCCATGGTCCTCCACGATCTTCTTGACGATGGCGAGACCGAGGCCCGTGCCCTTCTCACGCGTGGTCATGTAGGGCTCCAACAGCCGCTGACGATTCTCCCGCGGCAGGCCTTTGCCATTGTCGATGACGTCGATGCGAATCGCGCCATTCTGACGTCCGGCTTGAATCCGGATTATGCCGTGCGAACCGTCCTTCTGTTCCAGCCCGTCGATCGCTTCGGCAGCGTTCTTGATCACGTTGCCGAAAGCCTGCGCCAACAAGCGGCTGTCGAAAGTACCCTTGAGCGGTTCGTTGCCGAATATGCGCTCGAACGTGATGTCGGAACGGCTCACCTCGACCAGGAAGGAGGCCTCGCGCAGGGATTCACGCAGGTCTATGGACTTCATCTCGGGCTTCGGCATGCGCGCGAAAGCGGAGAATTCGTCGACCATGCGACCAATATCCTCGACCTGCCGGATGATGGTGTCGGTGCACTGGTCGAACACCTCGCGGTCCTCGGTGATGACCTTGCCGTAGCGGCGCTTGATGCGCTCGGCTGAAAGCTGGATCGGCGTCAGCGGGTTTTTGATCTCATGGGCGATGCGGCGCGCCACATCGGCCCAGGCAGAGGAGCGCTGCGCCTGGACCAGATCGGTGATGTCATCGACCGTCACGACGTAGGATTTCTCCTCCGTGCCGTTATCGCCGGCCTCGATGGTGATCTGCACGTTGAAAGTCCGCTCCGTGCCGGCGCGGAAAAACGTCACCTGCTCGCGATAGACGGGCTTGCCCGATTGGCGGCCGATCTCGAAGACGCGGCCGACATGCGGCAGAATGGCGGAAAGGTTCTGCCCGAGCGCCGCACTGGCCGAAATGGCCAGCATGGACTCGGCCGAGCGGTTCACGATGGTGACGATGCCATAAGGATCGACGCCGATGACGCCGGCGGTGACACCGGCCAGCACCGCTTCCGAAAAGCGCCGTCGCTCGTCGATCAGATCCTTGGCCGACAGGATCTCGTTGCGCTGCGATTTCAATTCCTGCAGCATCTTGTTGAAAGTATTGCCGAGCGAGGCAACGTCGCCGTCGGACGGGCGCACCGGCACGGCGACGTCGAGATTGCCGGTCGCGACCTCGTCGGCAGCGCCGATGAGCTGACGAATCGGCCGCACCAGCCGGTCGGCCACGGCAATGCCGGTCCAGATTGCCGACAGGATGATAATCAAAGTCAACGACAGATAAGGCAACGCGAAAGCCACCTGCGAAGTGCGCCTGTTGTCTTCGAGATTGCGATATTCGTCGGTGTTCGATCTGACGATCTGGCGCGCCTTTATCACCTCGGGATCGACCAGCCGGATCGTGTAGAGGTAGAGCCCCTCGATCTCACGCAGCTTGACGATGGCGCCCATGATGTTGCGCGTGCGCGGCTCGATCAGAACCGGCTTGCCGTCGGTGGCGCTGGCGACCGCTCCCTCCGGCGGTTCCGGCATGGCGAAGTCGGCATCGGTCTTGGCGCTCATCACGAAGGAGCCGTCGGGCTTGATCAGCGCGGCATGCGCCAGCGAGCGGCCCACCGCCTCCTTGCTCATCAGATCGAGGAAGCCAGTTCGGTCGAGGCCGTAAAGCGTGCGCGACGCGTCGAGGTCATAGGCCATCGACAGCGTCGTGCCCTGCAGGTTGCGCGCGTTTTCCTGCACATAGGCATCGGCGATGGAAAGCGACGAATTGACGATCGTCTTGGTGCGAATCTCGAACCAGCGGTCGAGACCGATATCGAGCGTGATCGACGCAATGATCGCCACCATGATGGCGGGGATGGCGGCGACGAGCGCGAACATGGCCACGATGCGCACATGCAGCCGCGAGGCTGCCTTGCCATGCCGGCGCGCCATGACGATGCGATGCACCTCCCGGCCGATCAGTGCGATCAGCAACAGGACGAAGATGGCGTTGAGCGCGATCAACGCCCAGGTTGTCCTGGCGTCGGGCGCAATCGGCGTCGCGCCGACCAGGATCGCGAACGAAATGGCCGCCATGACCAGCGCACCGACGACCGCCACCACGCCGGGCAGCGCCAGCAGCCGGCGCCCGTCACGCGTGCCGGGGTCGTTGAAAAGCGGTTCGTTCGGTGTCGGAGCCTGCGAAGCCATGTCGCCGTCTAGAGCCAGTGATTGCGTCGGATCTATGCAACGCATTGTGGCGATTATGCAACAAGTGTGGCCTGGACGGAAATCTTTCGCGGACAGTCCCCCGGAAAAAGCGCTTCGGCTCTATCCCGGCTCAGGCCTGGCGTGACGATTTGTAGACGTTGACGCCGAGTTCGCGAATCTTCTTGCGCAGCGTGTTGCGGTTCAGCCCCAGCAGTTCCGCGGCTTTGATCTGGTTGCCGCGCGTCGCGGTCATCGAGGCCAGCACCAGCGGATATTCGACCTCCGAGAGAATGCGCTGGTAGAGGCCGGCAGGCGGCAATTCGCCGGCAAACGAGGTGAAATAGCGCTGCAGGAAATGCTCGACCGCCTGGCCGATGGACAGGTCGTCGGGAATGAGGTTGCCGCCGCCCGGCACCACGGGACGCTCGCCGGTCTTGAGTTCCGCCTCGATGATCTCGGAGGAAATCTCGTCCTGTGAATAGAGCGCGGCGAGCCTGCGGACCAGGTTTTCCAGTTCGCGCACATTGCCCGGCCAGGGATAGCGCTTCATCAATTCGATGCCGCCCGACGAGATACGCTTGGTCTGGAGACCCTCCATCTCGCCGAGCTTGAAGAAGTGCCGGACGAGGTCCGGCACGTCCTCGGAGCGCTCGCGCAGTGCCGGCAGCCTGAGGGGCACGACATTGAGGCGATAGAAAAGATCCTCGCGGAAGAGCCCCTGGTTGATCAGCGTGCGCAAATCCTTGTTGGTGGCGGCGACGATGCGCACGTCGGTCTTGATCGGCGTGCGGCCGCCGACCGTCGTGTATTCGCCTTGCTGGAGGACGCGCAGCAGGCGCGTCTGCGCTTCCATCGGCATGTCGCCGATCTCGTCAAGGAACAGCGTACCACCTTCGGCCTGTTCGAAGCGGCCGGTTGAGCGGTTCTGCGCACCGGTGAAGGCGCCCTTCTCATGGCCGAACAGTTCCGATTCGATCAGGTCGCGCGGGATAGCCGCCATGTTGATGGCAACGAAAGGGCCGCCACGGCGGCGTCCATATTCGTGCAGCGCACGCGCCACCAGCTCCTTGCCGGTGCCCGATTCGCCCGAAATCATCACCGTCAGGTCGGTCTGCATCATGCGCGCCAGCATGCGATAGATGTCCTGCATGGCGGCCGAGCGGCCGACCAGCGGCATGGTCTCGGGCTGCTCTTCCGGCCGCGCGTCGATCTTGGGGCGCCGAGGCTCCGACAGCGCCCGGTTGACGATGTTGAGGAGCTCGGTGAGGTCGAACGGCTTCGGCAGATATTCGTAGGCGCCGGTCTCGGAGGCACGGATCGCCGTCATGAACGTATTCTGGGCGCTCATGACGATGACGGGCAGCTCCGGCCGTGCTTTCTTGATGCGCGGCAGCATGTCGAATGCGTTCTCGTCCGGCATCACCACGTCGGTGATGACGAGATCTCCCTCGCCCGCCGCCACCCAGCGCCACAGCGTCGAGGCATTGGAGGTCACGCGCACCTCATGGCCAACACGCGAAAGGGCCTGGTTGAGGACCGTACGGATCGCCGCATCGTCGTCGGCGACGAGAATATTGCCGCGAACGGTCATTTGCGGTCTCCTTCAGCGTCTTCATCGGCACCGAGCGCCGTTTCCTTCCAGGCCGGCATCAGGATGCGGAACATTGTCGCGCGCGGCGTCGATTCGCATTCGATGATGCCGCCATGCTCACCGACGATCTTGGCCACCAGCGCGAGGCCCAGTCCCGAGCCGTTCGGCTTGGTGGTGATGAAGGGATCGAACAGGATCGGCAGGATATCCTCCGAGACGCCGGAACCGTTGTCGCGCACGCAGAACTCGAGCGGCAGCGACACGCGATCCTGAGTGCCTGGAACCGAAACGCGAATGCCCGGCCGGAAGGCCGTCGACAGGACGATTTCACCTTGGGGATCGCCGCCGATCGCCTCGGCGGCGTTCTTGACCAGGTTGAGGAACACCTGGATGAGCTGGTCGCGGTTGGCGAAAACCGGAGGCAATGAAGGATCATAATCCTCCAATATCTTGATTTTCCTAGCAAAACCGTTCTTCGCGATCGCCTTCACATGGTCGAGTACGACATGGATGTTAACGGGGTAGCGGTCAATCGGCCGCTCGTCGGAAAACACCTCCATGCGATCGACCAGCGACACGATGCGATCGGTCTCGTCGGTTATCAGCCGCGTCAGCGCGCGATCCTCGTCGGAAGCGGACAGTTCAAGCAGCTGGGCAGCGCCCCTGATGCCGGAGAGCGGGTTCTTGATCTCGTGAGCCAGCATCGCCGCCAGACCGGTCACCGAGCGCGCCGCGCCGCGGTGCGTCATCTGCCGGTCGATCTTGTCGGCCATCGACCGTTCCTGGAACATCACCACGACGGAGCCTGGAAACTCCGGCACCGGGGCGACATAGAGATCGACCACCTTCTCGATGCCGAGACGCGGAGACGACACGTCGACCCGGTACTCGTTGACGGGGGCCCGGCGCTCGCGCACCTGGTCGACCAGCGTCAGCAACGGGCTGCCGAAGGGAATGAGCTTTGACAGCGTGTTGCGGGCGAGCATCGTCGCGCTCGAGCGGAAGAAGTCCTCCGCATCGGCATTGGCGAAGGTGATGAACCCCTCCGGGCTGATCATGATGACCGGACGGCGGATGGTGTTGAGCACGATCTGGGCGGCATCCGCCATTTCCGGGCCCTGGCCGACGGAGGCGTTCATGCGGCGCTCCGCATGGGTGCTTGCTCGGCGGCCGAAAACACGTCGCGAAGCAAGATAATCGTCCGCGCGGGGTCGAAAGACGTGAGAATGGCCTTGCGCCTTTCGCCGGCAAGGGCGCCGGCATGGCGGTCCAGATACCAGCCGAGGTGCTTGCGCGCCTGGCGCAGGCCGCTTTCGACGCCGTAGAGCGCCAGCATGTCCTCGTAGTGGGCAATGATGTAGTCGGTCAGTTCCGCAGCGCTTTCCGGTAGCCGGGCAAGCTCGCCTGCCGCCGCGGCCGCGATGGTTCCGGCGACCCAGGGCGCGCCGTAGTGGGCGCGGCCCACCATCACCGCATCGGCGCCGGATTGCTCCAGAACAGCGGCTGCTTGCGCAGGCGAAGACACATCGCCATTGGCGACGACCGGGATCGACACGGCAGCCTTGACGCGGGCTATGGCACGCCAATCAGCATTGCCCTGATAGAACTGGCAGCGCGTACGGCCGTGCACCGTCACCATCTTGACGCCCGCCTGCTCGGCACGGCGCGCCAGGTCGGGCGCGTTGAGCGCATTCTCGTCCCAGCCGAGCCGCATCTTCAGCGTCACCGGCACGCCGACCGCTCCCACCACGGCGTCGACCAGCGACAGTGCATGATCGAGGTCCTGCATCAGTGCCGAGCCGGCATAGCCACCGGTCACCTTCTTGGCGGGGCAACCCATATTGATGTCGATGACGTCGGCGCCCTCGCCGGCGGCGATGCGCGCGCCTTCGGCCATGTGTGCCGCCTCGCGGCCGGCAAGCTGCACCATATGGACGGGCAGGCCCGAATGACGTATGCGCAGGTCGCAGCCGGCCCTGCCTCTGGCGAGCTCGCCGCTTGCCACCATTTCGGACACGACCAGGCCGGCGCCATGCGCATGGGCGCGTTGGCGGAACGGCTCGTCGGTAATTCCCGACATCGGCGCGAGGAACACGCGATTGCGGATACTCACGCCGCCGACGTCGAGAGGTGCGGCCAATTTGGTCAGGTCAGGCATGCACAAAAACCAAGCATGTTCATTTGCTGCACATTCTCTAGCCATATCGGCCGCAATGTGCAACGCGGAATGACGCCACATTACGGCGCAATTGGGAAATGCCGAGCTCGGCTGCAGTCCCGAGCAAAGCGCCGCGCCCTGCACGGACACGCAATGGACGTTTTGGGGCTTCATGTGGCCTACGATCTCTCCGAAAACCGATTACACTTTTGGGGATCGTGCGCTAAGCCAATCGGCATGACTGACGGAAACGAAAATCAGGCTTTGGAGGCGAACGGCAAGGTCGCGGTGGTTATTGTTGCGGCCGGCCGTGGCGCGCGTGCCGGACAGGCCGATGGCCCGAAGCAATATCAGCAGATCGGCGGTCGCGCCGTCATCGCCCACGTCATCGATATTTTCCTGGCGCATCCGCGTATCGGCCCGCTCGTCGTGGCCATACACGCCGAGGATCACGAACTTTTTCGACATGCCGTGGGTCCACACTCCAATCGCGTCACGGCAATTGCGGGTGGCCCCACCAGGCAAGACTCGGTTCGCCTCGGACTGCAGGCGTTGAGAAGCTACGCACCGGACAAGGTTCTCATCCACGACGCGGCGCGCCCCTTCGTCGACGCGGATCTGATCGACCGTACGATCGCAGCCATCGGCGAGCGCGAGGGCGCGCTCCCGGCGTTGCCCGTCGCCGACACGCTGAAACGCGAATCCACCGCCGGGATGGTCGCCGAAACGGTTTCCCGGAGCGGGCTTCACGCAGCGCAAACGCCGCAGGGTTTCCCATTCCTGGCGATTATGGCCATGCATGAGGAAGCCTATAACAGCGGCAAAACCGACTTTACCGACGACGCCGCGATCGCCGAGTGGATGCAGATGCCGGTCAAACTCGTTCCCGGCTCGCCGGACAACGTCAAACTCACCTGGGCACGGGACATCGCCATGGCGGACCAACGACTTTCCAGCGAGCGCATGCGCTTTCCCGATATCAGAACCGGCAATGGCTACGACGTCCACGCGTTCGAGCCTGGCGACCACGTCACGCTGTGCGGCATCGCCATCCCGCATGACAAGAAACTGTCCGGCCATTCCGATGCCGATGTCGGGCTTCATGCCCTTACCGATGCGCTGCTGGCGACCTGCGGCGCCGGCGATATCGGCACGCATTTCCCACCCTCCGACCCGCAGTGGAAGGGTACTGCCTCCCGGATATTCGTAGAACATGCGGCAAAGCTGGTGCGCGCGCGCGGCGGCCGCATCGCCAATGCCGACATCACGCTGATCTGCGAGGCGCCACGCGTCGGCCCACATCGCGAGGCGATGACGGCTGCCCTGTCGCAGATGCTAGCCATCTCTGCGGACCGCATCTCCATCAAGGCGACAACCAACGAGAAGCTCGGTTTCGTCGGCCGCGAGGAAGGCATTGCGGCGATCGCCACGGCGAGCGTGGTGTTTCCCGGCGAGGTGCCGGAATGAGCAACAGCGAACTGGCAGATGCATTGCTGCAAGCCTGCCAGAAGCGCGGCATTATGCTTGCGACGGCGGAAAGCTGCACCGGCGGCATGATCATCGCCGCGCTGACCGACATCGCCGGCTCTTCCGCCGTGGTCGATCGCGGCTTCATCACCTATTCCAATGAAGCCAAGATGGACATGCTCGGGGTTTCCGCCGCCACGCTGGAGGCTCATGGCGCGGTTTCACGCGAGACAGCGATCGAAATGGCAACCGGCGCGCTGGCGCGCTCCCGCGCCGGGCTCAGCCTCGCCGTTACCGGCATTGCCGGACCGGGCGGTGGCTCGCCGGAAAAACCGGTCGGCCTGGTCTGGTTCGGGATTGGCCTAAGCGGCCAGCCGGTTACGGCCGATCGCGTGCTGTTCGCCGATGAAGGCCGTGCTTTCATTCGCCAGGAGACCGCCAGCCATGCACTCAAGCTGGGATTGCAGGCGCTTGGGCATGCTCACGCCGGTTTTGCACCGTAGATGACATCAGCACGCTTTTCGAAGGCTTCGGAGAACATGCGGAAGGCACGGTCGAACATCGTGCCCATCAGGGCGCCGAGGATGCGGCTTTTGAACTCGTAGTCGATGAAGAAGCAGACGGCACAGCCGCCGTCGGCAGGGTCGAATCGCCAGACATTGGTCAGATATTTGAACGGACCGTCGATGTATTTGACGTCGATCGCACGCTCGTCGGGCTTCAGCAGCACCTGCGTCGTGAAGGTCTCGCGGATCGCCTTGTAGCCGATGCTCATATCGGCGACGAGGATAGTGCGCCCGTCACGCTCCTTGCGCGAGCGCACCGTCAGTGCCTCGCAAAGCGGCAGGAATTGCGGATAAGCTTCGATGTCGGCGACCAGGGCGAACATCTGTTCCGGCGTGTGGGAAACGCGGCGGGTGGCTTCGAATTTCGGCATGAACCCGGCTCTAAAGCGCGTCGCGTCGACACAGACTCATGCGACGCACCTTAGAGTCTTTGTTTTCGTGCATGCCGTTCTCCCAAAACCCGAAGTCACTTTGGGCGACATGCATCAGAGCGATTTCTCGAGCTGCGCTTGGCGCGCGGCGCGCAGCTTGGCGAAATCGTCGCCGGCGTGGTGCGAGGAGCGGGTCAGCGGGCTCGACGCCACCAGCAGGAAGCCCTTGGTCCGGCCGATCGTCTCGAAGGACTTGAACTCCTCCGGGGTGACGAAGCGGATCACCGGGTGGTGCTTTTTCGATGGCTGCAGATACTGGCCTATGGTCATGAAGTCGACATTGGCCGAACGCAGATCGTCCATAAGCTGCAGGATTTCGTTCCGCTCCTCGCCCAGTCCAACCATGATGCCGGACTTGGTAAAGATCGAAGGGTCGAGCTCCTTGACCCGCTGCAAAAGCCTGATCGAATGGAAATAGCGGGCGCCTGGCCGGACCGTCAGGTAGTTCGACGGCACCGTTTCGAGATTGTGGTTGAAGACATCGGGCTTTGCCGCAACCACGACCTCCAGTGCGCCGTCCTTGCGCAGGAAGTCGGGCGTCAGGATCTCGATCGTGGTTGAAGGCGTCGCCGACCGGATCGCACGGATGACCTCGGCGAAATGCTGCGCGCCGCCATCGGCGAGATCGTCGCGATCGACAGAGGTGATGACGACGTGGCTGAGGCCCATCTGCTTGACCGCGTGGGCGACCCGTGCCGGCTCCTCCGGGTCGAGCGCGGTCGGGATGCCGGTGGCGACGTTGCAGAAGGCGCAGGCACGTGTGCAGATCTCGCCCATGATCATGAAGGTGGCGTGCTTCTTGTCCCAGCACTCGCCGATGTTCGGGCAGCCGGCCTCCTCGCAGACCGTCACCAGCTTGTGCGATTTCACGATCTCGCGGGTTTCGGCATAGCCTTTCGACACAGGCGCCTTGACGCGGATCCAGTCAGGCTTGCGCAGCACGTCCTGGTCGGGCTTGTGCGCCTTCTCCGGATGCCGCAGCCGCGGCGCATTGGCGATCGTGTCGAGGACGGTGACCATCGGAACCCTGGTTTTCTTTGCGATCGCCGCCGGCGATCGTCACTTACACGTCATCTAGGACTTTTCAGCACAAAGAAAAAGGCTGCGGCGGTACATGCCGCCACAACCGTTTTCGCATGGCGGAAACGATACCGACTAACGGCGCACCAGACGCCCGGCCCAGATCAGCAGGCAGGCGCCGATGAAACCGGTGATCAGGTAGGCGGTCCAGCCGACGCCAAACACGCCGATGTTCAAGGCACGCAAGATCGCGTTCAGCACCACTGCGCCGGCAATGCCCAAGATGATGTTCATCAAGACGCCGGTGTTGCTCTTCATGACCATTTCGGCAAACCAGCCCGCCAGGCCGCCGATGATGATGGCTGCGATCCAGCCCACGCCATTCACGTCCATATGCCTTCTCCTTGCTTGAGAAAAAACGCATCCGGAACCGAACTAACTTGCCGTCGAGCTCCTGCGGCTTTCGCATCTGAGTCTCGTGCGGCCAATCTATCATGCGTTCAACGCACGGCCATAGGCGTCGAGTACGCTTTCCTTCATCATCTCCGACAGCGTCGGGTGCGGGAAGATCGTGTGCATCAGTTCTTCCTCGGTCGTCTCGAGGTTCATCGCAACGACAAAACCCTGGATCAGTTCGGTCACTTCGGCGCCCACCATGTGGGCGCCAAGCAGTTGGCCGGTGTTCTTGTCGAAGATGGTCTTGATGAAGCCCTGGTCCTCGCCGAGCGCGATGGCCTTGCCATTGGCGGCGAACTGGAAGCGGCCGACCCTGACATCCTTGCCCTCGGCCTTGGCTTTCGCTTCTGTCAGGCCGACCGAAGCGACCTGCGGATTGCAATAGGTGCAGCCAGGGATCTTCAGCTTGTCGGTGGCGTGCACGCCGGGGAAATTGGCGATCTTCTCGACGCAGACGACGCCTTCATGCTCGGCCTTGTGGGCGAGCATCGGCGGGCCGGCGACATCGCCGATGGCGTAGATGCCGGACACATTGGTCTTACCGTAGTCGTCAACGACGACGCAGCCGCGCTCCGTCTTCACGCCAAGCGTCTCCAGGCCGAGGCCCTCGATATTGCCTTGCACGCCGACGGCCGAGATCATGCGATCGGCCGTGATCTTCTCCACCTTGCCGTCCTTCATCTCGACATGCGCGGTCATCGAATTGGCGCCTTTCTCGACCTTGGTTACCTTGGCTTCGAGAATGATTTTCATGCCCTGCTTCTCGAACTGCTTCTGGGCGAATTTCGACACCTCGGCGTCCTCGACCGGCATCACGGCCGGCAGCAGTTCGACGACGGTCACGTCGGCGCCCATGGTGCGGTAGAACGAGGCGAATTCGATGCCGATGGCGCCCGAACCCATCACCAGCAGCGACTTCGGCATTTCCTTGGGCACCATGGCCTCGAAATAGGTCCAGATCAGCTTGCCGTCCGGCTCGATGCCCGGCAGCGCCCGCGGCCGGGCGCCGGTCGCCAGTATGATGTGCTTGGCGGTGTAGGTGCCCTCGCCCTTGACGCCTTTCGGCACAGGCGGCTGCGGCTCCATCGGCTTCTTGGCCGTCTTGGAGACGACGATCTCGCCCGGTTTTGTCAGCTTGGCCTCGCCCCAGATGACGTCGACCTTGTTCTTCTTCATCAGGAAGGCGACGCCGCCATTGAGCCGCAGCGAAACCTTGCGCGAGCGGTCGACGACGGCCGACGTGTCGACGCTGACCTTGCCGTCGAGCTTCAGTCCATAGTCCTTCAGATGATCCGAATAATGCATGATCTCGGCCGAACGCAGCAACGCCTTGGTCGGAATGCAGCCCCAGTTCAGGCAAATGCCGCCGAGATGCTCGCGCTCGACGATCGCCGTCTTGAAACCGAGCTGCGCGGAACGCACTGCCGTGACATAGCCGCCGGGACCGGAGCCGATGATGATGACGTCGTAGTTCTCAGCCACGGTTTTCTCCTTCAATCACAATTCCAGCATGACGCGCATGAGCGGCGTCAACGCCTCGCCGATGTTTCGCGTATTTTCGGCATCGAGATGGACGCCGTCGAGCGGCGTGGTCTTGGCCACCGTGCCGGCATCGAAGAAGCCGCAGCCAGCCTCATCGGCAAGCGTGGAATATTGCGGCGCAAGCTCTTTGGAGGCATCGTCGCCGCCGGCAAACATCGCCTTGAACTCGGCATCTTCGGTGCGACTGACGAGAGGCGGCGAGACGATGAGGATCTGCGGCGGCGGCCAGTCGAACGGATAGTCGTGGCCGCGCACGATGTCGATCAGGCGCTGGATGCCTTGTTTGGCCGCAACGGGATTGCCGTGGATCCAGGGCTTCATGTCGTTGGCGCCGAGCATGATGACGATGACGTCGATCGGCGCATGCGTGGTCAGCACCGTCGGCAGCGTTCTTGCGCCATTGCGGTCGGCGCCTGCCAGGTGATCGTCGAACGCCGTTGTGCGGCCATTCAGCCCCTCGGCAATGACATGCACGCCGTCACCTAGTCCGGTCTGCAGCACGCTTGGCCAGCGATCCTCGAGCGCATGACGGCCACCCTCGGCATTGTAGCCCCAGGTCAGTGAGTCGCCGTAGCAAAGAACCGTCTTCATCTTGCTCAACCCGCCCTTGCGAGGGAGTATTCTTCCTCGGCGTTGGTGACGACGGCGAATTCCTGCGCCTCCAAGCCGCCGGCGAAGAGGCCGGTGAAGAATTTCCGCACCGCCTTGTTCTTCCTACACCAGCATGCCCATCGGGTTCTCGATCAGCTTCTTGAAGGCGACCAGCAGTTCGGCACCGAGTGCTCCGTCCACGGCGCGATGGTCGGTCGACAGCGTCACCGACATCACGGTGGCGATTCTGATCTCGCCGTTCTTGGCCACCGCCCGCTCCTCGCCGGCGCCCACCGCCAGGATCGTCGCATGCGGCGGGTTGATGACGGCGGCGAAATCCTTG